>NZ_JBVJHI010000001.1:0-1039242 GCF_055586885.1 Micromonospora sp. NPDC048907
AGCTGATCTGAGGCTTTGACGTAGAGTTCGGTCTTGCGCCGCTCGAGGGCGTCGTGCTCCGTTGCGTCCGCTGTTCGATCCTGATGTTTCTGATCTCTAAGGTCAGTACGCTCCTTAACGTACTGCCGTCGAATTGCGATCGCGAGCGCTGACAGGCCACCGACGCCCGCTGCGGCACCGAGAGAGTTGCGGATGATGTCCGCTCGGAGCTGAGCCTTTCTGACAGCAAGATCTGCCTCTTGCGCATCAGTCAAGGACGAGCGCGCGTCGACAGCAGGCACCTGCGCCGCAAACCACATCCAAGACGCAAGCCCTGCAATGCCCAGCACCGAAAGGATGACTGCAACGATTAGAGTGCGACGTTTAAGGGGCCGAAAGTCATGACTTTCACTGTTTCTGTCCGCAGGCATGGCGTTAGCATTTCCAGCGCTGACCACCATCGCCGCTCCTCTATCCTGGTATTTCATGGTCTGACAAGCTAATTCAGCTCGTCGTTTCGGCTTCAATCAAGCAGTTCAGCTTATGTTTGCACCGGTCATTGAGGCTCGTGTGGCAGACGAGAGGAAGGCTGGGTGAAGTAGATCTACTTCTTCTTCGCGTTCGCGGCCAGCCCAATCAGCAGAGTCACGACGAACCAAAACGGTACTTCAATCATATCGGCCACGTCCGGGTGTTCGGTCTTCAACGTCAACCACCAAGTGGTGATCAGGAAGAAGGCGAAGCTAATAGTGGCCCACTTTGGAACGGGCTCAACAACCCAATTCCGCAGATCTCGCAAGGAATCAACCCAAACAGCGCCGAGAGAAGTAGCCTCAACACCGCGATCAAGGCAAGCCCTATCTACCGCCTGTGCCAGATCAAGTAGAGATTCATCGATCGCGACTCCTGCCATGCTCGTGGTGCCACTGAGTGCCCCGGAGACCAGCGCTTCAGGTTCAAGCGCGACGAGCGAACTCCTGAGAAGCCGGTCGGTGTCGAGGCCGGCGAGGTTCCGGATCACCCGGTCGGTGGTGATGCTGAGGTTGCGGACCATCCGGTCGGTGTCGAGCTTGGCGAGGTTCCGGATCACCTGGTCGGTGGTGATGCTGAGGTTGCGGACCATCCGGTCGGTGTCGAGCTTGGCGAGGTTCCGCACCATCCGGTCGGTGTCGAGGTTGGTCAGGTTTGAGATCACCGGCTCCGAGTCCAAGACCTTCTGTCCGTCCTTCGTTAGGGTTCACCGACTACAGGGAAAAGCGGTCGCCTTCAGCCTCGGCGCCGGGACCGGGCGACAGGTAGGCATCCATCGCCCGGTCCCGGTCAGGGTTCTTACGCCGCCGCCTCGTCATCCTCCGCGCTGTGCAGCTGGTTACGCATCTCCTGAGGCGGCCTGAGCTTGGACGCCGAGGTCTTGTGGCGGGCGTCGATCACGATGGGCCGGATCTCGACCTTGTACCGATCCGACGCGATCCGGGCCGCCTTCGCGACCTTGTTGATCTGACTCTCCGACATCTCCTCGTCGGTGTAGGCGATCGCCACGAAGAAGGCGATGTGGACCTCCTCCGACATGGCGTACTGAGGGGTCTGGGCGAGGAGACCGTCCCAGAACTTCGAGTTGGACATCAGCTTCATCTCGACCACCGTTCGAGCGACCCAGCCCTGGGCGAACTGGAAGTCGACGGGGCCGCGGCCGGCGTTGGCCTCGCCGGTCATGCTGATGTCGTTCGCCTTGCAGTAGTGCTTGGCGCAGCTCCGGAAGAGAGCCTGAACCTTCTTCTCCGGCATGGACACGCCGCGGTGCCAGAGCATCTGCCACTCGTCCTGGTGCTCGATCCCGTGCCGGAACGCCTGGATCACCGCGTCAACGAAGTCGGGGAACTCCGACTGGTTGCGCGGCAGGTAGGACAGCGGCGAGCGGGCGGCGATCTGACCGCCGACCTCCCACCACCGGACTCGGAGCGCCGGGTCCCGGTCCACCGGGTAGGGCTCGTGATCCTTCTGCTCCAGGGCGGCGAGATAGGCGGCGACAACGTCCGGGTTCTGCCGGGCGAGCTTGGCCTTCTGGCGGCTGTCGACGTGCCGTGCGATGTCGTAGTTGAAGTTGCCCCGCAGCTCGTCGCTGTGGTTGCGCCAGGCGTAGCTCCAGAACCCGTTGGCTGTAACCACAGGAATGTCCTTGAGGAAGCGCTTCGGCGCCAGGAGGACGGGCCCGGGCTTGTCGACGAAGGGGTTGACCGGAAGCTCCACCTCTCGCGGGAGCCAGCAGGCGAACTCATCGCTCCACGCGGCGTTGCGGACGCGGAACGGCTGCATGGGCACGTTGTGGCGGCGGGCCACGTCCTGGGTGTAGCGGATGAAGAAGCTCTTCAGGATGTTGCAGACGGCGTCGCTGATCCGATCCAGCCCCATGCCGCCCTGGAAGAGGCCGAGCATCTCCATGTGAGGGACGTTGTCGATGCCGAGACCAAGAGCCGTCTTGACGCCCTCGAGCATGCCCTGCTGCAGCCCTCGGCCGGACCCCGAGCCGTTGGGGGTGCCGTCCGCCACGCCCAGGCAGAACTCAGCAGGCTCGGGGAACATCAGGAGCGTCTGGGCCTGCTTCCAGGCCAGGGACTTCTCGTCGCCCTTCGACTCGCGAACCAGCCGGAACACCAGACCGAAGAAGTCGAGGATGTGGTTGTGCGCCTCGAACCAGCGCTCGTCGGTGTCCGGGTAGATGAGGAACGGGTCCACGCACAGATTGGTGTCCGTGGGGAGGTAGGTGTCGAACCAGTCGTCCTGGTCCGTGAGCTGGATGCCGTAGTACTCGCTGAAACGCATGGCGCCTCCTCCGTGCCGAGCGGGTGTCCATCACCCGACTCCCGCGCACGCTGACGCCAGCCCAGAGAGAAATCCCACTCTCCTGTAGGTACACAGGGAGCGGAATCCTCTATTAGAGTTCCAACTTGAGACAGCCAATCTCTGCGGAACCCCGGCTTGGGCGAAGCGTCGACCTTCGACGGTTCGACCCGCCGGGGTTCTCGCGTTGCGCACCTTCAAGCCTACCAAACGTCACGTCACAGTCCGTGTGTCTGAATCGCTCTTCGGCAAAGTGTGACGCCTGTCACTGAACCCCAACATGTAGCAGCCCTTGGCGCTTAAGCGTCAACATCTTGTGGTGGCGGTTCTGTCGCAGGGGTGTGATAAGGTCTTCGGCTTTCGTTGGAAGACTACAGACAGTAGCGACTTAAAGGGGCTAAGCGGTCTTAAGGGTGCTTAATGCTCATTTCCTGTCGTCAGGTGTGATCACCTCTGAGGGCGGATGACCACCCAGCTGATTCCGGGCGCGACCTCACCCGCCGGTGTCAAGGGCTTCGAAGTACGACAACCGGTGACCTCGGCGACCGACTCCAGCCGAGATCGACATCGTTGAGGCGGCGCCTCCTCTAAGATCAACTAGTACATCGCCAGTACAGATCGGCACCGCAACAGGTGTAAGAAGTCGAGAGACGGTGACGGACTCGATCGAGTTCGGAGTATCTGTCGGCTCGCTTCTCTACGATGTGACGCAGGTCTGCGGGTTGGGGGTTCAAGTCCCCTGGGCTCCACCAGCACTTTCCTTGGTTGACCTCGGTTCCGAGTACAGCCATTCGTACGGCCAAGCCGTCGCGCCGTCTCCTCCTCGCCCAGTACCCGATCGATGGCCGAGGCCGCTTGACGAGCCCGCGCCGGCAGGACGTGCCCGTAGGTGTCGGCCGTCATCCGGATCGTGGAGTGCCCGAGCAGTTCCATTACCGTGCGCAGCTCCTCGCCCTGGTCGAGCAGGAACGTGGCGAACGCGTGCCGCAGGTCGTGCAGGTGCAGCCAATCCAGGCCGGCCGCCGCGCGGAGCTGCTCGAAGCGCCGTTGACGTTCCGCGGCTCCATCGCTGTGCCGATGGTGCTGGCGAAGACCAGGCCCAGATCCGACCACAGCTCCCCGGCCGCGAGCCGTTCCTTCGCCTGGCGCACCCGCTGCGACTCCTACGCCAGCAGCGAGCCATGCCCCATGTGCCTCATGGCCTGCTACTGGGCACGCATCCCCCGCCTAATCATCGAAGCCAGCAGCCACGACGTAGCCACCTACGGCATCGAAGACCTTCAGTTCTACCGCGAGGTCGCCCTGCCGGCCGACCGCCGGTCACTGCGCGAAGAGGTTGCCGAAGGAGCCCTACGCGACCAGGCCGTCGACGTACTACGCAAGTGGGCCGACATGCTGCCCTCATCGGTCGAGCCCAAGTTCTGACCAGGCGCGCGCTGCGGACCTCCGCTGCCGCCACTGGCCCGGACCGCCGACGGCATCCGGATCTGCCGATGAGCGGATGGCATTGGGCGCTGTTGCAGACCCTTGTCCCGCCGGGCACCGACCGAATGCATGATCCGCAATGCGGGAGACACCCCTACTCTGCACCGCTGTGCGGTTCTTCAAGAAGAAGCAGGAGCTCTCGGGCGGCGCCGACGAGTTAGCGATCGGCGGCTTCCTCGACGACGAGTCAGAACTTTTGAACGAGGCGCTGCTGGATCGGGAGTGGGGCGCGGCCCGCAGAATCCTCGCGGCGGCCGATAAAGAGCACTTCATGTACTACGTCCAGGTTGCTGCCGCTACCCACGGAGTCGAGGAGTGGATCGACGGACCAATACGGGCCCAGCCGGATGATCCGCTGCCGCTACTCATCGGCGGCGCCCGCGCGATCTCCTGGGCCGGCGAAGCCCGCGGAGATGGCCGGGCTAGCACCGTGCCCAAGGACGCCTGGCCCGTCTGGTTCCAGCGCTTGGAACTCGCCGAGAATCTCCTCGATCAGGCTCTGGACCGCCATCCGGCGCTGGCTGAGGCGTGGCACTACAAGATCTCCCTGAGCCGCAACCGTCAACTGCCAGCCGAGGAGCGTTGGCGGCGATTCAATCGACTTATCGAGATCGATCCGTCCCACTTGTTTGGGCACTTGACAATGCTCGACAGCCTGTTGCCCAAGTGGGGCGGCAGCTGGGACGAAGCCTTCCGGTTCGCCCGGGAGCGAACCGCGGCCTGCCCCGCCACCAATGTTCCCTTACTGATCATGAAGGTGCATCGCAACTTCCGCTGGGAGAGCGAGAACGGCGAAACCCGGTACTACCAGCGCCCGGACGTCGCCTCAGAGACCTACGACGCGGCCGAGCAGTCGTTCTGGCATGACGACTACGAGACCACAACCCTGACACCCATCCTCTGGAACCATTTCGCTTTTGCGCTGACCTACGGCCGGTACTTCAAGCAGGCCTGCACCCTCTACGACGCCATCGGCAGCGACTTCGTCCGCAAGGAACCGTGGCAGACCGTCGAGCGCTACCGCAATATGCGTGACTGGGCGCGCGAGGAAGCCGCCGACCCCCGCTACCACGACGAGTGAGCCCACTACCGGAACGCGTTCTCCCTGGCGGCAGTGTGATCGGCCCGGCCCCGAGAACGCCCGACAGAATCCCTGCGGAGCATGATCTAGTGCGCACATCCGCCGCGATCCGCGCGCCTGTTGCAGTTGACAGACGTGTGTCGCACATCAGCCGGCGGAGGACAACCGCTGGGGCCCGCGCACTGCCGAATTGACCTCTTGAGGATCAAGGCGGCCCGCAAGCGGGCCGCGCCGGCCGATTGCAGACTGCGCCAAGGACCGGATCCGATGCCTCCGGCGGGGATCTTCGACAGAGATGGGGCCGTCCACCTCCACCGTGATCCCGGGCGGAGCCGTTCGCACGATGTGCGGACTCACGGCGGAGATGGGCTTGAGGGGGAGGAGCGGTACGCGCAGCGAGGGGTCCTCAGTGATCTTCCGGCCAGTTCAAAGCAGCGAGATCTGACCGGGCAGTTCGGGCGGTCCGGACAGCACTGCGCGGAGCTTGTTAATCTGCGGAAACTCACTCGCTCCTCCCTCGCCCCATAGGCTTCGCCACTCCGAGTCGTCGCCGAGGACCCGGTCAAGTGCCTCGACTGCCAGCTGCGGCAGGTCGTCGTCCAGGTCAAGGGATTCGCCAGCAAGCAGGAAGTCCGGTGCGTAGGGCGAGGTTATCGGCTCTCCGCCGGGCATCTGAGATGCCACGATCGCGGCCGCAGCGATGGCCGATGCGGCATCGTCATGGTCGAGATAACCGGTGTTGAGTGCTGCCATTGTCAGGGCACCACGAACCACTCCCGCCCGTGCAGACGGATCGGCATCGTGGAGGTCGCCGCACCAGTCGGCGGCGCTGTCGTTGTCAAACGGACCGTCATCCCAGGCGCCCATGTGCTCCTCCAATTTCGCGGTGAGCGGATCATGTAGCCAGACCGTGGGCGGACGCAAGGCCGCGAGAGCGCTTGGCTGTACAGCCATCGGTACAGCCAAGCCGGCCGACAGGCGTGGGTGACGAGCGACAGCGACCGACAAGGCGAGCAGGTCAACGGCGCTCATCGACACCGGCCGACAGCAGTCTTGATCTTTGCAAGGCAGGGGTTAGGGGTTCACGTCCCCTGGGCTCCACCCATACGGTCCCCGACCTGCGGCGGACACACCGCAAGGTCTTTGATCTACGCGTATCCCATGGCCGGGATGACAGCGCCGAGTGTTCGTTCGACGAGCTCGCGGGTGCCGGGGTCGAACTGGTCGTTGCGATTGGCCACCCTGTGTGACTCGAACGCCGACGGGGTCGCGAAGTCGTCGACACCGAGCCGTTCGAACAGGGCGCGCCGCTGCCCGGGCCAGTCGGCCGCGAGATCCTCGGCTTTCACCTCGACATACCGCTTGTCCGTCAGATCCACCGTGGCCTTCCAGTCGAGCCATCGGTCGTAGACGGGTTTGAGCCACGCGAGCGCGCCGTCGACCGTGGGTGGTGCCCATGGCTGGTCGACGTGGGACGCGACCACCGCGACCGGGTGGCGTTTGATGTGGACGATGGTCGCCTCCGGGACGAGTTCCCAGAGGAAGTCCATGCACAGAAGGTTGAACGGCGTCTTCTCGCACCAGGCCGGCTTACCCGCATCGGCGGCGGCTCCGCCGAACATCGTGTCGACCGTGCGGCGGAGGATCCCGAGCAGTTCACGCCGGTCGCTGAAATACCTCGGGATCACCCGCCGGCGACTTCGCAACTCGAACGGCCCGGCCTGCCCGGCCCCTGCCTCGGGCACGGACTCGTCGAACGTGCACGCGACGAGCTGCGGCCACAGCCGTCGCACCGCGTCCCAGTAGTGCCGTTCGCCGACGACCTCGGGAACGGTCTTGCCGCGGTCGTCGCGCCGGCCGGGCACTCGCACGGTCAGGAAGTCGCTCAGCCTGCGCAGGGCGTCCTCGCCGACAATCGGGTCATACCGAATCGTGAGGGCGTCCGTCAGGTCCCGTAAGCCACCCGGATCGACGATGAACCGCGTCTCCATCGGGATCCGGTGGATCTGCGGGTGCTCGCCGAGAATGTCCGCGAGCTGCGAGGTTCCCGAACGACCCGTACCCGCTACGAAGATCGGTGAGGGTGCAGACATGACGGTTAGCCAAGTCCCGGCATCGCGCCCCCGCAACCGAATTGGGGTCCCCCGCCCGCAGTCCGGGCCCCGCCCCCTCCGTTCTCAACCCGCGGGCGCCGGCTCGCTGGGTCGCCGGGTGAAGAAGCGGATGATGTCGTCCGCCGCGGTGGGAGACAGCATCATGGCCTGGACCCGCGCGGACATCTCGGCGATCGCGTGGGTCCTTGTGAACATCGCCTCCTCGTACGCCCGGATGGCCGAGTCGGGGTCGGCGGCGTTGGCGGCGAGTTCGCCGGCGAGTTCGGCGGCGTCGAGCATCGCCTGATTGGCGCCCTCGCCGACCGGCGGCATGAGGTGTGCGGCGTCACCGATGAGGGTGATGCCCGGCCGGTGGGCCCAGCGCGTGCCGATGGGCATCGCTTCGATCCGGCGAGGTGTCGGCGCGCCGTCGCCGGCTTCGATGAGTGCGGTGAGGCCTGGGTCCCAGCCTTCGAACAGGTCCAGCAGAGCCCGCTTGCTGCGGTAGGTGTCGAGGCCGCGGTCTTCCGCGCGCAGGGAGATCCCGACTCGGATGGTGCCGTCGCCGAGGCGTTGCGCGGCAAGGATCTGGTTCACGCCGATGCACCACAGGTTGCCGGGGCCGACCAGCTCGGCGAGATCCGGGTGGCGCCGGTCGGCGTCGCTGATGCTCAGCTCGACCAGGGTCGCCACGTAGGAAAGCTGTGCGTCGGTCAGCAGCGACCGGACGACCGAACGCGCGCCGTCCGCGCCGATGAGGATGTCGCAGTCGGCGCGGTGGCCGCCGTCGAACGTCAGCTCGAAGCCCCCGTCCGGTCGTGGGGTCGCCGCGACGAGCCGGTGCTGCCACGCGACCGCGTCGCCCGGAAGCGAATCGAGCAGCAGGTCACGCAGCGCCCTCCGGTCGATCTCGGGCCGTCCGGAGAACGAGCCGGGTTGTGGCGTGTGGTGCACGAGGGTGCGTCCGGCCGGGTCGAGGATGCGATGTTCCTCGCCCTCCGGCCGCGCCTCGGTGCGGAACCGGCCGGCGAGACCCGCCTCGGCCAGGGCCTGTTGCCCGGACTCCGGGTGCAGGTCGAGCGATCCGCCCTGTGTTCGCGCGGTTCGGCTGGCCTCGCGCTCGTACACCGCCGCGTCGATGCCGTGCCGGTGCAGGATCCGGGCCAGCGTCAGGCCGCCGAGGCCACCGCCGGCGATCGCGATTCGCATCGTCATCCCCTTTGCCGTACGCTGTATCTCATGGATACGCCGTACGGTAGCGCACCCGTGCCCGTCTGGGAACGGCCCGAGCCTCGACCCCGGGCGGCGCCGGTGCCGCTGAGCCGCGAGAAGATCGCCGCCACGGCGATCCGGCTCGCGGACGCGGACGGCCTCGACGGGCTGTCGGTACGCAAGATCGCGAAGGAGCTCGGCGTCGGTCCGATGCGGCTCTACGACTACGTGGTCAACAGATCCGAGCTGCTCGACCTGATGGTCGACGCCGTCTACGCCGAGATCGCCGAGGCCGGCCAGCACTCCGGGTGGCGCGCCACGGTCCTGGCCATCGTCCACCGCACCCGGGACGCCGCCCTTGCGCACGAGTGGTTCGCCGACCTGCACGGCGCCAGGCCACATCTGGGACCTCACGCGCTCGCCGTGGGCGAATCCACCGCGGCGGCGCTCAGCCAGGCCCCCGGGGTACGCGACATCGACGACCTCCAGCGAGCCCTGGGCGCCCTCAACGCCTTCATCACCGGAGCGCTCCGCAGGGAGGTCACCGAGCGACGCACGGCCCGTTCCACCGGCACCGACCTGACCGCCTGGCAGACCAGCCTCGGGCCCTACCTGAACCGGATGCTCGAAACGGGTCGCTATCCGACTGTCGCCCGGCTCGTCGTCGACGGCGCCCACCTCAGCGCCGAGGAAACCTTCCACCACAACCTGACCACCATCCTGGACGGCATCACCAGCCGTCCCCACCCGTGATCGGCTGAGCCGAGAGACGTCGATCAGGCAGCCGGCGGGTGCGGGTGCGGAGCGGGACCAGGGGCTAGCTGGGCCAGCGAATCGCGTCGAGGAACTCCTCCACGGCGACCACGACCCGACCGAGCACCGCGATCGACTCGGTCAGCGGCCCGGGTACGTACATGCCGTGATCCGCGCCCTCGACCTCCAGCACATGGGGCGTCAACCGGCGGGCGATGTCACCGTCCCATACTTTGTCGCCAGTGCCACCCACGAGCAGGAACGGCGCGGTCGCGCGGCCCAGCGCGTCAGCCACCCACGGCAGGGTGAGCAGGGGCGTGAGCCACACGGCGGGCAACGATCTTTCGGCGGCGATCGCTGCCGCATTCGTGCCCAGCGACTTGCCGATCAGCAGTGGTCGACCGCCGACGGTGTCGATCAGCGGGGCGATCTCACCGCCGACCCAGCCTTCGATCTCTGGCTGGTCGAGCTGAGGGAACTCCCGCGACCACGAGTGTCGACGTACCGTCGCGCCCCGCCGTTCCGCCACGTCGCCGGCGTACATCAGCAGGGGAGCGCCCGGACCGAACCGGGCGCCGGGAATCACGACAGCGTCAGCCATGCGGACGACCTTACCGAGCTGCGGTGGGGACCGGCGGAGTGCGACTCTGCCGGTCGATGTCGCCAGCCCGCTCCGCCTCCGCTGCGAGTGTGTGCAGAAGGGCCAGGTCGGCGCGGTCGATGTCGCGCGGCTCGTACCCGCTGTGGAAGAGCAGTTGCTGCTCCACCGAGATGCAGTTGGCCGGGCGACCGGCGATGGTGCCGGTGGTGAAGCACTCCCTCGGCCAGCGGAAGCTGCTGCCATCCAGGCCGGCCTGGTGGCCGTGGCCAACCTCGTCGAACGTGAGCGGATGAAGATCCACCCGGCCTCGTCCCTCGGCGACGACCTCGACGCGTACCGGGCGCCAGTCGGTGTCGATGACGTAACCCAGCCGGCCGAGAGCAAGCAGGGCCGCTGCTTCCTGCTCCGCGGGAATCGCCAGGTCCAGGTCCCGGTGTGGACGACTCTGCTGTCCGGACAACGCGTCCACACCCCATCCGCCGCTGATCCACGCGGTGCAGCCGGCGGCGGTGAGAGCGTCCAGAACCGTGTGGACCTCGTCGGCATTCATGTCGGCAGTGGTGACCATGCTCGCTGCTCCGGCGTGACTGGTCAGTTCCGCCGGACGCGGAACTCGTTGCCGTCGGGATCGGCCAGCTCGACGGCGCCGTCCTCACCGACGTCGAGTCGGGTGGCTCCGAGGGAGACCAGCCTGTCGACCTCCGCCTGCTGGTCGCCGCCGGCCGGGGCGAGGTCGAAGCGCTGCCGGTTCCTCGCCTTCTTCGGGGTCACGGGCGGGCCTCCCCACGCGACCTTCGTGCCGCCGTGCGGTGACTGGATCGCGGTCTCCTCGTCCTGGTCCCACACCAGCGGCCAGTCCAGCGCCGCGCTCCAGAAGAGGCCCACCTCCCGGGTGCCGTCGCAGGCGAGTTCCCCGAGCAGGCCGCACCCGGCGAGGAAGCCGTTGCCCGCTTCGATCACGCAGAACTCGTTGTCCTCGGGGTCGGCGAGGACGATGTGCCCCTCCTCGGGGCGCTGCCCGACGTCGAGGTGGCCGCCGCCGAGCTCCAGCGCCGTCGCCACCGTGTGCTCCTGATCGCCGGGCCGGGCGCTGGTCAGGTGGAGGTGGATGCGGTTCCGCCCCGCCTTTTTCGTGTTGCTCGGGACGAACCGGAGGCCGACCTGCGTGTCATCGCCCGGCAGGAGCACAGCGCCGGCGTCCTCGACGACCTCCCGGTCGAGCAGCCCGGCCCAGAACCGCGCCAGGCGGGCCGGGTCGTGTGCGTCGAAGGTCACCGTCAGCGTTCGCGAGAGCATCCCTGCACCGTAGAGACGGGCCCGCAGGCCGACAAGGCGGTTTCGGCGCAGCCGGTGCGGCTGCGCCGCTCGCCGGGGTTCGTGGTGAACGTGGCGGTGCTGTGCCGCTGACGGGTCAGCCCAGCCGGCCGAGGAACTCCCGCGAGCGCCGCACCACGAGCGCCGTCGCGTCGGCATCGTAGGTGGGCAGCGAGCTGTCGGTGAACAGGTGCGCCTCGCCCGGGTAGACGTACAGCTCGCCCCGCTCGGGCCCGACGATGCCGACCAGCTCGCGGGCGGAGTCGATGTCGCCCTCCAGCGCGAAGAACGGGTCCTTGTCCATGCCGTGGATCTGCACGGGGACACCGTCGGGCCACGGCCCGACGGCCCATTCGCCGGTGACCGGCAGGCACGACTCGTAGAGCAGGGCGCCGCGGGCGCCGGCCCGGGTCTGGGCGAGCCGTTGCGCGGTGGCGGCGCCCCACGAGATGCCGGCGTAGACGAGCTCCTTCGGCAGCTCGGCCACGACCCGGTCGGCGCGCTCGTCGAGCACCGCGCCGCCGATGCGCCTGGTCAGCGCGGCGCCGTCCTCGATGGTCGGCGGGCGCTCGCCGTCGAACAGGTCGGGTGTGTGCACGGTGTGCCCGCCGGCGCGCAGCTGGTCGGCGAAGGCGTGGACGCCGTCGGTGAGCCCCTGGATGTGGTGGAAGAGGATGATCTCGGCCATCTCTAGACTCCTGTCAACGAACCAGAGCGATCGAATGATCCAGAATTCTAGAACGGTCGAGAAATGTCGGTCAATCAGCAGATCCCGGATTACGACCTCGACGAGATGCTCGTGGTCAGCGCACCCGAGCAGTTGCGCGCACTGGCCGACCCGCTGCGGTCCACGCTGCTGGAGCTGCTCCTGGAGCGGGCCGCGACGGTCAACGAGATGGCCCGTGCGGTCGACCGCCCGAAGAGCAGCGTGGCCTACCACGTGAACCTGCTGGTCGACGCCGGCCTGCTCCGGGTGGTACGGACGCGACGGGTCCGCGCCATCGAGGAGCGGTTCTACGGCCGGGTCGCCCGCACGTTCTACGTCGGCGTGCTCAACCGGCCCGAGGACAAGCAGGTCGTCGCGCGCATCAACGGCCTCGCCGAGGCCGCCGCCGAGGCCGCCGCCGCCCACGCCGCCGACGACCTGCGGTGCACGCTCGTCCACGCGCGCATCCCGGTCGATGAGGTGCGGACGTTCTGGGCGGAGGTCCAGGCGCTCGCCCGCCGCTTCGCCCAGATCCCCCGCTCCGGCGACCAGGTGTACGGGTTCGTCGCCGGCCTCTACCCGACCGACGCGCCCACCCTGCCGGACACCGACCGGGACGCGGCCGACCGGCCCGACACCGCTCAGTAGCGGGCGGCCGCGTCGGCGAGCACCTCGCGCAGCGCGTGGGAGGTCTGCCGGACGATCCCCGGGTTGGTGTCCCAGTAGTAGGGCAGGGCGATCACCGCCTGGAGCAGCGCCCAGCCCCGGCCGCGCAGCCAGGAGGCATCGTCCACCGCCAGTTCGGCGCGGAACCGGGCACGGCTGCCGCCCGTGAACAGGTTCCACGCCGGTTGCAGGTCGCAGGCCGGGTCGCCGACGTTGAGCCCGCCGAAGTCGATGACCGCGGAGAGCCGGCCGCCGACCACCAGCAGGTTGCCCGGCAGCAGGTCGCCGTGCAGCCAGAAACCCGGTCCGCGCCAGGCCGGTGCGTCCAGGGACTCCTGCCAGGCGCGCAGCACCGCGGGGCCGTCGACCCGGTCGCCGAGCCGGCGCACCGCGTCGCGGACCGCCTCGTCCAGTTCCGCGAGGTCCGCACCCCGGGCCCGGGGTGGCCGGGGGAACGCCCCGGCGGTGTCGATCCGCCGCAGCGCGGCGATGAAGGCGGCCAGGTCGACGGCCGCCGCGTCCGGGTCGTACGAGGCGGTGCTGGCGCTCTCACCGGGCAGCCACTCGTAGACCGACCAGTCGAACGGGTAGCCCTCCGCGGGGCCGCCCATGGCCAGCGGCACGGGCAGGGCGAGCGGCAGGTGCGGGGCGAGCCGGGGCAGCCACTCGGCCTCCCGGGCCGCCTGCTGCGTGGCCCAGCCGATCCGGGGCAGCCGCACCGCCAGGTCCTCGCCGAGCCGGTAGACGTCGTGGTCCGTCCCGTGCGAGGGGACGAGGCGGAGCGGCCGGTCGGTCCACTGCGGGAACTGCCCGGCGAGCAGCCGGCGGACCAGGTCGACGTCGGTGTGCACCTCGTCGGCGTGCATCTTCATCCGGGTCACGGCGATCATCCTGGACCGCCCCGGCGGTGGCCGCAAACGAGTTCACTCGGCCCGGCGGCGCCAGGTCAGCGTCATGGCGAGGACCACGAGACCGGCCGGCAGGGCCGCCACCAGCAGACCCCGCCAGGGCGCCAGCCGCAGGCGCAGGGCGAGCCGGCGGTCTGGTTCCCGGGTGACCGCGTACTGCTGGCCGGCGCCGTCGGGGTCGAGCCGGCAGGTGAGGTGGTAGCCGCCGGCCACCGGGGCGGCGAAGGTCGACATCCAGGTCCAGAGCGTGTCGTCGGTGGCCACCTCGGTCCACTCGACCACGTGCCCGGGTTCGGCCGCCGGCACCGGCCGCCCGTCCGGGCCGGTCACCTGGCAGCGGTCGCGGTCCGGTGCGCTGGTCGGCCTGGTGGCCCAGACGGCGTACCGGCCGGGGTCGAGGTCGACGGTGAGGTGCTCATAACGGGGGCCGCTGACGCGCAGCGGGAGGGGCCTGGGCTCGGCGTCCGGCGAGATGGCCCGCTGGACGGCCGGCAGCGCGGTCAGCAGGCCGAGACCCCCGACCACCACGAGGAGGGCGGCCACCGCCAGCGCCACCCGCCTGCCCATGGGGGCAGGGTAGTGCCGGGCCGGCCGCTCCGGCAGGCTAGCGTCGGGTGCGTGAGCACCGGATCCCCGCGCGTCCTGCCGGCCGAGAGCGGCATCGCCGAGGCCGCCGCCGTCCTGCGCTCCGGCGGGCTGGTCGCCTTCCCCACCGAGACGGTCTACGGGCTGGGCGCGAACGCGCTGGACGCCCGGGCGGCGGCACGCATCTTCGAGGCGAAGGCCCGGCCCAGCTTCGACCCCCTGATCAGCCACCTGGCCGACGCCGCCGACCTGCCCGGTCTGGTCGGCGCGGTGCCACCCGCGGTGGCCGCGCTGGTGGAGCGCTTCTGGCCCGGCCCGCTCACCCTGATCGTGGACCGGCCGGCGGCGATTCCGCCGATCGTCACGTCCGGCCTGGACACCATGGCCGTGCGGGTGCCCGACGAGCCCTCCGCGCGGGCGCTGATCGCCGCCGCCGGGGTGCCGGTGGCCGCGCCCAGCGCCAACCGGTTCGGGCAGCTCAGCCCCACCCGGGCCGAGCACGTGGTGGCCGGGCTGGGCGCCGCCGTGGACGTGGTGCTCGACGGCGGGCCGACCCGGTGCGGGATCGAGTCGACCATCGTGGACGCCCGGGCCGGGCGGCCGGTGGTGCTCCGGCTGGGCGCGCTGCCGGTGGAGGCGCTGGTCGAGGTGGCCGGTCCGGTCGAGGTACGCCAGGGCAGCTCGGGCCAGCCGGTCGCGCCCGGGACGCTGGCCGCGCACTACGCCCCGCGTACCCCGCTGCGGTTGGGTGCGGCGGCCGAGGGGGACGGCGGCGGGCGCGGGTTCCTGGCCTTCCGGGAGCCACCGGCGCGGGGTGACTGGGCGGCGGTGGAGGTGTTGTCGCCCGAGGGTGACCTGACGGCCGCGGCCGCGCGCCTCTTCGACGCCCTGCACCGGCTCGACGCCACCGGGGTCACCGAGATCGTCGCCGAGCCGGTACCGGAGGTCGGGGTGGGTCGGGCGATCAACGACCGGTTGCGGCGGGCCGCCGCCACCTGGCACTGACCCGTCAGAGGGCCAGCACGCCGACCACCTGGTCGCCGCTCGTCTCGCCGGTGCGCGAGAAGCCGAGGCGGTGGTAGAAGCGTTCCGGGCTGTGCGGGCCGGGCGCCCAGGTGACGAACATCCGGTCGGTGCCCCGGCGGCGCAGCTCGTCGGCGAGCGCCGCCACGGCGAACCGTCCGTAGCCCCGGCCCTGCTCGTCGGCGGCGATGTTCAGCCGCCACAGCCCCGAGCGGACATCGGTCGGGTCGTCCGCACGCCATTGGATGTCGAGGAAGGCCATCAGGAAGCCCACCGGCCGGTCGTCGTCGACGATCAGGCGCGGCCAGGCGACCGCCGGCTGGGCGTACGCCTCGGCCAGCGACCGCGCCACCGGGGCGACCAGCCCTTCCTGGTCGGGGCGGACGGCGATCGCGCAGGCGGCCAGGACGTTGTCCGGGGTGATCTGCTCCAGGCGGGGTGACGGCACGGCGGCACCCTAGCCACCGCGGAGGCCCGCCGGCGAACCCATTTCCACCGCCGCATGGCTGCCGCCGCCGGGGGTAGGAGTACGGACAACAACCCCCCGAAAGTGAGGTGTCATGCCAATGCCGACCGCACGCGAGATCATGACCAACGACGTGAGCTGTGTCCGGGAGCAGGACGACCTCCGGACCGCCGCCCGACGGATGGCCGAGCTCGGGGTGGGCTCGCTGCCGATCTGCGGCGACGACAACCGCCTCAAGGGCATGGTGACCGACCGGGACATCGTGGTGAAGGTGCTGGCCCAGGGCAAGGATCCGGCCGACGTGACCGCCGGTGAGCTGGCCCAGGGCGAGGCCGTGACCATCGGCGCGGACGACGACGCGGCCGAGATCCTGCGGACCATGGGCCAGCACAAGGTACGCCGGCTGCCGGTGATCGACGGGCACGAGCTCGTCGGGATCGTGGCCGTCGCCGACGTGGCCCGCTCGCTGCCGGAACGCCCGGTGGGTGACCTCATCGAGGCCATCTCCGAGCGCGCCTGACCGGGTCCCTTCCGCCGCCCCTCCGGCCGTGCGCCGGACGGGGCGGCGACCCACGTCAGGGGGTCAGCGGGACGGTCTCCCCACGGTGGATGGTGCGGACCTGCCGGACGAAGCCGCGCCGGCGGGCCTCCTCGACGAAGTGCCGCAGCGGGGAGCGGAACACCGGGTAGTCGTCGTAGTGGATCGGCACAGTGAGCCGGGGGCGGATCAGCTCCACCACGTCGGCGCCCTGCCGCGCGTCCATGGTGAGCAGGATGCCGGCGATCCGGGTGCCGCCGAGGTGGATCAGCATGGCGTCGATGTCCGGGAACCGTTCGGGAATCTGCGCGAGCTGCGGACGGCGCAGCGTGTCGCCGGTGACGTAGAGCCGGAACCGGCGCTGGCCGGCCTGCTCCAGGTCGACCAGGGTGCCCATCACGTCGGGCAGCAGCCGGTCCAGCGCGCCGGGCCCGTGCTGGCCGGGCAGCGCGGTCAGCCGCACCGTCTCGTCCCCGCGGTGCAGCTCGTACGACCGCCAGGTGGGCAACCCTTCCGCCGCCTGGAACCCCCAGCGGCGCAGCTTCCGCTCCGCCTGGGGTGTGGTGACGATCGGCAGGGAGCGGTCCAGCCCGCGCCGGGCCACCCGGTCGAAGTGGTCGCCGTGCAGGTGGGACAGGACCACGGCGTCCAGGGCGGGCAGCTCGGGAATGGTCAGCGCCGGGTCGGTGCTCCGCTTCGACCACAGCCCCTTGCCGAGGTAGGCCCGCTGGCCCCGGTGCAGGAAGTTCGGGTCGGTGAGGAGGGTGAACCCGCCGAGCCGCAGCAGGGTCGTCGCCGTACCGACGAAGGTCACCTCAGGCGTCATGCTCCTCGCCGTACCCCTGATCGGCCTCCCCATGCGGGCGGGTGCCGCGTTGGGGCAGGCGGTCGACCAGTCGGGTCAGCGCGCCGTTGGCGAAGGTGGCCCCGAGTGCGGAACCGGCGGCGATGCTCCATCCTACCGGCCCGAGCGGGGTGCAGCCGAAGAACTGGCTGACCCCGGGCGTCTGCACCACGATGATCAGGGCGCCGATCGAGGCGGCGGTGGAGGCCAGCACGGCGGGGCTGGTGCCGCCGGCAAGGACGGTCTGGCCGAGCTGGGTGCCGACCAGTGAGGCGAGCGCGACCGTGCCGGCCCGGCGCTCCCGGCCGGTCCACCGGGCGATCGTCCAGCCGGCGGTCGCGCCCAGCGTGGTGGCGGCGGCCCGCAGCGCGATCTCCCGGGTCAGCGTCTCGCCGAGCGACGTGTCGGGTCCCTCCCGCAGCAGGTGGTCGGCCCCGTCGGAGGCGGGCGGGCGGACCGCGATGGCCAGTGCCGGCGCCAGGTCGGTGAGCAGGTTGACCAGCAGCAGTTGCCGGCCGGTGAGCGCCGACCGGCCGGTGCCGGCGGCGGTCAGCACGCTGAACGCGATCTCGCCGAGGTTGCCGCCGACCAGGATGCTCAGCGCGTGGCGGACCGACGACCACATGGCCCGCCCCTCCACGAGGGTGGCGATGATCGTCTCCAGCCGGTCGTCGGTGACCACCAGGTCGGCGGCGGCGCGGGCCGCCGGGGTGCCGCGCTGGCCGAGCGCGATGCCCACGTCGGCCAGGCGGATGGCCGGGGCGTCGTTGGCGCCGTCGCCGGTCATCGCCACCGTCCGGCCCCGATGCTGCAACGCCTGGATGATCCGCACCTTGTGCGCCGGGGTGCAGCGGGCCACCACGTCGGTGGCCATGAGCCGCTCCGCGAGGGCCTCGTCGTCGAGCCGGTCCAGCTCGGTGGCCGTGACCACCCGCTGCTCGCCGTGGTCGGGGCTGATGGTCGCGGCGATCGCCTCGGCGGTGGCCGGGTGGTCTCCGGTGATCATCACGGTGTGCACGCCGGCCTGCCGGATCCGCCGCACCGCGGGAGCGGCGCTGTCCCGCACCCCGTCGGCGAGGGCCAGGAAGCCGACGAAGACCAGCCCGTCGACCTGCTCGTCGGTCACCGACTCGGCCGCCACCCGGCACTCGGCCACGGCCAGGATGCGGTGCCCGGCCCCGGCCCGCTCGGCGAGCATCGCGTGCAGGGCGTCCCGGCCGGCCGGGTCCAGCGGCGTGTCGCCCCCGCCGGTCCGCCGGGCCGCGCAGCGCGGCAGCACCGACTCGGGCGCCCCCTTCACGCTGAGCAGCAGCCCGTCGGCGGTGCGGCCGACCGTGGCGTGGTACCCCCGGGACGGCTCGAACGGCAGCCCGCCCACCGCCGTCCAGTCCGGAGCGCCCGTCTGCTCCACGACGTCGGCGGTGCCCGCGCCGCGGCGTACCGCGCGGTCGGTCTGCTGGGGCAGCTGGTCCGGGTCGGCCGCCGCCGGGGTGGCCCGCAGCGCGGCGGCCAGCGTCAGCCGCAGCGGCTCGTCCAGCCGGTCCGGCGGGGCGTACCGGTCGACGTCGCCGCCCACCCCGGCCAGCAGCAGCTTCCCCTCGGTGAGCGTGCCGGTCTTGTCGAAGCAGAGCACGTCGACGCGGCCCAACGCCTCGATGGTCCGCGGGTTGCGCACCAGCGCGCCGTGCTCGGCCAGCCGCCGCGCCGCCGCCAGCTGCGCGGCGCTGACCAGGAACGGCAACCCCTCGGGCACCGAGGCCACGGCCAGGTTCGCGGCGGTCGCCGCCGTCTCCACCAGGGGTACGCCCCGGAGCAGCCCCGCCCCGGCCACCGCGACGGCCGAGCCCGCGGCCAGCGGCACGGCGGCGCTGGTCAGCTTCCCGAGCCGGCTCTCCACCCCGCTGGCCGGGGGTGCCTGCCGGGCCAGGGCGAGACTGCGCCCCGCCTCGGTCTCCTCGCCGGTGGCCACCACCACGGCGGTGCCGTGGCCGGCCGCGACGGTGGTGCCCTCGTAGAGCATCGAGTGCCGCTCGGCGATCGCGGCGGCCACCACCGGCTCGGGGCTCTTGCCCACCGGCAGCGACTCGCCGGTCAGGGACGACTCGTCGGCCTCCAGCCCGTCGCTGGTCAGCACCCGGCAGTCGGCCGGGACGGCGTCGCCGGACCCCAGCACGACCACGTCCCCGGCGACCAGATCCTCGGCGGCCACCACCCGCTCCGCGCCGTCGCGCAGGACCCGGGCGGTCACCGCCGAGCGGGACAGCAGCGCGGCCAGGGATCGTTCGGTGTTGCGCTGGTGCACCGCGCCGATCAGCGCCGAGCCGCCCACCACGCCGCCGACCAGGGCGGCGTCGACAAGCGAACCGAACGTCGCGGAGAGCACCGCCCCGGCGGCGAGCACCGGGGTGAGCGGGTTGGACAGTTCCTCCACGAAGGCGCGGAGCAGCCCGGTCGGCCCCTGCCCGGGCCCGTCCCCGGTGACGGCGCGCCGGCGGCGGGCCGCCTCCTCGCCGCTCAGCCCTCCGGCGTGGGTGCCGAGCTGGTCGAGGACGGTCCCCACGGGCATCAGGTGCCAGGCCGTGAGCGCGGGCGCGGGCGTGCGGGTCCGGTCCGGCAGCCGGTGGGCCCGCCAGACGCCGTGGGCGAAGGCGAGGGCGGCGGCGCCGTTCACCGCGGCGAGGGTCGGGCGGGGCAGCCGCTGCCGGTCGGCGGTGAACGCGCCCAGCGCCCCCAGCCCGGTGCCGGCCATCGCGATCCGGATGTTCTGCCCGGTCATCCGCCGGGCCACCCCGGTCGCGTCGATGATCAGGGCGGGGATCCGCAGGTCGTCGCCGACCAGCAGGTGGGCCCCCCAGGGCGGCAGGTCCTCCGGTGCGGAGACGCCCAGCCCGCAGTCGGCGGCGCCGAGCGCCGCCCGGTCACCGGAGACCACCAGCACCACGGCGCCCTCGCGCTGCAGGTCGCGGACCGAGTCGCCGATCCGGCCGCCGCCGGGCACGAGGGCGTCGGCGAAGTCGTACCGGCCGTCGTCGTCGCCAGCGACCACGAGCCGCAGGCCGGCCTGGCGAGTGGCGGTCGCCAGGGCGTCCACCCCCGGTACGGGCTCCGGCTCGACCCGCAGCACGGCGGCGAGCCGCCCGCCCTCGGCCAGCCCGAGCAGCCGGCCGCCGTCCCCGCGCAGCCGTGCGCTGTCCGGGGTGTCCCCGGGGTCGTCGGCGTCCAACTGGTCCAGCGGGCCGAGCCGCCAGCCGTCGGCGTTCCGGACGGCGTCGGGGTCGGCCGGGTCGAACAGGGCGAACGCCCGGCCGGCCACCTGACCGGTGTCCGCACCGGGCAGCGGCGCCAGGTCGGCCAGCACACCCCGGTCGGAGCCGAGGACCGCGGCGTCCAGCAGCACCGTGTCGATCCGGTCCAGCTCGCGCAGCACGCCGCGGTCCATGGCGATCACACCGCGCCGGGCGAGCATCCAACCGAGCTGGGCGGCGTACCCCTCGCGGCCGCTGCCCGGGGCCTTCGGCAGTGACGACAGGGCCAGCGCGGCGGCCCGCTTCCCGCCGGCCACCGGCAGCGCCGCCGCCCCGGCCGCCGCCCCCGCGGCGAGGATCCGGCTCGCGTAGCGCTCGACCGGGCCGTCCGGGACCGGGCAGGGCCGCTCGCCGTCCGGCACCCGGGCGACCGCGCGGTCCGGCTCGCCGGTCAGCCTCGGCTCGGCCTTCGTCCAGGCGGCGAGCTGGGCCCGCGCCTCGCCCCACTGCACCACCCGCTGCGCGCCGTCGAGCACGATGCCGGCCCAGCCGCCCGTGAGCCCCTGGACGACTGCCTCGGCGAGCGGGAAGAGCAGGTCGGCGCGGGGATCGGCGCGCAGGCCCCGGTCGGCGAGGGCGTGCAGCTTCGGGTGCAGGTCGACGGCGCCGAGGAGGCCGGCCGCCTCGGCGGGGATCGGGGCGAACGGCAGGATCCGGGTGGCCGCCGAGATGGTCAGGCCGAGCGCATCCGAGGCCAGCGCGCCCATGGTGCGGGGCGTGCGCGGTCCCTCCTCGGGCGGATGCGGTGGCGGGATCTCGGGGTCCGGCTCGTGCGGGCAGACCCGTTCGGTCCGCGCCACCGTGGCGATCAGATCGCGCAGCTTCGGCTTCGGCTCCTCGACCGCCACGATCACCCGGCCGGACGGCGCGTTGACCCGGGCCCAGGCCACGCCGGGCATCGCTTCCAGCGCCCCCTCGACCTGCCGGGCCAGCTGGTCGCCGCCGTCCTGGCAGACGCCGTGCACCTCGATGTGGTGCCGGCCGTCGCGCGACCAGACCCGGCGCCGGGTCAGCCCGGCGAGGCGGGCCAGCCGGGCCGCCGCCGCGCCCACGGTCCCCGCCGCGTCGGCGACGCTGTCCGGCACGGCGTTCCGGGCCGTCTCCGGCAGGGCGGACCCGACGCTACGGGCGGTGTCCGGCACGGCGGTGGCGACGGTACGCGCGACCCGGGCCACCGCGTCGGGGACGGCGGCCGGCGACAGCAGGAGGCCGGCGACGCGGCCCAGCGACGTCATCGAGGCGTACGGCCGGGCTCCCGGCCCCGCTTCCCGGTGCTCCCGTCCTCGTACGCCATCTCGCCTCCCGCACCTCGTCCCGGCGAGCCCGACTTCCCGCCGCGGCGTCCGTTATGCCCCTCCGGTGGAGGAAGTTTCCGTGCTGCCCGGGGCATGGACGGGGAGGCCGGTGGAAAGCCGCTCGGAAGATCGCTGTCGTCGTCGGAACCGGGGAGGCGCGGATGAGCACGCTGACCAGAAATCTCAGCGGGTCGCGGGAAATGATCAATACCTACTGCCGGCGGGTGGAGATCCCGATGTTGGGTGAGGTGGCGGTGCCGCCGCCCGACAAGCTGGCCTACTACGCGGGGCTGGGAGTGCTCGCCGCGCTCCAGGTCATCGAGTGGCCGATGGCCCTGGTCATCACCGCCGGGCACTTTCTGGCCGACCAGCACTATTCGGGACTGGTGAAGGGGGTGGGTGAGGCCCTGGAGTCGGCCTGACGAGACGGGGCTCACCGTTGACCTCAATCCCGGTTGAGGTCCGAGGCTTGAGCCCATGACCGTCACCGCCGCGCCGCCGACCCCGCCCGCACACCTCTGGTCGCCGCGGCTGCGGGCGATGACCGTGGGCAGCGTCGCCCTGGTGTCGCTGCTCGCCTTCGAGGCGCTCGCGGTGGGCACCGCCATGCCGACCGTCGCCCGCACCCTGGACGGCCTCGGCCTGTACGCGCTCGCCTTCGGCGGCCCGTTCGCCTCGGGCGTGGTCGCCATGGTCGCCTCCGGCATCTGGTGCGACGCCCGGGGGCCGCGCCCGGCCATGTGGCACGGGGTCGCCTGGTTCGTGGCGGGTCTCGTGGTGGCGGGCGCCGCGCCCACCATGGAGGTACTGGTCGTCGGGCGGGTCGTGCAGGGCTTCGGCTCCGGCCTGCTCTCCGTGGCGCTCTACGTGATCGTCGGGCAGGCGTACCCGGAGGAGTTGCGGCGGCGGGTGTTCGCCGCGTTCGCCGCGGCCTGGGTGGTGCCGTCGCTCGTCGGTCCGGCGCTGGCCGGGCTGATCGTCGAGCACCTGGGCTGGCGCTGGGTGTTCCTCGCGGTGCCGGCGGTCGCGGTGCCGGCGGTGCTGCTGGTTCAGCCGGGACTGCGGGCGCTGGGCGCGGCGGTGCCGGCCCGGCCGCCGGCCGGTGCGCTGGCCCGGATCGGCTGGGCCTGCGGGGCGGGGGCGAGCGCCGCACTGCTGCACTACGGGGGGCAGCAGCGCGGCGCGCTCGCCGCGGGGCTGATCGGTGCGGCGCTGGCGGGGCTGCTGGTCTGCGTACCGCGGCTGCTGCCGGCGGGGTTCCTGCGGGCCGCCCGGGGGCTGCCGACCGTGATCGGCCTGCGCGGCCTGGCCTCGGCGGCGTTCGCCGGGGCGGAGGTGGTGATCCCGCTGATGCTGTCCCGGGAGCGGGGTTTCTCGCCGACCGCGGCCGGGCTGGTGCTGACCGTCGGCGCGCTCTCCTGGTCGGTGGGCTCGTGGATCCAGGGCCGGATCGCCGCGCCACGCTCCGCCGCCACCCTGCCCCGGATCGGGCTGGCCTGCATCGCCGCCGGCACGGCCGGCGTCACGCTGGCCCTCCTGCCGGCCGTGCCGGTGGCGCCCGCGGTGCTCGCCTGGGCCGTCGCCGGCCTCGGCATGGGACTGCTCTACCCGTCCTTGTCGGTGCTCACCCTGGACCTGTCGGCCCCGGCCGAGCAGGGCCGGAACAGCTCGGCACTGCAACTGGGCGACTCGCTCTCCGCCGCGACCGTGCTGGCGCTGACCGGTGCCGTGCTGGCCGCCGGCTCGGCGCCGGGCCGGGCGAGCTACGCGACGACGCTGGCCGTGGCGGCCGGCTGCGGCCTGCTGGGCGTGCTCCTCGCCGGCCGGGTGGTGCTCGCCCGCCGGTGATCCGGGCAAAGCGGCCCGGGCCGGCCGGCGGGCCGGGAGGATGGGCGGGCCATGAACTTCCTGACCATCCTGCCGCTGGCCGTGGTGATGGTGGCCGGGACGCAGGTGGTCGCGGCGGTCCTCCTCGCCTCGGCCGAGCGACCTCGGGCCGCCTCGCTCGGGTACCTCGCCGGTGCGGGCGTGGTGGTCGTCACCGGGGTGACGCTGAGCTGGCTGCTCACCAGGGTGCTCCGCGGCGCGGAGGCGCGGGCGGCAACCGACGTCGCCCGGTTCGAACGGACCGCGGTCTGGATCGACTGGGCGGTGCTGGCGCTGCTGGTGGTCCTGGCGGCGGTCGTCTTCCTGCGCCGGCACCGGACCGGCCCGCCCCGCTGGATGGAGCCGCTCCGGCGGGCCGGGCCGGGATACGCCCTGCGCCTCGGGGTGGTGCTCTTCGCGACCGCCCCGAGCGACGACCTCACCATGGCCGCCGTGGGCGCCAGCGTCGCCCGGCACGATCTGGCGTGGTGGCACCTGCTGCCGTTCGTCCTGCTGACTCTCGGGCTGCTCGCCGTGCCGCTGCTCATCCTGCTGCTGGCCCGCGGGCGGGCCGCGACGGCGCTGCCCCGGCTGCGGATTTGGGCCGACCGGCACGGCTGGGTGGTCAGCGAGGTGGTGATCGCGTTCTTCGCGCTGGTGACCGTGCTCGACCTGCTGGAGTCGAGCCGCCGGGGGTGAGCCGCCGCACAGCCGGTCACCTCGGGCCGGCCGCCGCCGTCCGGGAGGGAGCGGCACGTGGAGGGGGGAGTACGGGATGCGGGTGCTGGTGACCGGGGCGAGTGGACGGCTCGGGCGGGTGGCGCTGCCCCGGCTGCGCGACGAGGGCCACACGGTCCGCGCCGTGAGCCGGCGGCCCCGGGCCGACGCCGGAGTCGAGTGGGTGGCGGCCGACCTCGCCACCGGTGAGGGGCTGGCCGCGGCGGTCGACGGGATGGAGGCCGTGCTGCACCTGGCCTCCTCGCCGAACCGCCGCACCCACGAGATCGACGTGCTGGGCACCCGCCGGCTGGCGCTGGCCGCCGGGCACGCGGCGGTGGGCCACCTGGTCTACGTCTCGATCGTCGGCGTCGACCGGGTGCCGCTCGGCTACTACCGGCACAAGCTCGCGGCCGAGCAGGTGGTGGCGGCCGGGCCGGTGCCGTGGAGCGTGCTGCGGGCGACCCAGTTCCCGGAGTTCCTCGAGGACCTGCTGCGGGCCGCGAGCCGGCTCGGCCCGGTGCTCGGGGACCCGAAGGTGCTCGCCCAGCCGGTCGACCCCGGCGAGGTGGCGGGCCGGCTCGCCGGGATGCTGGCCGCCGGCCCGTCGGGGCGGATCGAGGAGTTCGGCGGCCCGGAGGTGCTCCGCTACGACGAGGCGGCCCGCGCCTGGCGGGAGGCCCGGCGGTCGCGCCGTCCGTTGCTGCCGGTGCGGATCCCGGGGCGGCTCGCCCGGGAGTTGCGCGCCGGCGGGCTCACCACCACCGCCACCCCGACCGGCACCCGCACCTGGGCCGACCACCTCGCCGACACGTACGGGGGAACCGGCCGGAGATGAAACCTCTTGCGGTTCGGGGCCGCCCTACCGTGGCCGCATGCTGGTCTTCCTCACCACCGTGATCCTTTACGTCTTCGGCTTCGTCTTCCTCTACGGCGTGATCCGGCTCGGGGTCCGGCACGGCATCGAGGACGTCGAGACCCACCGCGCCCAGGCCCTGCGGGCCGAGGAACTGGCGACCCACCAGGACCGGACGTTCGCCCGGGAGAACGCCTTCCTCACCGGCAGCTGAGCCGTCGACCCCGTCCGCGATCCGGACCGGTCGGGACGTCGGTGAGCGGAGCCGTCCGGCGGGTGCGAGGATCGCAGCCGTGATGGGGACGCTGAAGACCGAGCCCGCCCGTACCCGACTGGACCTGCTGGCCGCGCCGGTGGCCGCCGCGATCGAGCGGTGGCCGGACGAGGCTCCGGTGGACGTGGACGACGTGCTGGTCGCCCCGATCGACGCCGAGCTGGCCGACACGGCGGCGTTCTGCGCGGCGTACGAGGTGGGGCTGGAGGAGTCGGCCAACTGCGTGGTGGTCGCCGGCAAGCGGGGCGGCGAGATCCGGTACGCGGCCTGCATGGTGCTCGCCACCACCCGGGCCGACGTGAACGGCGTGGTCCGCCGGATGCTCGACGTGCGCAAGGCGAGCTTCGCGCCGATGGCCGAGGCGGTCGAGCTGACCGGGATGGAGTACGGCGGGATCACCCCGATCGGGCTCCCGGAGGACTGGCCGATCCTGGTCGACTCGCGCGTGATCGCCACGCCGCACGTGATCATCGGCTCCGGCGTGCGGCACAGCAAGATCGCGTTGCCCGGGCCGGCGCTCGGCGCGCTGCCCGGGGCAACCGTGGTGGAGGACCTGGCCCGACCGGCCTAGGCCGTCACCCGCATCGATCTTGTTCCACGTGAAACATCACGCGGACGCTTCGCGCTGGGCCACCTCGTGGAGTGCGGCCAGCAGGGTCTCCGGCTCCTGGGCACCGGTCACGGCGTACTTCCCGGCGAGCACGAAGGTCGGCACGCTGGAGACGCCGATCTGGTGCGCCTCGCTCAGGTCGGCGGCCACCTCCCGGCGACCGAGGTTCGACTCCAGGTAGTCCCGGGCCTCGGTCTCGTCCAGCCCCACCTCGGCGGCCAGCTTGACCAGCGCGTCGGTCGACCCGACGTCGATCCCGTCCTGGAAGTGCGCCCGGTAGAGCCGCTCGACCAGCTCGGCGGCCCGGCCCCGCTCGGTGGCGAACCGGACCAGCCGGTGCGCCTCGAAGGTGTTCGCGGCCACCGCGCGGTCGAAGTGCATCTCGATCCCCGCGCCCCTGGCGACCTGGGTGACGTGGGCGGCCATGCCCTCGGCCTGGTCCCGGCCACCGAACTTCGCGCCCAGCGCCTCGATGAGCGGCTTCGGCTCGGTCACCGGCGTCGGGTCCAGCTGGAACGGCCGGAACCGGACGGTCACCTCGCCGTCGTACCGCTCCAGGGCCTGCTCCAGGCGGCGCTTGCCGATCCAGCACCAGGGGCAGACGACGTCGGCGTAGATCTCGATCTCCATGACCAGCGACAACCCGTCGATCAGGAGATCTGTTCCCGGACCTGCCGCTTCAGCCGGGCCAGGATTGCGCTGCCGCCACGGATCCGCAGCGGGCTGATCGCCTGGGCCAGGCCCATCCGCTGGTAGAGGTCGTCCGGCACGGCCAGCACGTCCTCGGCGCTCGCGCCCGCCAGCCCCTCGGCGAGGATGCCGGCGAACGCCCGGGTGGTCGGCGCCTCCGGCGGACAGTCGAAGATGGTGCTCACCGTCCGGTCCGGGTTGACCTCGGCACGCAGGAAGAAGGCGGTCTGGCACTCCGGGACCTGCTCCAGGTCGCCCCGGTCCACACCCTCGGGCAGCGGCGGGATCACGTCGGAGAACTCCAGCAGCATCTCCAGCACCACGTCGCGCGGGGCGCTGGCGAACTCGTCGACGATCTCGGCCAGCTTGCTCGGCATCTCGGACATGACCGCCAGGCTACCGCCGGTGACCCGGCGCCCTCCGGGGTCGGCCGGGAGGCACCGGGTCGGGCGGATCACACGTTCGGGGCGGCCTCGCTGATGTCGCTCAGCGCGGAGTTCGGGTCGAGCTGCATGGCCAGGTCGCCGAGGGAGACGATGCCGACCAGCTTGCGGTCGCTGTCGCAGACGAGGACGCGCCGGATGTTGCGCTCGCGCATCAGCGCGGCCGCCTCGCCCGCGGTGCAGTGCTGCTCGATCATCACCACCTCGCGGGTGACGATCGAACCGATGGTGGTGCTCCCCGGGTCGGCCCGCTCGGCGACCGCCCGCACCACGATGTCGCGGTCGGTCAGCATGCCGGCCAGGGTGGCTCCGTCGGTGACCACGACATCGCCGATGTCCGACTCCTTCATCACCCTGGCCGCCTCGTCCAGGGGGGTCTCCGCGGGCAGGTAGACCACCTGCTTGGTCATCACGTCACTGACCCGGTACATGAGAGCCTCCGAAACACCTTGGTCGATCCGTTTGCGGTACCCCGTGGCGCGTCCGCTACACCCCGTTGCGGCGCGCCCCACGCGACTCGTCGAGCAGGCGCTCGACCAGGCCGTCCAGCGGCAACTCGATCCGCTCGCCGGAGGCCCGGTCACGCAGCTCGACGTACCCCTCGGCCAGCCGGCGGCCGACCACGACGGCGCGCGGGATGCCAATCAGCTCGGCGTCGGTGAACTTCACCCCGGCCGAGACGTGGGTGCGGTCGTCGACAAGCACCCGCAGGCCGGCGGCGGAGAGCCGCCCGCCGAGCTCCAGCGCCGCGTCGAGCTGCGGCCCCTTCCCGGCCGCCACCAGGTGTACGTCGCACGGCGCGACCTCGGCCGGCCAGACCAGCCCCCGGTCGTCGTGGTGCTGCTCGGCGACCGACGCGACCGCTCGCGACACACCGATGCCGTAGCAGCCCATCGTGGGCCGGACCGGCTTGCCCTCCGGGCCGAGTACGTCGACCGCGAACGCGTCGGTGTAGCGGCGGCCGAGCTGGAAGATGTGCCCCACCTCGATGCCCCGGCGCATGGTCAGCTCGCCTGTGCCGCAGGCCGGGCAGGGGTCGCCGGCGCGCACCTCGGCGGCCTCGATCGTGCCGTCCGGGGTGAAGTCCCGCCAGCAGGCCACGTTCGTGGCGTGCCGGCCTGGCTCGTTGGCGCCGGTCAGCCAGCTGGTGCCGGCCACCACCCGCGGGTCGACCAGGTAGCGGACCCCGTGCTTGGCGAGGATCTGCGGACCGAGGTAGCCGCGGACCAGCTCGGGGTGTTCCGGCCAGTCGTCGAAGACCGACACGGTGGCCGGAGCCAGGGCGGCCTCGACCCGCTTCAGGTCCACCTCGCGGTCGCCGGGCAGGCCGATGACCAGCAGCTCCGCCTGCTCGGCGCCCGGCCGGCGCACGGCCAGCACCACGTTCTTCAACGTGTCGGCGGCGGTCCAGTCGGTCCGGCCGGCCAGCGCGCGGGCGTTGGCCAGCTCGACCAGGGATGCGATGGTCGGCGTCTCCGGGGTGTCGTGCACCTCCGCCGCCGGGTGCGCCTCCGGGTCGCCGGCCGCCGGCGCGCGGGTCACCACGGCCTCGGTGTTGGCCGCGTAGTCGCAGGCGGTGCAGCCCACGTAGGTGTCCTCGCCGACCGGAGTCGCGGCCAGGAACTCCTCCGAGGCCGAGCCGCCCATCGCCCCGGACATCGCGTGCACCACGGTGAAGTCCAGCCCGAGCCGGGTGAAGATCCGCTGGTAGGCGTCGCGGTGCCGGTCGTAGGCCGCCTGGAGCCCGGCCTCGTCCAGGTCGAACGAGTAGGCGTCCTTCATGAGGAACTCCCGGCCCCGCAGCAGGCCGGCCCGCGGCCGGGCCTCGTCCCGGAACTTGGTCTGGATCTGGAACAGCGTCACCGGGAAGTCCCGGTACGAGCTGAACAAGTCCTTCACCAGCAGCGCGGCCATCTCCTCGTGCGTCGGGGCGAGCAGGTGCTCGGCGCCCTTCCGGTCCTCGAGGGTGAAGATGTCGTCGCCGTACTCCGTCCACCGCCCGCTGGTCCGGTAGGGCTCGGCCGGGAGCAGCGCCGGGAAGTGCACCTCCTGGTCGCCGATCGCCGCCATCTCCGTGCGGACGATCTCGGTGACCCGGTCCAACACCAGCTTGCCCAGCGGCAGCCAGGTGTAGCCGCCCGGTGCGGCGCGGCGGACGTAGCCGGCCCGGAGCAGCAGCCGGTGGCTCGGCACCTCCGCGTCGGCCGGGTCCTCGCGCAGGGTCCGGAGCAGCAGGGTCGACATGCGCAGCAGCATTGAGGCAGCGTACGGCGGGCGGCGTCGGCGGGCGATCGTATTCGTCCCCGTTCCGTCGGATCCTGACCGGCCGTGTCCGGGGTGGAGGCGCCGGTGTGCGGGTAGGAGAGAGGGATGGATGAGAGGCCTCGGCTGACGCTGACGACGACCGTGCTGGACGCGCCCGACGCGGGCGAGCTGGCCGGGTTCTACGAACGGCTGCTCGGGTGGTCCCGGGACGAGGACGAGCCGGACTGGGTCGTCCTGGCCGCGCCCGGGGGCGGTGCCGGGCTGGCATTCCAGACCGAGCCGGCGTACGTACGGCCGGTCTGGCCGGCCGGTCCGGGCGAGCCGCAGATGATGGCCCACCTGGACATCAAGGTCGACGACCTGGAGGCGGCGTCGGCGTACGCGGTGTCCCTGGGTGCCACCGTGGCGGGCTTCCAGCCCCAGGACGACGTCCGGGTGCACCTCGACCCGGCCGGCCACCCGTTCTGCCTCTACCTCTGAGCGGTCAGGGGCGCTTGGTGCGGGCGATGAAGGCGCGCCAGGTGGCCGGGGTGAAGGTGAGGACCGGGCCGGCCGGGTCCTTGCTGTCGCGGACACCGACCAGGCCGGGCAGGTTGTCGGCCACCTCGACGCACTCGCTCTGCCCGCTGCGGCTGGACTTGCGCCAGACAGCGCCGATCAGCTCCATGACGTGATCACATCCTTCATCAGCTCGATCGACTGCCGGCGAGAAAGGGCCTCACTTCGGACGGCCTCCCACCTCGACAGCAGGATAGCCACATCGTCATCGTTGTCGATCACCGTTCCGCCGAGCTGGTTCTCCAGGTAACCCACCCAGCCGCCGTCACTGCCGCGGGCGAGGGTGAACGGCCCGGTCAGTCCGATGTGCAGGCTGACGTCGGTGGGGACGACGTGCACGCTGATGTGCGAACGCTCGCTCGACTCGATCAGATGCGCGACCTGTTGGAGCATGAGCCCGCGGAAGAGTTCGTCAGCTCGTCGCAGCACGGCTTCCTCGATCACCGCCACGAACATGGGCGGATCCGGCTGAGTGAGCACTGACTGGCGGTCCATGCGGACGGCCAGCCGCTTCTCGATCTCGTCCTCGCTGAGCATGTCGTCCGTGCGGATCATGGCGCGGGCGAAGTTCTCGGTCTGGAGCAGGCCGGGGACGAGGCTCGGCTGGTAGCAGCGCAACTGCTGCGCCTGGCGTTCCGCTTCCAGCCAGGGACGGAACCAGCTCGGTTGGCCGTCGCGTTCGGCGAGCTTGAGCAGTGAGGTCAGCAGGCCGCCGGTGCCCAGCACCTCGTCGGCGCGCTTCAGGAAGAACCGGTCCAGGGGCCGCTGGCCCAGCTCGACCGCCGACACCTGCGACCCCGAGAAGTGGACCAGTTTCCCGAACTCCTCCTGGCTCAGCTCGGCCTTCAACCGCAGTCGCCGGAGTTGGGCCCGGATCAGCTCGGCGGTCGGCTCGCTCTCCATGCTTCCTCCCCGGTTTCCCGGCCGTCTCCCCGGCGTTCCCGTGCCGGGGCAACGGCCGGCCCGGCGTTCCCACGATCGGGCTCGACGGCTTCCGAGCGTAGTGGCGTCCTCAGCAGACTGTCACGCAGCGAGCCGCTCCCGTCCGGCCCGCTGCGGGGCCGCCCCCGAATCCCCCGATCGCCGGGGGTGGCCCCACCCTCGTGGCGGAGAAGCCGGAGAAGGACGTCACCGTGAGCTTCCCTGTTCCGCGCCTCGGGCCGTACCCGGATCGGCCGCGCCCCTATCCGCCGGACCGGCCGGCGCACCTGCCGGTCCGGCCGCTCTGGCTGTGCCGGGCCTGTGGGTCGCCCTGGCCGTGCGCCCAGGCGCGGCTGCTGCTCAAGGCCGAGTACGCCGACCACCCGGTCGACCTGGCCGTCTACCTGTCCGGGCTCTATTACGAGGCGACCCACGACCTGTTCCGACTGAATCCGCACGACGGCCCGAGTCCGCGTGAGCTGTTCGACCGGTTCGTGAGCTGGGGGCCGTACCGGCGGGGGATCGTTCAGAATCGGTGATCCCACCGGCAACCATGGCGCGGCAGGGTGGCGTCTGGGAAGGCGTCACGATGATGCACCACCTGACCCCAAGGATCGGCTCGTGTGGACCCTCTCCTGAGTGAGTTCGACTCGTTCGTGCGAACCCGTACCCCCGCCCTGCTGCGCTCGGCCTACCTGCTGACCGGCGACCAGCACCTGGCCGAGGACCTCGTCCAGTCCGCCCTGGCCCGGACGCACCGCTCGTGGAGCCGGCTGCACGACAGCGGCAACGCCGAGGCGTACACCCGCAAGATCATGTATCACCTGCAGGTCTCCTGGTGGCGGCGCCGCCGGGTGGCCGAGTCGATGCCGGGCGATCTGCCCGAGCCGCGCGGAGGCGACTCGGCTCCCGACCACGCCCAGCAGACCACGCTCCGGCTGACCCTCCGGGCCGCGCTGGCGAGGCTCTCCACCAAGCAGCGGGCCGTGCTGGTGCTGCGGTTCTTCGAGGACCGCACCGAGGCCGAGGCCGCCGACCTGCTCGGCGTCAGCGTCGGCACCGTCAAGAGCCAGACCGCGAAGGCCCTGGCCAAGTTGCGCACCGTCGCCCCGGAACTCGCCCAGCTCTACGTCACGGAAGGAAGCGCCCGATGAACCAGGACCGACTCCGCCTCGACCTGGCCGAGCTGGCCGAGGAGGTCACCCCGGTCGACCTGCGGGACCGGGCCCTGCGTACGTCCCGCCGGCTCGGCATCCAGCGGGCCGTCGCCACCTCGGCCGCCGCCCTGGTGGTGCTGGCCGCCGCGACCGGGACCGCGTTCGCCATCCGGCCGAACGGTGACAGCCCCGCGCCCGCGCCGGCCGGCCCGTCCGTCACCAGCACCTGGCCTCCGGTCGAGGTCACCCCGACCCCGCAGAACTCCGGGAAGCCGTCCACGGCCCCGAGCACGGCCAGCGGCACGCCCGCCGCCGGGGCGACGTTCGGCCGGCTCTTCTACGGCCCGGAGGACGGGTCCGGCCCGTCGACGGTGCGGCTGCGATCCTGGCGTCCCGGTGGCGGGCAGCCGACCAGCCTGGCCGCGCTGCCGGCGACCTGGGCCCTGAGCAACGCCAGCGTCTCGCCGGACGGTCGGCGGATCGCCTGGGTGGAGCGGGGCTCCGGCACCAAGGACGTCGGCATGCTCTACGTCTCCGACATCGACGGCTCGAACAAGACGTCGATGGCGCGCGACGCCGACGAGTACTGCGTCACACCGACCTGGTCGCCGGACTCGCGGCACCTGCTGTTCGGGACGATGCAGGCGACCGGTGGCTACGACAAGATCGGCGTTCTCGACACCCGTAGCAGCCGGCACGCCGTGCAGTGGTGGAGCAGCCGTCCCGAGGCGTGCCACGCGATCTGGTCGGCGGACGGCCGGACCATCGCGATGAACGCGGACGCCGGCGTCGCCCTGTACGACACCGGCGGCAGGAAGAAGCGTGCCGTGCCCGGTCTGTCCGCGGCCGGTGCCTGGCGGTCCCACCAGGTCACCAGCCTTGCTCCCGACGCCAGCCGGATCGCTCTCTTCCGCATCGGGAAGGATGCGGACGCCGGTGACGTCGGCCGCCTTCTGCGGGTCAACGCGGTGCTCGACACGGCGACCGGCAAGGTGGTCGACCTGCCGCTCGGTGGCCGTGAACTCAAGCAGGTGTTCTTCCAGGCGGACGGCTCGATGGTGGTCCGGGTCGAGGACGGCGACGGCCGCGTCCTGCTGCTGGTCGACGCGACGGGGCGGAAGGTCGTCGAGCAGCCGGAACCGGCGGTGCTCAGGGACATGCAGCTGATCGCCGTGGTCGGCTGATCAGGTTCGACGGGTGGGGGCGGCCCACCGGGCCGCCCCCACCTCAGCGCAGCACGGTGATCGCCCGGTCGGCCACGACGTGCTTCCAGGGCACGATCACGACGACCCCGTCCCGCTCCATGACCTTGGCGTCCTCGCCCTCGAAGCCGGCCGACGACGGCCCCTTGGCCACGGGGCTGACCGTGCCCGTCGCGGCATCGATCCGGACCAGGCGCGGCGGCACCTTCCGCCGGTCGCCGGTCTCCCAGGCCAGCAGGCCCTGCTCGTCCCGACGGATCAGCTCGACCTTGCTGGGGCTGTGCCCGGACGAGGTCCAGCGCCGCTTCCCGGTCACCAGGTCGATGGCGATGATCTGGTTGGCCGACCGCCCCGAGCCCGGCACGGTCTTCGGGAACGTCGGGTAGTAGAGCGTGTCGTCGTCGGCGAGGAACTGGTAGACGGCCGGGCCGTCGATCGCGTTGGACCGGTTCGGCGGCACGTCCCACAGCTCGGTGCCGTCGATCGGATCGGTGAACGATCCGGTTTCCCGGCCGGTCTTCGGGTCCCGCACCGTGTAGCTCTCGTGCCCCAGGCCGGGCAGGCCGATCAGCGGCTGCACGCTCAGCACGCCGTCGGTGACCTTCGCCTCGGGCAGCCGCTGCCGCCAGCGCACCTTGCCGGTGGCCGGGTCGACGGCGTCCACCTCGCCGCCGATCGAGCAGCCGTAGGTGACCACCACGAGGTCGCCGGCGGCCCGCATGTCCTTGAATCCGCAGCCCCGGCCGGGCAGCAGCTTCTCCGCGGTGGTGCGCCACAACTGCTTCCCGTCGGCGAGGGAGAAGCCGATCATGGTGTCGCCGGAGCGGACGATCACCTGCTGGCCCGCGACGGAGAGGTCCGGCGCGGCCAGCGCGTCCCGGCCCTCGCGGACCGGCGCCGGGAACTTCGCCTGCCAGGTCAGCCTGCCGCTCGTCAGGTCGAAGCCGGCGACGGTGTTGCAGGACTGCTCGGAGCCGACCGCCACCGCGCCCCGGCCCTCGGTCACCGCCTGCGCGGCGACGCAGAGCGAGGTGCCCTCCGGGGCGGGGGCGCCCCAGGCCTGCCCACCGTCGGAGAGCCGGTAGGCGAGCAGCCCGTCCCCCTGTGCCCGGACCACCGTGTCACCCGCCAGCCAGGCGCCGAACATGTCCTGCTGGTCGTAGGTGGTCAGGCCGGTGTCCTGCCGTTCGGGGAAGTCCAGCACCCAGGCGGTCTTCAGCTCGTCGTCACCGTCCGAGCCACCGCCGACCAGCCGGGAGACGCCCCAGGCGGTGCCGGCGCCGACGGCCAGCACGGCCACCAGCCCGCCGGCGATCAGCAGCGCCAGGCGCCCGCGCCGCTTGGGCGCCGCCGGCGGGGTCGGGGCCGCACCCGGCCAACCCGGCGGCGGGTACGGGGGCTGGCCGGCCACGGGATACGCGGGCTGACCGGCCTGCGCTGCCGGCGGCCAGCCGGCCGGTGCTCCGGGCTGCGGCTGCCAGGGAGACTGCGGGTTCGTCATCGTTCGCTCCTCGGATTCCCGCTCAGCGCGCCTGCGCCCGCACGTACGCCGCCCAGCCGGTCTGGAACTCGGCCAGCGGGACGCCGAGCACCTGCCGGCTGGCCTGGTCGGCGGTCGCGCCCCGGTAGCGGGCGGTCACGAACTGGAGCAGCTTCTGCTCGCCGTGCTTCTCCGCGAGGTGGGTCATCGCCGCGTGCCCGAGCCAGTAGTGGAAGCTGACCCGCCCGGGGGAGTCCCAGTCGATGTTGCTCGGCAGGGTGCCGTCCCAGTCGCCGGAGCGGACGATCGACCGGGCCTGCGCGCTGCGGTCGCTGGACCGCAGCGGCTCGCCCCGGTGGGCCAGGTATTCGGCGAAGCCCTCCACGACCCAGTTCTCGATGCCGTCGAAGGAATCCTGCTTGTCGGCGTCCTCCAGGCTGGCGACCAGGGAGTGGCCCACCTCGTGGCGGAAGATCTCCCGTGGCCCCCGGGTGTTGCCGGCGGCGAAGAACGACCGGTCGGCCACGTCGATCACGATCCGGCTGCCGCCGATGTCGATGTCCTGCTTCAGGTCGGCGGAGATCATGCCGATCGAGACGCCGGACTCGGTGGTCTTCTCCTTGTTGATCCGGTAGAGCGAGCCCAGGTCCTGCTTTCCCTTGACCAGGCTGATGACGAAGCCCTTCGGGATGTTCGCGGTGACCCCGCCGGCCTGCCAGGCGGCGAAGTCGTCGGCCACCGCCGCCTCGGCGGCCGGCGCGTACCGCTTCGCCTGGGCGGCCAAAGCGGCGTCGGTGATGACCAGGGTGTGCGCGGTGCGCTCGACGTGGATGTCCCGCCACTTGTCCCAGGGGCCGGGGTAGTAGACCGTCTTCGAGTTGCCCAGCGCGGCGGGCGCCCCGGTGACCGCGGTGACCTTGAGCGGGGCGCCCTGGCTCTCCCGGACGACGGTCCAGCGGTACCACTCGGCGACCGGGGTGAGGTCGTACCCCTCGAACTGGTGCACGAAGGAGACGTCGAGCTGGAAGCTGACCCCGCGGCCGAAGCTGTCGGTGGTCCGCCCCTGCTGGGCGACGGTCCGGTACTGGCCGACCGCCAGCGGCAGCTTGCCCAGGTTGGCGAAGAGCCGGGTCTGGCCGGCGACCAGGTCCTTGCGGGCCGGGTCGAAGGGGGCCAGGTAGCCCTTCAGGTCCTTGTCGGCGAGGGCCTTGCTGTGCCGGGCCAGCAGGTCGTCCAGCTCCTGCTGGGTGACGGTCACCCCGTTGGCCGCGGCGGCGGCCTTCGGTGCCGCGTCCTCGCCGCGCTTGCTCAACCCGACACCCACGCCGATCGCCGCGCCGGCACAGAGGGTCAGCGCCAGCGCCCCGGCACACAGCCCGATCCAGAGGCCGCGCCGCGACTTGGGCGGGGGCGGGGCCGGCGGGTACGGCCCGAAGCCCGGCTGCGCCAGGCCGCCCGGGTACGCCCCCGGCTGCCCGTGGCCGGGCGGCGTGGGGAAGCCCGGTGGTGCGGCCGGATACGCCTGGCCCGGCGGGTGCGGCTGACCGTCGGCCGGGAAGGCGGCCGGGTGTCCCTGGGTCATGCGTTCCTCGTTCGCGCCGTCGCTGACCAGCCCCGGCGGCGGGCGCCTCCCACCCCGGGCCGGATGACGGGCAACATCATCCCCGGTCCCGCGGACGGATTCTGCCCCGGATCCACCAAGCGGGACATTTGTCCCGATGACTCTGCTCACGCCTCGCCGTCGATGACCTCCGCCACGTCCCGCGCGGGGGTCGGGCGGCGGGAGCCCGGTCGGTGCGAGACTGGCCGACGCAGCTCTGCCGGGTCAGTCAGAGGGAGGCGCAGTGCGCTGGCGCAGCTTCGTGGCGGTGGGCGACAGCTTCACCGAGGGTATGGACGACGCGTATCCGGACGGCACCTACCGCGGCTGGGCCGACCTGGTCGCCACCCGGCTCGCCGCCGAGGCAGGCCCCGACTTCGGGTACGCCAACCTGGCCATCCGGGGCCGGCTGTTCCCGAACATCGTGGCCGAGCAGGTGCCGGCCGCCCTGGCCATGAAGCCCGACCTGATCAGCTTCGCGGCCGGCGGCAACGACGTGCTGCGCCGCACCTTCGACCCGGACGCCTTCGTGCCGCGCTTCGACGCGGTGATCGGCCGGCTGCGCGCCGGCGGCGCCGACGTGGTGCTGTTCCGGTTCGCCGACGTGATGGCCCGGCTGCCCGGGCAGCGGCTGGTGGCACCCCGGGTGGCCCTGCTCAACCGGGTGGTCGGCGAGGTCGCCGAGCGGCACGGCGCCATCCTGGTCGACCTGTACGCCGACGACACCTACCTCAACCCGATGCTCTGGAGCACCGACCGGCTGCACCTGTCGGCGGCCGGGCACCGGCGGGTGGCCGGGCAGGTGCTCAGCGCGCTCGGCGTGGGCTGCGACGAGGAGTGGCTCATGGTGCCGCCGCACCCGGCGCCCACCCCGTGGCTGGCCGCCCGGGCCGCCGACCTGCGCTGGGCCGGCCAGCACCTGGCCCCCTGGATCAAGCGGCGGCTGACCGGCCGCTCCTCCGGCGACCTGATCACCGCCAAGCGGCCGGTGCTCGGGCCGATCACCCTCGACTGACCGGTGCGGACCCTGCACGCCGCGTCCCTGCTGCGGCGCACCCTCGACGACGAGCCCCGGCCGGGGCACGCCGTGCTGGTGAGCGGCGACCGGATCGAGGCGGTCGCGCCGCTGGACGAGCTGACCGGGGCGTACCCGGAGGTGCGGGTGCGGCGGTGGACCGGCGACCTCGGGCCGGCGCTGGTGCACGACGGGCCCTGCCGCCCGCGCCGAGCCCGCGCGAACGGGTGCACGCCCTGTTCCGGCTCGGCGCCGCGGCGGTGCTCGCCGAGCACGTCACCGACCCGGCGCTGCGGGCCGCCGCCGCGCGCAACGAGGTGGCGGTGCTCGCCGCCGCCCGGCCCCCGGCGCTGGTGGTCGGCGGCCGGGCCGACCTGGCGGTGTTCGCCGCCGACGGCTCCTGCCTGGCCACGGTGGTCGCCGGGCGGCTGGTGCACCGCCGGGCCTGACCGGTGTTCGCCCCACCACACGGGATGGCCGGTCCCGGCCCGGTGATCCGGCGTACCTTGGGGCTCATGCCTGTGCCGAGTGATCCGAACCCGCACCTCCAGTCGTACGCCGACCCGCAGCGCCTGGTCACCACGGAGTGGCTGGCCGAGCACCTGGGCGACGAGGGCCTCGTGGTGGTCGAGTCCGACGAGGACGTGCTCCTCTACGACACCGGCCATATCCCCGGCGCCGTGAAGGTCGACTGGCACACCGAGCTCAACGACCAGGTGACCCGGGACTACCTCGACGCCAAGAGCTTCGCCGAGCTGTGCGCGGCCAAGGGCATCGGCCGCGACGACACGGTGGTCTTCTACGGCGACAACTTCAACTGGTGGGCCGCGTACGCCCTCTGGGTGTTCGCGCTCTTCGGCCACGCCGACGTCCGGCTGCTCGACGGTGGCCGGATGAAGTGGGTGGCCGAGGGCCGAGAGATGTCGAGGGACGCGGTGAACCGGCCGCGCGCCGACTACCCGGTGCCGGAGCGCGACGACGCGCCGATCCGGGCGTTCCGCGACGAGGTGATGGCGCACGTGACCGCCGGCCGGCCGCTGGTCGACGTGCGGTCGCCGGGTGAGTACACCGGCGAGATGCTGCACATGGCCGCCTACCCGCAGGAGGGCGCGCTGCGCGGCGGGCACATCCCGGGTGCGGTGAGCAAGCCGTGGAAGGCCGCCGCGAACGAGGACGGCACCTTCAAGCCGGTGGACGAGCTGCGCGCCATCTACGTCGACCAGCTCGGGCTGAGCCCGTCGGACGACGTGGTGGCCTACTGCCGGATCGGGGAGCGGTCCAGCCACACCTGGTTCGTGCTGCACCACCTGCTCGGGTTCCCGCGGGTCCGCAACTATGACGGCTCGTGGACCGAGTGGGGCAACCTGGTCCGGGCCCCCGTCGTGCGGGGCGAGGAGCCGGGCAGCTTCGCCGGCTAGGCCGGTCGACCGGTCAGGTAGCGCTGGAGGGTCGGGGCGATCCAGGCGACCAGGTCCTCCGGCGCCATCTCCACCACCGGCGGCAGCCGGACGATGTAGCGGGTGAAGGCCAGGCCGAGGGTCTGACTGGCCACCAGGCCGGCCCGCCGGGCGGTGGTCGCCGGGTCGGTGCCGAAACCGGCCACGGCCGCGGCGAGCTGATCGGCGAAGAGCAGGCGCATCCGCTCGGCCGCTCCCGGGTTGGTGCTGGCCGCCCGCAGCAGCGCCGCGAGGGTTTCGTCCCCCTCCCACCGGGCGAGGAAGTGGCGCACCAGCGTCTCCCCGAGCCGGTCCGGCGGCACGGCGGCCAGGTCGGGCAGGCGCAGGTCGAACTCGGCCGCCGCGGCGAACAGCCCCTCCTTGCTGCCGTAGTAGCGCATCACCATGGACGGGTCGATGTGCGCCTCGGCGGCGATGGCCCGGATGGTGGCCCGCTCGTAGCCGTCGGCGGCGAACCGCTCCCGGGCGGCGCGCAAAATGGCCGCCCGCGTGGCGTCCGAGCGGCGTGTGCGTGGTGCCGTCTCAGTCATGCCCACAACTGTAGGCCAACAAGCGTTGACATGGAAACGGCGCCGCGCCTACCGTTGTCAACATCTGTTGGCAAACAGTTGTTGACACACTTGGAGGTGGGCCATGCTTCCCGAGCGCACCGACGTCCTCGTGGTGGGGGCCGGGCCGACCGGCCTGGCCGTCGCCGCGACCCTGGCCGGGCACGGGGTGACCGCGACCGTGGTGGACCGGCTCGCCACCCCGCCGGTCACCTCGCGGGCGGCCGTCGTGCACGCCGGCACCCTGGAGGTGCTGGACCGGATCGGCGTCGCCGCACCGCTGGCCGCCCGGGGGCTGCCGTCGACCCGGTTCACCGTGCGCGACCGCGACCGGGTGCTGCTCACCGTCCCGTTCGACCGGTTGCCGTCCCGCTACCCGTACGCGCTGCTGGTCTCCCAGGCCGAGACCGAGGCGGTCCTCACCGACCGGCTCACCGCGCTGGGCGGCCGGGTGCTCCGGCCGTACGAGCTGACCGGCCTCGACCTCGACGGCGCCGGCGCCACCGCGACGTTCGCGGGCGGCGAGACGCTCCGGGCCCGGTGGGTGGTCGGCGCCGACGGCATGCGCAGCCCGGTCCGCGAGCTGGCCGGCATTAACTTCGGCGGGCCGGCCGACCCCGGCGAGTCGTTCCTGCTCGCGGACGTCCGGGTGGACAGCGCGCTGCCCCGCGACCAGGTCAACCTCTTCCTGGCCCGGCAGGGGCCACTGGTCTGGGCGCCGCTGCCCGGCGGGCTGGTCCGGCTGGTCGCCGCGGTGGACGACGCGCCGCGCGAGCCGGGGGCGCGGCACTTCCAGGCGCTGCTCGACGAGCGGGGGCCGGCCCGGCGGCCGGACCGGGTCACCGACGTCCGCTGGAGTTCCCGGTTCCGGATCCACCACCGGATCGCGAGCAGCTACCGGTCCGGCCCGGTGCTGCTCGCCGGGGACTCGGCGCACGTGCACAGCCCGGCCGGCGGGCAGGGCATGAATCTCGGCCTCCGCGACGCCGTCGCCCTCGGCGACACCCTCGCCGCGGTGCTCGTCGGCGGTCCCGACACGCTCCTCGACGGGTACGCCGCCGCCCGCCGCCCGCTCGCCGAGGAGGTGCTCGGCTTCGCCGCCGGGCTCACCCGGCTCGCCGCCCTCCCGCCGGCCGCCCGCCCGCTGCGCGACCTGGTGCTCCGGGTCGCCTCCGGCCTGCCCCCGGCGCGGCGGCGGCTCGCCGTGCGGCTGGCCGGGTTCGAGCCGGACGGCCGCTGACCGGGTCAGGCGGCCCCGCGCAACGTTCCCCACGCGCCGGCGGTGACCAGGGCGAACACGCCCGCCGCCGCGCCGACCACCCAGCCCACCCCGTACGCCTCGCCGGCCAGCCCGGCCAGCGCCGCCCCGAGCGGTGCGGCGGCCAGGCCGAGCACGCGCTGCGCCGCGCCGACCCGCCCGAGCAGTTCCGCCGGCACGTGCCCCTGCCCGTACGCGGACCACAGGCTGTTCCAGATCGTCGTGCCGGCGGCGAACGCGGCCAGCGCCACGCCCCCGGCCAGCGGGCCGCGCGCCAGGGCGAGCCCGGCCAGCGCCACGGTCTGCCCGAGCAGCACCGCGCGCAGCGCGGGCAGCGTGCCGAGCCGGGCCGCCACCCGCCCGGCCACCAGTGCACCGAGCAGCCCGCCGACCACCACCCCCGCAGCGAACAGCCCGTACGCCTGCGCCGGCACCCGCAACGCCCCGAGCGCGTAGAGCACCAGCACGGCCATCAACCCGCTGATCGCCAGGTTCGACCCCGCCGCGGCGAGGGTGACCCCCCACAGCACCCGGTCCCGGCGCACCCACCGCACCCCCGCCCACGCCTCCCGCCACACCCCGGGCCCCGCCGGCCGGGGCGGCGCCGCCGGCAGCGGGCGGAGAGCGAGGGCGAGGGCGGCCGCGAGGGCGAAGGTGAGCGCGTCCACCGCGAAGGGGAGCGCCGCGGCCAGGGCGAAGAGGACGCCGGCCAGCGGTGCGCCGAGGAGCCCGCCGGCCACGGCCGTGCCGGCCTGGAGCCGGCCGTTGGCGGCGGGCAGCGCCGCCTGCGACACCAGCGACGGCAGCAGCGCGAAGGCGGACGCGTCGAAGAGCGTGCCCAGGGTGGCGAGCAGGAACGCGGCGGCGGCCAGCGCGGCCACCCCGGCCCGGCCGGAGGCGACCAGCCCGGCCAGCGCGGCCACCACCACGGCCCGGGCCCCGTCCACCGCCGCCATGGTGCGACGCCGGTCCCACCGGTCGGCGTACGCGCCGCCGAGCAGCCCGAACAGCAGCGGCGGGAGCTGTCCCGCCACGGTCACGGCGGCGATCGCCCGGGGGTCGCGGGTGAGCGCGGCGGCCAGCAGGGCCAGGGCCGGCGTACGCAGCGCGTCGCCGAACCGGGACGAGACGGCGGCGGACCAGAGCAGCCGGTAGTCGCGGCCGAGCACGGTGGTGGTCATGCCGAGGGACCATGCGGCCTGAACCGGGTCGAGGGTCAAGCGGCGGTGGTGTGCGCAACCGGCGGGTAACCGAGACTCCACCAGCTTGGGCGCGCGGTCTAGGCTGGCCCGGTGGCGGTGGAACAGCAGGCGCGGGGTGGGGCGAACGGCGCGACGGGTGCGGGCCGGCGCCGGTCCCGGCGCGACGAGATCCTGGAGATCGCGGTCGGGCTCTTCGCCGCGCGGGGCTACCACGGGGTGTCGATGGACGACATCGGCGCGGCCGCCGGTGTCACCGGCCCGGCGCTCTACCACCACTTCGCCGGCAAGGAGGCGATGCTTGCCGCCGCGCTGATCCCGGTCAGCGAGGGGCTGCTCGCCGGCGGCCGGGAACGGGCCGCCAACCACCCCGACGACCCGCGCGGCACGCTGGAGTCGCTGATCGACTTCCACGTCGACTTCGCGCTGGCCAACCCGGCGGTGATCGCCCTGCACCTGCATGAGCTGGACCGCCTCCCGGACGAGCCGCGCCGCCGGATCCGCCGGCTCCAGCGGATGTACGTCGAGGAGTGGGTCACCGTGCTGACCGCCCTGCACCCCGGGCTGCCGGACGGCGAGGCGCGGGTGCTCGCGCACGCCGCGTTCGGTCTCATGAACTCCACCCCGTTCCTCGGCGGCGAGGTGGACCGCCGCCGCCGGGCCGAGCTGCTGCGGGGCGCCACGCTGGCCGCGCTGCTGGCTCCCACCGACCCGGCCTGACACCCGACGCGCCTTAACGCCCGTTAAGCGCGCGCGTCGTCGGCGTGTTAAGAAGGGGCCCCTGCTATGCAAGAGGCGTCAAGAAGGGACCCTTCCTTGTTCGAATCGCTGTTGGTGGCCAACCGGGGCGAGATCGCGCGCCGGATCATCCGCACCGCGAAGAGGCTCGGGATCCGGGCGATCGCGGTGCACTCGGAGGCCGACGCCGGCCTGCCCTTCGTGACCGAGGCCGACCAGGCCGTCTGCGTCGGCCCGGCCAATCCCGCGCTCAGCTACCGCAACGTCGAGGCGATCCTCGCCGCCGCGAAGGACACCGGCGCCCAGGCGATCCACCCCGGCTACGGCTTCCTGTCGGAGAACGCGGACTTCGCCCGTACCGTCCAGGCCGGCGGCCTGATCTGGGTCGGGCCCGGCGCGGACGCGATCACCGCGATGGGCGACAAGATCAACGCGCGGAACCTGATGGCGGCGGCCGGGGTGCCGGTCGCGCCGGGCACCACCGAGCCGGCGGCCGACCTGGACGCGGCGGTCACCGCCGCCGCGGAGATCGGCTACCCGGTGATGGTCAAGGCCGCGGCCGGTGGCGGCGGCATGGGCATGGGCGTGGCGACCGACGAGGCCGCGCTGCGCACCGAGTACGACAAGGTGCGCTCGTTCGCCGAGCGGATGTTCGGCGACGGCTCGGTGCTGATCGAGCGGTACTTCCCCCGTGTACGCCACGTCGAGGTGCAGATCCTCGGCCTGGCCGACGGCCGGGTGGTGGCCCTCGGTGAGCGGGAGTGCTCGGTGCAGCGGCGCAATCAGAAGCTGGTCGAGGAATCCCCGTCCCCGGCGGTCTCGCCCGAGCTGCGGGAGCGGTTCCTGGCGGCGGCGGTCCGGGCGGGCGAGGCGGTCAACTACCGCAACGCCGGCACCGTCGAGTGCCTTCTCGATCCCGCGTCCGGTGAGTTCTTCTTCCTGGAGATGAACACGCGGCTGCAGGTCGAGCACCCGGTCACCGAGTACGTCTACGGCGTCGACCTGGTCGAGGAGCAGTTGCGGGTGGCCGCCGGCCTGGCCCCGACCTTCGACCCGGACGCGCTCGCGCCGCACGGGCACGCCATCGAGCTGCGGATCAACGCCGAGGACCCGAAGCGCTTCCTGCCCGGCCCGGGCGCGATCAGCACCTGGAACGAGCCCACCGGCGAGGGCGTACGCGTCGACTCCGGCTACGTCGCCGGCAACACGGTCACCCCGTTCTACGACAGCCTGCTGGCCAAGCTGATCGTCAGCGGCCGGGACCGCACCGAGGCGGTCGAGCGGGCGAGGGCCGCGGTGGCGCAGTTCGAGATCGCCGGCCCGAAGAACAACCTCCCGTTCTTCGCCGAGCTGCTGGAGAACCCGGAGTTCCTGTCGGGCGACTACGACACCGGCATCGTCTCCCGCATGCGCTGACGTCCGCCCACTCGGGGTTGATCATGAAGTTAGCGGCAAATCTCGTCCGTTTTGTCGCCGCTAACTTCATGATCACCGGCGCGGACCGGCCGGGTGGGATGCTGGGAGCATCCATCACGTAACACCGTCACAGTGAGGTGACCCCTTATGGCGGAACTGCCGGAGTTCGTCTCCATCCGGGAGGTCGGGCCGCGGGACGGGCTCCAGAACGAGGAGCCGATCCCGACCGAGGCCAAGGTGCGGCTGCTCGATGCCCTCTCGGGCACCGGCGTGCGGCGGATCGAGGCGGTGTCCTTCGTGCACCCGAAGGCGATCCCGCAGATGGCCGACGCCGACGAGGTGTGGCAGCGGGCCGCGAAGGTCGACGGCGTGCGCTACTCGGCGCTGGTGCCGAACACCCGGGGCGCGCGGCGGGCCCTCGCCGCCGGCTTCACCGAGATCGAGGTGGTGGTCTCGGCCAGCGACACCCACAACCGGCGCAACGTCAACCGGTCCACCGAGGAGTCGCTCGACGACATCGCCGAGCTGATCGACCTGCTGCACGGCGCGGGCGCGACCGCCGAGGTGATCGTGGCGACCAGCTTCGGCTGCCCGTACGAGGGTGACGTCGACCCGAAGCGGGTGGCCGGCATCGTCGACCGGGTGGTCCGGGACGGCGCCGACCGGGTGGCCTTCGGCGACACCACCGGCATGGGTACGCCCCGGCGCGTCCGCAGGCTGGTCACCGCCGTTCGCGACCGCAACGCCCACGTGCCGGTGCTCCTGCACTTCCACAACACCCGGGGCACCGCGCTGGCCAACATGCTCACCGCCATGGAGCTGGGCATCACCGAGTTCGACGCCAGCGTGGGCGGCCTCGGCGGCTGCCCGTACGCCCCCGGCGCCAGCGGCAACCTCGCCACCGAGGAGGCCGTGCACATGCTGCACGACATGGGCATCGACACCGGGATCGACCTGGCCGCCCTCATCGAGGCCGCCGAGCTGGCCGAGCGGCTGGTCGGCAAGAAGCTGCCGTCCGGCGTCCTCCGCGCCGGCCCCCGCACCCGCCTAACCCCGATCCCCTCCTGACCGACCACCCACCCCACCCCACCCCCCGCCCGCGGGCGTTGATCATGAAGTTATTGCCGCGACACGCCGCGGCGGAGGGCAACAACTTCATGATCAACGGCGGGTGGCGGGAGGGGGCGGCAGGGTGGCAGGTCGCCGGAGGGGGCCGGATGCGCTAGCCTAACGATCGTTCAGGTCGGTCGGCGCGCTCACGAGGCGGCCGGTGGCAATGGGAGTCGGCGTGACGCTCGACGGTGAGGCTCTGGAGCAGCTGCGCAAGCGCGCCCGGGCCGGCGGTGCGGACAAGTACCACGCGGCGAACGCCGCGAAGGGCAAGCTCTTCGCCCGCGAGCGGGTCGCGTACCTGGTCGACGAGGGTTCCTTCGTCGAGGACGGGCTCTACGCCAACGCGATGGCCGAGGGACTGCCCGCCGACGGCGTGGTCACCGGCACGGCCACCATCGACGGCCGGCCGGTCTGCCTCATGGCGAACGACTCCACGGTGAAGGCCGGCAGTTGGGGCGCCCGGACCGTCGAGAAGATCATCCGGATCATCGAGCGGGCCTACTCGACAAGCGTGCCGATGGTCTACCTGGTCGACTCGGCGGGCGCCCGGATCACCGATCAGGTCGACCTCTTCCCCGGCCGGCGCGGCGCCGGCAAGATCTTCTGGAACCAGGTCCGCGCCTCGGGCGCGATCCCGCAGGTCTGCGCCCTGTTCGGGCCGAGCGCGGCGGGTGGCGCCTACATCCCGGCGTTCTGCGACGTGGTGGCCATGGTCGACGGCAACGCCAGCATGTACCTGGGCTCCGACCGGATGGTCGAGATGGTCACCGGCGAGAAGACCACGCTGGAGGCGATGGGCGGGGCCAAGGTGCACTGCGCGGAGTCCGGCGTGGGGCACTTCCTCTGCAAGACCGAGGCCGAGGCGCTCGACGTGGTCAGGCGCTACCTGTCCTACCTGCCGACCAACTGGACCCAGAACCCGCCCGCCGTCGAGGCGGCGCCCGCGCCGGAGAAGGCCGACCTGGCCGCGCTGGTCCCGGTCAGCGAGCGGCAGGCGTTCGACATGCGCCGGTACGTCAAGGGCCTGCTCGACGAGGGCAGCTTCTTCGAGATCCAGGCGCTCTGGGCCAAGGAGCTGACCATCGGCTTCGGCCGGCTGAACGGCGAGGTCGTCGGCGTGGTCGGCAACAACTCGATGTTCAAGGGCGGCGTGCTCTTCGTCGACTCGGCCGACAAGGCGACCCGGTTCGTGCAGCTGTGCGACGCGTTCAACGTGCCGCTGCTGTTCCTGTCCGACGTGCCCGGCTTCATGGTCGGCAGCGCGGTGGAGAAGCAGGGCATCATCCGGCACGGCGCCAAGATGATCACGGCGATCTCCGAGGCGACCGTACCCAAGATCTGTGTGGTGGTCCGCAAGGCCTACGGCGCCGGCCTCTACGCGATGGCCGGCCCCGGTTTCGAGCCGGACGCGACGATCGCGCTGCCCACCGCGAAGATCGCGGTGATGGGGGCGGAGGCCGCGGTCAACGCCGTCTACGCCAACAAGATCGCCGCGATCGCGGACGAGGCCGAGCGGGCCGCGTTCGTCGCCGCGAAGCGCGAGGAGTACGAGCGCGACATCGACATCGTCCGGCTCGCCAGCGAGCTGGTGGTGGACGCCATCGTCGAGCCGCACGAGCTGCGTGCCGAACTGGTCCGCAGGTTCGCCGCCGCGCGCGGCAAGGAGCGGCACTTCGCGAGGCGCCGGCACGGCGTCACCCCGGTCTGACCGCACCCCGACCCGCACCACCCGACCCGGCGCCACGAGCGCCCGGCGGCCCGTCCAGACAGGCGTCCCATCAGGAGGATCAGATGGACTTCCGGCTCAGCGAGGAACAAGAGGCGCTGCGGGAGAGCGTGCGGGACTTCGCCCGCGAGGTGGTCGCCCCGGCCATCGCCGAGCACTACGAGCAGCACACCTTCCCGTACGAGATCATCCGTCAGATGGGCAAGATGGGCCTGTTCGGCCTGCCCTTCCCGGAGGAGCACGGCGGCATGGGCGGCGACTACTTCGCGCTCTGCCTGGCCCTGGAGGAGCTGGCCCGGGTCGACTCCAGCGTGGCCATCACCCTGGAGGCGGCGGTCTCGCTCGGCGCGATGCCGATCTACCGGTTCGGCAGCGACGAGCAGAAGGCTCGCTGGCTGCCGAAGCTGCTCAGCGGCGAGGCCCTCGCGGGCTTCGGGCTGACCGAGCCGGGCACCGGCTCCGACGCGGGCGGCACGCAGACGCGGGCCGTGCTGGACGGCGACGAGTGGGTGATCAACGGCTCGAAGGCGTTCATCACGAACTCGGGCACCGACATCACCTCGCTGGTCACGGTCACCGCGGTGACCGGCACGAAGCCGGACGGCTCGAAGGAGCTGTCCACCATCGTCGTGCCGTCCGGCACGCCGGGCTTCACGGTCGCGCCCGGCTACTCCAAGGTCGGCTGGACCGCCTCGGACACCCACGAGCTGACCTTCGACGACTGCCGGGTGCCGGCGGAGAATCTGCTCGGCGAGCGCGGCCGCGGCTTCGCCCAGTTCCTGCGCATCCTCGACGAGGGGCGCATCGCCATCGCGGCCCTGGCCGTCGGCCTCGCCCAGGGCTGCGTCGACGAGTCGATCAGGTACGCGAAGGAGCGCGAGGCGTTCGGCCAGCCGATCGGCGCGTACCAGGCGATCCAGTTCAAGATCGCCGACATGGAGATGAAGGCGCACACCGCCCGGCTGGCCTACTACGACGCGGCCGCGCGGATGCTGGCCGGCGAGCCGTTCAAGCGGCAGGCGGCCATCGCCAAGCTGCACGCCAGCACCATCGCCGTGGACAACGCCCGCGAGGCGACCCAGATCCACGGCGGCTACGGCTTCATGAACGAGTACCCGGTGGCCCGGTTCTGGCGCGACTCGAAGATCCTGGAGATCGGCGAGGGCACCAGCGAGGTGCAGCGCATGGTCATCGCCCGCGATCTCGGCATGTGAGTGGAACCCGCCCGGGCCGGTCGGACCCGGGCGGGCTCCACCGTCTGTCGGATATCGGCAGTGGACGGTCGGCTGCCCGACGATGGGCTGTGGAGCGTCCGACCCGATCCGTACTCTTCGTGCCCATGACTCCGGCTCATGATCGTTCGCGGAGCCCGGGCGGTCGCACCCCGCTGCCCGACCTGTTGCGCGGGCATCGGCTCGCCGCCGGGCTCACCCAGGCCGAGCTGGCCGCTCGTGCCGGCGTCGGCGTGCGTACCGTCCGTGACCTGGAGCGGGGCCGGGCCACCCGGCCCCAGCGCACCACCGTCGACCTGCTCTCCGACGCCCTGGGCCTGACCGGCCCGGCCCGGCAGGCGTTCCTCGCGGCCGCCCGTCCGGTCCAGACCGCCGCGGCCGACCCGCCGGCCGGCGGTCCCGAGGCCGCCGCGGCCCACTTCCCGGTGAGCGGTCCCGACGTCGCCGCCGCGCCGGGTCCGGCCGCGCGGCACCTTCCGGTCACCGGCGCCGGCGCCACCGATTCGGGTACGCCGATCGCACTGCCCCAGCCGGTCCCGCTGATCGGCCGGGACCGCGACGTCGACGAGGTGGCCGCCCTGCTCTCCGAGCGACCGGTGGTGAGCCTCGTCGGGCTGGCCGGTGTCGGCAAGACCGCGCTCGCCCTCACCGTCGCCTACCGGGCGGCCGCCGACCACCCGGCCGGTGTGGCCGGGGTGCTGGTCGGCGAGGGCTCCGACGCCGCCGACGTGCTCGCCGCCTCCGTCGCGGTGCTCGGCGTGAACCGGCTGGCCGACCTCTCCTGCCGGCTCGGTGGCCGGCCCGCGCTGCTGCTGGTGGACGCGGTGGAGCGGGCGCCCGGTCCGGTGGCCGAGGCCCTGCGCGCCCTGGTCGCGGCGGCGCCGACGCTGCGGGTGCTGGTCACCGGCCGGCGCCCGGTGGGGCTCCCCGGCGAACTGGTCCGCCCGGTCGCGCCGCTCGACGTGCCACCGGTCGGCCAGGAGCCGGCCGACGTGGCGGAGTTGGCCCGCTGGCCCGCGGCGACCCTGTTCATCGCCCGGCTCGCCCAGGCGCGCCGCGAGCCGCCGACCCGGGCCGAGCTGCCGGCGCTCGCCGCGCTGGTGCGCCGCCTCGGCGGGCTGCCGCTGGCCATCGAGCTGATGGCCGCGCGCGGCCGGATCCTCGACGTCACCGAACTTCTCGACCGCTACGGCGACCGGGTCCTCGACCTGGCGGGCGGGCGCCCCGGCTGGGAGGTCGCCGACCTCGCCGCCGGCACGGTGACCCTGCGCGAGGCGGTGGCGACCAGCTACCACCTGCTCGCACCCGCCGAGCGGGCGGCGCTGCGCCGGCTCTCCGCGTTCCGCAACCGCTGGTCGGTGGAGCTGGCCGAGGACCTGCTCGCCGACGGCGAGGAGCGGTGGGACGCCGTTCCCCTGCTGGACCGGCTGCGGGAACTCGGGCTGCTCAGCGTCCGGGGCGCCGGCCCGTTCCGGTTCCGCCTGCTGGACGCCGTCCGCGACTTCGCCACCGAGCAGGCCGCCGTCGAGGGCGAGCTGACCGGGATCCGGCGCCGGCACGCCGTGGTCGTCGCCGGGCTGGTACGGCGGACCGCCCCGAACCTGGTCGGTGCGGAACTGCCCGACGCCGTGCACCTGCTCGACGAGGCGACAAGCGACATCACGGCCGCCCTGGCGCACGCCGCCGAGGACGATCCGGCGACCGCGCTGCTCCTGGCGGCGGCACTGCCCCGCTGGTGGCGGCTGCGCGGGCGGGACGTCTCCGGGCGCCGCTGGCTGCGCCGGCTGCTGGCCGACCCGCGTACCGCGGACGCGTCGCCGGTGCTGCGGGCCTGGGCGCTGCTCGGGGCGGCCCGGCTCGCCGCCGAGCACGGCGCCGGCGGCGTGGAGCTGCCGGCCGCCCGGAACGCGCTGGCGATCTTCCAGGCGGCCGGGGACGTGACCGGGGAGCTGTCGGCCCGGTCGGTGCTCTGCGTGCTGCTCAGCGCCGCCGGCACGCAGGGGCAGGCCCGGGAGCAGGCCGAGGCGGCACTGGAGCTGGCCACCCGGCACGGCCGGGTACGCGAGATGGCCGTCGCCCACCAGCACCTCGCCTGGCACGACGTACGGGTGGCGGACCTGGCCGGCGCGCGGCGCCGGCTGGCGACTGTCGACCGGCTGGCCACCCAGTGCGGGGAGCAGCGGCTCCGCCTGCTGGCCCGGGCCGACCTGGCCGAGGTGATCCGGCTGGAGGGCCGGTACGTCGACGCCGTGGAGCAGGGGTGGCGGGTGGCGGGCGCGCTCGTCGAGCTGGGCGAACCGGGGCGGTGGCGGCGGGTGCTCGGCACGGTCGGGCTGGCACTCGCCCTGGAGGGGCGGGCGGCGGAGGCGCTGGAGGTGGTGGCCGAGCTGCGGCCCGCCCACCCGGTGCCGGGGCGACGCCGGCCGCGGGGCGTGGAGACCGTGGACCCGCCCGGGGAGCGCCGGGACGTCCCGCCGGAGGAGGTGGTCTGCGCGGTGATCGAGGGCCATCTCGCCCTGCACCGGGGAGACCGGGAGCTGGCCGCGGAGTGGTTCAGCGCGGCAGCCGACTCCGCGGCCGGCGGCGGGGAGCGGCGCGACCTGGTGGAGGCGCTGGTGGGGCTGGCGGCGAGCACCACCGACGTGGCGGTGCTGGACCGGCTGGACCGGGCCTGCCGGGCCACCGGGATCAGGCTGGTGCCCCGCGAGGAGGCCCTGCTCTACGCGCTGGTGGCTCGCCGGGAACGCGCCGGCCGGGGCGGCTGAGGGGCGGGAACAGAAGGCGCGGGGGTGGCGCGAGCGAAGAAGCCCCCTGGTGCTGCCCCTCGCTCATCGCTCGCGCCGGCACCCCCCGGTGCCCCCCCGCTGCCCGGAAGCCTATCCAGCCAGCACGGAAGATTTTTCGGATATTGCGGCGTTTTGACCCGGTGTCCCGCTGGTTCTGCCGGTCTTTCTGCCGGTGACCGACCGGTACGTCCCGGACCGTCCGGCGATCAGCAGCCGGCGGGCGCCGGCTCGGTGCTGCCGGCGGTCGCCCCGGGGTGCACCGCGTCACGGACCCGGCGCAGCCCGTCCAGGAGCGCCTCCAGTTGGGGCGGGGTGAGCTGACCGGTGAACCACTCCTCGATGATGCGCAGGTGCCCGGGCAGGGTGTCGTCCAGCCGGCTCAGGCCGGCCGCGGTGACCACCGCGTACGAGCTGCGCCGGTCGGAGGGGCAGGCCCGGCGGCGAAGGAGGCCGTCGCGCTCCATCCGGTCGACCACGCGGGTGACCCCGCTGGTGGACAGGGAGGTCTGCGCCGCGAGGTCGGTCATCCGCAGTTGGTGACCCGGCGACCGGGTGAGCCGCATCAGCACCTCGAACTCGACCGGGGAGAGGCCGTGCTCCTCGAACTGGGCGGCGAACCGGGCCGACAGCCCGGCGCTGGCCTCGAAGAGAAGGCCGATGGCGGTGATCCGGGGATCGTCGAACACGTTCTGGTCCACGCTGCCATCCTAGCAGTCCTTGACACGGGGAATATTGCTATGCCTATAGTTGCTCAGTCAGTCGTTGGGTTACTAAACAATCTTCCCTGGAGGACAGCAGCATGACCAGCAGCATCGAAGCGGTTACCCGCGACTGGGAGGGTCTCACCATCCCGACCGCCGGCACCTACCTGCTGGACGCGGCTCACAAGCGCGTCGGGTTCGTCGCCCGGCACATGATGGTCAGCAAGGTACGCGGCGAGTTCGCCGAGGCGACCGCCACCATCACCGTGGCCGAGGACCCCACGCAGTCGTCGGTGACCGCCACCATCCAGGCGGCCAGCATCAACACCGCCCAGACCGACCGCGACGCGCACCTGCGCAGCCCGGAGTTCCTCGACGCCGAGCAGTTCCCCACCCTGGAGTTCCGCAGCACCGGCGTGAAGTCCCGCGACGGCAACGAGTTCGTCCTCTCCGGTGAGCTCACCATCAAGGGCGTGACCCGCCCCGTCGACCTGGACGTCGAGTTCGAGGGCGTCGGTCGCAGCCCCTTCGGCCAGGACATCTTCGGCTTCTCGGCCTCTACCGAGATCGACCGCGAGGAGTTCGGCCTGACCTGGAACGTCGCCCTGGAGACCGGCGGCGTCCTGGTCGGCAAGAAGATCAAGATCGAGATCGAGGGCGAGGCCGTCCGCCAGGCCTGATCCTCCGCGTACGACCCCACGGGCCCGCGCCGTCACCCGACGGCGCGGGCCCGTCGTCGTACGCGGTGGGTGCGAGTTGTCACCTGTTGTTCGCGGTCTGACCCCGGTGCCGCGGCCCCCGGCTGGGTAGGAGTGCAGACCTGCGCCCAGCCTCCGATCGGCGGCCCCGGGCGCACTTACGCACTCAACGTGAATGGTTCACAATGCGTTGCGGAACCGTACGGTTCCGTGGCGCCGGCGCCGGGAGGACAGATGGGCAGAGACGTCGAGCAGGGCGCCTTCTCCCGGGAGGACCGGGTCCGCTACCGGCAGAAGGTCCGGCGGTGCCTGGACGTCTTCGCGCTGATGCTGGACGACTTCGGCTTCGACGCCGACCGGCCGATGACCGGGCTGGAGATCGAGCTCAACCTGGTCGACGCCGCCGCCGAGCCGGCCATGCGCAACGACCAGATCCTGGCCGACATCGCCGACCCGCTCTTCCAGACCGAGCTGGGGCAGTTCAACCTGGAGCTGAACGCCTCCCCCCGGCTCATCGAGGGCACCGGCTTCGCCGACTACGCGCACGACCTGCGCAGCAGCCTGAGCCGCGCCGACGAGCGCGCCGCCAAGTCCGACGCCAAGATCGTGATGGTCGGCATCCTGCCCACCCTCACCGAGCGCCACCTGGTCGCCGACAACCTGTCCACCAACGAGCGCTACCGGGTGCTCAACGACCAGATCGTCGGGGCCCGGGGCGAGGACATCGAGCTGGACATCCGCGGCGTCGAGCGGCTGCGTACGCACACCGACTCGATCGCGCCCGAGGCGGCCTGCACCAGCCTCCAGTTCCACCTCCAGGTCGCGCCGGACAGCTTCGCCGACTACTGGAACGCCTCCCAGGCCATCGCGGGCGTGCAGGTGGCGATCGGGGCCAACTCGCCGTTCCTCTACGGCCGGCAGCTCTGGGCGGAGACCCGGATCGCCCTGTTCGAGCAGGCCACCGACACCCGCCCGGACGAGCTGAAGGCCCAGGGCGTACGCCCCCGGGTGTGGTTCGGCGAGCGCTGGATCACCTCGATCTTCGACCTGTTCGAGGAGAACGTCCGCTACTTCCCGCCGCTGCTGCCGATCTGCGAGGACGAGGACCCGGTCGAGGTGCTGCACGCCGGCGGGGTGCCCCAGCTCGGCGAGCTGCGCCTGCACAACGGCACCGTCTACCGCTGGAACCGCCCGGTCTACGACATCATGGACGGCCGCCCGCACCTGCGCGTGGAGAACCGGGTGCTGCCGGCCGGGCCGACCGTGGTGGACATGCTGGCCAACGCGGCCTTCTATTTCGGCCTCGCCCGCGGCCTGGCCGAGGCAGACCGGCCGATCTGGAGCCAGCTCACCTTCAGCTCGGCCGAGGAGAACTTCCACGCGGCCGCCCGGCGCGGCATCAACGCCGCGCTGCACTGGCCCGGGCTCGGCGACGTGCCGGTCACCACGCTCGTCCTCGACACGCTGCTGCCCACCGCCGCGGAGGGGCTGGACCGGTTCGGTGTCGCCCCGGCCGAGCGCGACCGCCTCCTCGGGCTGATCGAGGAGCGGTGCCGCTCCGGCCGCAACGGCGCGGTCTGGCAGACCGAGACGGTGTGGGCGGCCGAGCGCCACCGCGGCATGGACCGGGAGGCCGCCCTGCACCACATGGTCCAGCGCTACGCCGAGCTGCAACGCGGCAACGAGCCCGTCCACACCTGGCCGGTCGACTGACCGCCGCGGGGCACTCACGCGTCCGGCGGCCCGGGCAGGTCGAGCCGGGTTTCGCCGTGCGCTGACCGGCGGCCGGCGTCAGCGGTTGCGGCGGCGGGCCTTCGGGTCGGTGGCCGGCGCGCTCGCGGCGCTCTCCGGCGCGGCCGCCGGCTCGCTCCCGCCCGGCGTCTCCGGGTCCGCCGCCACCGGATCGGCGCCGCTCCGGGCCGGCCCGGTGCGGACCGCCGAGCCGGACTCCGGTCGCCGCTGGGGCGGCACGGCCCGGCCACGCCGGCCATCCGCCACCGTCCGCGCGGTGTCGTCCGGTGTACCGGCGGATGCCGTCGCGTCCCGCCGGTCCGCCCACGCCGGCTCGCCGCCCGTGCGCGCGGACGGGACCGGCTCACCGAGCCCGCCCCCGGAGGTGACCGGCCGGCCCGGCTCGCCGGCAGGCGTGGCGGGCCCGCTGGTCGGGTCTGTCCCGCCGGCCGGGCTGTCGGCACCCGCCGAGGCCGGCCCGGGACCGGCCGGGCTGTCGACACCCGCCGAGGCCGGCCCGGGAACGGCCGGGCGGCGCCCGAGGAACCGGCGTGCCGGCTTGTCCCCGATCGGCTTGTCGTCGCTCGACCTGCCCTCGGCGGATTCGCCGGCCGGCGGGTCGTCGTCGGGGGCCGTCAGCTCGTCCGCCTCCCCGGCGCGCTGGCGGGGCACGGTCACGGCGGCCGCCTCGGGGGCGCGGCGCCCGGCCCGCTGGGCCAGCGCGGCCATCAGGACCGAGCCGCCGATCCCGGCGATCACTGCGTACGGGGCGATCAGGTGTGCCGACACCTGCTCGGCGGCGATCCCGGCGAGCCTCGGCACGGCGAGCAGGTAGGCCAGCGCGACCAGCAGCGGACCGGCCGCCCCGGAGGCCGCCGCCCCGACCCGCCGCTCCGGCATGCGGACCGCCCGCCGGGCGGCCAGCACCCCGATCAGCAGGGCGGAACCGAGCGAGAGCAGTGCCCCCGGCCAGTAGAAGTAGTCGCGGATCCAGAACCGGCCGCTGTCCGCGCTGATCTGCCAGATGCCGAGCTGGGCGGTGGTCAGGCCACGGCCGGAGAGCACCCCGTCGACCACCGACACCACGGCGAGCAGCCAGAGCCAGCCGGTGGTGGCGATGAGATTGGTGGCGGCGGCCCGGGTGTGCAGCGCCCACGTCGCGAGCAGCACGCCGAGCACCAGCCCGGCCGCCGCGTACCCGGCGGCCACGGCCTGTGGCGAGGACGTGTCCGGCACCCGGGCGGCCCGGGCCGGCACGGCCACCAGCAGGACGGTGATCATCGCGCCCACCCCGGCGGCGAGCGCCAGGCCGAGCCGCGGCAGGATGCCCGCCGGCTCGTCGTCGTCGGCGCCGCGCAGCCGCTGGGCGCAGACCGCGCCGGCGATCACGGAGGTCGCGGAGATCCAGGTGGCCCAGGCGAGGCTGGCCACCCAGGCCGCCTCGACGCGGGCGGCGCCGGACGGCGCCCAGTTGATGATGCCGAGCCCGTAGCCGAAGCCGAGCTGTGCGGCGCCCGTACCGGCGGCGACGCCGAGCGCGGCGGCGGTCGATCCTCCCCAGCCCCGTCTGGCCATGCCGGGGAGCGTAGCGTCCCAAGGTCGGCGCGGCGAGTGGTGGCGGAGGCCGGATCGGCCGCGAGGGGATTGGTGGCGCCGGATACGGTCGCCGGTGACTGAGGCGAGGGACGTGATGACGGACGAGGGGTACCCGGACGGGCAGCCGGGTGTACGCGCCGAACCCAGGCGGGACCGGACCCGGCTGATCCTCGGCGGCGGCCTGGCGATGGTCCTGCTGGCGGTCATCGGGGCGAGCGGCGGCTGGATCCTGGCCGGTGAGCCGGACGGGCCGAGCGCGCCGCCCGCGGCGGGCCCCACCGCACCCACGGTCGACGCCACCACTCCGACCGCCGCGCCGCCGAGCACCGCCGACGACCGGCCGACCGGTACGCGCACCACCACCCCCGCCGGCCTGACCGTGCCGCAGCTGGTGGGCACCGACTTCGAGCAGGCCCGCCGGGAGCTGCGGGAGCGCAAGCTCGGCTGGCGGCTGGTGTTCGGCAGCGGCTCCGGCCGTACCGTCCAGCGCACCTCGCCCGACCCCGGCACGCCGGTGAAGCGCGGCGTCACCGTCACCCTCTGGGTCGCCGGTCCGGCGCCGACCGTCGCCGTTCCCGACCTGCTCGCGCAGGGCTGTGCCGACGCGGCGGACGACCTGGTGGCGGCCGGTCTCTACCCCCGCTACCGCACTGGCCGCCAGGGTCCGGTCACCGCGCAGGACCCGGTACCCGGAAGCGCGGCCCGATGGAACGACCCGGTGACGCTCACCTGTGGCGAGGAGCCCTCCACCGCGCCGACCGCCAGTCCGCTCCCCTCGCCGTGACGGGCGGCCCGGCGCGCTGATCCCTGCCGATGGTGGGGCGGACGGCTACCGTGGACGGCGGAGGGCCAGGCCGCCCTGTCCCGGTGGGGAAAGGACGTGCGATGAGCGACGACCGCCAGGAGCCGCCCGCCGAGGACCCGGACGCGACGAGGGCCCTGCCTCCCGACCGGGGCGGCGCCGACCCGGACGTCACCCGCGCCACGCCACCCGACCGCCCCGCCACGCCCGAGGACGCCGACGCGACCCGGGCGATGCCCCGTGAACCGTCCCGGGCCGAGGACGCCGACGCGACCCGCGCCATGCCGCGAAACCCGCCCGAGGACGCCGACGCGACCCGCGCCATGCCGCGAAACCCGCCCGAGGACGCCGACGCGACCCGGGCCATGCCGCGTGACCCGGCCGGCGCCGACGATGCCGACGCGACCCGCCGGATGCCGACGAACCCGGCCGGCGGCGGGGGCGCCGACGCGACCCGCCCGATGCCCCGCGGGGACGGCGGTGCCGGAGCGCGGCGGCCGATCGACGCCACCGCCCGCGAGGAGCCGGTCAGTCCCGCCTGGTCCGGGCGCGCCGGAGTGCCGCCACCCCGGCCGGCCGGTTATCCGGAGCCCGGCAGCGAGTGGTACCCGGAGGAGCAGTCGGGTCGTCGCTGGTGGATGCCGATCCTGTTGGGCATCCTCGCGCTGGTGCTGATCGCGTTGATCGGTCTGGGTGTCTGGCTGGCGCTCCGCGCGGCGGATCGCGACGCCGAGCCGGGCCTGGCGCCCTCGACCGCGCCGAGCACCGCCCCACAGACCAGCGCGACGCCGAGCACGGCCGCGCCGAGCAGCTCGCCGCCGAGCAGCCCGCCGACCACCACGGCCGCCGCCGAGGTGCCGATGCCGCCGCTGGTGGGGCTGCCGGAGTCCGCCGCCCGGGCAGCCCTCGACCGGCTGGGCGTGGACTACCGGGTGCGCTACCGGACGTCGGACCGGCCGGCCGGGACGGTGATCGACACCAGCCCGGGGGCCGGTGAGCCGGTCGCCGAGGGGGACCGGGTCAGCATCGTGGTGGCCCGGGCCGCGGAGCCGACGACGGAGCCGACCACCTCGACGCCCTCGCCGACGGCCACCGCCACCGGCTGAGCGTCACCGGCTGAGCGTCACCACTGGCGGCGTCGGGTGCCGACCAGGCCCAGCCCGGCCAGCGAGATGCCGAGGCCGAGCAGGCCGGAGTAGAACAGCGACCGGCTGAGTTCGGTGGCGGCCGACCGGCCCTCCGCGAGCGCGGCCTCCCCGGCCCCGGCCCCGCCCCCGGCATCGTCGGGGGTCGGCGGGGGAAGGAGGTCGCCGCCCCGCGCGTCGGCCACCGGTGGATCGACCCAGGCCGGCCCGTCCTCCTCCGTGGCCGGCCGGTTGCCCTCACCGGCCACGGTGATCTCCGGAGCCGGGACCGGCTCCGTCAACTCCTGGGTCGCGGAGAAGGCGGGGTGGCGGACCACGAGCGCGAGTGCGGTCGCGAGGCCGAGGAACGCGAGGAGCCCGAAGGCGTAGCCGATACGGGACCGGTGGTGCCGCCGCGCGGCGGGCAGATTGACCATGACCATCCCAGGTTCAGGGTCCGGAGCGCGCGGGGTGGAGCGTTCGCCGGGGTGGGCGTACCGATTCTATGGCGGCGGTACGCCCCCCGACCGGGATTCGTGAGGTCAGCCGACCCGGACCGGAGTCCGGACCACCGGACGGCGGGCCGTCCGGACGGTGTGCGGGCGCGGGGCCGGCGCGGCCTGGAGGTGCCGCAGCCCCTCCTGCTGTACGAAGATCGACCGCCGGTTGACCGCGTCCCCCGCCGCGTTCAACTCGTAGCCGTCGAGCCAGAGCCAACCGTCGTAGGTCGGCCAGTCGAGCACCCGGATCACCCGGAACATGATCGGTCGGAGGAACTGGACACTCGCCGCGCGCGTCACGTGCAGTACGTCACCGGAGCGGGGAAGCACATGGGCTCCTGGGAAGGATCGGCCGGCGGGCGGGCCGGCGTGGGCTGATCGGGGGGACAGGTCGGTCCGGTGACGGGGGATCTACCTCGTGGACCGGCTGATCAGTGGGTCGGTGCTGGTCGGGCCGTACCCGCGGTGGCGGACCGCCACCCGACCATCACCCGGCTGCTCCCGGTTACCGCTCCCGCCGCCACAGCCAAGCTGGCGTGCAGCGACGGGGTCTTCATTCCGGGGCAGGTCGCAGGGCGCGGGACGGCTCCCCTCCCGCCGTCCCGCGGCCCGTGGTGCGACCACGCCCGGAGATCATGCGAAGACGGTGAGTAACCCGTGCCATACCGACAGAGTGCATCAGCGACGTGCTTCATGCAAGTTGCACGTCGACTTTTGCCGATACGCGAGCAGGACACGTGAACGGGACGCTTGAAGCCTCAGGTCCCGGGGCGGCACACTGGACGCCGGTTTCGCCCGTCGCGGCCGGTCGACGACCGGCACCACCCCCCTGCCGCGAACGCTCGCCCGCCGTACGCCGGTCGCGCCCACGGCGGGTGTGAAACCGGGCGCGACCGACCGGAGGTAGCCGGGTGCGCGCGAGGAGTGGGAATCCCTTTCCATCGTCCCGTGGGGTGACGTCGTGAGCGAACGGCGCAGCCCGACCATCCGGCGTCGACGCCTGGGGGCGGAGCTCCGCCGGCAGCGGGAAGCTGCCGGCATCACCATCGAGACGGTCGCCGAGCAGTTGGAGTGCTCGGCCTCCAAGATCTCCCGTATCGAGACCGGTCACACCACCGCGACGCCCCGGGACGTGCGGGACATGCTCCGCATCTACGGGGTGGTCGGCGCCGAGAGCGACGAGCTGGTGCAGATCGCCCGCGAGGCCCGGCAGAAGGGTTGGTGGCATCCGTACAGCACGGTGCTGGTCGGGGCGTACGTGGGACTGGAGGCGGCGGCCAGCTCGATCCGGGCGTACGAACAACAGGTCGTGCCGGGCCTGTTGGAGACCGAGGAGTACGCGGGGGCGATGATCCGGGCCGCTCGGCCCGACTTCACCGCCGAACAGGTCGAACAGCGGGTGCGTGTCCGACTGGGCCGTCAGTCGTTGTTGACCCAGGACGATCCGGTCGATCTGTGGGTGGTGCTCGATGAGGCGGTGCTGAGCCGGCCGGTTGGCGGCGACGCGGTGATGCGTGGCCAGCTCAAACGGCTGGTGGAGGTGGCCGAACTGCCGAACGTGACGTTGCAGGTCCTGCCCTTCGAGGTGGGCGCGCACGCCGGCATGGACGGGACCTTCACGATCCTCAGCTTCCCCGAACCGAGTGATCCCGATGTCGTGTACGCGGAGAACGCCACGGGTGGGCTCTTCCTCGAGAAGAGCGACGAGCTACAGAAGTACAGCTTCATCTTCGATCACATTCGAGCAGCGGCCATTCGCCCGGAGGAATCCATCGCACACATCGCAAAACTGGCAGAGGAGCCGTTGTGGAAATGGCGACCAAGGAGTTCCCCGTGGACCTGACGCAGGCGACGTGGTTCAAGAGCTCGAAGAGCGGGCCGAACTGTGACAACTGCGTGGAGGTCGCGTATGTGACCGGGGCGGTCGGCGTCCGGGACTCGAAGGACAGGACGGGCCCGGCCCTGGTCTTCGCCCCGGGTGACTGGCACGCCTTCGTCGCCGGCGCCAGGGGCGGTGCGTTCGCCGGGCACTGATCCGGTGGCCCGCCCCCAGAAGCGTGGTCCCGCCCGGCAGCGTCGCCGGGCGGGACCATTTCGTCTGCGACCGGCCGGTCGCGAGCACCCGTCGCCAGTTCCGTTCCGCCTCGTTGAACCGCACAGATCGGCAACCGAGCGAGGCAGGCGAGACGGATGACGACGATCGGTTCAGAGAATCTGACAAGCGGCCCGGGCAAGCCCGAGCGGTTCGGCGGCAAGTACCGCGGGGCGCGCCGGGACAGCGTCCTCACCGAGGTGGGTTCCGGCGACGCCGAGATCGGCCGGGACGCCACCGCGCCGGAACAGCCCGGCCCGCCGCTCTCGCTGCCGTCGCTCGACCCGAACCCGCTCACCGAGCCGTCCTTCCCGCCGACCGGCTGGCCGATGGAGCAGCAGGAGTCCCTCGTGGACCATCCGCTGCTGCGCGGTCTGCTGATGGAGCTGCCGCCGAAGGGCAGCGTGCCCCCGCCGGGCTGGCTGGACCGCTGGTTCGAGGCGACCCGGGCGATCCTGGAGCTGCTATACGTGCAGGGGGCGACCCGCCCGCGCTGACGCCGTGGCCGCCGGCGGCAGCGCCCGCTCGGCGAGGCGGTTGTGCCGCAGGGCGTGGCGTACCCCGATCGCGATCACACCGAGCACCGCGACGGTGATCGCGGGCCCGGTGACGGCCGGTCCCGCGAACAGGTCGACGCCCGCGGCCGGCAGCACCGCGCCGAGTGCGGCCAGCGCGGTCACCTGGAGCGGCAGTCCGATCAGGGGATGCGCCGCGGCGGCCCGCAGCCCGTGCGGGGCCGGCGTGTCCGGCGCGGCGGCGAACGCGCCCGCGCCGGCCCGCAGCCACCGGACCCGGCGTACCGTGCAGACGGCCACGACCAGCGCCGGGGCCGCGGCGAGGGTGAGCCCGGCGGCGGCCCGGTCGAGCGCCGTCGTGCCGGCACTCTGCAGGCCCACCGCGAGGACCGTCGCGGTCAGCGCCAGGCCGGTGAGGACCAGGGCGGACAACCATCCGGTACGCCGCCGCAGCGCGCGGGCGCGGTCCAGCCGGGGCAGCCCGTCCGCCACCACGCCGGCGGCCAGCCAGACGGCGGCGACGGGGAGCAGCACGGTGAGAGGCTCGTCCATGGTGTCCAGCCTGGCCCGGATCGACGCCCACCGAATCCGGGGCGGCACCCCGGTTCCTCCCGTACGCCTCCCGTAGGGGTCATCCCGTCGGCGTTATGGCGGATCCGGCATGTTCCCAGCGTCCGCACCGCTGACCTAGCCTGTTGATGATCGGTCAGCGTCGATCGGCCCGCTGCAGAGGCCGCGCGTCGTCGACGACACGGCGGTGAACGGTCGCCTGAGCCAACCTCTCCCACCGGCGTCCGGCGGTCCCCCTCGGGGTGGCCGCCGGGCGTCGTTGCGGGCTCAGACGTCGAAGGTGGCCGGGCGTTCCGTGGCCGGGGGCGGCGGGGTGGCCTTCCAGACGCCGGTCTTCTGCGCGGCCAGCCGGGCCAGGTAGGCCGGGTTGAGGATGACGTAGCGGCGCCAGAGCCGCTTGGGCTCCAGGCCGAGCCGCCAGAACCACTCCAGCCCGGCCCGCTGCATCCACGGCGGCGGGTTGCGCAGCAGCCCCGCGTGGTAGTCGAACGCCGCGCCGACGGCCATCAGCGGCATGTCCAGCAGCGGCCGCATGGCGTAGGTGAAGACCTCCTGCCGGGGGCAGCCCAGCCCGACCAGCACGAGCCGGGCGCCGCTGGCCTTGATCCGGTCGGCGATCTCGGCGTCCTCGCCCGGCTGGAGCGCCCGGAACTTGGACGGCTCGACGCCGGCGATCTTCAGCGCCGGGAACTTCTGCTCCAAGGCCGGGACCAGGCGGGACAGGGTCGCCTCGGTGGAGCCGTAGAGGTAGACCGGCAGCCCCTCGTCGGCGAAGCGGGCGAGCACCCGCAGGGTGAGCTCCGGCCCGTAGACCCGGTCGGTGAGGCCGGCGCCGTGCAGCAGGTTGAGCGCCCAGCGCACCGGCTGCCCGTCGGGGGTGACCACGTCGAAGGAGTTGAGCCGGGCGTTGTGCGCCCGGTCGAGCACCCCGGTCATCACGCCGTGCACGGCCAGCGCGGTGAGGGCCAGCGGGCGGCGGTCGTGCGCGGCCGCCACCACGGCCTCGGTCGCCCGGGCGTAGTCGGTCGCGTCGACGAGTACGCCGAGCACGTTCCGCTTGGTGCCGGTGGTCATGCCTTCGGCACCCACTTGTCGACGTTCGCCTCGTAGATCTCGCGCAGGATCATCGGCACGTCGTAGGTGATCTTCCAGTTCGGGTAGTGCTCCTCGAACCGGGCCATGCTGCTGACGTACCACTGGTGGTCGCCGGTGCGGGCCTGGTCGACGTAGTTGATCTTCGCTACCCGGCCGGTGATCTCCTCGGCGATCCGGAACGCCTCGATGTGCGAGGTGTTCGAGTGCCGGCCGCCGCCGAGGTTGTAGACCTGCGCCGAGCGCGGCTCGCGGAAGAACGCCTCGAACGCGGTGAGCACGTCCCGCGAGTGGATGGCGTCCCGGACCATCTTCCCCTTGTAGCCGAAGAGGTTGTACGTCCGGCCCTCCATGACGCAGCGCATCAGGTAGGCCAGGAAGCCGTGCAGCTCGGCGGCCGAGTGCGCCGGGCCGGTCAGCGTGCCGCCCCGGAAGCAGGCGGTCTTCATGTCGAAGTAGCGGCCGTACTCCTGGACCATCACGTCCGAGGCGACCTTCGAGGCGCCGAAGATCGAGTGCAGCGACTCGTCGATCGACATGTCCTCGGTGATGCCGTCGTACCAGTGGTGGTCCTCGGGCAGCTCGTAGCGCGTCTCCAGCTCGATGAGCGGCAGCGTGTTCGGGCGGTCGCCGTAGACCTTGTTGGTGGAACAGTGGATGAACGGCGCGTCGATGGCGTGCCGCCGGGTGTTCTCCAGCACGTTGAGCGTGCCGCCGGCGTTCACGTCGAAGTCGGTGTACGGCTCCTTGGCGGCCCAGTCGTGGCTCGGCTGGGCGGCGCTGTGGATCACCACGGCGATGTCCGAGCCGTACTTCTTGAAGACCTGCTCCAGGCCGTCCCGGTCCCGGATGTCCACGGCGTGGTGGGTGTAGGCGCGGCCCAGCTCGCCGGCGAGCCGGTCGAGGCTCCAGGCCGTCGAGCCGTCCTCACCGAAGAAGTAGCGCCGCATGTCGTTGTCGATGCCGACCACGTCGAGACCGAGCCCGGCGAAGTGCCGGGCCGCCTCGGAGCCGATCAGACCGCCCGAACCGGTCACCAACGCGACACTCACACGCCACTCCTGGTCCATCTGGGGCAGGGAAACCATCGGAGCATAGCGTGACGTCCGGCACGCCCCGATACGGCGCGAGGGCCCCGCTGAGTGCGGAGCCCTCGTGATGGTGGGGAAGGGGGGAGTTGAACCCCCACGCCCTTTCGGGCACACGGACCTGAACCGTGCGCGTCTGCCATTCCGCCACTTCCCCGTGGCCTGACCTGCAACACCGTAACTCATCCCGCTCCCGCCGTCTGCGGCGGGTGCCCGGACATATTACGCTGTTCCCGGTCATCGCCACGAGCGATCACCGTTCGTGGCGGACGAAACTTTAGCACGATCGCGGGGCTGGTCACGAACGGGCCGCCGGCAGCCGGCCGAGCGGCGTGTGAGCTGCGGAGGCGGTGTCCGGATACCATCATTGCCTCGGGACCCGAGGAGGAGCCGGTGAGCGTGCTGCAACGCTTCGAGAAGCGTCTGGAAGGCCTGGTCGAGGGGGCCTTCGCCAAGGTCTTCAAAGGGGTGGTCCACCCCGTGGAGATCCTCAACGCCATGCAGCGGGAGGCCGAGGCGCACAAGGCGATCCTGGCCGGTGGGCGCACGTTGGTGCCCAACCGCTACGTGATCGATCTCTCGCCGTACGACCACAGTCGGCTGGCGCCGTACGCCGCCGCGCTGGCCCAGGAACTGGCCCAGTCGCAGGCGGAGTTCATCGGCGAGCAGGCGTGGACGGTCTACGGCGACGTGATCGTCGAGGTCGAGCGTGGTGAGGGGCTGGACACCGGCATGTTCCGGGTCACCGCGGAGGTCTACACCGGCGGCGACGTCGCCCCGGTCTCCGCGCCCGGTGGCTACGACGCCGGTCCGGCCTACCCCGCCTACGACCAGGGCGGCGGCTACGGCCCGCCCCCGGGGCACGGCGGTGGCCGCAACGTCCGCCTGGTCTCCGGCGACGGCCGCACCTACCCGCTCCAGATGGGCTCGACCGTGATCGGTCGCGGCGACCAGGCCAACCTGCGCCTGCCCGACGTCGGGATCTCCCGGCGCCACGCCCGGCTGGACTTCGACGGCGGCCAGGTCGTGCTGACCGACCTCGGCTCCACCAACGGCACGATGGTCAACGGCCAGCGCGTCTCCGCGGTCGCCCTCAACCCGGGCGACATGATCCAGCTCGGCACGACGACCCTGACCTTCCGCGTGGACGGCTGACCCGCGTTGCCGGAACTCGTCATCACCGTCGCCCGGTTCGGGTTCCTCATCCTGCTGTGGATCTTCGTGTTCACGGTGGTCGGGGTGATCCGCCGGGACCTCTTCGCGGGGGCCCGGTCGGGTCGCCTGGTGGCCGCGCCGCGCGCGGTCGGGGCGTCGACCGGGCAGGCGGCGAAGCCGGCGAAGGTGAAGCGGGGCAGGGCCGCGCACCAGCTGGTGGTCACCGCCGGTCAACTGGCCGGCACCCGGATCACCCTCGGCGAGGCCCAGATCACGATCGGCCGGGCCGAGGACTCGACTCTGGTGATCACCGACGACTACGCTTCGGCACGGCACGCCCGGCTCGTGCCGCGCGACGGGCAGTGGTTCGTCGAGGACCTCGGATCGACTAACGGCACCTACCTGGACCGCGCTAAGGTCACCGGACCAACCCCCGTCCCCCTCGGCGTGCCGATCCGGATCGGCCGCACTTCCCTCGAATTACGGCCATGACTCTGACCCTGCGCTACGCGGCCCACAGCGACCGCGGTCTGATCCGAGACGGTAATCAGGATTCCGTCTACGCCGGGCCGCGGCTACTCGCCGTTGCCGACGGCATGGGCGGCATGGCCGCCGGTGACGTCGCCAGCAACATCGTCATCGGTGCCATGGCGCCCCTGGACGAGGACGTCCCCGGGGACGCCCTCGTCGACGCGCTGCGTTCCGCCGTCGGCACCGCCAACCAGCAGCTCCGCGACACCGTGGACGCCAACCCGCAGCTAGAGGGGATGGGCACCACGCTGACCGCGACCCTCTTCTCGGGCAGCAAGCTCGGCATGGTCCACATCGGTGACTCGCGGGCCTATCTCCTGCGCAACGGCGAGTTCGCCCAGATCACCAAGGACGACACGTACGTCCAGATGCTCGTCGACGAGGGCCGCATCAGCGCGGAGGAGGCGAGCAGCCACCCCCAGCGCTCGCTGCTCACCCGTGCGCTGGACGGCCGGGACATCGACCCGGAATACAGCGTCCGGCAGGTGCTCCCCGGTGACCGCTACCTGATCTGCTCGGACGGCCTGTCCGGCGTGGTCAGCGCGGACACCATCGCCGACACGATGCGGGAGTACACCGACCCGCAGAAGTGCGTGGAGCGCCTGGTGCAGCTCGCGCTGCGCGGCGGCGGCCCGGACAACATCACCGTGATCATCGCGGACGCCACCGACCAGGACATCGTCGAGGCGTCCCCGATCGTCGGCGGCGCCGCCGCCCGGGACCGCGGCATGGCCACCTCGGCCGACGTCTCCACCCCGGCGGCCCGCGCCTCGGCGCTGTCGGCTCCCCGCGCGCCCGCGCCCGAGGAACCGGCGGACAACCGCGACGACGAGCCCGAGCGGCGGCGCGGGCACCCGCTGCGCACCGCGGCGATGGTGCTGGCGTTGCTGGTCATCGTGGGGGGCGGCCTCTTCGGCGGGTGGAGCTACACCCAGCGGCAGTACTACGTCGGCGCCACCGACGACGGGCAGCTCGCCGTGTTCCGCGGCGTTCCGGGCCAGGTCGCCGGGCTCGACCTCTCCAACGTGCACGCCACCAGCGAGGCCAAGCTCGACGACCTCACCCTGGCCGCCCAGGAGCAGGTCAAGCAGGGCATCCAGGCGCGGAGCGAGCCGGACGCCGAGCGCCGGCTGGCCGAGCTGACCAGCGACGACCCGGCCAACCCGAACCTGAAGCCGCTCTGCCCGCCCAGCCCGACGGCCGGGCCCGCCAGCCCGACCCCGGCCGCGGCCGGCAGCCCGTCACCACCGGCGGTCAACGGCAGCGCCGTCCCCACGGCCACGGCCACGGTCGCCGCGACCCCGACGACGACGCCGACCACCACGCCCGACGCCGTCCCCTCCGACACGGTTCCGCCGGTCGACCCGGCCGGCTGCCGGTCGCCCGAGTGAGCGCCGGCTCGACCCCGAGGACACACCCGTGACCGCAGCCGCCGCACCGGCCGCCTCGCCCGCCTCGACGGGCGAGCAGCCCGGCGTGCGCCTGGCCCGGTCCCGGCGCAACGCCGAGCTGTCCCTGCTCCTGCTCGCCATGGTCCTGGTGGCGGCATACTCGGCGACGGTCGAGGCGAACGTGCTGGACACGGTCACCCCGGACTTCTGGATCCCGGCCGCCGCGCTGGGGCTGGTCTTTCTGGGCCTGCACCTGGTGATCCGCTGGCTGGCGCCGTTCGCCGACCCGGCGCTGCTGCCGGCCGTCGCCCTGCTCAACGGCATCGGCGTCGGCTTCCTGCGGCGCTACGACCTGGCCCAGTCCCCTCCCGAGCAGCGGGAGACCCTGGCCATCTTCGCCGGCACCGGCGGGCAACAGCTCGCCTGGACGCTCGGCGCGGTGGTGCTCGCCGCGGGGCTGCTGGCGATCATGCGGGACCACCGCTCGCTGTCGCGCTACGCGTACACCCTGGGGTTGGCCGGCATCGTGCTGGTGATGATCCCGGCGGTGCTGCCGGGGCGGTTCTCCGAGCGGAACGGGGCGAAGCTCTGGATCATCGTGCCCGGGCTGGGGCAGATCCAGCCGGGTGAGTTCGCGAAGCTGGCCCTGCTCGCCTTCTTCGCCTACTACCTGGTCCGCAAGCGCGAGGTGCTCTCGCTGGCCAGCCGCCGGGTGCTCGGCATCGACTTCCCCCGCGGTCGGGACCTCGGCCCGGTCCTCGTGGTCTGGTTGGTCAGCCTCCTCGTGCTGGTCTTCGAGAAGGACCTGGGCACGTCGCTGCTCTACTTCGGCATGTTCGTGGTGACGCTCTACATCGCCACCGAACGGGTGAGCTGGCTGCTCATCGGCCTCATCCTGTTCTTCGGCGGCGCCTACCTGGCGTACGTGCTGGGCAGCACGGTGGGCGGCCCGTTCGCCAACTTCTACGACCGGGCCCAGATCTGGCTGGATCCCTTCGCCGAGCCGTACGACCGGGGCTACCAGCTGGTCCAGGGCCTGCTCACGCTCGGCACCGGCGGCCTGTTCGGGGCGGGCCCGGGCGGTGGCCAGCCCACCCTGCTGCCCGAGGTGCAGACCGACTTCATCTTCGCCGGCATCGGTGAGGAGATCGGCCTGTTCGGTCTCTCCGCGCTGCTGGTGGTCTACCTGCTGATCGTCGAGCGGGGGCTGCGCGCCGCGCTGGCGGTCCGGGACTCGTTCGGCAAGCTGCTCGCCGGCGGTCTGGCCTTCACCCTGGGCCTGCAGGTCTTCGTCATCGTCGGCGGGATCAGCAAGCTCATCCCGCTGACCGGCCAGACCACCCCGTTCCTCTCCGCCGGCGGCTCGTCGCTGATGGCGAACTGGCTGCTGATCGCGGTGCTGCTCCGGGTCTCCGACGGCGCTCGCCGGCCGGTGACCGGAGGTGGCGGCCCGGCGGCCCGGCCGTCGGGTGGCCCGCCGGAGCAGCTGCACGGTGCCCCCACGGAGGTGATCCGGCCGTGAACGCACCCCTGCGCCGCGTCGGCGTGGTCGTCATGATCCTGTTCGGGCTGCTCTTCGCCAACCTGAACTGGATCCAGGGCTACAAGGCCGACGAATACCGCAACAGCGACTACAACGGCCGCGTCCAGGTCGCCGAGTACGACCGTAAGCGCGGCAACATCGAGGTCGGCGGTAGCGCGGTCGCGCTCAGCAAGGAGACCGACGGCAAGCTGAAGTTCCAGCGCACCTACCCCGGTGGCGCGATGTACGCGCACGTCCTCGGCTACAAGCCGGTCAACCTGGCCGACACCGGCATCGAGCGGCTGGAGAACGACTTCCTCGCCGGCACCAGCGACCAGCTGATCGCCAACCGGATCAAGGACATGTTCACCGGTGACCAGACCGGTGGCGGCAACGTGCTGCTGACCCTCTCCAAGCGGGCCCAGGAGACGGCGTACAAGCAGCTCAACGACAACCAGGTCGAGGCCAGACGGGGCGCGGCCATCGCCATCGACCCGCGGACCGGCGCCGTGCAGGCCCTGGTCTCCATGCCGAGCTTCGACCCGAACCCGCTGGCCAGCCACGACACGGGCGCTGCCACGAAGGCGCACAACGCGCTCGAACAGGACAAGGACCGCCCGCTGGCGAACCGCGCCCTGTCCGAGACGCTGCCACCCGGCTCCACCTTCAAGATCGTGGTGGCCGCGGCGGCGCTGGAGAACGGCGTCACCCAGCAGACCGAGATCCCGGCCGGGTCGAGCTACACGCCGCCCACCTCGGGCCAGCCGATCCGCAACGCCGCCCCGTCGATCTGCCCGGAGGCCCAGGTCACGCTGCGGGACGCGGTGACCGAGTCCTGCAACACCGGCTTCGCCCAGCTCGGCGTCCGGCTCGGCGCGGACAAGATCAAGGAGAAGGCCCGCGCGTTCGGCTTCGAGCAGGACGACCTCACCGTCGGCGAGACGGGTGACGACGGCGGCCTGCCGGTAGCGGCCAGCCGCACGGGCGACATGGCCGCGCCCGGTGGCGGCACCGACCCGGCCGCGCTGGCCCAGTCCTCCATCGGCCAGCGCGACGTGCGGATGACCCCGTTGCAGGGCGCGCTGATCGCCGCCACGGTCGCCAACGGCGGCAGCCAGATGCGGCCGTACCTGGTCAAGCAGCTGCTCGGACCGGACCGCACCACCGTCTACGACGCCGCCAAGCCGCGCGAGCTGCGCCGGCCCGTCAGCGGCCCGGTCGCGGCCGACCTGCAGGACATGATGGTCAACGTGGTCAAGGAGGGCACCGGCCGGAAGGCCGCCATCGAGGGCTACACCGTCGGCGGCAAGACCGGCACCGCCCAGTCCGGCCCGAACACCCCCGACCACGGCTGGTTCATCGGCTTCGCGCTGGACAAGAACGGCACCCCGGTCTCGGCCGTGTGCGTGGAGCTGGAGCAGGCGGGCAGCGGCGGCAGCGCCGAGGCGGCCCGGATAGGCGGCCGGATCATGGCGGCGGCCATCGCGGAAGGCCGCTGACATGCTCAGCCCGGGTGTGCAGCTCGGCAACCGCTACCGCCTGGACGAGCGGATCGCCAGCGGTGGCATGGGCGACGTCTGGCGCGGCACCGACCAGGTGCTGGGCCGTACCGTGGCCGTCAAGAGCCTGCTCCCCGCCCTGCTCGACGAGCCGGGCTTCGCCGAGCGGTTCCGCGGCGAGGCGCGCACCATGGCCACCATCAACCACCCCGGCGTGGTCGACGTCTACGACTTCGGCAGCGACCAGCAGATCGCCTTCCTGGTGATGGAGTACGTGGAGGGCGACGCACTCTCCTCGACGCTGAGCCGGGTCGGCCGGCTCACCCCGGCCCGCACCATGGCCCTGCTGGCCCAGGCCGCCGACGCGCTGCACGCCGCGCACGAGAAGGGCATCGTGCACCGCGACGTGAAGCCCGGCAACCTGCTGGTCCGGCCCAACGGCACGCTGGTGCTCACCGACTTCGGCATCGCCCGCTCCGACCTGGTCGGCCAGCTCACCGCCGCCGGCTCGGTGCTCGGCACCGCCTCCTACATCTCGCCCGAGCAGGCCACCGGCGCCGTCGCCACCCCCGCCTCCGACGTCTACGCGCTCGGCGTGGTCGCCTACCAGTGCCTGGCCGGCCGGCGGCCGTTCGAGGGGGACAACCCGCTCGAGATCGCCATGAAGCACGTGCGCGAGACCCCCCGCCCGCTCCCCGCCGACATCCCGCCGCAGGTCCGCGCCATCGTCGAGCGGGCCCTCGCGAAGGACCCGGCGGCCCGCTGGCCCAGCGCCGCCGCGCTGGCGAGCGTCGCCCGGCAGGCCAAGCTCGCCCTGTCGCAGCAGGCGCGGGGCGGCCACCCGATCTCCGGCGTACCCGCCTCGCCGGCCGCGCCGGCCGCGCGGGCGCAGGTCCCGACCGCCACCCGACCGCAGCCCCGCCCGCCCGCGGTGGCCGCCCGCCCGCCGATGGCGTCCCGCCCGACCACGGTGGCGCCGCTTCCGCAGCCGCGCCCGCCGGTGGCGCCGCGCGGCGCGGCGCCCGTCCCGCCGCCCCGGCAGCACAACCCCCTCGGGTACGCCCGACCGCCGGTCGCGCCCGCCCCGCGCCGGTCCCACGCCGGCCGGTGGGTGCTGGCCATCGTGCTGGCCGTGCTGATCGTTGTCTGTTCCGGGCTCATTTCCTACCGAATCCGGGACAACGCCGCGGCCGGTGACCCCGGCGCGCTTGCTCCGGTGAACGTGACCTCCGGCGCGGTGCGGGCCCACGGGGGCGACTATCCGGTTCCCACGTCGTACCGTCGTGAGGTACGGCTCCGGCCGGCTGGCGGCGAGACGACGACGAGCGAAGGACGAGAGACGCGATGACAGCGCAGGCCCGCCTGCTCGGTGGCAGGTACCAGGTCGGCGAGCTGCTCGGCTACGGCGGCATGGCGGAGGTGCACCGCGGTCGCGATCTCCGGCTCGGTCGGGATGTCGCGATCAAGATGCTCCGGGCCGACCTGGCCCGGGACGCGACCTTCCAGATGCGGTTCCGCCGGGAGGCGCAGAACGCCGCCTCCCTGAACCACCCGGCCATCGTCGCCGTGTACGACACCGGCGAGGAGACCGCCCCGACCGGCGAGACGCTGCCGTTCATCGTCATGGAGTTCGTCAACGGGCGGACCCTCAAGGAGGTGCTCGGCGCCGAGGGCCGGCTCCAGCCGCGCCGGGCGCTGGAGATCTGCGCCGACATGTGTGCGGCGCTGGAGTTCAGCCACCGGCACGGGATCATCCACCGGGACATCAAGCCCGGCAACGTGATGCTCACCCAGACCGGCCAGGTCAAGGTGATGGACTTCGGCATCGCCCGGGCGCTGGCCAGCGGCGCCACCACGATGACGCAGACCAGCGCGGTCATCGGCACGGCCCAGTACCTCTCCCCGGAGCAGGCGCGCGGCGAGGCGGTCGACGCCCGCTCCGACGTCTACGCGGCCGGCTGCGTGCTCTTCGAGCTGCTCTGCGGGCACCCGCCGTTCGTCGGCGACAGCCCGGTCAGCGTCGCCTACCAGCACGTACGGGAGCAGCCGCCCACGCCGAGCACCATCAACCCGGACGTCAACCCCGCCGTGGACGCCATCGTCCTCAAGGCGCTCTCCAAGAACCCGCTCAACCGCTACCAGAGCGCCGGCGAGATGCGGGCGGACCTGCTCCGCGCCGCGGCCGGCCGCCCGGTGCTGGCCACCCCGGTCATGCCGGCCGAGGAGACCATGCCGATGGCGCCGGCCGGAGCCGGCTACCAGCAGACCCAGGTGATGGGCCCGCAGACCCGCCAGCAGCCGCCGGCCCGGGTCGGCGACGCGCGCAAGCGGAAGAGTTCGGCCTGGGTGATCGCCACCTTCGCGGCGCTCGGCGTGCTCGCGGTCATCGCGCTGGCCACCGCGCTCTGGCTCAACCAGACCGGCGCCGAGAAGGTCTCCGTGCCGCAGCTGCAGGGCAAGAGCCAGGCGGAGGCGCAGGCCGCGCTCACCCAGGCCGGGCTGCGGTTCACGCCCGGCGACCCGGTGCAGAATGCCACCTGCGAGAAGGGCACCGTGGTCGGCCAGAATCCGGCCTTCAACCAGCGGGTGGAGAAGAACACCGCGGTCACGGTCCAGATCTGCAGCGGCCCGAAGCAGGTCACCATCCCGCCCGGCCTGGTCAACTCGCAGCTGACCAACGTTCGGTCGCAGCTGGAGAAACTGGGCCTCAAGCTCGACGTGGACGAGGTCAACGACAGCGCCCAGAAGGGCATCGTCCTCGATGTCGACCCGGAGGAAGGCAGCACGGTCCCCGAGAACTCGACGGTCAAGGTGCGGGTGTCGAAGGGCAACGTCAACGAGGTGCCGGACCTCCGCGGTTACACCGAGGAACAGGCGAGGCAACGCCTGAAGGAAGCCGGCTACCAGGTCCGGGTCCGGGAGGGTAACGAGGTCGAGCCCGCTCAGGCCGGCAAGGTGAGTGCCCAGAATCCTCGCGCCGGCACCAAGCTGGCCAAGGGTGAGACGGTGACCATCGAGGTGGACGTGGCCGCGCCGGAGCCGACCGACAGCGCCAGCCCGGGCACCCCGTCGCCGGGCACGACGCCGACCACCCCCGGCACCGGCGGCGGCGGTGGCTTCCCGTTCCCGAACACGACGCCGCCGACGAGGTTTAGCCAGCCCTGACCCGACAGCTCCAGACAGGCGACGTGGCGGTGTCCGGTCAACCCGGACCCGCCACGTCGCCGATCTGGCGTAGGACGAAGCCTCAGGCGGCGGCGAACGCCGCCCGGCGGCGGGCGTCGACCTCGGCGGCCAGCTCCGGGGCCCGCTCCAGGGCCTCCGGGTAGCCGCAGACGGCCAGCCAGTTCGCCAGCATGAGGTGGCCGCCCTCGGTGAGCACCGACTCGGGGTGGAACTGGACGCCCTCGATCGGCAGGGTGCGGTGCCGCATGGCCATCACCACGCCGGAGCTGGTCCGGCCGGTGACCTCCAGCTCGTCGGGCAGCGTCTCGGGCAGCACGGCGAGCGAGTGGTAGCGGGTGGCGGTGAACGGGTCGGGCAGGCCGGCGAGCACGCCCACACCGTGGTGCCGTACCTCCGAGGTCTTGCCGTGCAGCAGCTCCGGTGCCCGGGTCACGGTCGCGCCGAACGCCTCACCGATGGCCTGGTGACCGAGGCAGACCCCGAAGAGGGGGAGTTTGCCGGCGTACTCTTTGATCACGTCCAGGCAGATGCCGGCCCGGTCGGGGCTGCCCGGCCCGGGCGACAGCAGCACGCCGTCCGCGCCCGCCCGGCCCACCCCGGCGACGTCGATCTCGTCGTTGCGCCGCACCTCGCACTCCACGCCGAGCTGGCCCAGGTACTGCACGAGGTTGAAGACGAACGAGTCGTAGTTGTCGATCACGAGGACGCGCATCGGGTCACCTGCTCGGGGTGGAGGGCGGGGCGTTGTTCGACTCGGTGCTGTAGGGGATCTCCTCCTCGGACGGCCGCTCACTCGGCTCGGTGAGCCCGCCGCCGTCGTCCCCCGACACGCCGGAGTCCTGGGTGACCTGCACGTCGTCGAAGGGCAGGAGGGGTTCGGCCCACGGGAAGACCACGAACCAGAGCAGGGCGACGGTCGCGGCGGCCAGCAGCAGCGAGCCGATCAGCTTTCCGGGGATTCCGAGGGGCAGCTTGCGCCAGATCCAGCCGTACACGCTCAGCCCTCCAGCTCTGCCGGGCGACCCGCCGCCTTGGCCTGGACGTGGTCCAGGCGGGCGTGGATGATCAGCCGCTGGTAGTTGTCGAACTTGGGGTTGCAGGTCGTCAGGGTGAGCAGCTTCTCGGTGGGCGGCTCGGTCGGCTTGCCCGGCACCGGCGCGACGACCTCGACCTGGTACGGCTTCACGATCCGCTGTTGGTAGACGCGGTAGACGAGCCAGTCGGTCTTGGTCTCGACCAGGATGGCGTCGCCCGACTTCAACTCGTCCAGCCGCCAGAAGGTGGACCGGATGCGGTGGCCGGCGACGGAGAAGTTGCCCACCTCGCCGGGCATGGCGCTCTTCGGGTAGTGGCCGGGCGCGTACCGGATGTCGTCGGGGGTGACGCCTTCGACCACCACCCAGTGCTTGTCGAGCTTCGGGATGTAGAGGCCGGCCACCGGCTTGCCCTCCGCGGGCGGCTTCGGTTTGACGCTGGGGCCGGCGGACGCGGTCGGGCCGACCGTCGGATCCGCTCCCCACTCCTGCGCGAGCTGGCTGTTCAGGTCGTTCTGGTGGGCGTCGACGATGACCGACTTGCCCCAGATCTCGTAGCCGGCGAAGAGCAGCACCACGAGGCCGAAGGTGATCAGCACCTCGCCGGTTCCCCGGACGATCGTCCGCAGCCGGGAGCCGACCGTGGGCCGGGTCAGCTCGGAGTAGACGCTCCTGTATCCCTCGCCGGTCTGTTCCGGCCGGAGCTGCACCACCCGTTCGCCGCGGCGGGGCTGCGGCGGTTCGGCCGGGGTGCCGCCCGGGTCGCCGTCGCCGGTGTCCGGGACCGGCGGCACGGCGCCCATCAGCGCGGTGTGGTCCAGTGCCGCGGGACGGGCCGGCGGGCCGCCGACGGCCGGGATCAGCGCGGTCGCACCCGGGTCCGCCGGGCCGGTCGCCGCGGGACGCGCCCCCTCGGCGCGGCGGGGTTCGGCCGGGTTCCCGGCCCGCTGGCGTTCGCGCCGGTCACCGAGCGGTGGGATGAACGCGGTCGGCGCGTCACCCGGGCTGGGGGGGCGTACCTCGGCGGTCGGCGGGTCGAGTCGCCGACCGGGAGCCGGCCGGTGCTGGTCCTGTGCCGGGGGCCGCCGGTCGTGGGAGGCGGCGGGGCCCGGTGGCGCGGTGGGTGGCGCCGGCGCCGGCCGCGCGGCGGGGGCCGGCGGGCGGTTGCGGTCGCCGGGCCAGGCCGGCGGCGGGGCCGCGTGCGGGCGCGGGCGCGCCGGCGGCTGCTCGGTGGCCGAGGGGGGCGCCGCCTGGTTCGGCCAGGGCAGGTCGAGCGGGGGGCGGGGCGGCGCGGGTGCCGGCCGGTCGACCTTCGGGAGAAAGGCGGTCGGGTCCTCGCTCGGGTCGCGGTGGCGCCCGTCGCGTTCCCGGGGATCGTCCCGGGTCACCGCGGCACCTTGGCCGACTGCAGTGCGGTCGAGTCCTCGAACGCCGGCACGGTGACCGTGGAGACGGTCTCGGTGTAGCCGAGCTGGTAGTGGTCGACGGCTTCCCTGAACAACCGGACTCCCTTGGACGCGGCGAGTTCCCGCTGGAAGGCGGCAGGGTCGCCGATTGCCACGATCTTGAAAGGAGGGGAGTACACCCGGCCGTGCAGCAGCAGAGTGTTACCGACGCAGCGTACCGCGCTGGTGCTGAGCACGCGGACGTTCATGATTGACATGGCCTCCGCGCCGCCCGCCCAGAGCGCGTTCACGACGGCCTGGACGTCGCTCTGGTGGACCACGAGGTCGTCGTTGCTCGCACCCTTGGGCAGGGGCTGGTCGGCACGTCGGGGCGCGTCGTTGAGTTCGATGGTGATGCCGTTGCCGGTGAGCGCGGTGAACCCGGCGGCCTGGCGGGTGGCGGCGGCCCGGTCCTGCTGCGCCTTGATCGGCCCGTCGGCGCCGGCCAGGGCGGCGGTCTGGTCCTCGACCTCGGCGCGCAGCCGGGCGGCCTTCGCCTCGCTGGCCGCGACCTGCTCGCGCCGGTCCTCGATCAACTGGGTGAGCTGGGGACGCCGGTCCTCCCGCAGCGGGGTGCCACCGGCGGTTGTGGCAGTCGTGGTGAAGAGGAGGCCGGCCGCGGCGGCGATCAGGGGGACGCCGATCGACCAGCCCGGGCGGCGCTGGCGTGGCCGGCGCGGCAGCAGGCCGACCACCGCGCGCCGGAGGACCTTCTGCCAGGAGGCGGCGCCGGACGTGTACTCCACCGGGCGTTCCCTTTCCCGTCGTCTCGTTCCGGCCCGCGACGGCGCGGACCGGTCTGCTCGACCCGAAAAGTCCCGCTCTTTTCGGTCACTCCGTGCACCGGCCTGACCCCATTCGTGGCCTGGAGGGTCCGGCCGGACTACGCTAGCTGTCGAACATTATTGGCCATGGACCGTCGCCCCCGCGCCCGGTTGTCAGGCCGGACGAGGTCGTACCCCCCTCTGGAGAGCGTCGTGCCCAAGTCTCAGGTCCGCAAGAAGAAGGTGTACACCCCGCCGACGGACGTGCGTCCGACGGCGACGGCGGCGACGCGCAAGCCTAGCCCGGTCTGGCTGCCGATCACCGCGGTCGCGCTGATCGTGGTGGGCATCGGGTGGCTGGTCGTCTACTACCTCTCCGAGCAGGCGTATCCGGTCGCGTCGTGGGGGTACTGGAACCTCGCCGTGGGCTTCGGCGCGATGGTCTCCTCGCTGATCCTGCTCTCCCGCTGGCGCTGACCCCGCCGGTTCCGCCGCCTCTGCCGCACCGGGCGTAGGTCACGCCGGGACGCCCCTGACCGGCGCCCGGCGCCCGCTGCCCCTAAGGTGTCGGCAGGGCGGCGTGGCCGGTGCGAGATGACTCACGTTACTGCTGGGTAACCTTGCGCGTAGGCTGCACTGACAAGCAGCAGACCGGGAGGCCAACTCGATGGGCAGCGTCCAGATCGTCACCACGATCCTCGCGGCCGCCATCACCGCCGTGGCGGTGTGGCTTGCGGTGCGCGCGGTCATGAAGATGACGGCCGTCATCCGGCTCGGGCAGCCCGCGCCGGAGCGGTTCACCGACAAGGGCGCCCGCACGAAGAAGATGCTGGTGGAGACCGCCGGCCACACCCGCATGCTCAAGTGGAGCGTGGTGGGCGCGGCGCACTGGTTCGTGATGGTCGGCTTCATCGTGCTGTCGCTGCTGGTGCTCGAGGCGTACTTCGAGGTGGTCACCCCGGGCGGCGGGTTGCCGATCATCGGGCACTGGACGGTCTTCGGCCTGGCCACCGAGTGGATCGGGATCCTGGGCCTGGCCGGCATCCTCGTGCTGATGGGCATCCGGCTGCGCAACCGGCCCACCCGGCCGGGCGGCCGCTCCCGGTTCACCGGTTCGACGATGTGGCAGGGCTACTTCGTCGAGTGGGTCGTGCTGCTGGTCCTGATCTTCGGCTTCGTGATCCGCGGCTTCAAGGTCGCCACCGACCACTTCGAGTACCCGGTCTGGGCCACCCCGCTGAGCCACGCGGTCGGCGCCGCGCTCCCGGCCTGGACGGCCGGCGTCAGCGTCGCCGCCCTCATCAAGATCGTCATCTCGATGACCTGGCTCATCGTGATCTCGCTGAACGTCACCATGGGTGTCGCCTGGCACCGGTTCCTGGCGTTCCCGAACATCTTCTTCAAGCGCGAACCCGCGAAGCCGGCCGGCTCCGGCCTGGGCCCGCTGCGGCCCATGACGAGCGAGGGCAAGCCGCTCGACTTCGAGGAGGCCGACCCGGAGAAGGACCAGTTCGGCGTCGCCCAGGTCGAGCAGTTCACCTGGAAGGGCCTGCTGGACTTCAGCACCTGCACCGAGTGCGGCCGCTGCCAGTCGCAGTGCCCGGCCTGGAACACCGGCAAGCCGCTGTCGCCGAAGCTGCTCGTGCTGAGCCTCCGCGACCACGCGTACGCCAAGGCGCCGTACCTGCTGGCCGGCGGCGGCAAGGACCTGACCGGCGAGGAGAAGGCCACCCAGGAGCAGTTGGCCGGCGTCGACGTGCTGGCCATGGCCGAGGCCGACCGCCCGCTGATCGGCACCGCCGAGGAGGGCGGCGTCATCGACCCGGACGTGCTCTGGTCCTGCACCACCTGCGGTGCCTGCGTCGAGCAGTGCCCGGTGGACATCGAGCACGTCGACCACATCGTCGACATGCGCCGCTACCAGGTGCTGATTGAGTCGAGCTTCCCGTCCGAGGCCGGCGTCATGCTCCGCAACCTGGAGAACAAGGGCAACCCGTGGGGCGCCCCGCAGAACACCCGGGAGGACTGGACCAAGGGCCTCGGCTTCGAGGTGCCGCGGGTCGGCGAGGTCGACGACTTCGAGTACCTGTTCTGGGTGGGCTGCGCCGGCGCGTTCGAGGACCGGGCCAAGAAGACCACCCGGGCGGTGGCCACGCTGCTCAACGAGGCCGGCGTCTCCTTCGCCATCCTCGGTGAGGGCGAGACCTGCTCCGGCGACCCGGCGCGGCGGATCGGCAACGAGTTCGTCTTCCAGATGCTCGCCCAGCAGAACGTCGAGACGTTGAACGAGGCGTTCGAGGGCCGGGAGAAGAGCAAGCGGAAGATCGTCGCCACCTGCCCGCACTGCTTCAACACCCTGGGCAACGAGTACGGCCAGCTCGGCGGCGAGTTCGAGGTGGTGCACCACACGCAACTGCTGGCCCACCTGGTGGCCGCCGGCAAGCTCACCCCGGTGCAGCCGGTCGACGGCGGCGTGACCTACCACGACCCCTGCTACCTGGGCCGGCACAACCGGGTCTTCGCCGCCCCCCGCGAGGTGCTCGGCGACGCCATCGAGGGCGAGCTGACCGAGATGCCGCGCAACAGCGAGCGCTCCTTCTGCTGCGGCGCCGGGGGCGCCCGGATGTGGATGGAGGAGAAGATCGGCAAGCGGATCAACGTGGACCGGGTCGAGGAGGCCATGTCCACCGGCGCGAAGACCATCGCGGTCGGCTGCCCGTTCTGCTCGACGATGCTCAACGACGGGGTCAACGGCAAGGGCGCCGGCGAGCAGGTCGAGGTGGTCGACGTGGCCAGTGTGCTGCTCCGCTCGGTCAAGCCGGACGCCCCGGCGGGCGAGAAGGAGACCGAGGCGGTCGCCGGCTGAGGCGTACCCCCGGACGAGCTGAACCACGACGGCGGCGGCACCCACCCGGGTGCCGCCGCCGTCGTCGGTCAGGAGACCGTCGTGGTCACGATGGCGGCCGTGGCGGCGGTGGTCGTCGCCACCAGCACCGCGGCCTGCGTCTCCTCGATCGCCTTCTTGGTGGCCGCGGAGGCCCAGTCGCCCGCGGCGATCTCGGCCAGGCGTGCCTTGACCCGATCCTTCGGCAACTCGTGGAAGAGCTTCCGGTCCAGGCCGACGGCCCGGGTGAGGGTGAGCAGCGCGGCCGTCCGCGCGTCCACCGGACCGTCGGCGGCAAGCGCGGCCCGCATCCGCTCGCGGGCCGCCGTCTCCACGGCCGGCTCCGCGCCGGTGGGCGAGGGATAGCGGGTACGCGGGAACAGCCACAGCACCCGGTCCGACTCCCGCCGCAGCACCCCGGCGGCGACCAGGCCGTCGAGCACCCGGTCCGGCAGGTCCTTGGCCAGCCTGCTGATCCAGTCCTTCGGCTTGCGCGGCCGGTCCCCGGCGACGGCGGCGAGTGCCCGGTCCAGCAGGGGCAGGCCGGTCGGGGTGGGATCGGCCACCGCCAGCCGGCCGCCGTCGGTCACCTCCACCCGCCCGGCCAGGGCCAGCTCCAGCAGGACGGCCCCGGCGAGGCCGTAGTCCAGGTGCGGCCGCCCGAGCCGGTTGGCGCCGGCGTCGTCGTAGGCGAGCAGAACCAGTTCGTCGGTGAGCAGCAGGCGGTCCATGCGATCCACGCTACGTCCGGTCCGCCAGCCCGCCAGCCGGCCGGCTCGTGCCCGCTGCCGGCCCGTGGAACAATCGCGCTCATCGACGGCCTGCTGGTTACCACGCTGTTGCCCCTGGTCGGCTTCGTGCTGCTGACCGCCGGCAACGCGTTCTTCGTCGCGGCCGAGTTCGCCCTGGTCACCGTCGACCGGGCGGAGATCGACCGGCGGGCCGGGGAGGGCGACGGCCGGGCCACCACGGTACGCCGGGCTCTGCGCGAGCTGTCCTTCCAGCTCTCCGGCGCCCAGCTCGGCATCACCATCACCGCGCTGCTCACCGGCTACCTGGCCGAGCCGGCACTGGCCCGCCTCTTCGCGCCGCTGCTGCGCCCGGTCGGCGGGGCGGAACGGTTCACCGGGCTGCTCGCCCTGGCGCTGGCCACCCTCATCTCGATGCTCTTCGGCGAGCTGGTGCCCAAGAACCTCGCGCTGGCCCGGCCGATGCCCACGGCGCTCGGCACCGCCGGGCCGATGCGGACCTTCTCCCGCACCTTCGGCTGGCTGATCCGGCTGCTCAACGACTCGGCCAACCGGCTGGTCCGGCGCCTCGGCGTGGAGCCGCAGGAGGAGCTGGCCAGCGCCCGGTCCCCGGAGGAGCTGGGGCTGCTCGCGGCCATCTCGGCCCGGGCCGGTGCGCTGCCGCCGGACACCGCCATGCTGCTGCGCCGCACCATCCGGTTCGGCGACAAGCGGGCCGCCGAGGCGATGACCCCGCGGGTCGACGTGATCGCGCTGCGGGCCACCGCGACGGTCGCCGAGCTGCTCGACCTGTCCCGGCAGACCGGCCGGACCCGGTTCCCGGTCTACGAGGAGACGCTGGACCTGGTCACCGGCGTGGCCGGGGTGCCGGACGCGCTCGGCGTGCCGCTCGCCAGCCGGGCCGCCACCACGGTCGCCGCGGTCGCCCGCGAACCGGTGTACGTCCCGGAGAGCCTCGACCTCGACGGGGTGCTGGCCGCGCTCAAGGACGCCGGCGCCGACCTGGCCATCGTGGTCGACGAGTACGGCGGCACGGACGGCGTGGTGACCGTGGAGGACCTGGTCGAGGAACTGGTCGGGGAGATCGCCGACGAGTTCGACCCGGCCGCGGTGGACGATCCCGCGCCGGTCGAGCTGACCGTGCCGGGTGGCGAGCGCACCGTGCTGGTGGACGGCGTGCTGCGCGAGGACGAGCTGATCGAGCAGACCGGTTTCCGGCTGCCCGAGGGGCCGTACGAGACCCTGGCCGGCTTCCTGATGGCCCGGCTCGGGCACATCCCCGTGCCGGGCGAGACGGTCGAGGAGACCGGGTACGAGTTCACCGTGGTGGAGGTCGACCGGCACCGGATCGAGCAGGTCCGGGTGGTCCGCCCCGAGGAGCCCGACGACGGTGAGTGAGCTGCTGGTGGCCCTGGCGCTGCTGCTCGGCAACGCCTTCTTCGTGGGCAGCGAGTTCGCCCTGATCGCCTCCCGCCGTACGGTCCTCGAACCGCTGGCGGCGACCTCGAAGCGGGCCCGGTGGGCGCTCTCGGCCATGAACCAGATCCCGCTGATGATCGCCGGGGCGCAGCTCGGCATCACGGTCTGCTCGCTGGGCCTCGGCGCGATCGCCGAGCCGGCGCTGGCCCACCTGCTGGAGGCGCCGTTCGAGGCGCTCGGCCTGCCCGCCTCGGCCGTGCACCCGGTGGCCTTCGTGATCGCCCTCGGCGTGGTGGTCTTCCTGCACACCGTGGTCGGCGAGATGGTGCCGAAGAACATCACGCTGGCCGGTCCGGAGCCGTCGGCGCTCTGGCTCGGCCCGGCCATGCTCGCCTTCTGCCTGGCCACCAAGCCGCTGCTGCTGGCCATGAAGTGGTCGGCCCGGCAGGTGCTGCGGCTGTGGCGGGTGGAGGCGACCGACGCGGTGAAGACGGTGTTCACCGCGGAGGAGCTGGCCGGCCTGGTTTCGCAGGCGCGTACCGAGGGGTTGCTGGACGCCGAGGAGCACGCCCGGATCACCGGCGCGCTGGCCCTGCACAGCCGGACGGCCGCCGACGCCCTGCAACCCTGGTCGACGGTGACCACGGTGGCCGAGGACGTCTCACCGGCGTCGTTGGAGGTGCTGGCCACCCGCACCGGCCGCTCCCGCTTCCCGGTGGTGCAGCGGTCCACCCGCCGGGTGCTCGGTTTCGTGCACGTGAAGGACGTGCTGGGCTACTCGGGCGCCACCCGCCGGGCGCCGGTGCCGGCGGACATCTACCGGCCGCTGGCCGTGGTGCCGCCCGACCGTACGCTGGCCGACCTGTTGCTCTCGATGCGCCGCGAGCGCCGGCACATGGTGCTGGTGAGCGACGGCCGTCGACCGCTCGGTGTGGTGACACTCGACGACGTATTGACGGCAATCGTTGGCAAGTGAATGAATACCCTTGGTGTGCAAGCGGTTGCGCAGACGTGATTGAGCTAAAGGTCGCCTTGATTCCACCCCCGTGCCTTCCCTAATGTGGGGCACCGACCGCTGTGGGTCGTCTGCCTCGATCTTCCCTCTCGCGAGGCGCCCGGCGGTCGGTTGCAAAGGAGTCCGTGCCGGTGGCAACCATGCCCCCTGAACGTCACGCCCCGAGCCAGTCGCCCGGCCGCCCCGCCGGGTTCCACCGGGTGGTACGCCGTCTCCTCACCGTGGTCGCCGCCGTCGCGGTCGGCGCCGGGATGCTGGCGGCCCCGGCGCACGCGGCGCCGTCGGTGGACGAGATCGACGCGCAGATCGACAAGCAGTGGGAGAAGCTCGAACCCACGATCGAGCAGTACAACAAGGTCCGCTCGCAGCTCAAGGTCAACAAGAAGAAGTCCGCGGACCTGCAGAAGAAGATGGTGCCGCTGGAGCTGGAGTCGGCGCTCGCCATGAACAAGGTCGGCGACATCGCCGCCCGCTACTACATCCAGGGCCCCTCCCAGGAGATGGGCGCCCTGCTGGTCAACAGCAGGCCGGGCACCCTCGCCGAGCAGCTCGTCATCCTGGACCGGCTCGCCGACGACCAGCGCAAGCAGATCGCCGGTGTGCTCGCCGTCCGGGACAAGTACAACGCGCAGAAGCAGAAGCTGGACGCGCTGATCGCCACCGAGCTCAAGCAGGAGAAGGAGCTGGCGACCAAGAAGAAGCAGATCGACTCCGAGATCAAGCGGTTGACGGCCATGCTGCCGGTGACCTCGATCCGGCCGGCCGGCTGCCCGAAGATCGACGGCGTGGTCAGCAGCGCCGCGCGCACCGCGATCCGGACGGCGTGCGCGCAGGTCGGCGACCCGTACGTGTGGGGAGCCACCGGCCCGAACTCGTTCGACTGCTCCGGCCTCACCCAGTACGCCTACAAGGCGGCGGGCATCTCGCTCACCCACTTCACGGGTGCCCAGTGGAACGAGGGCCGCAAGGTGTCCCGCTCCGAGGCCAGACCGGGTGACCTCGTCTTCTTCGGCAGCGACCTGCACCACGTCGGGCTCTATCTCGGCAACGGGGTGATGGTGCACGCGCCACGGACCGGCAAGCCGGTCCAGGTGTCGAGCATCAGCACACAGCCGCTCGCCGGCTTCGTCCGGGTCACCTGACCCGTTCCCGAGCGACGAGAAGGCCCCCGGTCCAACCTGGACCGGGGGCCTTCGCCGTCGAGCGCCGCCGCTGCTACCTCGGCGCGCCGATCGGGGACGGCAGGATCAGCACGTCGTCGAGGTTCGCGTACATGATCCGGTGGCCGAACTGGATCTGCACGTACCTGGTGTCGCCGCGGACCACCGTCCGGTCGTCCGGCGCCGAACCGTCGAACGACACCGCCCGGTAGTACTCGCTCTGCAGGACACCGCCGAGCGCGTACCGCTGGCCGGCCGAGAACGTGTACTGGAGCGGGGAGACGCCCTGGAACGGGATGGTGGCCGGGTAGGCCTCCTTCTCCGGGTAGGCGCGGCCGTACACCGGGATGGTGGTCTTCCCGGGCTTGGGCGTCACCACGAAGCCCGTCGACCACTTGGCGGCGGGCGCCGAGCGCGGGTTGAGGAACCAGGCCTTCTGGCCGAGGTACCAGATCGCCGTCCAGTCACCCTGCACGTCGGCCACGGCGTACGTCTGGCCGGCCGAGGCGCGGGCGCCGTGGTCGGAGATGTACATGGTGTCCGGCGTGCCGTCCGGGCGCAGCCCGAGGTCGTTGACCAGCGGGGCGGTCGCGCTCGGCGCGGTGTGCAGGACCACCGCGGACGAGCCGCGCAGCGGGCACGGCGCGGCCGGCGGGGCGGGGTTCGGGACGCCCGGCGGCTGCTGGTTGCAGCCGACGAAGGCGGGCTGGTTGGTGGCGAAGTCCGGGTCGATGGTGACCAGGCCGGTGTGCGCGTTGCCGAGGGACCGGAAGGGCGCCTTCATGAGGTCGAAGTAGTGCGACCAGTCCCAGTAGGGGCCCGGGTCCCAGTGCATGCCGCGCACGGTCGAGGCGGTGGTGCCGGGGACGTTGTCGTGGCCGATGATGTGCTGCCGGTCCAGCGGGATCTGGAACTTCAGCGCCAGGTGCCGGACCAGCTTGGCCGAGGCCCGGTACATCGCCTCGGTGTACCAGGTGCCGTGCCCGGCGAAGCCCTCGTGCTCCAGGCCGATGGACTTGGCGTTGACGTACCAGTTGCCGGCGTGCCAGCCGACGTCCTTGGCCTTGATGTGCTGGGCCACGTAGCCGTCCACCGAGCGCAGCGTGTAGTGCCAGCCCAGGTAGGTCGGGTCCTTCACCAGGTCCACGCTCGGGCCGAAGTAGCCCTCGGTGTCGTGGATGACGATGTATTCGATCTTCTGCTGGGCCGGCCGGTTGCCGAGGTCGTGGTTGCCGTAGTCGCCGGAGCCCGGGCCGTACTGCTCGTAGGGGGCCGGGATCCACTCGCAGGCGAGCCGGACCGGGCACTCCAGGCCGTCCGGCCGCTCGGCCCGGCGCAGGCCGAGCCGGTGCAGCCCGGACTGGTCGGGCTTCACCGCGGTGGCGGCCAGGGTCACCCGCTGGCCGTCGTCGGTGGTCCGGGTCGCGCCCAGGCCGAGCTGGTCGTAGACCTCGTCGGCGAAGGCCGCCGCCGCGTCCTCGGTGTCCGCGCCGGAGTAGCGGGCCACCGCGCCGTACCAGGCCGCCGGGTCGGTGCCGGCGCCGACCGGCGAGCCCAACTGCTTCTGGTACGAGGCGAGCAGCGCCGCCCCGCCCCGGATGTTGGCGGCCGCGTCCGTGCGCAGCGTCTCCTCGGCGAGGCCGGTGAGCGCCGCGGCGGCGTCGAGCGTCTGCAGGGACGCCTGCGGCAGCACGTCCTCCGCCGGTGCGGCCGAGGGGGCCGGGTTGAGGGTGAGCGGCCGCGAGTCGTCGCCCCGCGGGTCCTCGTCCTCGCTGACGTGGCCGCTGGCCGGCGTCGCGAGGACGTGCTGGGCGTCGGTGAGGTGCATCGGGCCGTAGCCGCCGCTGGTGCTCGGCTGGCCGGGGTGGGTGTCCCAGCGCGACTCCAGGTACGAGACGCCGAGCAGGACGCTCTGCGGCACGCCGTACTCCGCCGCGGCGGCGGCATACTGATCCTGGCGGTCGGTGGCGGGTTGGGCGGTGAGCGGTTGGGCGGCCACCGGGCCGGTCGCCACGAGTGCGGTGGCAGCGGCGACGGCTGCTGCCAGCAGCATCCGTCTGCCCGACGGCGGGGGTGAGAGGTGCATCGAACCTCCAGACAGGGATGGGGGTCACTGCGTCCCCACCCTCACCCCGCGCGCGGTCCGGGTCAATACCTTTCCGATGGGTAATCTCCGCTGAAAGAATCTTTCGGGTACGGAGTGTCACGGCGTCTCGGGTTGCGGAACGATAACGGTGCTCTCTACTCTGGTCAATCGTCGGCCGCGAGCTTCACCGTCCAACCCGGGTGGTGACGGTCCGACACCGCCGAGTCGCCTCCGGGCGAGCCGGGGACCCAGGTAACTGGGGTGAATCCGCAGCCACTGCGGTAGGGCGCCTCCCTTCCCGCCCGAACCCGTCAGCTAACCCGGTAGGCGGCCAGGAAGAAGGAGTACGGAAGCCCGGTGGCACACCATGCCCCGCGGCCACCGTCGGTCCGGTCGGTCGACCGGTCGACGGCTGCGCCGCGTTCCCGCTGGTCCCGTTGCACCACCGCCCTCGCCGCCCTGGTCGGCACCGCCGTCGTCCTGACCGGCGGCGCCACGGCGGCACACGCCGAACCGTCGGTCACCGAGATCGAGCGCCAGATCGACCAGGACTGGAACAAGCTCGAACCGGTCATCGAACAGGTCAACGCCACGCGCGAGCAGCTCGCCGCCAAGCGGAAGCAGGCCGCCGCGCTGGGCAGGCAGATCGCCCCGCTCCAGGCCCGGGTGGACGCCGCCCTCGGTCAGGTGGGCGGGCTCGCCGCCGACGCCTACAAGGGCGACAACAACCTCTCCACCGTCAACGCACTGCTCGGCAGCCGGTCGCCGAGCGAGCTGGTCGACGGCCTCGCGCTGCTCGACCGGTTCGCGAACCGCCAGCAGGAGCAGGTGCGGACCGTCGCCGAGCTGCGCGACCAGCTGGCCGCCAAGAAGCAGCCGCTGGACGAGATGATCACTGAGCTGGCGCGCACCGAGGCCCAGCTCGCGGCCAAGAAGAAGCAGATCGACGCCGAGATCGTCAAGCTGCAGAAGCTGCGCCTCAAGGTCTACGGCAACGGCGGCGGCGGTCCGCTGCGCCCGGCGCCCTGCCCCGCCGGTTACCCCGGTGGCCCGGCCGGCGTCGCGGTCAAGTTCGCCTGCGCCCAGATCGGCAAGATCTACGTCTGGGGCGCCGCCGGCCCGGACCACTACGACTGCTCGGGCCTCACCATGGCGGCCTGGGCCAAGGCCGGCGTCTCGCTGCCGCACAACGCCCGGCAGCAGCACGACGTGACCAGGCGGGTGAGCCGGAGCGAACTGCGCGCCGGTGACCTCGTCTTCTACTACAGCGACCTGCACCACGTCGGGATGTACGTGGGCGACGGCTGGGTGGTGCACGCCTCCCAGTCCGGCAAGCCGATCACGATGAAGCGCGTCGACGACGGCCAGATCAACAGCTACGGCCGCCCGGGCTGACCGGTCCGCAGGGGCTCCCGCGCCGCGGGGGCCCCTGCGCCGTTCCGGCGTGCCGGTCGGTCAGCGGGTCGGCCAGGTGCGCCAGCTCTGCCAGGAGCGGCTCGGGGTCGGGCCGCGCTGGCCCTGGTAGCGCGAGCCGTACACCGCCGAGCCGTACGGGTGCTCGGCCGGCGAGGACAGCCGGAAGATGCAGAGCTGGCCGATCTTCATGCCCGGCCAGAGCGTGATCGGCAGGTTCGCCACGTTGGACAGCTCCAGCGTGACGTGACCGGAGAAGCCCGGGTCGATGAAGCCGGCGGTCGAGTGGGTGAGCAGGCCGAGCCGGCCCAGCGAGCTCTTGCCCTCCAGCCGCCCGGCGAGCTGGTCGCCCAGCGAGATCACTTCCAGCGTGGAGGCGAGCACGAACTCCCCCGGGTGCAGCACGAACGGCTGGCCCTCGGGCACCTCCACCATCGAGGTGAGGTCGTCCTGCTGCACGGACGGGTCGATGTGCGTGTAGAGGTGGTTGTTGAAGACCCGGAACAAGCGGTCCAGACGTACGTCGATGCTGGACGGCTGCACCAGCGTGGGCTCGAAGGGCTCCAGCGCGAGCGTGCCCGCCTTGATCTCGGAGACCAGGTCGCGGTCGGAGAGCAGCATCGGAACACCATAGCGACCGGTACGGGTGACCTGCATGTCGGACTACATCTTCGTACACCTGTTCGATAGAATGTCCGCATGGCTTCCTGGTCCGAATTCGCCGCCGACGAGCCCCGACTCGCCGACGAGATCCGCCTCCTGTTGCAGCAGTACGGGCCGGGTTTCGGCTACCTCGCCACGGTCCGCGCCGACGGCGGCCCGCGCGTGCACCCGGTCTCCCCGGTCATCACCGACGACGGGCTCTGGTGCTTCGTCATCGACTCGCCCAAGCGTCGCGACCTCGAACGCGACGGCCGCTACGCGCTGCACTCCTTCCCGCCGGAGGAGAGCGACGACGAGGCCTACGTGGCCGGCCGGGCCATCCCGGTGACCGACCCGGCGACCGTCGCCCGGGTGGCCCGGATCGGCCGGGCCGCGCCGCAGGGCGACTGGCGCCTGTTCGAGTTCACCGTCGACGTGGCGATGCTGACCCGGCGCGACCAGGTGGCCAGCCCCGGCACCGGCCGGCCCGAGGTGCGCGTCTGGCTCGATCCGGGGGCCAGCGCCCCGGCCCGGCGTGACCCGCTCGCCCCGGAGGGCCGGCGCGGCCGGCACGGCTTCGACACCCGCCGCACGGCGGCCTGACTCCGCACCCGTCGGGATCCGGCCCCAACAAAGCCGGCGCCGGCCCCGTCCGAGGACGGGACCGGCGCCGGCGTGTGGTGCGCGGCGGTCAGGCCGCGCGGTACGCGTTCCAGGCGGTCAGCATGCGGCTCGCCTGACCAGCGGTGAACTGGTACATGCACGAGTCGTAGGTGTAGTCCATGAAGTTGGTGATCGGGTCCTTGCCGGCGGTGGTGCAGGTGTCGCGGCCGGTCGGGCACTCGTAGGCCGGCGAGGCCTCGGCCGGGGTGTCGGAGACGCTGTCACCCGAGCCGGAGCACCCACCCTGGAAGGTGTGGTAGAGGTTCAGCCAGTGGCCGATCTCGTGGGTGCCGGTGTCGCCCTGGTTGTAGTTGGTCGCGGTGCCGCCCGGCAGCGACTCGCTCAGCACGACCACGCCGTCCATGCTGTTGAGCTTGCGCTGCGGGAAGGTGGCCCAGCCGAGCAGGTCGTCGCTCAGCTCGCCCAGGTAGATGTTGAGCGTGTTCTTGCCGCCCTCGCGCAGCGAGGTCTTCATCGAGCGCTCGGCGGAGGAGCCCTCGACGATCGGGTACCAGGCGGCGTTGGTGACGTGGTGCACCTTGGTCAGCTGGAAGCTGAAGGCGGTGGCGGCGCCACCGGTGCCACCGCTGTACGCCGTGTTCAACACGGCGATCTGCTGGGTCACCATCGAGTCCGGAATGTTGCCGCCGGCCCGGGTGCTGTCCCGCTGGATGACGTGGACGACGACGGGGATGGTCACCGCGGCCAGCGGGGCGGCTCCGGCACCGGCGCGGAAGTTCGCCCGCTCACGCAGCGCCGCCGTGAGGTCGGCGTCGCGCTCGCGGACCTGCTTGGCGGTCAGCGCGTTCGGGTCCAGCTTGGCGTGTCCGCCCTTCTTGACCCGGGCGTCGGAGTGGACGTCGGCCGGCTCGGCGCAGGAGCCGGACGGGGCGGCCGAGAAGGCCGAAGCTGCGGGGACGACGCCTACGGCGGCGGTGCTGAGCAGCAGCGCGAGGGTCGTCGACGCGACGCCGGCGGTACGCCGGGTCAGCAGGTTGGGACGAAGTCCCATGGGCCCACCTCTTTCTGCGGGCGCGACAGGGGGTATGTCACGCCCGGTCGGAGAACGTGGAGGAGACGTTACATCCGATCGATGGATTTGAGAACGACCATATGTTGCCGCGAGGAAACTTCCTGCTGCTAGTCGGCGGGGCGTCGCACTCGGTCGATGCGGGGGCGGCAGCGGGGGTGCCTGGGTGCACGGAGGTGGTGACCTCCTGTACAGTGGTCCCGCCTGCGGGTGTAGTTCAATGGCAGAACATCAGCTTCCCAAGCTGACAGTGCGGGTTCGATTCCCGTCACCCGCTCCACACGAAAGGCCCTGGCCAGGACGACAGTCCCAGCCAGGGCCTTCGATGTTGCTGCGGCCAACAGCGCCCGGCGGGCCATCCACGGGCCACTAGCCACGCTTTTTGCCCTTGCCCTTGCCCTTGCCCTTGCCCTTGGCGGAGGAGCCGGCCGCCGGCTTCTTGGCTTTCTTGCGCTCGGCCTTCACCGCGTCGCTCACCGCCTGGGCGATGGCCCGATCCGCCTCCGAGGTGGCGTGCTGGTAGATCATGGCGGCTTGCGCCGAGTCGTGACCCATCCGGGCCATCAGGTCGCGGGTGCTCGCACCGGTCCTGGCCGCGATCGTGTTACCCGTATGCCGCAGATCATGGAAGTGCAGACCCGGAACGCCGAGCTTGCCGACCGCCGTCGACCAGCCGATGACCTTGTTCAGGTTGCCGCGTCGTAAAGACCAGCGCTTCCGGGTTGTCGTCGACGAACGCCGCCAAGTGCTCACGCAGGGCCGGCAGGATGGCCGCCGGCACCGACACGGCACGCCGACCAGCACGTGACTTCGGCGGACCCAGAACCATCCCGACGCCGCGCACCTCTGTGAACGTCTGCCGGACACGGATCACCCCGGCGTCGGCGTCAACGTCCTGCCGTTGCAACGCGGATACCTCGCCCCACCGCAGGCAGGCGAACGTGGTCACCAGGACCAGGGCGCGGTACTGCTCGTCCATCAGCTCTGCGAGCTTGAGCACCTGGGCGAGCGTGAGAACGGGTCGCTCGGCCGCCTTCTCCTGATCCGCGCCCGGAATCCGGCACGGGTTCTTCCGCAGCAGCTCGTCCTCGTTGACCGCCGTCATCAGCACGGCCCGCAGCAGCCGGTACGCCTTGGCGGCCCTCGTCTCCGAGACGCCGTTGCCGAGCAGTCTCGCCCGCCACTCGCGGATCATCGGCGTATCCAACCGGCACAGCTCCACCCCGCCCAGGTACGGCGTGATGTGCTTGCCGAGCAGCCACCGGTACAGCCCCACCGTCCGAGGCCGCAGCCCAGGGCGTTGCGCGATCCACCGCTCCGCATAGTCAGCAAGGCGGCCCGCAAGCGGGCCGCGCCGGCCCGGCCCCGGCCTGCTGGCGACCTCCGGCCGGCATCGGCCGGGCCGGCCGGCCACGCTGACCGGGTATTAGAGGCGTTTCCAGCCCCGTGGCTTCGCCAGAACGATGATCAGGGTGCCGAGCGGACCCCACAGGCTGGGCACGAAGTACGGCCGGTGGTCCAGGCCCTTGCGGTTGACCATCCACTGGTTCAGCCGGAAGAAGGCGAAGACTGCCGCCAACCAAGCGAGCGGTTCGATCAGTCTGCCCACCGGTCTCCATCCACGTCGTTAGCCGGGACCATACGTCAAGGCCCTAGCCTGGCTGAGTTGGGACGATCGCCGACCGGGCTGGGCACCGCCCGAGGTGGGGCGATCGCTGCCGCGCAGCAGAGCTGCTTGCCCCCGAGTTACATGGGCCCCCGCCCGCGGTTCGATGACGACGAGGACCAGGGCGTGACCCATCCCCCAGGTGCCCAATCCTCTACGCCACCCGCCCGGCGTCAAGGGCGCTGCGCGTCGGCACGCCGATGGCCTACGGCGACCCTTGGCCCCGACCGGGCGCCGCAGTTGTCGGCACCTATCCGGGGGATGGGGACAGCGTGGTGACGTAGACCTAGCTAGGGTCGCCGCCATGCCTGTCCCCGAGTTCGTCCTGGCATTGCGATCGAAGATCGGTCACGACCCGTTGCCCCTACACGGTGCGACGGCCATCGTCTTTGACGCCCAGGGCCGTCTCCTGCTGGTCCGCCGATCCGACAACAGCCAATGGGCCTTGGTCACCGGATGCCTGGAGCCGGGCGAGCAGCCTGCGGCGGGAGCCGCGCGGGAGGTGCGCGAGGAAACCGGCGTGTCAGCGACGGTCGAACGACTCGTCAGCGTGGAGGCGCTAGATCTCTCCGTGGCCGCCAACGGCGACCAGGTGTACTGGCTGAACGTCGTCTTCCGTTGCAGGGCCATCAACGGCGCGGCGAGGGTCAACGACGACGAGTCGGTCCAGGTGGCATGGTTTGACCTTGACGCCCTACCGCAGCTTCCGGAGCACCACACGCGCTATTTGACGCAGGCGCTCGCTGAGGACCAAGGGCCGTGGTTCGCCAGACCCGTCGTGCCACTCACGTGCCAGTAGCCGGTACCCCGGATGGTCACCACCGGGCATGAACGGTCGGACGTTGCGTGCCTTGACCTGGCCCACCAGGGCCTTCTAAATCGGGATCTTCGTCCTTCCACACTGGGGCTCGCAGGGACAACGGCGTTGGCATGCGGTGCCTATCCTCTCGGCCATGGGAGCTCTCAAGCCGTGGCACCTGATCGTCCTGACGCTTTGCTGCCTCTTGCCGACTGCTGCGGCGATCGTTGGCGGGGTCTGGGCGGTCCGCCGATCTCGTAACCGTCGCTGAACTCGCTCCGCCAACCGCGGCCGAACTGCCGGGCCATCCACGGGCCACAAGCGGGTGCCACCAGGGGCCAAATCAGGCCGTCCAGGACCGGACCGACCAGCGGGTAACCAGCACGACGACCCGATCTTGTGCGATTCCCAAGCTGACAGTGCGGGTTCGATTCCCGTCACCCGCTCCAGCGTGAGGCCCCAGCTCAGGACACGTTTCCTTGCTGGGGCCTCGATCGTTCCTACCGCTACTTGTGGCGGCTGTGCCCGATCCCCTGCTCTGCGTTGATCTGTGAGCTGGGCGCGCCGGCGATGTGCTCGTCGCGCTCGCGGGCGGTGTGCTGGTAGATCATCTCCGCCCGGTTCGAGGCATGGCCCATCCGGCTCTCGGGCCTGTTTCGAGCTCCGGCTTCTTTGATCTTGTGGCAGGATCGCCGGATGCTGCGACTCACCGATCTGATCATCGACTGCCCGGACCCGATGGAGCTGGCAGCCTTCTACTCGGAGGTGACGGGTCGCCCGGTCAAGGAGGGCAGCCACGACAACTGGGCTGGTATCCGGTTTGGCGAGATCGAGCTGGCCTTCATCCGGGTGGAGGACTACCGCGCCCCGCAGTGGCCCGACAGCCAGCACCCCAAGCAGTTCCATCTCGACTTCGAAGTTGACGACATCGAGGCCGAACAGGGCCGCGTCCTGGCCCTCGGCGCGACCTTGCAGCAGGACTCCATCGGCCCCGAGGGTTACGGCTGGCGCGTCTACACCGACCCCGTCGGCCACCCGTTCTGCCTCTGCCACAACAAGGGTGTCACCTGGACCGACCAGGGCCCCATCTGGGGCGTGGCTGGCTGACCTGGCCCGATGGGACCGGAGCCGGCGGGACACCACGGCGCGCGGCCGATGCCAACCCGCCGACCACGAACGCTACGGCTACCTGTCGCGGGTCCCGCAACCGTCGCTGACGGAAAGGCTCAGGCCCGCTGTCCTCGCTCGCCTTCGAGCCGCGTGACGAGCGACAGCACGGGGGCCGCGCCGTCCTCGGCGCCGATGCGGCCAGCGAGTTCGGTGGCACGCTGGCGATAGCTCGGTCGGTCGAGGCAGGACCGGAGCGCGTCGGTCAGGGTGTCAGCGGTCAGCTCCGGCAGTGGCAGCGGCTCCGGTGCGACCCCGAGGCGGTGCAGCCGGTCCGCCCAGAAGGGCTGGTCGACCAGTACGGGCACCGGCACCGCCGGCACTCCCGCGCGCAATCCGGCCCCGGTGGTGCCTGCTCCGGCGTGGTGGACGACGGCCGCCGTCCGGGGAAACAACCAGTCGTGGGGGAGGTCACCGACAAGCAGGATGTCGTCGCCTGCGGGTCCGAGGTCGGCCCAGCCGGCCTGGACGACGGCTCGTACACCGGCACGTCTGACGGCCGTCGCGACGGCGTCGTCGAGTCGCTCCTGGTCCGGGGTCATGCTGCCGAACCCGACGAACACCGGAGGGGGACCGGCCGCCAGGAAGTCGACAAGCAGGTCCGGCGGCTGCCACTCCGGCGGTCGGGCGGGCCACCAGTATCCGGTCACGTGCACGGCCGCCGGCCAGTCGGCGGGCCGGGGGACCACCGCCGGGCTGTAGCCGTGGCAGATCGGCCAGTCATCCGGCGCGCTCGGGGCCTCCTCGCCGACGGCGGGGAGATCGAGCCGGGTGCGCAGCCGCCGCAGCACGTCGGCGTAGAGGGCGCCGGTCCGGGCGAGCATCTCGCGACCGGCGGCGACGTTGTCGGCGGGCGAGGGGTGCCCGGTGACGGGCCAGCCGGGCGGTGGGAACTCCCGGGTGGGGACCCCGGGCGCCAGATAGACGCCGAGGCTCGGGATGCCGAAGCCTTCCGCGACGAGCCGGCCCAGCGGTGCCGGGCCGAACGCGGTCAGCAGTATGTCGGCGCCGGCGGCCGCCGCGGCCGTCACGCCGTCGCCCAGGTCGTCGAGGAACGCGGCGAAGACCGATCGCGCGGCTTCGGGGGACGGTGCGGCCGTGCGTGCGCGTACGAGCTCGACGGGATCGCCGGGAAGCGTCCGGTGCTCCAGCCCGGAACCGCGCACGAGATCGGCGAACCGGTCGTGTGCGGCCAGCGCCACCTGGTGGCCCGCCTGCTGCAGCCGCTGGCCCAGGCCGGTGAACGGCGCGACGTCACCTCGCGAGCCCGCTGTCACGATCAGAATCCGCATCACGTCTCTCCCGTCGTGCGGCTGCGGCTCCCGGCCGCGATCCTGGCGCCGGAGACGACCGGATGGCGGAGTGCCGCCGCTGGCCTGTCGACGCGATGATGAGCCGCATGGGGTTTGGTTTCAAGACCACGTGGCTCGCCGTGCGGGAGCGGAGCCCGGAGGAGGTCGCCGACGTGCTGCGGTTGGCCGACCGCGAGCGTCTCTCCTGGGACGAGGGCGTCGACCGCGCGTACGTCTCCGGCGTGTTCGTGGCCGGTCCCGTGGACGGGTGGACCCTGGCGCACGGCCGGCGCGATCTCGCCACGTTCGACTACAGCGTCACCGATCCGCGGTTTCCGGAATGGTTCGCGGCCCTGAGCGCGCGCCTGGGTGAGGTCCAGTTCTTCGTCAACGAGCGGGGATGGTCCTCCCACGGGTGGGTGCGGGCGGTCGACGGGGTCGTGGTGCGGGCGTTCGCCACCTTCGACGGCCACGTCCCGCTGTTCATCGGTGACGTCACGCCGGCCGAGCGCGAGGTCGGCAAGGGCCTCCGGGGCTGGGACGACAACTGGCGGAACTGGCAGGAGGAGGACTGGGACGCCTGGTACGAGTCGGCGCCCTACGAACACGACGTGCTCAAGCTGGCAGCCCTGTGGAGCCTCAACCCCATGCTCGTCGACAGCGCACAGGTCGGCGACGGGGGGATCTACGGGATGCCGGTACGCGCGGTCTGACCTGTGCGGCCTCAGGTGAGGTCGAGGACGTGCCGGAGGGAGGGCTTGCCGTGGAGCAGGACCTCCTCGACCGGCACGAACCCGGTTCGCCGGAGCACCGCCAGGGAGGCCGGGTTCGCCAGCGCCGCCGAGGCGACCAGTTGGCGCAGCCCGTACCCGTCGCGGGCCAGCGCGCAGACCCGGCGGACGCCCTCCTGGGCCAGGCCGCGCCCGCTGGCCCGCTCGGCCACCCGGTAGCCCAGCTCGGCGCTGCCGTCGGCGACGTCGACCAGGTTGAACCGGCCCAGCACCGCACCGTCCTCGCCGTCGACGAGGACGTGGAAGTGGGACCGCCCGGTGTCCTGCTCGGTCAGCAGGCCCGCGAGCCGGTCGGAGAACTCGGCGAAGTAGTCGTCGCCGCGGTCCGCCACGAACCGGGCGAAGTACGCCCGGTTCACCTGCTCGAAGCGGAGCAGGGCCGGAGCGTGGCGGACGGCGAGCCGTTCGAGGGCGGGCATCAGGCGACGCTAGCAACCCGCAGGTCGGCCAGCAGTTCCTCCACGGCGGCGAACTCGTCCGGCCGCAGCGGGCCCTGGGCGAGTGCGGCGGCGTTCTGCTCGACCTGGGCGACGGTGCGGAAGCCGGGGATCGGGACGGTGGCCCCGCTGCGGGCCCAGAGCCAGGCCAGCGCGCCCTGCGTCGGCGTACGGCCGCCGGTGGCGAACACCTCCCGCAGGGCCTCCACCCGGGCCAGCCACTCGGGCGCCCCGGCGCCGTCGCGGAAGTACGTCATCCAGTCGTAGCTCTGCGACCGCACGTCGTCCCGGGGCACCGTGCGGCCGTCGGCGTACTTGCCGCTGAGCAGGCCCATGGCCAGCGGCCCCCGGTTGATGCTGGCCAGCCCGGCCCGCTCGCACAGCTCGATCATCGCGGGCCGGTCGGCCAGCACCGACATGTCGTGCTGCACCGCTGTGCAGTGCGGGCCCGCGTCGGCGAAGGCCGCGGCACGTTCCGGGTCGTCGGTGCTCCAGCCGTACGCCCGGATCTTGCCGGCGGTGACCAGGTCCTCCAGCGGGCCGATCAGGTCCAGGGCCTCCGCGACCGGCAGGTCGCCGAGGTGGAGCTGGTAGAGGTCGACGTGGTCGGTGCCCAGCCGCCGCAGCGATCCGTCCAGGCAACTGCGCAGGTACGCGACGCTGCTGTCCGTTCCGCCGGCCTCCCGGGTCCGCTCGTCGAAGGTGAACCCCCACTTCGTGGCGATCACCACCCGGTCCCGGTCGGCGCCGAGCGCTCTGCCGAGCACCACCTCGCTGTGCCCGGCGCCGTAGCTGCTCGCCGTGTCGAAGAAGGTGACGCCGAGTTCGAGGGCCCGGCGGACGGCCCGGGTCGACTCGTCGTCGTCGACCCGGCCCCAGCCGTACTGGTTGGCGCCACCGGCGTACGGGCCGCCGATCGCCCAGCAGCCCATGCCCAGCGCGCTGACCTCGATGCCGCTCCGTCCCAACGTGCGCTTCATGATCCGCTCCCCGGTCCGCGTCGTGCTTCTGCCGGTTGTCACTCTGCGGCTTCGAGCGAACTGGAAGTCAAGACCCCGGGTACCAGCGCAGCTCGACGGTGTTGCCGTCCGGGTCGCGGACGTAGATCGAGGTGGCCGTGCCCCGCGCGCCGAAGCGCGGCACCGGCCCGGTCAGCACCGTGAACACCCCGGAGTCGACCACTCCGGCCCAGTCGAGCGGCTCCACCACCAGGCAGAAGTGGTCCACGTTCGACCCGTCCGGTTCGCCGCGGACCAGGTCGATGATGGTGTCGGCGTTGACGCGTACCGACGGGAAGGGCACCTCGCCGGCCCGCCAGCGGTCGACGCGCACCGGCGCCAGGCCGAGGGTGCCGCAGTAGAACTCCAGGGACCGTTCGACGTCGGCGACGGCGAGGACGAGGTGGTCAAAGCCGGTCACCCGCACGGCGCTCACCGGGTCTCCAGCGCGTCGGCGGCGCGCAGCCAGCCGGTGAACAGCTCCGGGTCGATCTCGTCCACGGCGCGCAGCTTGACCGAGGCCATCCGGCGCGCGCCCGGGACGAGCCGGCCGGAGTCGTCCGCGACGTCCTGCCCCCGCCACAGCCCGAACGTGACGTACGCCGGGTATGCCTTGACCAGGCAGACCGGGGTCTGCCCGGGCCGGTCGCCCAGCCCCCAGACGGGGTGGCCGTGCCACATCGCGCCGGTGGCCTCGGGCAGCGCGGCCTCGATGACGGAACGCAGCTTCTCGGCGGTCTCGCGCAGTGGTGCGTCGAGGCCGGTCAGGTAGGTGGTGACGGGGTCCATGTGGTCCTCCTCGGTTCGGTGGGAACACCGTCAACCCTCGTCCGCGGCGCCGTCGGGACCAAGACGCGATCGGGCTACGATCGTTGACCAGGATTCAACGATGGGGGTCGGCGGTGCTGGAGCGGTACGAGGTCGAGACGTTCCTGACCCTCACCGAGGAGCTGCACTTCGGGCGGACCGCCGAGCGGCTCCGCGTGACCACCGGGCGGATCAGCCACGTGGTGCGGAAGCTGGAACGCCGGATCGGCGCGCCGCTCTTCGAGCGCACCAGCCGGGTGGTCCGGCTCACCCCGATCGGCGCCCGCCTCGCCGACGACCTGCGCCCGCTCGTCGCCGCCATGGAGGACGCGGTCCAGCGCGCCGTCGACGCCGGGCGCGGGCTCACCGGCGAGCTGCGGGTGGCGTACGTCGGTGAGTCGACCGCCCCGGTGCTGCTCCGGGCGGTCACCCTGTTCACCGAGCGCCACCCGGACTGTGTGGTGCACGTCCACGAGGCCCCGCTCGCCACGACCCGGTCGAGCCTGCGGGACGGCACGATCGACGTGCTGATCGCCTCGTACCCCTTCGACGGCATGGCGAACGGCCCGGCGCTGCTGCACGAGGCCCGGGTGCTCGCGGTGGCCGCGAACCATCCGCTGGCCGGCGCGGAGTCGGTGTCGCTGGAGGTGCTGGGCGACCATCCGGTGGTGCAGTACCCGGCGGTGACCTCGGCCGCGTTCAAGCGGGACCGCACCCCGGACCGGACCCCGTCGGGGCGGCCGGTGCCGCGGGGCCCGGTCGGCGGCAGCTTCTCCGAGATGCTCGCCCTGGTCGCGATGGGCCGCGGGGTGCTGCCGGTGGGCGAGCAGACCCGGCACTACCACGCCCGCCCGGACCTGGCGTACGTGCCGATCCGGGACGCGCCGCCGATCCGGCGCGGCCCGGTGTGGCGGGCCGGCAACACCACCGCCCGGGTACGCGAGTTCGTCCGCGCCGCGGTCGACGCCAACCCCGCCCCGGCGGGCTGAGGCTGTCGGACCCGGCTGACAGCATGGCGGCATGCGGGACGAGATCCGGGCGCTGGTCGAGGCGCTCACGCCGGGCGACGAGCAGGAGGCGCGGCACCGCGCCACGACGCTGGCCTGGCTGGCCACCACGGAGGACATCTTCCGCCGAGTGCGGCCGCGCACCCCGTCACCGCACCTGGTGGCCTATTTCCTGCTCCGCGACGAGACCGACGGCGCGGTGCTGCTTGTCGACCACCGCAAGGCCGGGATGTGGCTGCCGAGCGGCGGTCACGTCGAGCCGGGCGAGCACCCCGCGCAGACCGTGCGCCGGGAGATGCTTGAGGAATTGGGCGTGCCGGCCGTCTTCGCGCCGGCCCTCGGCGAGCGCCCGGCCTTCCTCACGGTGACCGAGACCGTGGGCCCGCCGGAGGAGCGGCACACCGACGTGAGCCTCTGGTACGTGCTGGCCGGCAGTCGCGACCAGAAGCTGATTCCCGACCCGGCGGAGTTCCGCGGCGTCCGCTGGTGGACGCCGCGCGAGGTGGCCGGGGCCGCGCCCGGCACGGTCGAGCCGCACCTGCGCCGGATGCTGGCGAAGCTCTAGCCGAGGCGCACGGTCAGCGGGCGCCGGTCCCGGCGCGGCGTCAGCGCGGTGAGCAGCAGGACCAGCGCGCTGGCCAGGCCGAGCAGGAAGAACAGCGAGAGGGGGTCGGCTGACCCAGCCACTCCCAGAGCGGGTGCCGGTTCGGGTGCGGCCCGTCGAGGTGGTGTCGGGCCAGCGACGGGCCGGCGAGCAGCGCGGGCGCCCACCAGAGGAACAGGGTGATCCCCAGCAGGAGGGGTGCTCGCCGGCAACGCCTTGACCCTGCCCCTGCGGCAAGGCCCAGCGTGGTGCGTGCCGGTCGCCGCGACCGGCACGAGGAGACGCGACCGGAGCGGGGAGGATGGGCCTGTGGAGCTGCTGACCATCGGGGCGTTCGCCCGCGCGGCGCGCCTGACGCCGAAGGCGCTACGGCTCTACGACGAGCTGGGGCTGCTGCCACCGGCCGCCGTCGACCCGCACTCGGGCTACCGGTACTACGCGCCGGCCCAGCTCGACCGGGCCCGGCTGATCGCCGCGCTGCGCCGGGCCGGCATGCCGCTGGCCGAGATCCGGGCCGTCTGCGGTCTGCCACCGGACGCCGCCGCCGAGGCCGTCGACGCCTGGTGGCGGCGGGTCAGCGCCGACACGGCTGCCCGCGGCCGCACCGTCGCGCTCCTCGTCGACCAGCTCACCGAGGGGAGCACCACCATGTCCGACACCACCTTCCGGTACGCCGCCCGCTGCGAGACCGGTGCCGTCCGGGAATCCAACGAGGACACCGCGTACGCCAGCGGGACCCTGCTCGCCGTGGCGGACGGGATGCGGGGTCCGGGCGGGGCGTCCGCCAGCACGGCGGCGGTGGACGCCCTGCGGCCGCTGGAGTCGGCCGACGCGCCGGCCACCGAACTGCTCGCCGCGCTGGCCGACGCGGTGGGGGCCGCCGACCGCGCGGTACGCGCCCACGCGACCGACGCCCACCAGCCGGTCACCACGCTCACCGCCGTCCTGCGGCGCGGCACCCGGCTGGCCCTGGTGCACGTCGGGGACACCCGGGCGTACCTGCTGCGTGGCGGCGAGCTGTCCCGGCTCACCCAGGACCACACGTACGTCCAGTCGCTGGTCGACCAGGGGAAGCTCAGCCCGGCCGAGGCCGGGGCGCATCCGCAGCGGGCCCTGCTGGCCCGGGCGCTCGGGGCCGGCGAGGTCGAGGCGGACCTTGCGCTGCGGACCGCCCTGGCCGGCGACCGCTATCTGCTCTGCTCCGACGGGCTCGCCGCGGTGGTCGACCCGGAGGCGTTGCACGCCGTGCTCGCCGGGGCCGACGACCCGGAGACCGCCGTCGGGCGCCTGGTCGACCTCGCGTACGCCGCGGGCGCCCCGGACAACATCGCCTGCGTGGTCGCCGACCTGGTGGAGGTGTAGTCGCCCGACCCGGGTCGGCCTGTCCGACCCGGGTCGTACCCTGGCGATCATGCGAATCGGCATCGTGATCCTGCCCGACCAGCGCTGGTCGGATTCCCGGCGGCGCTGGCGGCAGGCGGACGAGTGGGGCTTCGACCACGCTTGGACCTACGACCACCTGGGGTGGCGCGACCTGGTCGACGGCCCATGGTTCGACTCCATGACCACGCTCACCGCCGCCGCGACGGTGACCTCGCGGATCCGGCTCGGCACCCTGGTCGCCTCGCCGAACTTCCGGCACCCGGCGGCGTTCGCCCGGCAGGTGACCGCGCTGGACGACGTCTCCGGGGGGCGGGTGCTGCTCGGCCTCGGGGCGGGCGGCATCGGCTTCGACTCGGCGGTCCTCGGCGGGGAGACCCTGCCGCCCCGGCAGCGGGTCGACCGGTTCGCCGAGTTCACCGAGCTGCTCGACCTGATCCTGCGGGAGGACGGCACGACCTGGCGCGGCGAGTGGTTCACCGCGGTCGACGCGCGGAACAATCCCGGCTGCGTCCAGCAGCCCCGGGTGCCGTTCGTGGTCGCCGCGAACGGGCCCCGCTCGATGCGGCTGGTCGCCCGCTTCGGGCAGGGCTGGGTGACCACCGGTCTCGGCGGTGACGACCTGGAGAGCTGGTGGTCGACCGTGGCGGAGCTGTCCGCCCGGCTGGACGGCACGCTGGAGCAGGCCGGACGCGACCCGGCCACCCTGGACCGCTACCTGTCGCTGGACTCGGCGCCGGTCTTCTCGCTGCGCGACGCGGACTTCTTCGCCGAGCAGGTCGCCCGGGCCGCCCGGCTGGGCTTCACCGACGTGGTGACCCACTGGCCCCGGGCCAGCAGCTGGTACGCCGGCGACGAGGCGGTGCTGGTCGAGGCGGCGGAGCTGTTGCCGGAGCTGCGCCGGCTCTGACCGGTCAGGTGCCGAGGTCGCCGGTGCTGATGCCGCCGTCGGCGGCGGAGACCAGCCGGAACCGGATGCAGACCACCTGCGAGTCGTCGTCGACGGGGAAGCCCACCCGGGCCCAGTAGCGGCGGTGGCCCTCCCGCCATTCCTCGATGGACCGGTCGCCCTCACCCTCGGAGCGGGCGAAATCCCAGGACACGTCGGCGAAACGGACCACCTCGACGTCGGTGACCTCGACCACGCCGATCAGCTTGTCGTCGTCGTCCACCAGGACGAGGCGCTCGCCGACGTGTTCCAGCTCCTCGTTCTCGGTGGCGTACTCGTCGGTCAGCAGTCCGGCCGTGGCGGTCTTCACGCCGGAGAGCACGAGGGTGTTGAGGGTGGTGCGCAGCTCGCCGGGCGTGCCGAGGGCGAGGGTGCGGAGTCCACCGATGCGGGGCCACATCCTGCCGAGGCTAACCGCCGGCCGCCGGCCCGTCGCGGGATTTCACTCGCCCCAACGGCCGGGCCGAAACTGCGACGCGTCGAGGACTTCTAGATGAGCTGGCCGGCGTAGCCGGCGGCGGCGAGCACCCGGGCGTCGCCGGTTGCCGCGTGCGCCTCCAGCACCGCGTCGGCGAGCTTCACCACGTGCGCGTCGCCGTGCCTCGCCGCCCGGGCGAACACCTTCGCGGGCTCGCCGTCGGTGACCGCGGGTGCGGGGGCCGGCGTGGTTGGGGCGTACACCGAGGTCACAGCGGCCGTGGCCGACCAGGCCGCGGCGACGCTCGGCGCCCAGAGCGCCGGGTCCAGGGCCGGCAGGGTGCGCAGCACCGCGGTCGGCGCGGTCACCGCGTGCACCAGCATCACCGGGTTGCCGTGCCCGAATCGCAGGTAGTCCAGCGCGGTCCGGTGCACCAGGTCGGTGAGGGTCCGCTCGGCCGCCGCCGGGTCGGCGGGCGGGCGCAGCGCCGCGACGGCGCCGGGCCATTCGGGTACGTCGGTCAGCCGGCCCAGCCGGTCCCGGACCCCGCCGGTCTGGGCCGGTAGCCGGGGCACCGCCGCGAGCGCGGTCGGGACGTCGGATCGCCCGATGAGCGGACCGGCCCCGGGCACGGGCTGCCAGCGGGCGGCCCAGTAGCCGAGCGCCTGGCCCAGCTCGGCCAGCCGCTGCGGGTTCTCCCCGTCGGTACGCAGCACCCGCACCGCGTGCCCGACCCGGATCACCCCGTGGGTGGCCCCGGCCGCGATGCCCGGCAGCAGCCGCGGCCACCAGTCGCCGAGCACCTGGCGCCAGGGGCGCTCCCGCAGCTCCCGGTCGAAGTGGGCGAGCCAGTCGCCGGCCCGTTCCGGGTCGCCCAGCGCGGCCCGCCAGTCGTCGATCGGGCGCAACCCCCTGGGCAGCTCGTCCAGGCGGCGCAGGTAGTCGTCGAGCCAGCGGTGCACGCGGGTGCCGTGGCCGTGGCGGACCAGCGCCTCGACCGCCATGGGTCCGTGGTTGGAGAGCCAGCCCTCGAACTCCGGGCCGGTCCGGTGCAGCCGTTGGTACGCCTCGTCCAGGATGCCGTCGTCCATGCGTCGATCGTCGGAGTTGAAGCGCCCTTGAGGTCAACCCTCAGGGCAGCTGGTCCCCGGTGAGCAGGGCGCGGACCCGGAGCCGCTCGGCGACCGGCGCCGGACAGGTCGCGACGAGCGCGGCCGTGCCGACGAACTCGGCCCCGCTGTCCCGCACCAGGTGGTGCAGCGCGTCGAGCTGCGCCCCGGTGGCCACCCAGTCGTCGGCCAGCAGCACCCGGTCGCCGGGGCCGAGGTACCGGGCGTCCACGCCGACCCGGAGCTGCCGGCCCCGGTAGTCGGCGGGTGTCCCGGCCCAGCGCATCGGCCCGACCCGGCGCCGCTCCCCGCCGTCCTTGTAGGCCGGCAGGAACCCGGCGCCGGCGGCCACCGCGACCAGCGGACCGAGCAGCAGCCCGGTCACCTCCGGGGCGATCACGACCGTGGGCCGGGTGGCCGGGAAGAGGCCGGCCAGGGCGGGCCCGACCCCGGCCAGCACCTCGGGATCGCGCCACCAGGCGGAGAGGTCGCTGACCAGGTGGCTGCTCCCCGGGCCGGGGTCGACCCACCGGAACAGCTCGACCAGCCGTCGACTCAGCACGCCTCCATCCTGGTGCACCGGCGCGAGGCGACGGCGCACCGGCCCCGGCCAGCACTTCTTCCTCCGTTCGGTGGAGTGGTGCTGGCTTGATCGGCTACACGTACCAGGGTAAATACGGGCATAGCACCATGATCACGTTGACTTCCGAAGTGCTTCTCTCGTTACGGTCCGAGCCGGTTTGTTCAGCGAACGAAAGGACCGGGCGGTGGCTGCTAGGCACCTTCGTACCCGCAAGTTCTCCTCACCGGCCGGCATCGCCGCCACCGCGGCCGTCGGCGTCGTGCTCGCCATCGGCGGCACGGTCGGCGCCGTCCAGCTCACCTCGGCCGAGCCGGCCGCGACCCCGGCCGCGGTCGAGGCCCTGCCCAGCACGCTCGCCCCCAGCTCGGCGTCGCCCGCCGCCTCGCCGAGCGCGTCGCCGAGCCTGAGCCCCTCGCCGAAGGCCACCCCGAGCCCGACGGCGACCCGGACCCAGGCGGCCTCCCGGAGCAAGACCCGGACCGCGAGCCCGAAGCCGACCGCGAAGAAGACCACCGCGGCCGCGAAGGTCGTGGACAGCGGCTCCTGCGGCGCGTCCTTCTACGACGAGGGGCAGATGACCGCGAACGGCGAGACGTTCAACCCGGACGCGCTGACCGCCGCGCACAAGACGCTGCCGTTCAACACGAAGGTCCGGGTGACCAACCCCGCCAACGGCAAGTCGGTCGTGGTCCGGATCAACGACCGTGGGCCCTACATCGACGGCCGGTGCATCGACCTGTCCCGGGCCGCCTTCGCCGCGATCGCCTCGACCGACCTCGGCGAGCTGACCGTCAGGTACGAGGTCCTCGGCTGACCGGGTGACCGGCGGCGATCGGGTCGGCGACAGGATCCGGCCGGCCAGAACATCCTCGGACGACGGGCCAGGTTCATTCACCCGTTCACGTCCATCAGGCATGCTGTCCGGTGTACGCACGCAACCCTTCCAGTCGGGCCGCGGCCCGCTGAGCCCCGGATCCCGCGCCGGCCTCGGCGCGGCCCTCGCGCTGCTCGCGATCGTGTCCGCCGTCGAGCTGGCCGACGGGCGTCCGGCGCACTACATCGCCCTGATGGTGGCCGCACCGTTCCTCGCCGCCGCGCTCGCGTCCTGGCGGGTGGTGCTCGGGGTGGGCCTGCTCGCCACCGGGATCGGGGCCGCGTTCGCCCTCGCCGAGCAGACCATGTCGCTGGTCACCGCGGTCAATGTGGCCGGCATCGCCCTGGCCACCGCGATCGCCGGCGCCGTGGCGGCGGTCCGCGAGCGCCAGTCCGAGCGGATCGCGGAGCTGTCCCGGCTCGCCTCGGTCGCCCAGCAGGCGGTGCTCCGGTCGCTCGGCCCGCAGGTCGGCACCCTGGCGGTGGCCGCCCGCTACATCTCCTCCACGGCGACCGCCGAGATCGGCGGCGACCTGTACGAGGCGATGGACACCCCGTACGGCGTCCGCATGATCATCGGCGACGTGCGCGGCAAGGGACTGGACGCGGTCCGGCTGGCCAGCATCGTGCTGGGCTCCTACCGGCACGTGGCGTACGAGCGGGCGGACCTGCGCGCGGTGGTGACCGACCTGGACCGGGCGGTGGCCCGCAACGTGGGTGACGAGGACTTCGTCACCGCCGCGCTGGTCGAGGAGCGGGGCGGCACCCTCACCATCGTCAACTGTGGACACCCGCCACCGCTGCTGCTGCGCCGGGGCGCGGTGATCCCGCTCGAACCGCCGGCGCCCGCGCCGCCGCTCGGCTTCATGCCGGTGGTGCGGCCCCGGGTGGAGCGGCTGGAGCCGGGTGACCGGCTGCTGCTCTTCACCGACGGGCTGGGCGAGGCGCGCCGGGACGGGGAGTTCTTCCCGACCGCCGACCGGGCCTGGCGGCTGCTCGGCCACGGCACCGTGGCCGACGGCCTGGCCTCGCTGGAGACCGCCCTGGTCGAGTGGGTGCACGGCCGGCTCGACGACGACATCGCGCTGGTCCTGATGGAATACACCGGGCCGCGCAGCGCCGCCGCCACGCCCGTGCCGAGCTGGGAGGTCGGCGCGGCCGAGAGTTGAGCCGACGGTCACCGTCGGGTGAACCGGAGGTGTGTAATCGCTGTCACTTGCGAGATCGGCTTGTCGTTGGCTACCGGCGAGTAATACAGTCTGGAGTTACTGATCGGTAACACCTGTCCGGAAGCGGGGCCAGCGAGCATGACCCACTACAAGAGCAATCTTCGGGACCTCGAGTTCAACCTGTTCGAGGTCTTCGGGGCGGACCGGACGTTCGGCCAGGCGCCGTACACGGACCTGGACGTCGACACCGCCCGCAGCTTCCTCTCCGAGGTCGACCGCCTGGCCCGCGAGGATCTGGCCGCCAGCTACACGGACAGCGACCGCAACCCGCCGGTCTTCGACCCCGCGACGCACACCGCGCCGCTGCCGGAGTCGTTCAAGAAGTCCTACCAGACGTTCATGGACTCGGAGTTCTGGCGGCTGGACCTCCCGGAGGTCCTCGGCGGCACCAACGCCCCGCGCGCCCTCTGGTGGTCGCTCGCCGAGCTGGTGCTCGGCGCCAACGCCCCGATCTGGATGTACGCCTCCGGCCCGTCCTTCGCGCACGTGCTGCACGTCGAGGGCACCGAGCAGCAGAAGAAGTGGGCCCGGCTCTTCATCGAGAAGCAGTGGGGCTCGACCATGGTGCTGACCGAGCCGGACGCCGGCTCGGACGTCGGCGCCGGCCGGACCCGCGCCGTCCCGCAGCCGGACGGCTCGTGGCACATCGAGGGCGTCAAGCGCTTCATCACCTCCGGTGAGCACGACCTGACCGACAACATCGTCCACTACGTGCTGGCCCGCCCGGTCGGCGTCGAGGGCGTCGGCGGCCCGGGCACCAAGGGCCTGTCCCTCTTCGTCGTGCCGAAGTTCCACTTCGACGAGGAGACCGGCGAGCTGGGCGAACGCAACGGCGTCTTCGCCACCAACGTCGAGCACAAGATGGGCCTGAAGGTCTCCAACACCTGCGAGGTGACCTTCGGCGAGCACGGCGTGCCGGCCAAGGGCTGGCTGCTCGGCGAGAAGCACGACGGCATCCGGCAGATGTTCATGATCATTGAGTACGCCCGGATGATGGTCGGCACCAAGGCGATCGCCACCCTCTCCACCGGCTACCTGAACGCCCTCGAGTACGCCAAGAACCGGGTGCAGGGCGCCGACCTGGTCCAGCAGACCGACAAGACCGCCCCGCGGGTGACCATCACGCACCACCCGGACGTGCGCCGCTCCCTGCTCATGCAGAAGTCGTACGCCGAGGGCCTGCGCGCGCTGGTCTGCTACACGGCCACCTGGCAGGACCGGGTCGCGGTCGCCGAGGCGGCCGGCGACGAGAAGGCCACCAAGCTGGCCAAGCGGGTCAACGACCTGCTCCTCCCGCTGGTCAAGGGCGTCGGCTCGGAACGGGCGTACGAGCTGCTCGGCCACGAGGCGCTGCAGACCTTCGGCGGCTCCGGCTTCCTCCAGGACTACCCGCTGGAGCAGTACGTCCGGGACGCCAAGATCGACACCCTCTACGAGGGCACCACGGCGATCCAGAGCCTCGACCTGATCTTCCGGAAGATCGTCCGGGACAACGGCAAGGCGCTCATGGCCGTCGCCGGCGAGATCCAGGAGTTCATCGCCTCCGAGGCCGGCAACGGCCAGCTCAAGGAGGAGCGGCAGGCGCTCGGCAAGGCGCTCGGCGAGATCCAGAACATCCTCGGCGTGATGATGGGCTGGCTGACCGAGGCCCAGGGCGGCGACGCCCGCGCCCTCTACAAGGTCGGCCTGAGCAGCCGCCGGTTCCTGCTCGCGGTCGGCGACCTGGTGGTCGGCTGGCTGCTGCAGAAGCAGGCGGACGTGGCGTTGAAGGCGCTCGGCGGTGAGGTCTCCGCCACCGACAAGGCGTTCTACACCGGCAAGGTGGCGGCCGCCCGGTTCTTCGCCCGCGAGGTGCTGCCCCGCATCGGCGCCGACCGGCGGATCATCGAGGGCGCCGACCTGGAGATCATGGACCTCCCGGAGGAGGCGTTCTGATCCCCGACGGGGTGATTCGACCCTGACGACCGGCCGGGGGGGGGGGGGGGGGGGGCGGGGCGCCGCCCCCCCCCGGGTTTGTGCGCCCGCCCGCGGGGGGGGGGCCCCGGGGGGGGGCGCCAGCGGCCCCCGCAGGCGCCCCCCCGCCCCCCCCGGGGGGGGGCCTTTTGCCCCCCGGCGGGTTTAGCCCCCCCCCCCCCCCCGGCGGGGGGGGGGCGCGCCCCCCCCCCCCCCCCCCCCGCCGTGTTTTCCTGCCCCGGCCGATAGGCCGGGCCCCTGGCGGGTAACCGTCGCGGACCACGACAGGGCACGCCCAAGGGCCACCGCACAGGGGAGTGCAGCGCACATGGGCATTGGCAGCGCCATCTTTCTCATCGCGCTCGGCGCGATCATGACCTTCGCGATCCGGGCCAACGTCTGGTGGATCGACCTGCGCGCGGTCGGCTGGGTGTTCATCCTGGCCGGGCTGGGCGTCCTGCTCACCACGCTCTGGTTCTGGCAGGACCGCCGCAAGCGGGCACGCACGCTGATCGTGGAGGAGAACCGGCTCTCCCATCCGACCGCGATGATGCCGCCGCCGCCGGATCCGCCGCCGCCCACGGCCCCGCCGTCCTGAACCGGCTGAGCCCGCCGCCCGGCGGGCTCAGCCGCGTGCGGTGTGCCGGGCCGTGATGGGCGCCCCGCCCGGCCCCAGCTCGACCCATCGCGCGGTCGGGCGGTGCACGACCAGGTCGGTGGTGCGCAGCCCGTCCGGATCCGCCCGCTCCGGGTCGAGCAGCGCGGAGAGCAGTGAGATGCCCGGATTGTGGGCGATGAGCAGCACGTAGCGGGCCTTCGGGTCGACCTCCCGGACCACGTCCAGCAGCACGTCCGGGTGCGCGTCGTACGCGGCCGGCTCGTAGCGGACCACCGGCGCCGACCCGGCCGGACCTCCCTCCGGCGGGGATCCCGTCGCGCCCAGCGCCACCCCGTGCCAGGTCTGCCTGGTCCGCCGGGCGGTCGAGCAGAGCACCACGTCGGGGAGGAGCGCGTGCCGGGCCAGCCAGGCGCCGGCCGCGGCCGCGTCGGCGTGGCCGCGGGCGGTCAACGGCCGCTCCTCGTCCGGCATCTCCGCGGACTGCTCGGCCTTGGCGTGTCGCAACAGCACCAACGTCCGCTGCTGGTTCCTGCCGTCGGTCATGCGCTCAGCTTGCCTGATTGGCGATCTCGGCGCCTGGGTATGTCGATGTGTGCCGCTACCTCATTCCATGGCTGCGGCGGGCAGGAAACGCCAGCAGGACGCCAAGGAGGCGACGTCATGGGCATCGGTGCCAGCATTTTTCTCATCGCGCTCGGTGCGATCTTCGCGTTCGCGATCGACGCCAACCTGGGATGGCTGAACCTGAACGTGGTGGGCTGGGTGCTCATGCTCGCCGGAGTGGCGGGCCTGCTCACCACGCTCTACTTCTGGAACAGCCGCCGCCGGGTGGTGGCCGCCCCGGTGCGGGAGCGCGTCGTCGCCGAGCCGGTCGTGCCGGTGCAGGACGACCGGGTCGTGCGCGAGGAGTACCGCGAGGTGCGCCGCCCGGGCTCCGGCTACCCGGTCTGACTCGGCGCCACGAACTGTCGAGGGCCCCGCGACGGCGCGGGGCCCTCGCCCGTCTTCCCGACCGGCGCCGGCGGTCAGGCGAACAGCGCGAAGTAGATCGCGATGTGGTGGCAGATGGCCGCGAGGAGCGTGCAGGCGTGGAAGAACTCGTGGTGGCCGAAGACGGTGGGCCACGGGTTCGGCCGGCGCAGCGCGTAGAAGACCGCGCCGACGCTGTAGATCGCCCCGCCGACCGTCAGCAGCACCAGGGCGGTGACGCCGCCGGCGTGCAGGATCTCCGGCAGCATCGTGACGGCGACCCAGCCCAGCGCCAGGTAGAGCGGGGCCGAGACCCAGCGCGGCGCGTGCGGCCAGATCACCTTGATCGCCACCCCGGCGAGCGCTCCGCCCCACACCAGGCCGAGCATGATCGTGGCGTGCCGGGTGTCCAGCAGCAGCGTGCAGAACGGTGTGTAGGTGCCGGCGATGAACAAGAAGATCATTGAATGGTCCATCCGGCGCATGATCTGGTAGCCCCGCTCCGACCAGACCCGGCGGTGGTAGAGCGCGCTGGTGCCGAACAGGCCGCACACGGTCAGGCTGTAGATCACGCAGCTCACCAGCGGCGCCCAGCCGGGGCGGACGGCGGCGACGGAGCACAGCACGAGGCCGCAGACCAGCGCGGCGAAGAACGCGTAGGTGTGCAGCCAGCCGCGCATGCGGGGTTTCCCGATGTCGGCCGGCTTGAGCCGGAGCGGTGCGGAGGTGGTCACGTCAACCAGGTTACGACACCGTAGGTTACTTGCAAGTAGTGTGGCTTGTCACGGCCGCCGGGGCGAGGATGACGGGATGCGGATCCGGCCCGTCGGCGCGCACGCCCTGCTGCTCGACTGCGACGGCCCCGAGCAGGTCGAGGCGTGGCGGGCCGAGCTGTGGCGCCGCCGGGCGGCCGGCGAGCTGAGCGCGGTCGACATCGTCCCGGCGGCGGCCACCGTCCTGGTCGACGGCGTGCCGGACCGGGCGGCGGCCGCCGCGCGGATCGCCGGGTGGAGCCCGGAACACGTGGCCACCACCGCCGGCGCCGCCGAGGTCCGGGTCCCCACCGTGTACGACGGCGCGGACCTGCCCACCGTCGCCGAACACTGGGGCGTCGACGTGCCCGCCGTCGTCGAGCGGCTGCGCGGAACCGAGTTCCGGGTGGCGTTCTGCGGCTTCGCGCCCGGGTTCGCGTACCTCACCGGGTTGCCGGCCGAGCTGGCGGTGCCCCGGCTCGCCACCCCGCGTACCCGGGTGCCGGCCGGGTCGGTGGCGCTGGCCGGCCCGTACGCGGGGATCTACCCGACCGCCTCGCCCGGCGGCTGGCTGCTGGTCGGCCGGACCGACCTGGACCTCTTCGACGTGCGCGCCGACCCGCCCGCCCGGCTCACCCCGGGCACCCGCGTCCGGCTGGTCAGCGCGTGATCGAGGTGCTCCGGGCCGGTGCCCTCACCACCGTGCAGGACCAGGGCCGCCCCGGCTGGGCCCACCTCGGTGTGCCTCGCTCGGGCGCGCTCGACCCGGCCGCCCTGCGGCTCGCCAACCGGCTCGTCGGCAACCCCGAGCACGCCGCCGGCCTGGAGATCACCCTGACCGGCGCCGAGCTGCGGTTCACCCGGGCCGTCACCGTGGCGCTCACCGGCGCGGAGGTGGACCTGCTGGTCGAGCGCCCGCCCGGGGCCAGCCGGCCCGGGGACCCGGGCCGGCCACTCTCCCTGCCCGCCGGGGCGACCCTCCGCGTCGGTCCGGCCCGCGCCGGGGTGCGCAGCTGGCTCGCCGTCTCCGGCGGGATCGCGGTCGAGCCGGTGCTCGGCAGCCGGGCCACCGACACGCTCTCCGGGCTCGGCCCGCCCCCGCTGCGGGACGGCGACCGGCTACCGGTCGGCACGCCGGCCGGCCCCCCGGCCCCGGTGGACCTCACCGTCGCCCCGGGCGTGCCGGCGGAGCTGCGGCTGACCCTGCACCCCGGCCCCCGGCAGGACTGGTTCACCCCCGCGGCACTCGACCTGCTGCTCCGCACCGCGTACGCGATCAGCCCCGCCAGCAACCGGGTCGGCGCGCGACTGGTCGGCGCGGCCCTGCCCCGCGCGGTGGCCGGCGAGCTGCCCAGCGAGGGCCTCGTCCTCGGCGCGGTGCAGGTGCCGCCGGACGGCCAACCGCTGATCTTCCTGGCCGACCATCCCACCACGGGCGGATACCCGGTCATCGGGGTGGTGGAGGACGTGACCCCGCTCGCGCAGGCCCGCCCAGGGACTACGGTGACGTTCCATGGACCTCAACGCTGACCTCGGTGAGGGATTCGGCATCTGGCGGCTCGGCGACGACGAGGCGCTGCTGGGGCTGGTCACCTCCGCCAACGTCGCCTGCGGTTTCCACGGCGGTGACGCGTCCACCATGCACCGGATCTGCGCCGGCGCCGCGCGGCGCGGGGTCGCCGTCGGCGCCCAGGTCGGCTACCGGGACCTCGCCGGCTTCGGCCGGCGGCACATCGCGTACGACTTCGCCGCCCTGCGCGACGAGACGATCTACCAGCTCGGCGCGCTGGACGCCTTCTGCCGGCTCACCGGCACCCGGGTGCGCTACCTCAAGCCGCACGGAGCGCTCTACCACGCGGCCGCCTGCGACGAGGTCCAGGCCGCCGCGCTGGTCGCCGCGGTCAGCGGGTACGACCACGAGCTGCCGGTGCTCTGCCCACCCGGCTCGGTGCTCGCCCAGCTCGCCGTGGGCGCGGGCCTGCGGGTGGTCGCCGAGGGCTTCGCCGACCGGAACTACCTGCCCAACGGGCAACTGGTGCCCCGGAGCGCCGCGAACGCACTGGTCACCGACCCCGACGAGGTGGCCACGCGGGCGGTCCGGATGGCCACCGAGAAGACCGTGGTGGCGGTCGACGGCAGCGTGGTGCCCACCCCGGTCGAGTCGATCTGCCTGCACGGCGACACCCCCGGCGCGGTGCGCTGCGCCGAACTCGTCCGGGCCGCCCTCATCGACGCCGGGGTCACGCTCACATCGTTCGCGTGAAAGGAAGGGCCCTTTCTTAACGCCTCCGGTAGAGGAGGGGCCCCTTCCTGACGACCTGGGGATCAATAGTGGTGATTGTTGAGCGGTATTCACCATGCGGCCGCCCCGTCGGCGGCCAGGCCCGGGACAGCGCGGATGATGTCGGGCAGGACATCGCGGCGGCCGGTGTATTGCCGTAGTCGGCGATCACCGTCAACTTGGCCTGCCACTCGCGAAGCATCTCGGTAAGCGGTTCGGTCGGCCACTGCCTGCCGGCGATCCGGAGTAGGGCGGCGGTGAGCGGCGAAACTTCCTCATCCTCCGCACGCCGGTCGTTCGGGTCAACCTGCTGCGGCGCGGATACCGAGACCGACCAGGAGCGCGCCGGTCAGCCGGTCGAGCACCCGGCGCACCCGGAGGGTACGAAGCAGCCGGGCCGCCGCGCCCGAGACAACGGCCCAGCCAGCGAGCCAGCAGGTGTGTAGCGTCGCGTGCGCCGAGGCCAGCACCAGCATCGGAATCAGCACCGAGCGGTGTGAGTCGAGGAACTGCGGGGCAAGGGTCAGATACACGGCGGCAGCCTTGGGATTGAGCACATTGCCGAGCAGCCCTTGGGCGTACGGGTGGTGCCCGCGCCACGGCAGCCGCCGAGGCCGGCGGGTGGCCAGGTCGGTCGGCGTGGCCGAGTTGATCGGGTGCCGGCGACGGGTCGCCGACCAGAGCAGCCACAGACCGAGCCCGACTAGATAGCCGGCGCCGACCAGCTTCACGATCCAGAACGCCTGTGACGAGCGAAGCACCAGCGCGGCGAGGCCGACGGCTGCGAGAGTGGCGTGCACGTAGATCCCGGTGACCGTACCCAGGATCACCCACCAACCCTGCCGCCGCCCGCCCGCGGCGACCCGTGATACGACCAGGGTCAGGCTGGTCCCCGGCGTCATGGTGATCGGCGCGAGGGCGACCAGGAAGCCGAGTAGGGAGATCCCCTGCATCCTCAGACCACCACCCGGTAGTGGGTGGTCAGCAGCCCCGCGTCGTCGTAGACGTGGAACGCCACCCCGGGCGGCTGTCGCAGGTCGACCAGCGGCCCGTCGCCCTCCCAGGGCAGCCGGAGCGTAGAGACGACGCCGGGCGCGATCCGCAGTGGCCGACCGGCGAAGGTGCTCGCGGCGGCGGTGTGGAAGTGCCCGGTCAGTACCGCGACGACCTGCGGATGGGCGGCCAGCAGTTTGGCCAGCGGCTCGGTGGGAAGCAGCCGGCTCGGATCGATGACGGGGTGGTGCAGTTCGACCGGCGGGTGGTGGAAGGAGACGAAGGCCGGTGTCCCGGCCGGCACCGAGCCGAGTTGATCGGCGAGCCAGTCCATGGTCTCCGCGTCGAGGTGACCGTCGTCCTCGCCCGGAATCGACGAGTCCGCGAGCAGGAAGACCGCGCCGCCGACGTCGTACCGGGTGTTGATCGGGCCGCTGCCGCCGCTCTCGTCGCCGAGTAGGCCCTTGCGGTACGCGTCGCGGACATCGTGGTTGCCGGGGCAGACCATGACCGGCAGTGGGGACGCGAAGAGCTTCGCGGCGGTCTGGTACTCGGCCACCTCGCCGTGGTCGGCGATGTCCCCGCTGATCAGGATCGCGTCAACCGGTCGTGGTAGGGCGTGCAGGTAGTCCATCACCCGGGCGGTCCGCTCAGCCGAGCGGGGATGGCTGTCGAGGTGCGTGTCACTGAGGTGTGCGATGACGAGCAAGACGCCCCCTAATGGTTATCTCCGCCTCAAACATTAGGGAGGCTACACTCGATCAAGCCGGGCAAGTCAAGCAAGTACCAGAGGAGGCCCGATGTCACAGCAGCTCGCGCTCGCCCTGGCCAGCACCATCCGGCACGACGGCAACGGAGGCGTCGCCGACGACCTCGCCGACGTCGCCGGACTGACGGCCTGGCTCCGGGAGCACGCCGATCCGCTGCGGGAGTACGCCGCCGAGCCCGGGCCGTACGCCAGCACGCCCGACGAGCAACTCCGCCTCGACGTGGTCGCGTTGCGACGTGCCGTGCGTACCCTGTTCGCGCATGCGGTCCGCCCCGGGCCACCGAGCCGGGCCGACTCCTCAACACTGCTTCCCGTGGCGGACGCCGTCGATCAACTCAACCAGGCCGCCGGCCGGCTGCCGGTCCGGCCCGTGCTGAGCTGGCCGGACGAGTCGACACCAACGGTTGCCTGGCGCTGCGCGCCGGCCGACGCCCGACTGCGGCTCACGGCGGGGCTGGCCCGGGCTGCGATCGAGTTTCTCGCCAGCCCGGCCCGTGCCCAACTGCTCGCCTGCCCGGCGCCACGCTGCGTGCGTTACTTCGTCAAGGAACATCCGCGCCAGGCGTGGTGCAAGCCGTCCTGCGGCAACCGCGCCCGCGTGTCCCGGCACTACCAGCGCCACGCGGCGAACCCGTCAGACGACCCCAGCCGACCACCTCTGCGAGAAGCGGCCCGACCTGGTGATCAGGCCCGCGTTAAGTAAGGGTGCGACGGTTTAGGCCTGCGGAGCTGCCCCTCTTACGACCTGGGGATCAGGAGCCATGTATTGATGCGACGCGGCGTGGCGGCTTGATCGTCAGAGTTGCGGGCCGCACGGTCTCTGCTGGCCCGCTGAAGCCGAAGGGATACACCGGCCGCCGCGACGTCCTACCCGACATCATCCGCGCCGTCACCAGCCTGGCCGCCGATCGGGCGGCCGCATGATGAATCACCGCTCAACAGCCACCACTATTGATCCCAGGTCGCAACACCCGGGCGAGGCGTCAGGCCTCGTCGAGGCCGCGTAGGACCAGGGGGAGGCGGGTTGTTCCGCCGGAGACCACGCGGACGGGGACGCCCCAGTCCTGGCGGGTGAGGTGGCAGGCCGCGTGCTCGACGTCGGCGTCGCAGGTGGCCGCCTGGGCGGTCACCTGGAGCACGCCCTCCGCCACGTCCCCGCTGAGCACCAGCCGGCGGGACAGGTCCGTGCTCGTCCCGGCCCCCTCGACCAGCAGCTCCGGCGGGGACGCCGAGACCACCACCCGGGTCGACGGCCCGTACGTCTCGTCCAGCTTCTGCCCGGGCGCCGGCGTGAAGATCACGTCGAGGGTCAGCTCGCCGGCCGCCACGTCGGTGGGCTTGCGCTCCAGCTTGTGCCGCGGCCCGTCCACGGTGTTCGCGCCCGCCGCGGTCAACGCGCCCGGCGCCAGCCGGGTCAGCCGGTGCGCGGCCGACTCGACCACCAGCACCTCGCCCTCGGCGGTGAGCACGAGGTCGCTCGGCTCGGCCAGCCCGCCGGCCACCGTGGCGACCTGCTCGGTCTCCGGGTCGAAGCGGCGCACCGCGCCGTTGTAGGTGTCCGCGATCAGCACCGAGCCGTCCGGCAGCGCGCACACCCCCAGCGGGTGCTGGAGCAGCGCCCGGTCGGCCGGTCCGTCGACGTGGCCGAAGTCGAAGAGGCCCTGCCCCACGGCGGTGCCCATCACGCCGTTCTCCACGTAGCGGATCGCGCTGGTCTCGCTGTCGGCGACCCAGAGCCGGGCGCCGTCGGCCGAGACGGAGAGGCCGGAGGGCTGGGCCATCCACACGTCCGGCAGCGGGCCGTCGCGCAGCGCCTCCACCGTGGTGCCGGCGTACATGCCGGCGGTCCGCTTCGCCGGGTCGAACCACCAGAGCTGGTGGATGCCGGCCATGGCGACGATGACGCGGTCGTCGTACCAGGCGACGTCCCAGGGGGAGGAGAGGTCGACCGAGCCGGCGTCGTGCGCGTGGTCGTCGACCGTCGAGCGCCACTGCCGCCCGGTGCCGGCGACCGTGACCACCTCGCCGGTGTCCAGCTTCACGCCGCGCAGCAGGTGGTTGACGGTGTCCGCGACGACCAGGTCGTAGCCGGCCACCTCGGCCACGTGCGCGGGCAGCAGGCAGAGGCCCTGCGGTTCGGCGAAGGTGGCCGCCTCCGCCGGGCCGTCGGCGTGGCCGCGGGTGCCGGTGCCGATCCGCCGCACCACGGTCTCCCCGTCGGGGGCCAGCTCGACCAGGGAGTGCCGGGCCGAGTCCGACACCAGCAGGTTGCCGCCGTCGAGCACCACGGCCTTGCCGGGGAAACGCAGCGCCGTCTCCGGCTCGGCCGGCGGCACGTACGGGCCCTCGCCCCGGTGCAGGGTGCCCTTCGCCTCGTGGGTGGCGATCAGGTCGTCGATCAGCCGGGCCAGCCCCTCGGCGTGCCCCTCGCCGGCCATGGTGGCGACCACGTAGCCCTCGGGGTCGACCACCGACAGGGTCGGCCAGGCCTTCGCCGCGTACTGCTGCCACATGTCCATCTCGGGGTCGTCGAGCACCGGGTGGTGCACGCCGTACCGCTCGACGGCGGCGGCGAGGGCCGCGGCGTCCTTCTCGTGCTCGAACTTCGGCGAGTGGACCCCGATCACGACCAGGACGTCGCCGTACTTCTCCTCGAGCGGGCGCAGCTCGTCGAGCACGTGCAGGCAGTTGATGCAGCAGAAGGTCCAGAAGTCCAACAGGACGATCTTGCCGCGCAGGTCGGCCAGGGTGACGTCCTTGCCGCCGGTGTTCAGCCAGCCCCGGCCGCGCAGCTCGGGTGCCCGTACTCGTGCGCTCATGGCCCTATCGTGCCGCACCGCCGGTGGCGGCCGGCCCGATGGGGCGGTGAAGCGCGACACGATCATCCGCCGGACCGGCCCCGCCAGCGGGCCACCAGGTCGGCCTGCTCGGCCGGTACGCCGGGGAGCGGGCCCTCCACGGGGTTGTGCAGGGCCTGGAGCAGCAGGGCGAGGTAGCGGTGCCGCAGCGCGGCCCCACGGTCGGCGCCAGGGAGGTCGACCAGCATGACGGTCTCCAGCAGCAGCACGATGTCGGCCCCGCTGACGTCGTCGCGCAGGTCGCCCGACTCGCGCACCCGGTCGAGGAGCGTGTCGGCCAGCCGTGTCGCCCGCTCGGCCAGCCGGCTCAACTCCGGGGTGGGGACGAACGTGCCGGCGAGCCGCTGCGCGAGCGCCTGGCCGCCGCCCTCGACGACCCGGTGCAGGCAGGCGACGTAGGCGTCCCACGGCGGCGCGTCGGAGGCGAGCGCCTCCTCCAGGTCGGCGATGTAGCGGGCCAGGCCGTCGGCCGCGAGGGCGCGCAGCAGGTCCTGCTTGCTGGGGTAACGCCGGTAGAGGGCGCTGATGCCGACGCCCGCGCGGGTGGCCACGGCCGAGACGGGCGCGTCGGGATCGGCCAGGAAGACCTCGCGGGCGGCGTCGAGGATGCGGGTGTCGTTGCGGGCCGCCTGGGCGCGGCGGCCGCTGAGCGGGCCGGTCTCGGGTTCGGACATGGGTCTGACCCTAGCAGTGGAACAGATCGTTCCGTTCTGTTACGCTGAAGGGGAACGAAGCATTCCGTTCCCCGAAAGGACCGGCCTCGTGAGCTATCCCGTCCTCACCACCGCCCTCGACCTCCTGCGCCGCGCCGCCGAGGGAGTGCCGGCCGACCGGCTCGACGACCCGACCCCGTGCGACCGGTGGACCGTCGGTCAGGTGCTCATGCACGCGGCCGGCGACCAGCACGCGTGGGCGGCCTCCGTCGGTGCCGGCAAGCTGCCGGCGTACAACCCGTTCGATCCGCCGCGTGGCCACGACGAGGGCGTCCAGAACGTCGTGCGGAACGCGGTCGAGGCCGCCACCGCGGCGTGGGCGGCGGTCGACCCGGCGGCCGGCCCGGTCGGCACGCCGCTGCCGCCCGCGCCCACCATGGACCCCCAGCTCGCCGCCGCGACCTGCGCGCTCGACGCCGCGATCCACGCCTGGGACGTCGCGGTGGCCACCGGGCAGCCGGCGCCGCTCACCGCCGAGCTGGCCGCACAGCTCATGCCGGCGGCCCGGGCGACCGCCGAGCCGCTGCGCGGATTCGCGTACGCCGCCGCGCTGCCCACGGAGCCCGGCGCCGACCCGGTCGCCGCACTGCTGGCCTTCCTCGGCCGCGACCCCCACTGGCAGCGGTGACGAACGACGGCGGGGCCACGGATCACCGTGGCCCCGCCGTCGTGGGAGTCGCTACTGGTTGGCCGGCTTGAGGCAGAGCACCCGGTTGGACCCGTCGCCGGGAAGCACCACCTGGGGCTGCGCCGGGTCGGCGCACTTGTCCTTGCTGTCCACCTTCGACACCACGGTGAACGCGCCCTGCTCGCCGCAGTCGGCCGCCACGGCGGTCGTGTTGGACTGCTTGACGCAGGAGCCCACCGCCGGGTCGAAGCCCGCCGGCTTGTCGTCCCCACCGATCTTGCCGAGCAGGGTGAGCAGGCCGAGCGGCACGGCGAGGATGAGCACCGCGGCGATCAGCACCAGGGCCAGCACCCGGCCGTTGCGCACCTTCGGCGCGGGCGCCTCGGTCTTCGGCTCCGCCTCCGGCTTGAACGCCTCGAAGCGGCCCTGGTCCGCGTCGCCGCCCTGACCCGCCTGCGGCCACGCCGGCGGGCCCTGCTGCTGCGGCGGCGGGAACGCGGGCGGGAAGCCGCCCGGCTCGCCCATCGGCCCCTGCCCCGGTATGGCGACCGAGGCGCGGCCGCCGGCCGGCCCGCCGAACGGGTCACCGCCCCCGGGCCCGCCGAACTGGTCGCGGTGGGGCGGGCCGAACGGGTCCTGGTGCCCAGCGGGCGCGCCGAACTGCTCGTGCGGGCCGCCGGGGCCGGCGAACGGATCGTGCGGGCCACCGGGGCGCTCGCCGTTGTGCGGGTGCACCCCGTTGACCGGCCGGCTGTTGCCCGGCGGGTCGACGAAGGACGGCACGCCGGGCGGGAACGGCGGCGGGGCGGCCGGCGAGGACGGCGGGGCCGAGTGCACCGGAGGCGCCTCGGCGTATCCGTGCTGGCGGTCCGACTCGTCCGCCCGGGAGTATGGGCCCGGCTCGGCGAAGCCGTGCGGGCCGTCCTGCCCGGGCGCCTCCTCCGGCTCGGCCCGCGCGGGGCGGCCGTAGACGCGCGGCTGCGGGGCGGGCGTGCCGCCCGTGGGCAGCGGCTGGTCGGCCGGCGGGGTGACCCGGCTTGTCATCGGCACCGAGGCGCTGGCCGAGACGGCACCGCCCGCGGCGGCCTCCGGCGAGGTGCGCGGACCGGGCACCACCGGCCCGGCCGGTGACTGCGGCTCGTCGTGCGCCGGGGCGGGCGTGCCCCAGCCGGCCTCGGCGGCCGGTTCCGGCTCGTACGCCTGCGGGTTGCGGTCGCCCGGCTCGCCGCCCGGGGTGAACGGCGTGTAGTCGGCGGGCGGCGCGGCGGCCAGGGCCGCACCCGGCACCCGCTGCTCCTGCGGGGGCAGCGGCACCGCGTTGGCCGGGGAGATCCCCGGGCCCGGCGCCGGCTGGTAGATCGGTCCGTCGTCGGCGCGGGACGGCTCCCAGCCCGGCGCCGCGGGCTGCTCGGGCTGGGCCTCGGCGGCGCGGCCCCAGGCCTGGCCGGGCGCCCACGGCTCGGCCTCGGGGATGGCCGGACGGTCGCGCGTCCACTGCCCCGGGCCGTCCTGGTTGCCGCCCCAGGCGGGCGGCGAGTCGGGCGACGGGACGGACGCGCTGGCCCGGGCCGGCGCCTCCGCCGGTGCCGGGACGGCGGCGGAACCCCAGCCGGGCTGCGCCGGCTCGTCCGCCGGCCGCTCCGGCTCACGCTGCTGCGGCACCGCCGCGGCGCCGCTCCACGCGGCGGCCGGGCGCTGCTCCTCCGGCGCGCCCCAGGCGGCCGGCTGCGGCGCCTCGGCGCCGCCGGCGGACCGGCCCGCGGCCCAGCCGCCGGAGCGGTCCGGGTCGTCGTCCTGCGTGGCCGAGCCGTTCTGCCAGCCTCCGGCACGGTTCTGGTCGTCGCCGTGGTTCGGGCCGTTCTGCCAGCTGGGGGCCTGGCCCTGGTCGTCGCCGTGCGCGGCGTTCGGGCCGTTCTGCCAGCTCGGGGCCTGACCCTGGTCGTCGCCCTGTGTCGCGTTCGGACCGTTCTGCCAGCTCGGGGCCTGACCCTGGTTGTCCTGCGTGGACCAGGCGCCCTCGGGGCGGACGGCACCCGGGACCGACACCTTGGCGGCCGCGCGGGCGGTCGGCTCGGCCGGCGTCCAGCCGGGAGCGCCCTGCTCGCCCTGCTGGCCCCAGGCGGGCCGGTCGTCGTGCTGCTGGGCGGCGGCACCGACGGCCCAGCCGCCGGAGTTGTCCTCGGGAGCCGCGCGCCAGCCGCCGGAGCGGCCCGGGTCGTCGTCCTGCTGACCGGTCGGCGGGTTCCACCCACCGGACTGGTTCGGGTCGTCCTGCCCGGCGGGGGTGGCCCACGACTCGTTCGGGACGGTGGCGGGCGCGGGCACGTGGGCGGCGCCGCGGGCGGCCGGGTCGCCGGCCTGCGCCCAGGCCGGCTGCTCGCCGGACGGTGCCGGGGCGCCCCAGGCCGGTGGGGTCGACTCGGTGGGGTTGTTCGGTGGGGCGGCGCCCCAGGCGGACGGCCCGGGCTCGGCGCCGCGGTGGGTGTCGGCCTGCTCGGGCGTGCCCCAGGTGGGTGCTCCCTGGTCCTGCCCGCCCCAGGACGGGGCGGACTGCTCCGGAGCGGCCCAGGCGGGCTGCGGGGCGGGGCTCCAGCCGCCCGGCTCGGCGGGCGGCGGCACCTGCGCGGTGGCCCGGCCGGCGGCGGGCTGGCCGCCCGGCGGTGTCCAGGCGGGGGGCTGGTCGTCGGCCCCGGCCCAGGCGGGGGCCGGCGGGGCGGGCCGACCGGCCGGCGGGGGCGGGGCCCAGCCGAGGTCGGGTGCGCCGTACCCGTTGTCCTGCTGCGCCGGGCGGTCGCCGTACGGCACCGGTCCGCCGGCGCCCGGCGACACCTCGCCCGGCTCCTGGCCGGGGCGGTGCGGGGCCTCGGACGTCATGGGTGCGCCTCCTCCATCACATGTCGGCCGCCGATGCCGATCGGGACCGTCGGCATCGCTGCCGGAGTCGCCGGCAGGTACCGGCCGTGCGGGCTCCCCGCACCGTATCCGGTGGCCGCCCGGAGGCGTCCGGGGGAGCACGGGCCGTCACCGTACGTCACCGGGCGGTATCGATCGGTTGCTCTCGAAGGCGATCGGTCCGGAGGCGGGCGGTTGGCGACCGAGCCCCACCGTACCGGGCGGTGCGGCGAGGTGGAATCCCGGTGTCAATCGACGTGAGACGCCGAAGACCCGCCCGGTTGCCCGGGCGGGTCTTCGAACTGGAGGAGGTGAGGAAAGTTTGGGGAGCGTCAGCTCATGTGACGCTGGGCGATCACGAGAAGCTCCTCGCGGACGGCCGGCGAGTTGGCGGAACGCAGCGCGTGCTCGATGGCACGGGCGCGGCGGTTGGCGTCGCGGCGGTTGCGGATTCGCTCGATCATGCTCATCTGGGTCTCTCCTCCTGGCTATTCGGTTGTCAGCCCCTTGATGTCTCTATTGAACCCCAGAACGCCGCGAACTTCCATCGATTCTTAGGTGAGCTGAGCCACGTGCCTAAGGATCGTAGGCCAGAAGCCCGGTAGAGCCGACGTTTCCTTTCCCCAACGGCAACGGCCGGTGTGCCGGGCGTTCACCCGTGCACACCGGCCGTGGCCTGGTGCGATGCGACCGTCACGTCCAGGCGAGCAGCGCCGCCTCCGGATCCGCCAGGAAGTCCCCGATGTCGCGCAGGAACTTCGAGCCGAGCTCACCGTCGATGATGCGGTGGTCGAAGGAGAGACCCAGCGTGGTGACCAGGCGCGGCTTGACCTTGCCCTTGTGCACCCAGGGCTGCTCCCGCACCGCGCCGAAGGCGAGGATCGCGGACTCGCCCGGCGGCAGGATCGGGGTGCCGGTGTCGACGCCGAAGACGCCGACGTTGGTGATGGTCAGCGTGCCGCCGGACATGTCGGCCGGAGAGGTCTTCCCCGCCTTGGCCGTCTGGACGAGCGCGGTCATCGCGTCCGCCAGCTCGCGCAGCGAGAGCCGGCCGGCGTCCTTGATGTTCGGCACGATCAGGCCACGCTCGGTGGCCGCCGCGATGCCCAGGTTCACGTAGTCCTTGACCACGATCTCGTCGCCGGCCCAGGTCGAGTTGACCATCGGGTGGCGCTTGACCGCCAGCAGCACCGCCTTGGCGACCAGCAGCAGCGGCGAGACCCGCACGTCCCGCCACTCGCGCCGCTCGCGGAGCCGGTCCAGGGCCTTCATCGCCCGGGTCACGTCCACGGTCAGGAACTCCGTGACGTGCGGCGCGGTGAACGCCGAGCGGGCCATGTTCTCCGCGGTGAGCTTGCGTACCCCCTTGACCGGGATGCGCTGCTCGCGGTCGGCGCCGAAGCTCGCGGCCGCCGTGGCCGGCGCCGCGACCGTCAGCGGCTCGGCCGCCGCCGGGGCCGCCGCCGCCCGCTGTACGTCCTCCCGGGTGATCGAGCCCAGCGGGCCCGACCCGGTCAGCGTGGCGAGGTCGACGCCCAGGTCCTTGGCGAGCTTGCGGACCGGCGGCTTGGCCAGCACGGCGCCGGTCACCCGGCCGTTGCCGTTGACCACCGGGGCGGCCGGCGCCGGAACCACCGGCGCGGGTGCCGGCTCGACCGGGGCGGCCGGGGCCGCCGCGGCCTGCGCCGGGACGCCGCCCTTGCGCGGCCGCCGCTTGGCCGGCGCGTTCCGCGGGCCGTAGCCGACCAGCACCGCGGTACGCCCGCCCGGCGCCACGCCGCCGATCAGGCCCGGCTCGACCATGCCCTCCTCGGGCGCGACCTCGACCGCGGCCAGCGAGGCCGCCGACGGGGTGGGCAGGTCGGCGGCCGGCGCACCGGTCGTCGACTGCTCGATCGGCCCGGCGTTCGGGTCGGTGTCGATCGCGATGATCGGGCTGCCGACCTCGACCGTGGCGCCCTCCGGGTGGAAGATCGCCTGCACCCGGCCGGCCCACTTCGCCGGGATCTCGACCGCCGCCTTGGCGGTCTCCACCTCGACGATCGGCTGGTTCAACTCGATGTCGTCGCCCACCTTGACCAGCCAGGCGAGGATCTCGCCCTCGGTCAGGCCCTCGCCCAGGTCGGGGAGGTTGAATTCCTTGATCCGCGACATGCCGCTCACCAGCCGAAGGTGCGGTCGACGGCGTCGAGCACCCGGTCGAGGTCGGGCAGGTACTCCTCCTCCACCCGGGCGGCCGGGTAGGGCGTGTCGAAGCCGGTGACCCGCAGCACCGGGGACTCCAGGGAGTAGAAGCACTCCTCGGTGATCCGGGCGGCGATCTCCGACCCGAGGCCCAGGTTGCCCGGGGCCTCGTGGACGACCACGCAGCGGCCGGTGCGCTTCACCGACTCGTACGCGGCGGTCAGGTCCAGCGGGGAGAGCGTGCGCAGGTCGATGACCTCCAGCTCCCGGCCGTCCTCGGCGGCGGCGGTGGCCGCGTCCAGGGCGGTGCGCACCATCGGGCCGTACGCCAGCACCGTGGCGTCGGTGCCCGGCCGGGCGACCCGGGCGGCGTGCAGCGGGTACGCGTCGGTCAGCGGGGCGTCCAGCTCGACCGGACCCTTCTCCCAGTAGCGCCGCTTCGGCTCCAGGAAGACGATCGGGTCGTCGGAGGCGATGGCCTGCTGGATCATCGAGTAGCCGTCCTGCGGGTTCGCGCAGGTGACGACCTTCAGGCCGGCGGTGTGCGCGAAGTACGCCTCGGGCGACTCCGAGTGGTGCTCGACCGCGCCGATGCCGCCGCCGTAGGGGATCCGGATGACCATCGGGATCCGCACCTTGCCCTGCGAGCGGTAGTGCATCTTCGCCACCTGCGACACGATCTGGTCGTAGGCCGGGTAGACGAAGCCGTCGAACTGGATCTCGCAGACCGGCCGGAAGCCGCGGATGGCCAGGCCGACCGCGGTGCCGATGATGCCGGACTCGGCGAGCGGGGTGTCGATCACCCGCTGGTCGCCGAAGTCCTTCTGGAGGCCGTCGGTGATGCGGAACACGCCGCCGAGCTTGCCGACGTCCTCGCCCATGATGACGACCTTCGGGTCGTTCTCCAGGGCTTTGCGCAGGCCGGCGTTGAGGGCCTTGCCGAGGGTGAGCGTCTCCGTGGCCATCAGTGGGCGCTCCCCTCGAACGACTCCAGGTACTTGCTGAACTGGGCCCGCTGCTCGTCGAGCTCGGGGGACCCGTTGGGGTAGACGTGGTCGAACATGGTCACCGGCTCCGGGTCGGGCATGGCGAGCACCCGCTCGCGCAGGTGCACCGACTCGGCGCGGGCCTGCTCGTCGACCTCGGCGAAGAACGACTCGTCGACGATCTGCTGCTTGGTGAGGAACGCCTTCATCCGGGCGATCGGGTCCTTGGCCTGCCAGGCCTCGACCTCGCTGGCGATCCGGTAGCGGGTCGGGTCGTCGGAGGTGGTGTGCGCGCCCATCCGGTAGGTGTACGCCTCGATGAGGCTCGGGCCCTGGCCGTGCCGCGCGTTGTCCAGCGCGTGCCGGGTCACCGCGTACGACGCGAGCACGTCGTTGCCGTCCACCCGGACGCCCGGGAAGCCGAAGCCGCCGGCCCGCTGGTAGAGCGGGACGCGGGTCTGCCGCTCCAGGGGCTCGGAGATGGCGTACTGGTTGTTCTGGCAGAAGAACACCAGCGGGGTGTTGAAGACGCTGGCCCAGACGAACGCCTCGTTCACGTCGCCCTGGCTGGTGGCGCCGTCGCCGAAGTAGGCGATCACCGCCTCGCCGTCGTCGCTGCCGGTCTTGCCGTCCATGGCGACACCCATGGCGTAGCCGGTCGCGTGCAGGGTCTGCGCCCCGATGACGATCGTGTACATGTTGAACTTGAACTCGTTCGGGTCCCAGCCGCCCTGGTCGACGCCGCGGAACAGGCCGAGCGGCATGATCGGGTCGATGCCCCGGCAGTAGAGGACGCCGTGCTCCCGGTAGGTCGGGAAGGCCATGTCCTGCGTACGCAGCGCCCGGCCGGAGCCGACCTGCGCCGCCTCCTGGCCCAGCAGGCTGGCCCAGAGGCCCAGCTCGCCCTGGCGCTGCAGCGCCGTGGCCTCGGCGTCGAGCTTCCGGACGAGCACGAGGTCGCGGTAGAGCCCGCGGTACTCCTCGTCGGTGAAGTCGACGCGGTACTCGGTCCCGTCCGGGCCGAACGCGCTCTCGATCCGCTCGCCCTCGGGCGTGAGCAGCTGCACGAGCTCCGGTTCGCCCGTGGCGGCGGCGCGCTTGGTACGGGGTGCGGCCCGCTTGCTGCGGGTGGCGGCCCCGGGATCGCCCTTTGCCATCCGTCTCTCCCTGTCTGGTCTGCGCCGGCGCCGGGGGGTGACCCGTGCCGCGCACATCGTGCGCCCGACCCGGCTGGTGCCGGACCGGTCCCTGGCGGCCGCGCCTAGCCCCGGTGAGGGTTGCCGCGCGGCGTGAGCCGGGTCCCGTTGGGGAGCCCGACCCGGGAGCGCCGGCGCCGTACCGCACCAGCCGCGGGGTGCGCGGAGGTGGCGGCTGCGTTGCCGTCGTGCCTGAATGATTGCAGAGGAGGTGAGCGGGCCCACAGTACGGCCTCCTCCACCGGTGACGTTCCGTCGTGTTCGCGACGCATTGACACGTTTGTCTGGTGCCTCGCCGTCGCGGGACGGACAATTTGTGTGTCGACACGCTGTGGTGGCTGGTGAACTGAGCGTCACTGGTTCAAGCTTGCGGTAGTCCCCTTGAGGCATTTGTCCGTTTAGCCTGCGCCGGGATCCCGCCCTGTCGACGCGTACGAGGAGTGTGCCGGTGTCCGAGCCAGAGGGTCCTCCGGGAGCTCCGTTCCTCGGCCGGCACCGGGCGGTGCCGCGGTCCGGCTACCGGCGGGTGGTCGGCGCGCACCGCGCGCAGGGCCTGGGCGGCCCGAGCCGGGGCTACCTGTTCACCGTCGCGCTGCTGGCCGGCACGGCCTCCATGCCGATCCTCGCCGCGATCAGCGCGGGGTCGGCCACCGTGGGGAACAGCGCCCTCCCGGACAGCAGCACCCCGTTCATCCCGACCCCGTCGGTCGGCCCGGTGGTGATCCCGCTGCCCGAGGGGACCCAGACACCGCTGCTACCCACCCCGTCGCCGGTCGCCGGAGCCACCACCGTGCCTGCCCCGGTGCTCCCGGCCGCCCCGGCCCTGCCCGACGACAGCGACCTCGGTTCCCGCCACCGGTCCCACCCGGCCGCTCCCGCACCGGTGCCGACGCCGCGCCCCGTCCGGACCACGCCGGCCGGCCCGCCGAGCCCGTCGCCGGTGCCCTCACCGTCGCCGACCGACCCGGAGCCGAGCCCCAGCCCGACCACCGAACCGTCGCCGACCGCCGAGCCGACCCCGACCACCGGGCCCCCGCCGACCGACGACCCGGACCCGACGACCGAGCCGCCCGACAGCACGCCGTCGCCTACCGGCACGCCGTCGGAGGAGCCGCCCACGCCGACGCTCAGCCCGCGCGACGACCCGCACCCGAGCGCCACGGCGTCGGGCGCCACGGCCCCGGCCACGCCGCGCCGCTGACCCGCTCCCGGCGGGTCAGGCCGGGTCGTCGGTGAGGCGGTGGCGGTTCGCCTCGATCCAGGCGTCCAGCGCCGCCGGATCGTCCGGGTCCACGCCGTCCGCCATGAGCTGGGCGACGGCGGCCGTGGCCGGGCTGCGGCGCTCGCCCGTGCTGTAGAGCCGGGCGAACTCGGGAACCATCTCCTGGATGGCCTCGTCCGTGCGGGCGGCCGCCGCCGGCGCGAGCCCCCGCTGGCGGGCCGCGTACGCCGCCCAGCCGCGCAGCACCCGGGGCAGCATGGCGGCGTCGTCCATGTCCAGCACGGCCCGCCGGTGCACCCAGTCGAGCAGGAACAGCTCCGCGACCGTCGGGCTCCACCGCATCGGGTCGGCGTCAGGGAAGCTCGCCGCGTGGTCCAGCAGCAGACCCAGGCAGAAGTGCAGCGAGGCCAGCTCCCCGTCGGCCACCCGGTCGAGGCCGACGCGGACCGCCTCCGGCGAGCCGAGGAAGGCGCGGACCAGCCCGGTCCGCGCCTCGTCGGTCAGCGGCGGGACGTCGGCCGCCGCCGGCGCCGGGCCGGGCAGCGCGGCCAGCCGCGCACCCACCAGCGCCCGGTCGGTGGCCAGCGAGCCCTGCGCGGGCAGCTCACCGAGGTCGTCGGTGATCGCCAGGTGGCGGCCCACCTCGGCGCGCATCCGGGCGGGATCCTCGGTGCGGAACCAGGTGAACTCGTCCTGGGTGCAGATCTCCCGGGCCTGCTCGACGATCCGGGCGGCCGGACCGCCCACGAACACGTCCTTGGTGATCCCGATGTTGTGGTCGACCAGCGCCACGAGGGCGTGCTCCGGGCCGCCCTCCTCGTCGTCGTAGGCGAAGGTGGCCAGGTAGGAGGTCTGGTCGCCGTACACGTCGCCGTACGACCAGGCGCCCGTGAGGTGCACCCGGCCGAGCTGGCCGGCCCACGCGGGGGCGTACGCGCCGGGTCGGACCCGGCTGGCCCCCTCGGCGTCGGGCACCAGCGTGGCGAAGACGGCGCGGATGGTGGTCGCGGCGGCGCTGCGGCGGCGCGAGGTGGCGGTGAGGAAGCCGCCCACGAACTCGCGGACGGCGTTGTCCCGATCGGTCTCGGCAACGGCGTAGACGCTGCCGAGCAGCGCGGCGCCGAGCATCTCCGCGTCCAGGGCGGAGTCGAGCCTCGTCACGTCGCGAGCGGCGTGCAGCACCGCCTCGTAGGGGGTCTGTGGCGTGGCCATGCACCGACCCTACGCCGCCCGGCCCGCCCCGACGACGGTCAGCACGCCGGGCATCCGCGCCGGGGCTCAGCCCCGGGCCGCCTCCCGCAGCGCCTCGCGCGCCTCGCCGTAGCGGGCCAGCACCGCCCAGACCGGGTTCAGCACGTGCTTCTCCCCGACGCTGCCGACCGACGTGAGCAGCCGCTGCTCGGCCCGGCGCCGGGCGCGCCGCGCCGCCCACCGGATCACCGGCCGGGTCAGCGCCGCCACGAGCAGCCCGGCCAGCAGGCCGCCCAGCAGCAGCACGGTCGGCCAGGGCACCTCGCCGAGGTCCGGGTAGTCGAGGGCGGGCAGGCCGAGGATGCGCAGCGCGTAGCCCAGGACCAGCCAGGCCAGGCCGCCCAGCGCGGCGAGGGTGACCAGCCACTGGAGCGCGCCGACGACCCGCCACCAGGTCGGCCGGCGGTCCATGCCCAGGTCGGTGGCGGCCACCGCGTGGTCCAGCGCGTCCGGCAGGTCGGCCAGCCGGGACCGGGCCGCGGCGACCACCGCGGCCGGCCAGGGCGCCGGCAGGTCGGCGGCCGATCGGTCGGCCACCGCGCGGATGGCCAGGTTCAGCGCCGAGCGCTGCGCGGCGGTCGGATCGGGTACGGAGGTGGCCGCGACCAGGCTCTCCGCGGGCGCGTCGGCGCCCCCGCCGGGCAGGTGCAGCCGGCGCAGCGGGTCCGGCCGCAGCTTCCGCCAGCCCCGGACCAGCGGCCAGCCGGTGCTGCCGACCGCCCGGTGCCGGTACGCCCCCTCGACCGCCTCGGCCACCGTCGGCACCCCGGCCGCCCCGGCCAGCGCCGTGGTGAGCTCCCGTGCCGACGCGTCACCGGGCCGGGTGCGCGGCGGCTCCGGCCCGACCAGCGGGTCGAGCCCGGCCACCACGGCGTCGACGTCGCCGGCCAGCCGGCGCAGCGCGGCCTGCCGCTCGGCAACCGTGCGCTCCAGCTCGGCGCGGAGCCCGTCCAGCCCCGCCGGGTCCACCGCCACCGTGGGCAGCAGCGGCACCCCCTCCAGGCCGTCGGCGTCGAGCAGCCGGCGCAGGTCGCCGAGGACCCGGGGCAGCTCGGCCGGGGGCAGCCGGTCGGCCTGGTTGAGCACCACCACTGTCACGTCCCGGTGCCGGTGGAACTCGCGCAGGTAGCTGGTGTGGATCACGCGGTCGGCGTACTTCTGCGGGTCGACCACCCAGACCACCAGGTCGACCAGGCCGAGCAGCCGGTCCACCTCCAGCCGGTGGCTCCGCTGCACCGAGTCGAAGTCGGGCAGGTCCAGCAGGACCAGGCCGTGCAGGTTGGACTCGTCGTCGCCGTCCAGCGGGCTCTCCCGGACGAACCGGTGCCGCGGCAGCACCCCGATCCAGTCGAGCAGCCGGGACGCGCCGTCGAGCTGCCCCCAGACGCAGGCGTGCGCCACCCCGGTGGTCGGCCGGCGGACGCCGACCGGGGAGAGGTCCAGCCGGGCCAGGGCGTTGAACAGGCTCGACTTGCCGCTGCCGGTCGCCCCGGCCAGGGCGACCACGGTGTGGTGCCCGGAGAGGGCGAGCCGGGTGCCGGCCCGCTCGACCACGGTGTGCGCGGCGACCAGCTCGGCGTCGGGCACCTGGCCGTCGACCGCGCCGAGGAAGCGCTGGAGGGCCTGGAGCCGCGCGATCAGGACGTCGGGGTCGACCCGCTGCCCGCCCCGGAGCGTCTCCCGCATCCGGCCGACGATGTTGCTCACGCGCGCCCACCCTGGTCCGCGGCGGGCAGTGTCGCGCCCGACGCGCCGGAGAGGCCGGCGCGGTGCCGGGCCTTCTCGACCTCGCGGGCCGACCGGCGCAGCGCGGCGCCGGTGTCGGTGGCCGGGCGCGCCTCGGCGGTGCGGGCGAGGAACCGGTCGGCCTCCTCCGTCAGCAGCGCGCCGATCCGGTCGAGCAGGTCCACCCGCGCCTTGCCGGCCAGGTTGCGGACCGCCTGGTCGCCGAAGATCGCCTGGAGCACCGCCTGGGCGGCGACCGTGGTGCCCGCGCCGGTGGCGACCTCCAGCCCGGTCGGGATGAAGGCGGTGGCCGCGAAGACCGCGATCATGACGGCCAGGCCGGTGGCGTTGACCGCGTACGCGGCGGTGCGGGCCACGAAGCGGCGGTCGCCGCCCTCGGCCCGGACCAGTTCGAGCACGCCGCGCTGCCAGTCACGGACCAGGCGCTCGGCGCGCTCGGGAAGATCGGCCGACGGGTGCGCCAGCTCGGGTTCGAGCAGCGCCGACCCGGCCGGGTGCGCCTTCCACCCGGTGTAGGCGTTCTCCGCGGCCTCGGCCGACACCCCGCGCAGCAGCGTGACCAGTTGCGACTCGATGGCGTTCCGCAGCTCGGCGGCCGGGGCCGGACGGCCGGTGACCGCGGCCACCACCCGGTCGCGCAGGCGGCCGATCCGCGCCTCCAGGCTGCGGAAGAACTCGCCGGTGCCGACGAACTCCTGCCACCGGGCCAGCACCTCGCCGCGGAGCAGCCGGCCGTCCTTGAGCCCCTGGTCGACGGTCCGCTCCGCCCCCCGGTACGCCGCCCGGACCCGCTCGTCCAGCGCGTCGGCGGCGGCCGCCTGCTCGTCGGCGGCGTCGGCCAGCGCGTCCACGGTCGGGTGCAGGGCGGCCAGGGCGCCGTCGAGGGTCTGCCGGACCACCGCCGAGCGGGCCTCGGCGTCGGCGGCGAGCCGCGCGAACCAGCCGGCCAGCGGGGCGGTGACCCCGTCGGGGAGCAGGCCCTGCCCGTCCACCCAGGTCTCCGGCAGGACGAACAGCGGCGCGGCGCCGAGATCCTGTGCGGCGAGCATCTCGGACAGGTGGGCGGTGATCTCGTCGGCGGCCTCCGGGGGGACCCGGTCGAGGACCATGGCGACGGCCGTGCCCCGCGCCCGGGCGCTGCGCAGCAGCTCCCACGGGACGGCGTCGGCGTACCGGGCGGCCGTGGTGACGAAGAGCCAGAGGTCGGCGGCGGCCAGCAGCTGACCGGCGAGGGCCCGGTTGGCGTCGACCACCGAGTCGATGTCGGGCGCGTCGAGGAAGGCCAGCCCGGCCGGGAGCGCGGGGGCGGTGACCAGTTGGAGGGTGCCCGGGTTCTCGCTCGGCTCGGTGGTGCGGGTCAGGCCCGGCAGCAGCTCGCCCTGACGGAACCAGGCCGCGTCGGCGGGGTTGCAGACCAGCACCGGCGAGCGGGTGGTGGGTCGCAGCACCCCGGCGGCGCTGACCCGCGCCTGGACCAGGCTGTTGACAAGGGTCGACTTGCCGGCGCCGGTCGAGCCGCCGACCACCACGAGCAGCGGGGCGTCCAGGCGGGCGAGCCGGGGGAGCAGGTAGTCGTCGAGCTGGTCGGTGAGACCGGTGGCGGTGCGGCGGGCGGGCTCTGCCGAGGGCAGGGCCAGCGGGAACCGGGCCGCCCCGATCGCGGCCCGCAGGCCGGTGAGTGCGGCGGGCAGACCTTCCGCGGCGTCGGCGGGCCGGTCCCCGCCGGCGTCGTCGGGGCCGGTGCGGGCAGCGACGGCGGGCGCGCCGGCATGGGTGGCGGGATCGCCGTGCGTCGTCACCGCTAAAGCGTGCCCGACCGACGCAAGGTAAGACAACCGGACGGTAATAACGGTCAGGTTGCGTCGGGTCGGCTCAACCTGGACTTGCGGATTGCCCGGGGCGTGGCACTATTGAGTCAAGTTCACTCAACTTGTGGTGCGGTCGCTGCGGGCGACCCGCCGGGCAGGCCCGTTGACCTGCTCACCGTTACGAAGCGAGGAAGCGAACATGGCACGTGCGGTCGGCATCGACCTCGGCACGACGAACTCCTGCGTCAGCGTTCTCGAGGGCGGTGAGCCCACCGTCATCGCCAACGCGGAGGGCTCGCGGACGACCCCCTCGATCGTCGCGTTCGCCCGCAACGGCGAGGTGCTCGTCGGTGAGGTCGCGAAGCGCCAGGCGGTGACCAACCCGGACCGGACGATCCGCTCGGTCAAGCGGGAGATCGGCACCAACTGGACCGTCGACATCGACGGCAAGAAGTACACCCCGCAGGAAATCTCGGCGCGCACGCTGATGAAGCTCAAGCGGGACGCCGAGGCGTACCTGGGTGAGCAGATCACCGACGCGGTGATCACCGTGCCGGCCTACTTCAACGACGGCCAGCGGCAGGCCACCAAGGAGGCCGGTGAGATCGCCGGCTTCAACGTGCTGCGGATCGTGAACGAGCCGACCGCGGCGGCGCTGGCGTACGGCCTCGACAAGGGCTCCAAGGAGCAGACCGTCCTGGTCTTCGACCTGGGTGGCGGCACCTTCGACGTCTCGCTGCTCGAACTGGCCGAGGGCGTCATCGAGGTCAAGTCCACCAGCGGTGACAACCACCTCGGTGGTGACGACTGGGACCAGCGCATCATCGACCACCTGGTGAAGACCTTCCGCGGCGAGCACGGCATCGACCTGTCCCAGGACAAGATGGCCATGCAGCGGCTCAAGGAGGCGGCCGAGAAGGCCAAGATCGAGCTGTCCGCGGCCACCACCACCAACATCAACCTGCCGTACATCACCGCCGGTTCGGCGGGCCCGCTGCACCTCGACGTGACCCTGAGCCGCGCCGAGTTCCAGCGGATGACGCAGGACCTGCTGGACCGGTGCAAGGGCCCGTTCGAGCAGGCCGTCAAGGACGCCGGGATCAAGGTCTCGGACGTCGACCACGTCATCCTGGTCGGCGGCTCGACCCGGATGCCGGCCGTGACCGACCTGGTCAAGCAGCTCACCGGCAAGGAGCCCAACAAGGGCGTCAACCCGGACGAGGTCGTCGCCGTCGGCGCCGCCCTGCAGGCCGGCGTGCTCAAGGGTGAGGTCAAGGACGTCCTGCTGCTCGACGTGACCCCGCTGAGCCTGGGCATCGAGACCAAGGGCGGCATCTTCACCAAGCTGATCGAGCGCAACACCACCATCCCGACCAAGCGCTCCGAGGTCTTCACCACGGCCGACGACAACCAGCCGTCGGTGCTGATCCAGGTGTTCCAGGGCGAGCGGGAGATCGCGGCCTACAACAAGAAGCTCGGCACCTTCGAGCTGACCGGCCTCCCGCCGGCGCCGCGCGGCGTGCCGCAGATCGAGGTCACCTTCGACATCGACGCCAACGGCATCGTCAACGTGCACGCCAAGGACCTGGGCACCGGCAAGGAACAGAAGATGACGATCACCGGCGGCTCCTCGCTGCCGAAGGACGACATCGAGCGGATGCGCCGGGACGCCGAGGAGCACGCCGAGGAGGACAAGCGGCGGCGCGACGAGGCCGAGACCCGCAACCTGGCCGAGGCGCTCCAGTGGCAGACCGAGAAGTTCCTCGCGGAGAGCGGCGACAAGCTGCCCGCCGAGAACCGTGACCAGCTCAACGAGGCGCTCGGCGAGCTGCGCAGCGCCCTCGGCGGCCAGGACATCGACAAGATCAAGGCCGCGCACGAGAAGCTGGCGCAGGTCTCCCAGCAGGCCGGCTCACTGCTCTACTCGCAGCAGCAGGGCGAGCAGGCCGGGCCGGGCGAGGCCGGGCCGGGCGCCGGCGCCGGTGCGACCGGCGGTCCCCAGGCCGGCGGCCCCGACGACGTGGTCGACGCGGAGATCGTGGACGAGGACAAGAAGTGACAGTCGGTCCCGGACACGTATCTCGCCGCGAGAGGGATGAGGTAGCCGCATGACGGAGAAGCCACGAGCAGCCGACCCCGGGTCCACGGGGTCGGCGCCGGGTGGCTCCGCGACCGCCGGTCAGGGCGCCGGCGAGGAGCCGCGCGTCGTCATCCGTGACAAGCGCAAGATCGGCAAGGCCACCGAGCAGTCCGTGACCGACACGTCGGCCGCCGACGCCGCGGCCGACGCGCCCGCCGAAGGGCTGGTCGAGGAGGCCGAGGTCGTGGTCGACGAGATCGAGGGCGAGGCCGACGCCCCGGTCTCCGGCCCGCCCGTGGTCGACGCGCCGGCCCAGCCGAGCGAGGAGTCCACCACCGAGAAGGCGCCGGCCGGCGCCGAGGTGGAGTCGCTCCGGGCCGAGCTGGACGAGCGGACCCGCGACGTCCAGCGGGTGTCGGCGGAGTACGCCAACTACCGCAAGCGGGTCGACCGGGACCGCAGCCTGGTCCAGGAGCAGGCGACCGGCACAGTGCTGACCGCGCTGCTGCCGATCCTCGACGACCTGGACCGGGCCCGCGAGCACGGCGACCTGGTGGGGCCGTTCGGCAGCGTGGCCGAGCAGCTCACCACCGCGCTGACCAAGTTCGGCCTGACCGCGTTCGGGGAGCAGGGCGACCCGTTCGACCCGACCCGGCACGAGGCGGTGGCGCACCAGACCTCCGCCGACGTGACAGAGCCGACCTGCGTGCAGGTCATGCGCCGGGGTTACCAGCTCGGCGAACGGCTGCTGCGGCCGGCCCTGGTCGCGGTCGCCGAGCCCGAGTAGTGCCGACCCGTGACGTCCCGCCCGCCCACGCCGGGCGGGCGGGACGACCGGGGTACGTCCCGTGGAAGGGGGTGGACCGGTGAGTTCCAAGGACTGGATCGAGAAGGACTACTACGCCGCGCTGGGCGTGGAGAAGTCCGCCTCCTCGGACGAGATCAAGAAGTCGTACCGGAAGCTGGCTCGGGAGTCGCACCCGGACCACAACCCCGGTGACCCGAAGGCCGAGGAGCGGTTCAAGGCCGTCTCCGAGGCGTACGCCGTGCTGGGCGACGAGAAGAAGCGCCGCGAGTACGACGAGATGCGGTCGCTCTTCGGCTCCGGCGCCTTCCGGCGCAACGCCCGCGGCGCGGGCCAGCCCGGTGGCATGCCGTTCGACGTGTCCGACCTGTTCGGCGGGGCGGGCGGCGGCGAGGCCCGGTTCGGCGGCGGTGGCCTCGGCGACCTGTTCAGCTCGATCTTCACGGGCGGCGGCGCCGGCGGCGCGGCCCGTCCGCGCGGCCCGGCCCGGGGCCGGGACGTCGAGACCGAGGTGGCGCTGGACTTCCCCGACGCGGTACGCGGCGTCACCCTGCCGTTGACGCTGCGCGCCCCCGGGGTCTGCGAGACCTGCCACGGCAACGGGGCGAAGCCGGGCACCCAGCCGGTGGCCTGCCCGGTCTGCCACGGCGCCGGGGTGACCACCCGCAACCAGGGGTCGTTCAGCTTCTCCGAGCCGTGCCGCAACTGCCAGGGCGTGGGCACGGTCGTCGAGGAGAAGTGCCCGGAGTGCCACGGCACCGGCGGGGTCACCAAGACCCGCACGCTGAACGTGCGCTTCCCGGCCGGGGTGGCCGACGGCCAGCGCATCCGGCTGGCCGGTCGGGGCGAGCCCGGCGAGCGGGGCGGCCCGGCGGGTGACCTGTTCGTGCACGTCAAGGTCCGCCCCGACGAGCTGTTCGGGCGCACCGGGGACGACCTGACCCTGACCGTGCCGATCACGTTCGCGGAGGCGGTGCTCGGCACCGACCTGCGGGTGCCGACCCTGGACGGCACGGTGACCCTGCGGGTGCCGCCGGGCACGCCCAGCGGGCGGGTGCTGCGCGCCCGGGGCAAGGGCGTCGTACGCCGGGACGGCCGCGCCGGTGACCTGCTGGTCACCCTCGACGTGGTGGTCCCCGCGACGCTGTCGGACGAGGCGCGGGCGGCCCTGGAGACGTTCGCCGAGCAGACCCCGCCGGCCGCACGGGAACATCTCGACGCGCGGGTGCGTCGATTCAGTTGAGCGGGTGACGAGGCAGCGGAGGTGAGCGGGGATGTCACAGGAGTTCGTCGGCTCGGGTGACCCTGCCTACGAGGCCAAGGTTCTGATGATCTCGGTGGCGGCCCGGATGGCGGGGATGCACCCGCAGACGCTGCGCCAGTACGACCGGCTGGGCCTCGTCCAGGCCGGCCGGGCGGCCGGCGGCGGTCGCCGGTACAGCGTCCGGGACGTGGTGCTGCTCCGCGAGGTGCAGCGGCTCAGCCAGGACGACGGGATCAACCTGGCCGGGGTCAAGCGCATCATCCACCTGGAGCGGTTGCTGGAGGAGGCCCAGCAGCGGGTGGCCCGGCTGGAGGCGGAGCTGGACGCCGCGTACCGCCGGATCGCCGAGCTGGAGTCGCTGGGCGGCTTCGCCCGCGGCGACCTCGTCCCCACCAACCGCACCTCCACGGCGCTCGTCGTCTGGCGCCCCCGCCGCACTCCCGACCGCTGATCCCCTCCCCGCCGAAGGCCGGCGCGTGCCCACCCCGGGCCGTGCCGGCCTTCGCGCATCTCCACAGCGGCGGCAGGCGGTGCGGTTCGGGGAAAGCGAGGTCCGGGAGGGCCGGTTTCGCTAGCCTGTGAATGCGGCCAACCGACTCAATTCGGACTCCGAACTGGCAGGGGGAGCCATGGCGGAATCGGCGAAGAAGGTGGCGGAACGGGCGGAGGAACGGCTGGAGCAGGTGGCCGAGAACGTCCGGGAGCGATTCGATCGGATCACCGAAGGTCGCTTCACGGAAAAGATCAAGGAAGGGCGCTTCGCCGACCAGGTGGACCACGGCGTCGACCGGGCCAGGGACGACGAGCGGCGCAGGAAGCAGGGCGGATCGACCGGCTGAACGATCCGCCGACGTGCGGGCCGGGACCCACGGGGGGTCCCGGCCCGTTCGCGTCGTGAGGCGGCGGCCCGGGACGCTGCGACGCCGGCGAGGGGGTCCCGGCCCGTTCGCGTCGTGAGGCGGCGGCCCGGGACGCTGCGACGCCCGTTCGCGTCGTGACCGGCGGGCTAGAGCCGCCGGTTCTCCCGCACCAGGCCGCCCTCGCACCAGTCGCGGTAGACGAAGAGGTCCGGCCGGGCGAGCAGCACGCGGCTGTTGTGCGCCCAGTTGCGCATCAGCTCGTCGCCGGCCCGCTCGGCCTGCTCCACGAGCTTCCGGAAGCGGCGCTTCGGGTGGGCCCGGAAGTTCGTCCGGATGCCGTCGGCGGCGTAGATGTAGAGGCAGTGCAGGGCGAACCGGCGGGCCGGACAGGCCGGGTCCATGGCCAGGTCGAAGAGGGTCTGCACCAGGTGGTCCCCGGCGACGAGCAGGTCCCAGTCCGGCGGCATGGAGGTCAGCGGAACGGAATCCGGCTGGTAGGCCCACGACCTCAGCTCGGCGGGCGAGGGGTCGACGGGGTTGGCGAAGCCGTGGAACGTCTCTTCCTGCACGCTCACCGGCCGACCTTCCGCTTGCGCTGGCGGGGGCACCGGCCACCCGCGGACCCTGGCTGCTGGGGCGACACGTTAACGCGGTTTCGCCGGGTGGCGGTAGACCTTCCCGGAATCAATTCGGCAACCGTTGGCCGGGCCGGGTCCACCGTACGGCCGACCCGGCCCGGCCGAGGTCAGTCGGCCACTCCCACCGGCACGGGCGGCCGGGCGGCGCTGCGCCGGCGCAGCCAGCGCTTGAACCAGGGCAGGTCGGGCAGGCGGGCCAGCATCGGCCCGGTCACCACGGTGATCAGCACGTACGCGGTGGCGAGCGCCGCCAGCCGGGGTTCGACCGGGTACGCCGCGGCGACGGCCAGGCCGGCGATGACGATGGAGAACTCGCCGCGCGGGGTGAGCGCGAAGCCGGCGCGCCACCGGCCGGGCTCGGCGATCCCGGCCCGGCGGGCGGCCAGCCAACCGGTGGCCAGCTTCGTCCCCATGGTCACCACGGCCAGCAGCAGCGCCGGCAGCAGCACCGGCGGCATGTCCAGCGGGTCGGTGACCAGGCCGAAGAAGACGAAAAAGACCGCGGCGAAGAGATCCCGCAGCGGCGACAGCAGTTGGGTGGCGTGGTGCGCCACCGGCCCGGACAGGGCGATGCCGACCAGGAAGGCGCCGACCGCGGCGGAGACCTGGAGCTTGGCCGCCACCCCGGCGACCAGCAGGGTCAGGCCGAGCACCCCGAGCAGGAGCGCCTCGGGGTCCTTCGCGGAGAGCGCGGCGGAGATCAGGTGCCCGTACCGGATGGCGACGGCCAGCACCACGACCACGGTGAGCACCGCGACGGCGAGCGCGATGCCGCCCTTGACCAGGCCGACCCCGGCGAGCAGCGCGGTGACCAGCGGCAGGTAGAGAGCCATGGCCAGGTCCTCGATGACGAGGACCGAGAGGATCACCGGGGTCTCCCGGTTACCGACCCGGCCCAGGTCGCCGAGCACCTTCGCGATCACGCCGGACGACGAGACCCAGGTGACGCCGGCGAGCACGACGGCGGCCACCCAGCCCCAGCCGAGCAGCAGGGCGAAGGCGAAGCCGGGCAGCGCGTTGAACACCGCGTCGATCAGACCGGCCGGCGCGGCCGAGCGGAGGTTGCCCACCAGTTCGTTGGCGCTGTATTCCAGGCCGAGCATGACGAGCAGCAGGATGACGCCGATCTCCGCGCCGACGGCGAAGAACTCCTCGCTGGCGTTGAGCGGCAGCAGGCCGCCGTGGCCGAAGGCGAGTCCGGCGAGCAGGTAGAGGGGGATGGGCGAGACGCCGACGCGGCGGCTGAGCCGGCCGAGCAGGCCGAGCAGGAGCAGCAGCGCGCCGACCTCGACGAGCAGGGTGGTGGATTCGTGCATCCGCGCCTCAGCCGTCCGGATCGGCTTCGGCGAGGATCGCGGTGACCCCGTCGAGCCCTTGCCGGGTGCCGACCACGACGACCACGTCACCGGCCGCGAACCGGAAGGTGGGGTCGGGCGAGACGATCACCTCACCCTGACGCAGCACCGCCACGATGGAGGCGCTGGTGCGCGTCCGTGCCTTGGTGTCACCGAGCCGCCGGTTGACGTAGCGGGAGCCGGCCGGGATGACGATCTGCTCGGTGAGCAGCCCCGCGGCCTGCTCGCGCAGCCCGGCGAGCTGGCCGAGCATCAGCGACGCCCCGAGGATGTCGGCCAGCGCCTCCGCCTCGTCGTCGGTCAGCGGTATGTCGTGCTGACAGGAGTCCGGGTCGTCCGGGTCGTAGAGGACCAGGTCGCGGCGGCCATTGCGGTGGGAGACCACGCCGAGCCGACGCCCGGATTCCGTCATCAAATCGTGACGGACGCCGATCCCCGGTAGGGCAGTCTGTTCGACACGTACTCGCACCCGCGCAAGGCTACCGTGCGGAGGAGGCCCCATGATCGGGCGCCGATTGCTCCCGGGTGTCGGTCTGCTGCTGGTGCCGGCCCTCGCCGCCTGCTCGATCGGCGACGTCCGCCGGACCCCGCCGGACCGGTCGTCCGCGTCCCCGCGGCCGGCGCCGACCGCGCCGGCGCCGTCGCGGGCCGTCGCCTTCGACGAGGTACGCCACGTCCGGGTCGACGTCGACCGCCGGTACGACCGCCCGTTCGTGGAGTTCGCCGACGCCGACCACGGCTACGCCCTGTTCGTCGCCGCCTGCGACAACCCTCCGCCCCGCCGCGGCTGCGCCGGGCCGCTGCTGTACGCCACCGTGGACGGTGGCCGTAGCTGGCAGGCCCTGCGGCACCCCCGTCCGGTGGCGGCGAGCCAGCAGCTCTACGCCGTGCCGGGGGCGCTCGTGCTGCTCGCCGAGCCGCACGGCTGGTACACGTCGACCGACGGCGGGGCGACCTTCGTCCACAGCACGGGGGCGGAGCCGGCGCCGCTGGTGGCCGCGCGGGGCCGCTTCCAGGTGGTCGAGGGGCGCGGTGCCGTGGCCGAGTGGGACGGCGCGACCCTGCGGCCGTTGGCCGCCCAGCCGTCCGTACCCGGGCTGAACACCGTGGGCCACTCCGGCGACCTCGTGGTGGCGGCCGGGGCGCGCGACGGCCGTCCCTACGCCGCGTTGTCCCGGGACGCGGGCCGGCACTGGACGTCGACACCGCTGTCCTGGCGGGGCGACGAGGTGGGGGTGCTGCGCGTGGTGATCGCCCCGGACGGCGGCGTGTGGCTGGTCGGGGAGCGCCCGGACCGGACGGGTTTCCCGGCGCTGTGGCGGCTGGTGGCCGGCGTCGAGTGGGCCCTGGTCCGCGCCGTCGGGCATCCGGCGCAGGCCCGTTCGGTGGCGCCGCTCGGGGCCGAGCTGGTGGCCGTGACCAGCCCGGACGGGGTGGGCGTGGTGGCCGGCGGCCGCTACTACCGGGTCGACTGGCCGCTCACCGGGGAGCATTACCTCACGGTCCTGGGCGACGGCACGATCGCCGCCAGCGGCCCGGACGACGTGGTGCTGGGCACGGGCTGGACCGCCAACCGGCGCTGGGTCCGGGTGGTGCTGGACAAGCAACCGTAGTGACGGGTGTCACATCGCTGGAGTTGAGCGGAATAGACTCAACTCTGGTTGTGTCCTTCCCAGTGGACACGCCGATCCGGGGGAGCCCATGAACACGGAACGACTCACCACCAAGAGCCGCGAGACCATCACCGGTGCCGTCGCGCTGGCGAACCAGCGCGGTCACGCCACCGTGGAGCCCTGGCACCTGCTGCTGTCGCTGCTGGACACCGAGGGCTCGACCGCCGCCGGCCTGCTGCGCGCCGTCGGGGCCGACCCCGCCGAGCTGCGCCGGGTCGCCCAGCGTTCGGTCGACGCCCTGCCCGCGGCGCGCGGCTCCAGCATCGCCGAGCCCACCCTGGCCCGCGAGTTCGTCAACGCCATCGGCGCCGCCGAGCAGATCGCCCGGCCGCTGGGCGACGAGTACACCTCCACCGAACACCTGCTGGCCGGGCTGGCCCGGGTCGGTGGCGCCGTCTCCGTCGCGCTGAAGAACTCCGGCGCCACCGAGGAGAACCTGGTCGCCGCCTTCCCGACCGTGCGCGGCGGGGACCGGCGGGTCACCACGGCCGACCCGGAGCAGACCTACCAGGCCCTCGCGAAGTACGGCGTCGACCTGACCGCGAGCGCCCGCGAGGGAAAGATCGACCCGGTCATCGGCCGCGACTCGGAGATCCGCCGGGTGATCCAGGTGCTGTCCCGGCGTACCAAGAACAACCCGGTGCTGATCGGCGAGCCGGGCGTCGGCAAGACCGCCATCGTCGAGGGCCTGGCCCAGCGGATCGTCGCCGGTGACGTGCCGGAGTCGCTGCGGGACAAGAAGCTCGTCTCGCTCGACCTCGGCGCCATGGTGGCCGGCGCCCAGTACCGCGGCCAGTTCGAGGAACGGCTGAAGTCGGTGCTGGAGGAGATCAAGAACTCCGACGGCCAGGTCATCACGTTCCTCGACGAGCTGCACACCGTGGTCGGCGCCGGCAAGGGCGAGGGCTCGATGGACGCCGGCAACATGCTCAAGCCGATGCTGGCCCGCGGCGAGCTGCGGATGGTCGGCGCCACGACGCTGGACGAGTACCGCGAGCACATCGAGAAGGACCCGGCGCTGGAGCGCCGCTTCCAGCCGGTGCTGGTCGGCGAGCCGACCATCGAGGACACGATCGGCATCCTGCGCGGCCTCAAGGAGCGCTACGAGGTGCACCACGGCGTGCGGATCACCGACGCCGCGCTGGTCGCCGCCGCCGCCCTCTCCGACCGCTACATCACCGACCGGTTCCTGCCGGACAAGGCGATCGACCTGGTCGACGAGTCCGCCTCGCGGCTCCGGATGGAGATCGACTCCCGCCCGGTCGAGGTGGACGAGATCGAGCGGGCGGTGCGCCGGCTGGAGATCGAGGAGATGGCGCTGGCCAAGGAGCCGGACGCCGCCTCGGCGGAGCGGCTGGCCCGGCTGCGCAAGGAGCTGGCCGACAAGCGCGAGCAGCTCACCGCACTGTCCGAGCGCTGGCAGCTGGAGAAGAGCCACATCACCAAGCTCTCCACCGCCAAGGAGGAGCTGGAGCGGCTCGGCGGCGAGGCCGAGCGGGCCGAGCGCGACGGCGAGCTGGAGCGCGCCGCCGAGCTGCGTTACGGCCGGATCCCCGCCCTCCAGGTCGAGCTGAAGCAGGCCGAGGAGGAACTGGCCCGGCTCCAGGCCGACGGCGCGATGCTCAAGGAGGAGGTCGGCGCGGACGACATCGCCGCGGTGGTCGCCTCCTGGACCGGCATCCCGGCCGGCCGGCTCCTGGAGGGCGAGACCGCCAAGCTGCTCCGGATGGAGGAGACGCTGGGCTCCCGGGTCGTCGGCCAGGCCGAGGCGGTCACCTCGGTGTCCGACGCGGTCCGCCGCGCCCGGGCCGGCGTCGCCGACCCGGACCGCCCGACCGGTAGCTTCCTCTTCCTCGGCCCGACCGGCGTGGGCAAGACCGAGCTGGCCAAGGCGCTCGCCGAGTTCCTCTTCGACGACGAGCGGGCCATGGTCCGCATCGACATGAGCGAGTACGGCGAGAAGCACTCCGTGGCCCGCCTGGTCGGCGCCCCGCCCGGCTACGTCGGCTACGAGGAGGGCGGCCAGCTCACCGAGGCGGTGCGCCGCCGCCCGTACTCGGTGATCCTGCTGGACGAGGTGGAGAAGGCCCACCCGGACGTGTTCGACGTGCTCCTCCAGGTGCTCGACGACGGCCGGCTCACCGACGGCCAGGGCCGCACCGTCGACTTCCGCAACGCGATCCTGATCCTCACCTCGAACCTGGGGTCGTCGGTGATCAGCGACCTGACGCTGGCCGAGGAGCAGCGCCGGGAGGGCGTCCTCGCGGTGGTCCGGTCGCACTTCAAGCCGGAGTTCCTCAACCGCCTCGACGACATCGTGGTGTTCGCCGCCCTCCAGGGCGCGGACCTGCGGGCCATCGTCGACATCCAGCTCGACCGGATGCGACGCCGTCTCGCCGACCGCCGGTTGTCGCTGGACATCAGCGACGCCGCCCGGGTGTGGCTGGCCGAGCACGGGTACGACCCGATCTACGGCGCCCGCCCGCTGCGCCGCCTGGTGCAGTCGGCGATCGGCGACCAGCTCGCGAAGGCCCTGCTGGCCGGCCAGATCCGCGACGGCGACACGGTGCGGGTCGACCTGGCCGACAGCAAGGACGCGCTGGCCGTCACGGCCGCCTGAGCACCTTCCCCGGCCCGGCCGGCCTCCCCAGCGGGGGCCGGCCGGCCGATCCATTTCTTGATCGACAGCGTCGACGGCGGCCCGCCGGGGCAATAGTGGGGGCATGGTGGGGATCGGGGAGAAGGACCGGGAGCTGGACGCGGCCGTCGAGGAACTGCGGCGGGCGGACACCCTCGCCTTCGGCGGGGTGGGCATCGCCGGTCAGATACTGCCGGCGACCGACGCGTACCGGCACGTGGAGCGGGCACTGCGGGAGCACCCCGAGGCGGCCCGGAAGAAGGTCGACCGGCTGCTGAAGCACGGCTCGCCGGCCGGGAAGGCGTACGCGGCCACGCTGCTGGACACGGTCGACCCGGCGGCCGGCCGGGCGGCCTGGGAGCGGCTGCGCGCCGACGACGGCGAGTTCACCACCTTCAGCGGGTGTCTGATGGGCCGCGCCACCCTGCGCGAGTACGCCGCCGAGCGCCTCTCCGGCGCCGGAGCGTAGCTGACCGGTAACTCAACGAACGGCACTTCGGCGCGCGTGCGTCGGGTTGTTACCGTCTCCGCCAATGCACCTTGGGGGGAGACGGCCGTGAACGGTTCGCTGGCGTACGTGGTGACCACGGTGGGGTGCCTGGTCGGGGTGGCCGGCGTGGTGATCGCCGTGATCGCCCTGCGCCGGGCCCGGTCCGCGCCACGCCCGAAGGCCGCACCCGGTGACCCGTTCCGGGACCGGGACGCCGACGCGCTGCGCGGCGACCCCCGCGCGCTCAAGCCCGGCAACATCGTGGAGATCCGCCAGGTGCCCTACACCGTGCGCGGCTCGGTGCACCTGGTCGAGGGTGGCTGGAGCTGGGCGGAGCACCTGCTCGACGACGCCGGCGGGGTGAAGCGCTGGCTCTCCGTCGAGTCGGAGCCGGACCTGGAGCTGGTGCTCTGGACCAGCGAGCCGTCGGCCACCGTCACCCCGGGCGCGCCGACGCTGGAGATCGCCGGCCGCCGCTACCACTGGGACGAGTCCGGCCAGGCGAAGTTCACCGCCACCGAGGGCACCGGCCTCGACCCGCGCGGCACCATGCGTTACCACGACTACCAGGCGCCCGGCGGTGCCCGGCTCTCGTTCGAGGCGTACGGGGAGGCCGGCTGGGAGGTGAACCTCGGCGAGCAGGTGCACCGCGCCGAGGTGATGATCTACCCGCAGGGCGGCCCGGAGAAGGTGGACTGAGCGTGCTCGTCGCCCTGCACGCCCCGTACGTCGACACCCGCGCCGCCGACCTGAGCCTCGCCCTCGGCGGCCCCGAGCGCCCCGCCCTACACGTGCGCGAGCTGACCCTGCCCGGCGGGCTGCGGCTGCGGCTGCGCCTGCTCGGCGCCTCGCACCAGGTGGTCTGCGGCGACCTCACCGAGACGGTCGCCTGCCTGCCCGGCCGCCCCCCGCACCTGCCCGACGCCCTGCACGACGAGACCGCCGGCTACCGGTTCACCGCCACGGTGCTCCGGCCGCGGGGTGACGGCCTGCGCACCCGGGTCGCGGCGCTCCGCGCCGACCTGGCCGACGACCCGTACGCGCTGGTCGGTGTCTTTCCCGGCGACGAGGACGCGGTCACCGCGCTCGCCGTCCGCCCCGAGCCGCCGGCCGGCTCGGTGGCCTGGCGCACCTGGCACGCGTATCCGCAGACCAACGAGCTGGTCCTGACCGAGACGGTGGTGCAGCTGTGAGCGCGAGGAGTGAGCCGGGTCTGCGAGCCCCGCGGTTGCGAACGGAGGCAGTGCGGTGACGTACCGACGGTGGTTCGTGGTGGGGGTCGCCTTCGCCGTCATCGGCGCCGTGGTCGCCGCCTTCGCGATCTTCTACGGCAACTTCTCGCCCCGCGGCTACGTGGAGGACCGCTACACCCGGGCGACCAGCCGGGACCTCGGCTCCGACGCGATCGCGTACACGTCGAACCGGACGCCGAGCCAGGTGTCGAAGGAGATCACCGACGCCTGGCAGCCGGCCGACCAGTACGTCGACGGCAGCGGGGTCTACCTGCGCTACGACGACGACTCGGTGGTGATCCTGCCGCTCGCCGCCGGTTCGGTGATCCTGCTGGAGCGGATGACCACCGCGTACCCCCGCTACCACTCCCGGGTGGGCAGCCACTGGGGCTGGGGGCGGGGCAGCACGGTCCGCGGCGGCGGACCCGGCTCCGGCAAGTGACCTGACCCCTCCCGACGAATCCTGGAGTCCCCTGTGCAGACCCTGCTGACCGATCTGCTCGTCACGCTGGCCTACGGCGTGGTCGGCGTCGCCCTGATGGCCGTCGGCTACGTGCTGGTCGACGTCGCCACTCCGGGCAAGCTGCACGAGCTGATCTGGGCCGAGCGCAACCGCAACGCCGCGCTGCTGCTCGCCTCGAACCTGGCCGGTGTGGGCGTCATCGTGGTGGCCGCGATCGCCGCCAGCGCGGACGACTTCGCGCTCGGCCTGGTGGGCGCGGCCGCGTACGGCATCCTCGGGCTGGTCATCATGGCCGCGTCGTTCCTGCTGCTGGACATGGCCACCCCGGGCAAGCTCGGCGAGATCCTGGTCGACCCGGAGCCGCACCCCGCGGTCTGGGTCTCCGCAGTCGTGCACCTGGCGACCGGCGCGATCATCGCCGCCGCCATCAGCTGATGACACCCGGCAAGCGGGCGGCGAGGAAGAAGACCGCCTGGGTCGCCTGGCTGGCCGTCGCCCTGGTCATCGCCGGCTGCGTGGCGGTGGGCGTCCTCCACACCGATGGGGACACCACGGTGCCGGCGCCGGCCGCCGACGAGCGCGCCGACAGCGTGGCGATCCTCCAGCGCAGCAGCGCCGAGCAGGGGCTCTGCTACGGCTGGGAGCTGGTGGACTACTACGACTACGGCGCCGCCCCCCGCAACGTCGGCTCCAACCTGGGCGACGGGGTCGCGGTCGAGGAGAACCCGGCCTGCCCGCGCTGGGTGCAGGTGACCGCCATCATCGGCTACGTCTCGGAGAGCAGCGAGAGCAACGACTTCGCGCGGGTCGCGGTGACCGGCTCCCCGGACCTCGACTCCGCCGACCTTTGGCAGATGGAGGAAGGGCTGGAGCGGCTCGGGCTCACCGAGGACGTCTTCGTCGACGACCCCGGTTGGGCGGTCACCCGGGCCGCGGTCATGCTGCCGCTGCTCGCCGTCGAGGCCGGACTGGCCGAGCCCGCCGACTCCCCGGCACCGGCGGCGACCAGCCTGTCCCCGCTGCCGGACGCCGGCAGCGACTACCTGCGGGACCGGTGGGGCTGGCTGCTCGCCACCGTCGGGCTGCTCCTGCTCGCCGCGCTGTTCGTCACCGTGGGCATGGTGCAGCGTCGGTCGACTGCTCCGGGTCGCGGCGCGGCGCCCGACGCGCCGAGCCGGAGTGGTCGCAAGCGCCTGCCCGCGCAGCGCGCCGGGGCGGGCGCCGCCGGGCGTACCCGGGAGAAGGCATGACCACCGACGCGCCGGCACGGCCGCGGTGGCGCCCGGCCCGCGCGGCGGTCCTGCTCGCGGTCTTCGTCTGCGCGGCCTGCGGCCTCGTGTACGAGCTGGCCCTGGTCGCGCTCGGCAGCTACCTGATCGGCGACACGGTCGGCCAGGCGTCGATCGTGCTCGGCGTGATGGTCTTCGCGATGGGCGTCGGCGCGCTCGTCGCGAAGCCGTTCCAGCCCCGGGCGGCGGCCGCGTTCGCCGCGATCGAGCTGGCCCTGGCCCTGCTCGGCGGCCTCTCCGTGCTCGGCCTCTACGCCGCGTTCGCCTGGCTCGACCTCTACGGGCCGGCGCTGGTCGGCACCGCGTTCGTGCTGGGCCTGCTGATCGGCGCCGAGATCCCGCTGCTCATGGTGCTGCTGCAACGCATCCGGGAGCAGTCCGCGGGCAGCGCCGTGGCCGATCTCTTCGCCGCGGACTACGTCGGCGCGCTACTCGGCGGGCTGGCCTTCCCGTTCCTGCTGATGCCCGTCTTCGGCCAGCTCAAGGGCGCGCTCGTGGTGGGCGCGGTGAACGCGGTGGCCGGCCTCGCCCTGGTCTGCACGGTCTTCCGCGCCGACCTCGGCCGCCGGTCCCGGGTCGCGCTCGGCGCCGGCGCCGTCGTGGTCGCGCTCTGCCTGGGGTACGCCTGGGTCACCGCCCACGACTTCGAGGTGACCGCACGACAGCAGCTCTACCGCGACCCGGTGGTGCACGCCGAGCGCAGCCGCTACCAGGAGATCGTGCTGACCCGGTCGGTGCGCGAGGTCGGCCACGCCGACACCGACCTGCGGCTGTTCCTCAACGGCGACCTCCAGTTCAGCTCGGTCGACGAGTACCGCTACCACGAGTCGCTGGTCCACCCGGCGATGCGCGGGCCGCACGGCGACGTGCTGGTGCTGGGCGCCGGGGACGGCCTGGCGCTGCGGGAGATCCTCAAGTACCCGGACGTCCGCCAGGTGACCCTGGTCGACCTCGACCCGGCCGTGGTGCGGCTGGCGCGTACCGAGCCGCAGCTGCGGGACCTCAACCACCACTCGCTCGCCGACCCCCGGGTCCGGGTGCTGAACGTCGACGCGTTCGGCTGGCTGCGGACCGCCACGGAACGCTTCGACGTGGTCGTCGCCGACCTGCCCGACCCCGACGAGACGGCCACCGCCAAGCTCTACACGGTCGAGTTCTACGCGCTGATCCGGCCGGCGTTGGCCCCCGGCGGCCGGCTCGTGGTGCAGTCCGGCTCGCCATACTTCGCGCCCCGGTCGTACTGGTCGATCGAGCGCTCGATCCGGGAGGCGGGCTTCGCCACCGTGCCCTACCACGTGGACGTGCCGAGTTTCGGCGACTGGGGCTTCGTGCTCGCCGCGCCGGGCGGCACGCCACCCGAGCTGGGGCTGCCCGCCGACGCGCCGCCGCTGCGCTTCCTCACCCCGCCGGTGCTCGCCGCGGCGGCCACCTTCCCCGCCGACCGGGCCCGGCTGGACGTGCCCGCCTCGACGTTGCTGCAGCCCAGGGTGCTGGAGTACGCCCGCGTGGAGTGGCGCGGCTACTAGCGTCGTAGCCATGCCCGCCCGTCCCTCCCGTTGGTCGAGGCCGCCCCGGGCACTGGAGGCGCCGTCGTACCTCCAGGCGTTCGTGCTCTCCGGGGTGGTGACCGTGCTGCTCACCCGGGCGTACCTCCAAGCGACCGGGTTTCCGCAGCTCGGCGGCGGCGGTCTGCACATCGCGCACGTGCTCTGGGGCGGCCTGCTGATGACCGCGGGGCTCGCGGTGGGGCTCATCTTCCTGGGCAGCGTGGCGCGCGTCCTGGGCGCGATCCTGGGTGGGATGGGCTTCGGGCTCTTCATCGACGAGGTCGGCAAGTTCGTCACCACCGGAACGGACTACTTCTACGCCCCGGCCGCCAGCATCATCTACGTCGCCTTCGCCCTGCTGGTCGTGCTCACCCAGGCGCTCCGCGGCCGGACCCGGCTCTCCGGGCCGGAGCGCACGGCGAACGCCCTGTACACCGTCGTCGGGGGTCTCACCACCGGCCTCACGCCCCGGCGCCGGGCGGCGGTGCTGCGGATGGTCCAGGACTGCGGCCCGGAGGTCGAGGAGGCGGTCACCCGGCTGCTGGACGTGGTGCCCCGACGGGAGGCTCCCGCGCCGCGGTTCTGGCATCGCTGGGTCGGCCTGGCCCGCCGCGCCCTCGTCTGGATCACCACGCACCGGTGGATGGTGTCCCTGGTGGTGCTCTACGTGGTCGGCGAGCCGTTCGTCGTCGTGCTGCGGGTCCTGCTCGACGCGATCACCGGCCATCTGCCCGACCAGGACGAATGGGGTGCGCTGCTCGGGGTCTCGGTCTCCGCGCTGATCACCGCGGTGCTGAGCATCCGTGGTGCCCTGCTGCTGCCCAGCGACCAGACCCGGGCCTTCCGGCTGTTCAAGCTCGCGCTCCTCGTGGACCTGCTGTTCGGACAGATCTTCAGCTTCACGGTCAACCAGTTCGGCGCGGTCTTCGCGCTGGGTGTGGACCTCTTCCTGCTCGCGGTGGTGACCGCCGAGTACCGCCGGCTGCAGCGGGAGGCCGGGGAGCGGCCCACGAGCTGACCTTCGGCGCGCGGCATCGATGGGTCGGGGCCGATACTGTGTGGGCCTGATCTAGAGAAGGAGAGAGTCCATGACCGATTCCTCCCCGGCGCCGGGCCGAGCGCGTCCGGGCGTGGTGGCGGCATCCTTCTATCTGCTGCTGCTGTTCGCGCTCACCCAGTTGATCGGTCTGATCGCGACCGTCGCCGTCAGCAGTCGGTTGAAGGAGGGCTTCCAGCGGGCGTTCGAGGGCACCACGTCGGGCACCCAGGACGTCGGCACGTTCGTGGTCGCGTTCACGATCGGGACCGCCGTCCTGCTGCTCGTCCTCGCGCTGGTCCTGGTCGTCCTGGGCCTGTTCAACAACCGGGGCAAGAACGGCACCCGGATCACCACCTGGGTGCTGGGCGGCATCCTCATCTGCTGCCTCGGCGGCAGCCTGATCAGCGGCGCCACCGGCGCCGTGGGCGGCAACACCGGAGGCGGTGACGCGCCCTCCGCCGACGAGATCCAGCGTAGCCTGAACGACACCCTGCCGTCCTGGTACCAGCCGCTGAGCACGGCGCTCGGGGTGCTCGGGCTGATCTCGCTGCTGGCCGCACTGATCCTGCTGGCGCTGCCCAAGGCGAACGAGTTCTTCCGCAAGCCGAAGCAGGGCTGGGAGCCCCCGGTCCCGGGTGCCGCCTACCCGGCGGAGCCCGGCTACCCGCAGGCCCCGGGCTACCCGGCCACCCCCGGTTACCCGGGCCAGCCGGCTCCGGGGCAGCCGGGCCAGGCCGGTCCGCCGCCGGAGTCCGGGGAGCGCCGGGACGGCGAGCCACCAACGTCACGTTGACGTCCGGATAAGAGCGACGCCGACGATCCCTCCGAGTAGGTTGCAAGCCGACGCCTACCGGAGGGATTCGTCGTGTCGTACCCCCATGAGGCACCGCCCCGCCGGCCGGGCGCGGTGGTCTCGGCGGCGGCGCTGCTGCTGTTGATGGCGGTGGGCGCCGTGGCGTACGCGGTCACCAACCTGCTCGTCACGGCGGGCACGGTGGACCGCTTCCGGGCGGCGGCCCGGGCGACCGACGCGGGCGGAAGCGAGATCGACGGGGTGGCGTCGCTGCTGCGCGCCTCGACGGTGCTCTCCGCCGTACTCGGCGTGCTGGTCGCGCTGCTGCTCGTCGGGCTGGCCCTCGGGCTGCTCGCCGGCCGTGCCGGCGCCCGGGTGGCCACCTGGGTGGTCGCCGGGCTGGGACTGTTCTGCGGCTGCTGCGGCCTGGCGGTGCTGGTCGGGCAGCGGACCGCGCCGCTGCGGCTCGGTGCCGACGACCGGGTCACCGCCGACCTGCTGGCCCTGGTCGGCGACGCCTACCCGGGCTGGTGGATCCCGGTGAACGCGGCGCTGTCGGTGGCGCAGATCCTCGGCTACCTGGTGGTGGCCGCGCTGCTCACCCTGCCGTCGGCCGGGGCCTTCCTCCACCGCCGCGCGCCGCGGCCGCCCGCCGGTCCGACTCCGCCGGCCGGTCCGGTCCCGCCGGGGTACGGCCCGCCGCCCTTCCCGCCGGCCTTACCGCCCGCTTCAGGCCCCGCCGCCCCCGCCCCGACCCACGGGCACCCCTCGCCCTGGGGGCCGCCGGCCGGACCGGTGCCGCCCCCGCCCCCGACCCCGCCACCGTCGGCCCCGCCCGGGCCGACCCCACCCCCCGAGGACCGCCCATGACCGAGGCACCACCCCCCGCACCGCGCCGGGCCCTGATCACCGGCGCCAGCCTGGGTATCGGCGAGGCGTTCGCCCGCCGGCTCGCCGCCGACGGCTGGGACCTCGTCCTGGTGGCCCGGGACGCGGGCCGGCTCGACAACCTGGCCGCCGAGCTGACCGGCCGGCACGGCCACCGGGTCGAGACCCTCGCCGCGGATCTGTCCACCGACGACGGCTGCGCCGCCGTGGAGGGCCGGCTGACCGCCGAGCCGCCGGTGGACCTTCTGGTCAACAACGCGGGAATCAGCCTCAACACCTCGTTCGTCCGGTCGGCCGTCGCCGACGAGGCCCGACTGGTCCGGCTCAACGTGCTGGCCGTGCTGCGGCTGACCCACGCGGCCCTCGGTCCGATGACCGAGCGCGGCCACGGGGCAGTGATAAATGTCTCTTCCGTCGCCGGTTTCGGTGTCCCCATGCCGGGATCGACCTACTCGGCCAGCAAGGCGTGGGTGACGAATTTCAGTGAATCGATCGGCCAGTCGGTCGCCCCACTCGGCGTACGCGTGATGGCGCTCTGCCCCGGCTACACGCGCACCGGCTACCACGAGCGGGCCGGCATCGACATGTCGCGCACCCCGGCGTGGATGTGGCTGCGGGCCGAGGACGTGGTCGACGAAGGGCTGCGTGACCTGCGCAAAGGCAAGCCGGTGAGCGTGCCGAGCTGGAAGTACAAGCTGGCCGTGGCCGGGCTCCGGCACGCGCCCCGGCGGCTGCTGCGCGGCGTCTCCCGGGACACCCGCGGGAGGGTCGGCCGGCCCGGCGGCTGACCACGGACCGGCCCGCCGGAGGTCCCGTCGCCGGGATGCCCGCCCGCCGACCGGGTGGGACGGTCGCACAGCGTAGTCGGCCATCGCCACCCGTCGGTCGCCCGCAGGGTTGACTCGGGTGGACCCCACGCTCGCCTCCCAGACTTGCGAAGTACCCTCTATCGCCATGGGGGACCACGACGACCTGCGTAAATTCATCACTGACCTGGCTGTGGTCCACGGCCGGGTGGTGCTCTCGTCGGGTCGGGAGGCGGACTGGTACGTCGATCTGCGTCGCGTCACGCTCCATCACCGGGCGGCGCCGTTGATCGGCCGGGTGATGTGCGACCTCACCGCCGACTGGGCGTACGACGCGGTGGGCGGGCTGACCCTCGGGGCCGACCCGGTGGCCACCGCGATGTTGCACGCGGCTGCCGGGACCGACCGCCCGCTGGACGCCTTCGTGGTCCGAAAGGCGGGCAAGGCGCACGGCCTCCAGCGCCGGATCGAGGGGCCGGACGTGGCCGGCCGCCGGGTCCTGGCGGTGGAGGACACCTCGACGACGGGCGGCAGCGTGTTGACCGCCGTCGAGGCATTGCGCGAGGCCGGGGCCGAGGTGGTGGGTGTGGCGGTTATTGTTGATCGAGGCGCCGGCGACGCGGTGCGAGCCGCCGGACTGCCTTATCGGGCGGCCTATACGTTGGCTGACCTCGGCCTTGTGGCGTAAAAGTTTGCCGATTCGGATCTGCTGATATGCAGGCGGATCGATGCTGCTGGTGGAAGGATGGAAAACGTGGGAACTGCGTTGGCTGAAATGACCATGCCTCAGATCTCGCCGCTTGCCGGCGAGCCGATCGAACGTGCCGACGCCGAGCGGCTCGCGGGGGTCCTCAAGGCCCTCGCGGACCCCGCCCGGCTGCGGCTGCTCAGCCTGATCCAGTCGGCTCCCGAGGGGGAGGCGTGCGTGTGTGACCTCACCGCGCCGCTCGGCCTCTCGCAGCCGACGGTCAGCCACCACCTGCGCATCCTCACCGAGGCCGGCTTGCTGGAGCGGGAGAAGCGCGGTGTCTGGGCGTACTACCGGCTGGTGCCGACCGCGATCGCCACGATCGCGGATCTGCTCACCCCGCCGCGGAAGCGGGCCACCAAGAAGGCCCGCTGAATCCGGACGTGTTCGAGTCCGGGGTGGCCGCCCGCACTGAGTGCGGCGGCGATGGGTGGCGTGCCAGGGGTGGCGCCACCCGTCGGATGGCTGTCCGGGGTCGTGGCGCGGCGTCAGACGCGCCGAGCCCGGATGGCCACAGGTGACGGCTGCCGTCATCCGTGCCACCCGCAGGTCGACAGGTCGTAGTCGAAGGCCGGCTCCCCGAGAGGGGGCCGGCCTTCGGTGTGTCCGGGGTCAGCGGCGGTGCTGCCCGCCGCGCCGGTGGTGCTGGTCGTCGTCGCCGTCAATGGCGTCCCGGACCGCGTCCACCGCGCCCGCCGCGCTCGCCGCGGCGACCACCGCGACCGCCTCACCGCGCTTGCGCGCCCGGCGGTCGCGGAGGAACTCGAAGAAGATCGGCAGCACCGAGATCAGGACGATGAGCGCGACCACCGGCAGGATGTACCGGTCGATCTTGTCACCGATCGCGTCGTAGATCTGGTGGGCCAGCAGGTAGCCGATCAGCAGGATGCCGTCCACCCAGAGGATCGCCCCGACCACGTTCCACAGGAGGAACTGCCGGGCGGGCATGCCGAGCACGCCGGCCACCGGGTTGAGGAAGGTCCGCACGATCGGGATGAACCGGGCCAGCACCACGGCCTTCGCCGGGCCGAACTTCTGGAAGTAGTACTCGGCCTTCTCCACGTACTCCCGCTTGAACAGGCGGGAGTTGGGGCGGTCGAACATCCGCTTGCCGTAGCGGGCCCCCAGCCAGTGGCCGAGCTGGGCGCCGGCGATCGCGCAGAGCGGGCCGCCGATCAGCAGGCCGGCCAGCGAGAGCCGGGTGCCGTCGCCGAAGATCGCGTCGGCCACCGGCGAGGCGGCCACCCCGGCCAGGAAGAGCAGCGAGTCGCCCGGGAAGAAGAAGCCGACCAGCAGGCCGGTCTCGGCGAAGAGGATCGCCCAGACGCCGATCATCCCGAAGGTGTGGATGAGGTCCTTCGGGTCGAGCGGGTTCATAGCCACGCTCTCGGAGAGCATCCGGGTCTTCTCTGCTGTGTCCACGGCCACAAAGGGTACCCGGGGGCGGTCCGGCGCCTCGCCGGACCGGGCGTACTGGTCACCGCCCTGGGGTGACCGGGTTCCGGGGTCAGGCGGCAGGTCACGGGGGAGGCCGCCATCGCACTGGGCACGGTTGGTCGGCGGTGGTGCAATGTTCCGCCGGCCCGTACCCGTCAACAAGGGCGGGACACCGGGAGGTGCAGTGACGTACGAGGAGTTCGCCGACGCGCGGTTGGGCGCCCTGCTGCGGTACGCGGTCATGCTGACCGGGGATCCGCACCAGGCACAGGATCTGGTGCAGGAGACCATGGTCCGGGTCCAGCTCAACTGGCGCCGGGTAGCGCGCAGTGACGCGCCGGAGCGGTACGTGCGCCGGATGCTCACCAACCAGTTCATCGACTGGCGGCGTGGCTCGTGGGCGCGCCGGGTGCTCCTGCGCGGCGAACCGGACGAGGGGGTGCCGGCCCCGACCGACCACGCGCAGTCCGCGGTGGACCGCGACCAGCTCTGGTCCTGGTTGTCCCGGCTGCCCCGGCGGCAGCGGGCCACGCTGGTGCTGCGCTACTACGAGGACCTGCCCGACGCGGAGATCGCGGAGATCCTCGGCTGCGCCGTCGGCACCGTCCGCTCCTGCATCTCCCGCGCCCTGGCCACCCTCCGAGCCGAGTACGTGGAGGTCTGCTGATGATTGAGGACGACCTGCGGGCCGCTTTCGCGCGGCGCGAGGAGTTGACCCCGTCGGTCGGCCCGGTCCGGCTCGCCATCGACCGGGCCGTGGTCCGCCGCCGGCGCAGCCGGCTCCGGCTCCGGCTCGCCGGGACGGCGCTGGCGGTGGTGGCCGCCGCCCTGGCCGGCTTCACCGCGATCGCGCCCCGCCAGCCGGAGACCGGGAGGCTGACCGCCGCCCCGGCGACGCCGCCACCGGGCGGGGCGCTGAACATGCTGTTGCTCGGCTCCGACGCGGCCGGCCCGGACGGGAGCCGCCGGGCCGACTCGATCCTTCTGGTGCACCTTCCGGCGGACCGCAGCCGGCTCTACCTGGTCTCCCTCCCGCGCGACCTGGTGGTGCCGGCCCCGGGCCGGGGGACGGCGAAGCTCAACGTCTCCCTCGCCGCCGGAAGGGACCTGGCCGCGGGCTACCAGGCGACCCGGCAGGTGGTGGCCCAGCTCACCGGCGTACGGATCGACGCCGGCGCGGTCCTCACCTACCGGGCGACCCGCGAGCTCACCGACGCGGTCGGTGGCGTGTCGGTCTGCCTGCCGACCACGGTCCGCTCCTACCAAACCCACCGGACCTACCCGGCCGGGTGCCAGCGGCTCGACGGAGGCGCCGCGGTGGACGTGCTCCGCCAGCGGTTCAACCTGCCCGACGGCGCCCTGGACCGGGATCGCAACGCCGCCCGGTACGCGGCCGGACTGCTCACGCGGATCCGTGAGCAGGAGGTGCTGACCAATCCGGTGCTGCTCAACCGGCTGATCACGACGGTCGGGCCGGATCTGGTGACCGACACCGGGGAGCTGTCCCTGCCGGCGCTGATCTCGGCGGCCGGGACGGCGGCCACCGCCGAGCCGGTCGCGGTCGGCCTGCCGGTCCGCCACGGGACGACGAAGGAACTGCCGTACGGGTTCCAGCTCGACCCCGCCCTGGCCCCGGGTTTCCTCGACGCGCTGCGGGCCGACCGGCTCGGCGAGTGGACGGCGGACCACCCGAAGCAGGTCACGGCCCTGCGCTGACGCGGGCGGGGCGCCGGCCCCGCCCGCGTGGCTCAGCGGTAGTCGTCCTCGTCGGCGGCGACCACCCGGGCCTGCTCCATGGCGTCCCAGTCGTCGACCTCGAGGCCCCGGTGCGGCTCGCCGTCGCCCTCCTCGGGGGTGACCACGGCGGCCTGCTCGACCGCGTCGGCCGGCTCCGCCTCCGGGTCCCGCTCCTCCGGAGCGAGGTGGTGGCTCGGGGCGAAGTCCTCCTCGGGCTGACCCATCGTCCCTCCCTGGAACTCGGTGCGGACAGTCACCACCACACCGTACGGGCTGGCCCGGGCCCGCGCTCGGCGGCGGGCGGAACGGTGGAGTCGGCGATTGTCCCCTCCGGGGGGAGGACCCGGTGCCAGGATGGAGACGTGGGCTTCCTGATCCGGCTGGCGATCACCGCTGTCGCGCTGTGGATCACCACGCTCATCGTGCCCGGGGTGGAGGTGACCGGTCACAACGGCTTCAACACCGTGTTCACCGTGGTCGTGGTGGCGCTCATCTTCGGTGCGGTCAACGCCCTGCTGAAGCCGGTCATCAAGGTGATCGGCTGCGTGTTCTACCTGCTCACGCTCGGTCTGTTCGCGCTCGTGGTCAACGCCCTGCTGTTCCTGCTCACCGACTGGATCGCGCGCGGGCTGGATCTGTCGTTCCACGTGAACGGCTTCTGGGCGGCGTTCTGGGGCGCCATCGTGATGGCGGTGGTGAGCTGGCTGATCACGATCGTGGTGCCGGACAGCCTGGACCAGCGGTGAGCGGTTCCCGGGTCGGTTGTGCCCGCCGCCCGCTCCTACGGGATACTTCCGGCGGTGGACAGCGCGGTCCGGCGCACCCAAGGAAGACAGCGGCCTGCACGGCCGAGAGCGGTAAGTAAGGAGCGTTCGACATGCCCATCGCTTCCCCCGAGGCTTACGCGGAGATGCTGGACCGGGCCAAGGCCGGCCGGTACGCGTACCCCGCGATCAACGTGACCTCCTCGCAGACGCTGAACGCGGCGCTCAAGGGCTTCGCCGACGCGGAGAGCGACGGCATCATCCAGGTCTCGACCGGTGGCGCGGAGTACCTGTCCGGTCCGTCCGTGAAGGACATGGTGACCGGCGCGGTGGCGTTCGCGGCGTACGCGCACGAGGTGGCCAAGAAGTACCCGGTGAACATCGCGCTGCACACCGACCACTGCCCGAAGGACAAGCTGGACAAGTTCGTCCGCCCGCTGATGGCCATCTCGCAGGAGCGGGTGAAGAACGGCCAGGAGCCGCTCTTCCAGTCGCACATGTGGGACGGCTCGGCGGTGCCGGTGGCCGAGAACCTGGAGATCGCCGAGCAGCTGCTCACCGAGGCCGCCAAGGGCAAGATCGTCCTCGAGATCGAGGTCGGCGTCGTCGGCGGCGAGGAGGACGGCGTCGAGAACGCCATCAACGAGAAGCTCTACACCACCGTCGAGGACGGCCTGGCCATGGTCGACGCCCTCGGCCTCGGTGAGAAGGGCCGCTACATGGCGGCACTGACCTTCGGCAACGTGCACGGCGTCTACAAGCCGGGCAACGTCAAGCTCCGCCCGGCGGTGCTGCACGACATCCAGGTGGCCGTGGGCGCCAAGTACGGCAAGGACAAGCCGCTCAGCCTGGTCTTCCACGGCGGTTCCGGCTCGCTGCTGTCGGAGATCCGCGAGGCGCTGGACTACGGCGTGGTGAAGATGAACATCGACACCGACACCCAGTACACCTTCACCCGGCCGGTCGCGGACCACATGTTCCGCAACTACGACGGTGTGCTGAAGGTCGACGGCGAGGTCGGCAACAAGAAGATGTACGACCCGCGCGTGTGGGGCAAGGCCGCCGAGGCCGGCATGGCCGCCCGCGTGGTCGAGGCCTGCGAGCACCTGCGCTCCACCGGCACCACGATGAAGTGACCCGCTGAGGAGGGGCCCCTGTCGACGAACGGTTGTCGACAGGGGCCCCTTCTTTCACGCGGTGAGGATCCGGGCCGCCTCGCGGGCGTCGTCGGTGAGGTGGATGGTGGCCGACAGGTCGCCGAACGGGGAGGCCGCGAAGAGCGGCCGCAGCAGCGACTCCACCGGCAGCTCGGCGGTCCAGTAGGTCCGGTCCAGGAACACGTACGCGCCGCTCGCCCCGTCGGTGCCGTAGAAGGTCTTCGTGGCCGCCTGGAACACCTCCTGCACCGTGCCGGCCCGGCCGGGTGCGAAGACGATCCCGCCCCGGGCCAGCCGCAGGATGGTGTCCTCCCGGATGGCGTTCGAGAAGTACTTGGCGATCCGGCCGGCGAACAGGTTCGCCGGCTCGTGCCCGTACAGCCAGGTGGGGATGGCCAGGCCGCCCGAGCGGGCCCACTCGGTGCCGGGCGCCGCCGGGCGGGGCGTGGGCAGGGACGGGCCGGCCGCGTACCGGGCCCGCACCTGCAGCGCCGCGGCCGTGTAGCGGTCGTGGTCGTTGAAGTCGGGGGCGGTGGCCAGCAGGTCGATCGCCGCCGTCAGATCCTCCGCCGGCCAGGCCGCGAGGAACGCGCCGAGGTTCGCCGCCTCCATCACGCCGGGGCCGCCGCCGGTCACCACCAGCCGGTCGGCCCGCGCCAGCTCCCAACCCAGCACGGCCGCCATCCGGTACGCGGCGCTGCCGCGCGGCACCGCGTGCCCACCCATCACGCCCACCACCGACTGCGGCCCGTGCACCGCCAGCCAGGCGCGGGTGGCGTCGGCCAGGGCGTTGTCCACCCCGTGGTCGTGCAGCCGCTGGCCGAGCGCCTCCCGCACGTCGGGCAGGGCGCCGCCGTGCGCCCGGAAGTGCGCGTACACCCGGGTGTCGTACATCCCGACGAACCCGCCCTCGGCGAAGCCGGCGGCCAGGTCGTCGGCGGTGTAGAGGTGGGACGGCTGCGTCGGGTAGGGCAGCCCGGAGAAGGGTGGGACGACGTTCGCGCCCCGGCGGACCAGGTCCGCGCCGACCTCGCGGTCGGCGAACCGGCAGCCCACGAAGAGCGTGCCGGCGACCTCGGCGCCGCGCAGGTCGGGGACCGGGTCCAGGTCGAGGCGGAGGCCCTGGACGGTCACGCCGGCGAGGGTCCCCTCGGCCAGCCGCCGGTCGAACTCGGTCCGGGTCTCGATCTCGTCGGTGCGGGTGGCGTGCGGCTCGATGACGTCCGCGGGTGGTGGGGTCGGCACCGGACCATCCTGCCCCCGGGCGGCAAGCCGGCAAACGTGGGGAGCACGGACAGGAGCCCGGTGGCCAGGCCGCCGGGCTCCTGCACTACCCGGTCCTGGGGAGGTTCCGGATCTGTAGTTGTAGTGGAAAAACCCGCGTACCGGCATGGGCCGCGGGTACGTGGGCGGCACACCGCAGGCGTGACGAAACCCTCAGCCGTTCAGCCGACCGGCTGGGCGGACCCCCTCGCGGACCCCAGGGCGAAGCGGGTTGAATGGGGCGATGCAGAACCTGTTGCCTGAGCCACCGGCCACCCTGCTCCCCGCACACGAAGAGGCCGACGCCGTGCTGGCGGCCGCCGCCGAGCAGGACACCGACGAGGCGTACGCCGAGGTCGCGGCCCGCTTCCCGACCTACAGCGCGGGCTGGGCGGCGCTGGCCACGCGGGCACTCGACGCGGGCCAGGTCATTCCGGCGTACGCGTACGCCCGCACCGGCTACCACCGGGGCCTCGACCAGCTCCGCCGCAGCGGCTGGAAGGGCCACGGCCCGGTGCCCTGGTCGCACCGGCCCAACCGGGGCTTCCTCCGCTGCCTCTACGTGCTCTCCCGGGCGGCCGGCGAGATCGGCGAGGCGGACGAGGCGGCCCGCTGCGCCCAGTTCCTCCGGGACTGCGACCCGGCCGCCGGAGACGCCCTGGCCAGCCACTGACGCAGGGCGACGGCCGGTTCCCGCTCGGGAGCCGGCCGTCGCGCCCGCGCTACAGCCCCTCCGCCACCGACGCGGCGATCTTCAGCCAGGCGTCCCGGGTGGCCGAGGAGAGCTGCCCGTACCGGATCGGCTCGCCGGTGTCGATGAGCCGCTCGTACGGCGCCAGCAGCACCGCCCGGGTCCGGGCGGCGAAGTGTTCCTGGATGGCCGGCAGGTCGATCTCCTTCCGGGACGGCGGCATCGACACCACCGTCACGGCCTGCCGGACCAGCCGCTGCCGGCCGCTCTGCTCCAGGTGGTCGAGCATCCGCGCGGCGGTCTCCGCCGAGTCGTTGCGCGCCGACATGGTCACCACCAGTTGGTCCGTGGCGTCCATGGCGGCCTGCCAGTTCTGCGCCCGGACGTTGTTCCCGGTGTCCACGAAGATCAGCTTGTAGAAGCGGCTCACCACCTCGCGGATCTCGGCGAACGCTGCGGCGGTCAGCATCTCGCCGCCGGTCGCCGACTCGTCCGAGGCGAGCACGTCGAACATGCCCTCGCCCTGCGAGCGGACGTACTGCGACAGGTCGCCGACCCGGCCGTGCGGCCCCTGGAACTGGCCCAGGTCCCGCAGCATGTCCCGCACCGTGCGGGAGTGGAAGTCCTGCTGGGCCCGCATCCCGAGGGTGCCCTGGGTCTCGTTGTTGTCCCAGGCCAGCACGTACCCGCCGCGCTTCTGGCCGAAGGTCATGGCGAGCAGCAGGATGGCGACCGTCTTGCCGGCGCCGCCCTTCGGGTTGACCACGGTCACCTGGCGCAGCCCGCCGAAGTTCCGGCGCACCATCTCGATGTCGCGCCGCATCTCCTGCTCCTGGCGCCCCGGCGCGAGCCGGACCAGCCCGATCTTGTTGACCACCGCCCGGACGCCCATGGTCGCGACCGGGTCCACCGGCCGGGCCTGCCGCCGCCGGGCGAAGTCCTCCGCCGTCGGCGGGGCACCGCTCGCCGGGGTCCAGACCTGCTCCGGGTACGCGCCCGGCGCCGGCTGCGGCGGCCCGGCTTGATGCGGCCCGGGCTGGTGCGGCCCGGGCTGGTGCGGCGCGGGTTGGTGCGGGCCGGGCTGTGGCGGTGCGGGCGGCTGCTGGGGTGCGCCCGGCTGCGGGGGCGGGCCGGCCTGCTGGGGCCAGGCCGGCGGGTACCAGCCCGGCGGGCCGGCCTGGGGCGCCGGTTGCCCGTAGCCGACCGGGCCCGGCGGGTATCCCGTCCCGTCGCCGTATGGCTGCTGGAGGGGTACGCCCGGCGAGGGTGGGAACGGCCCGAGCCGCGGCGGCGAGCCCTCGGCCGGGCCGTCGGGAGCGACCTGCGCGGTCCCGACCGCGGGCTGCGCCGGGTCGGCGGTGCCGGCCGCCGGCGCCGCGGCGGTCGGGTTCGGCTCCCCCGGGTGGACGCGGGTGGTGGCGTTCGGCTCCCCCGGGTGGACGGGGGTGGTGGCGTTCGGTTGCCCCGGGTGGACCGGGGTGGGGTCGGTGGCCTCGGGGTGGGCCGGGTCGGTGGCCCCCGGCTGCACGGGGTGGGCCGGGGCCGACGGCGTGGCAGGCGGCTCGGGCGGGCGGACCGGGGTCCCCGGTGCGGCGGCCTGGGTGGGCGACGGGACCGGCCCGGGATGCGCCGGCGGCGTGGGTGCGTCGACGGTGGAGCGCTGCGGTGGCTGAGCCCAGGGGGACTCCGGGCGGCCGGCCGGCGGGCCTTCCGCCCGACGCTCGCCGGGGGTCGATTCCGCTTCGCCGGGCGCCCCGTCGGCGCCGGCCGGGGCGTCCGGCGAGGTCGCAGCCGACGTATCCGGGGTGTTCTCCGGCGGGCCGGATGCGCCGCCCGTGTCGGCCGCTCCGACGGGGCCGGCGGTGCCATCCGGGCCGCTGCCCGTCGCTGGGCCGAACCGGCCATCCGGGCCGGCAACCTCCACGGGGGCGACCTCGGCATCCGTCCCGACACCGGCCTGCGGGCCGGCCGCGGCGTCCGCGCCGGCTGCGGCGTCCGCGCCGGGGGCGGTCGCGCCGTTCGCGCCGGGGGCGGTCGCGCCGTTCGCGCCGACGGCACCGTCCCGGCCGACCGCACCGACCGCCGGGTCCCCACCATCCGGGCCGGCGGCGCCGCCCCGGTGGCTGGTCGCCCGAGGAGCGGGGACCCCGGGCGTGATCGGGGCCGGGTGGTCGAGGGTGAACGGGAGATCCAGGTCGACCGGGGCCGGCGCCGCGTGGGGCGCGGGCACGGCCTCGCCCGCCGGTGCCCCGGTCTCCGGGCCGTCGGCCGTCGCGGGCGCCGGCTCGGTCGGGGACGGCGCGGGCCAGGCCGGCGGGACGGGCCAGGCGGCCACGTTGGGCTGGGCCGGGGCCGCCCACGGCGGAGCGGTGACGACCCCGTCGGTCTGCTCGGGCGGCCAGAGCGGTTCGATGTCCCGCTCCGGCACCTGCGGTTGACCTGGCACGTGGGCCCGGTCGGCGTTCTCGTGCACCACGGTTCCTCCCCATTCCTCCCGCCGAGGATAGGCCGTCCGGTCAGCCGGGTGGCCCGAGCGGGGGGATCGACGGAGGTCAGGCCGTCCAGACCGCCCAGGCGCCGGGCTCGGTCCACCAGGACCGCTTCCGGCTCAGCTCGCCCTCGACCCCGTCGTCGAGGAAGGGCAGCTTCTTGTCACGGGGTACGACCGCCGCCGCCCGGCCACGGGCCCGGCGCACCTCCAGCCGTACCCTCTTCCGGCCCAGCGCGGACCGGGTGACCACGGGCACGGCGACCGCCACCTCGACCCGGCCGTCGGACGGGTCCGGGTCGGCCAGCAGCACCACGTCGTCCAGGCGCGCGTACCCGCCGGCGTTGCCGATCGCGCACGCCATGATCGGCTCCTCGCCGTTGCTGAGCACCGTGCCGTCGACCTCGACCCGGGCCCGCCAGTGCAGCGGCCGGCCCGCGTCGTCGGCCGCGCCGAGCAGCGCGCCGTCCAGCGTGACCGAGCCGCCGTCGTTGCGCAGCAGGTCGAGCCGGCGGGCGGTGCCGTCCAGCACCGCGGTGGCCACCGCCGCCGGGTCGCGGGGCAGGCCGAGCTGCGCGGCCAGGTCCCGCGCCGTCCCGGCCCGCGCCGGGTCGAGCGGGAGTACGCCGACCGGTGGCAGGTCCGGCACCGTCCGGTTGCCGGGCAGGTCGGCGGGGCGGCGGCTGGGCGGCGGAGCGTACCGCCGGACCAGCCGGCGCAGCACGGCGCGCAACTGCCCGTCACTGGCCGTCGCGACGACCAGCCGGGTCTTGGAGTCGGGGTCCGGCCAGGTGAGGCCGTCGGCGCGGGGTGGGCCGTCGAGGCGGGCCAGCACCTCGTCGATCTCGGCGTCCGAGCGGGCGGTCACCGTCTCCACCCGGGCGCCCCGGGCGGTGAGCGCGTCCGCGCAGGCCAGCACCGGTACGCGCGGCGTCTCGCAGCGCTCCCCGGGCTGCTCGCCGGCCGTCTCCGAGGCGCCACCGCAGCAGGCTCCACCGCTGCCGCAACCTCCACCGGGAGCGTCCCGCTCCGAGCCGAGGGTGAGCAGCACCACGTCGTACACGAAGGAGCCTCCTGCTTCTCGACGAACCCCTGCCGGTCCCACCGTCACTACTTGTTAGCCTGACACCCCGGGCTCGCCGACCGGTCGCCACCTGGCACCCGAGCCTTCTGGAGGCGGAAAAGATGCCAGCGATCGTGCTCATCGGCGCTCAGTGGGGCGACGAGGGCAAGGGCAAGGTTACCGACCTGCTGGGTGAGCGGGTCGACTACGTCGTGCGCTACTCCGGCGGCAACAACGCCGGCCACACGGTGATCACCCCGGACGGCCAGAAGTACGCGCTGCACCTCATGCCGTCCGGCGCGCTGTCACCGAGCGCGATGATCATCATCGGCAACGGCGTCGTGGTCGACCCGAAGGTGCTGCTGGAGGAGATCGACGGTCTCGCCGAGCGGGGCGTGGACGTGTCCCGGCTGCGGATCTCGGGTGACGCGCACCTCATCATGCCGCACCACCGGGCGCTGGACCGGGTGGTCGAGCGCTACCTGGGCAGCTCGCGGATCGGCACCACGGGCCGGGGCATCGGCCCCGCGTACGGGGACAAGGTCGCCCGGATGGGCATCCGGCTCCAGGACCTGCTGGACCCCGGCATCCTGCGCAAGAAGCTGGAGCTGGCGCTCCGCGAGAAGAACCAGCTGCTGTTCAAGGTCTACAACCGCAAGGCGATCGACGTCGACGAGACCGTCGAGGAATACCTCCGGTACGCGGAGCGGCTGCGCCCGTACATCGCGGAGACCCGGGTCATGCTCTGGGACGCGCTGGACCGCGGCGACACGGTCCTGCTCGAGGGCGCCCAGGCGACCATGCTCGACATGGACCACGGCACCTACCCGTTCGTCACCTCGTCGAACCCGACGGCGGGCGGGGCGTGCGTGGGCGCGGGCATCCCGCCGACCGCGATCACCAAGGTCATCGCGGTGAGCAAGGCGTACACCACCCGGGTGGGTTCCGGCCCGTTCCCGACCGAGCTGTTCGACGACAACGGCCAGCATCTGCGCAAGGTCGGCCACGAGTACGGCACCACCACCGGCCGGGAACGCCGCACCGGCTGGTTCGACGCCGTCGTGGCCCGGTACGCGTGCCGCCTCAACGGCGTCACCGACCTGGTCATCACCAAGCTGGACGTGCTGACCGGCATGCCCAAGGTGCCGATCTGCGTCGGCTACGAGATCAACGGCAAGCGCTTCGACGACATGCCGATGACGCAGACCGAGTTCCACCACGCCACCCCGGTCTACGAAGAGCTCGACGGCTGGTGGGAAGACATCACCAAGGCACGCACCGAGGAGGAACTCCCGGAGAACGCGCGCCGCTACATCGCCCGAATCGAAGAACTGTGCGGCACAAAGGTGAGCATCGTAGGCGTAGGCCCAGGCCGCGAAGAAAACGTACTCCGCCACCCCCTCCTCCCGTAACCACCCACCCAGGCCCACCCGCGCCGCCGGCCCCACCCCGCGCCGGCCCCGGTGATCATGAAGTTAGCGGCAGTTTTGTAGATCCAGATCGCCGCTAACCTCATGATCAACTCGCCGGGATGGGTGGTTTTCCACAGCAGGTCTGTGGGTTGTCCACAGGGGTCTCGGGGTTTCTGCGGGGCGGGGAGCCTTTGGGGTGTGGATCGTCGGCAGGTGATCGGGGGCGTTGCCGCCCGGCAGGGTGGCGTCGTGACCCGGCAGCAGGCGTTGGGGGCCGGGTTCAGCCGGCATGAGATCGACAACCTCGTGGCGTTCGGTCGGTGGCGGCGACTGTCCCGCGCGGCCTACCTGATCGATCCCGCCGCGACGGGTGGCGGTCAGCGGCTGAGCCGGATCCGGGCGGCGGTGCTCTCGCTGGGGCCGCACGCCCACGCCGTGCTCGCGACGGCGGCCGAGTTGCACGGGATCGGCGGATTCTCGCGCACGGGCGCGATTCATGTGGCCCTGCCCGGCCGCGCGGCCAGACCGGCCCGCGTCAAGGAGCCGGCCGTCGTGCTGCACCAACTCGAACACGCCGCCGAGGCGCTGACCGTGCTCGGCGGTGTCCCGGTGACCACCGCGGTCCGGACCGTCGCGGAGCTGATCCTGCGAGAGCGCCGTTATCCGGCAGTGGCGTTGCTCGACTCGGCGCTGAACCGTGGGGTGATCAGCGAGGGCGAGATGCTCTCCCTCCCGGCGCTGATCAGAGGGCGGCGAGGCGCCGTGGCCGCCCGGGGCTACGTCGCGGAGGCGGACGGTCGGGCGCAGTCCCCGCTCGAGACGCGTACCCGGCTGCGCTGCGTCGACGGCGGAGTCCGTCCGGATGCTCTCCAGATCGAGGTACGGGACTCCGACGGTTATCTGCTCGGCATCGGCGACCTGGGCTGGCGGGCCGGGCGGGTCATCGCCGAGGCAGACGGGAGAACCCCGCATGCGGCCCCGGATGCCCTCTTCAACGACCGCCGCCGCCAGAACCGCCTGACGAACGCCGGCTGGACGATCCTCCGCTTCACCTGGCCCGACACCCTGACCCCCGACTACATCCCGTCGGTCGTCCGGCGCGCCCTCACCACCCGAACCCTGCGTCGATCATGAGGTTGGCGGCGATCTCGATCTCATTTCCTGCCGCCAACCTCATGATCGACGGGGTGGGGTGGGGTGGTCAGTAGGATGCGGGGTCGTGCGGGTTCTTCTTGTGGGTGGTGGAGGGCGGGAGCATGCGCTCGCGCTCGGACTGGCCGGCGATGCCTCTGTCTCGGCGCTGGTCGCGGCTCCCGGTAATCCGGGGATCGCGGGCGTTGCGGAGCTGCGGGACGTGAACGCTGCCGATCCGGCGTCGGTGGCGGCGCTCGCCGTCGAGGTGGCGGCGGATCTGGTGGTGATCGGGCCGGAGGCGCCGCTGGTGGCCGGGGTTGCCGACGCGGTGCGGGCCAAGGGCATCGCGGCATTCGGTCCGTCCGCCGAGGCGGCCCGGCTGGAGGGCTCGAAGACCTTCGCCAAGGATGTGATGACCGCGGCCGGCGTGCCGACCGCCCGGGCGTACACGTGCGCCGACGCGGAGAGCGTCGGCCGGGCGCTCGACGAGTTCGGCGCCCCGTACGTGGTGAAGAACGACGGGCTGGCCGCCGGCAAGGGCGTCGTGGTGACCGATGACCGCGCCGCCGCCGAGCGGCACGCCGAGGAGTGCGGCCGGGTGGTGATCGAGGAGTACCTGGCCGGTCCGGAGGTCTCCCTTTTCGTGGTCACCGACGGCGAGGCCGCCGTGCCGCTGCTGCCCGCCCAGGATTTCAAGCGTGTCGGCGACGGCGACACCGGGCCGAACACGGGCGGCATGGGCGCGTACGCGCCGCTGCCCTGGGCCCCGCCCGGCCTGGTCGACGAGGTGATGCGCGACGTCGTGCACCCGACGCTGGCCGAGCTGCGCCGCCGGGGCACCCCGTTCGCCGGCCTGCTCTACGTGGGCCTGGCGATCACCGCCGCCGGCCCGCGCGTGATCGAGTTCAACGCCCGCTTCGGCGACCCGGAGACCCAGGTGGTGCTCGCCCTGCTGGAGACGCCCCTGGCCGGTCTGCTGCACGCCGCCGCCTCCGGCACGCTGGCCGCGCACCCGCCGCTGCGCTGGCGCGACGGCGCGGCGGTCACCGTCGTGGTGGCGGCCGAGGGCTATCCGGCGGCGCCGCGTACCGGCGATGTGATCACCGGCGCGGACCGCGCCGGGGTCATCCACGCCGGCACCCGCCGTGACCCCGACGGGAGCCTGCGCTCCGCCGGGGGCCGGGTCCTCTGCGGTACGGCCACCGGCCCGACCCTGGCCGCCGCACGGGACGCCGCCTACGAGCTGGTACGCGGCATCGAGCTGGCCGGCTCGCACCACCGCTCCGACATCGCCGCGGCCGCGGTGGAGGGCCGGATCGACCTTCCCGCCTGATCGGGGCCGGGCCGCTGGCCCGGTCGTCAGCGGTTCGTCGCGCCGGGCGCGACCGCCGGCTGGCCCGCCGTCTCCATGCCGGTTCCGCCCGGGGACGCCGGGCGGACGGGCGTGCGGCCGACCATCCGGTCGAGCACGTTGGCGGTGGCCCGTTCGATCCGCTCGTCGCGGTGCCCGCGCCGGTTCAGCGCCATCGTCCAGCCGAGCGTGCCGGTGGCGAAGACCACCGCGCCGTGGGGTGTCTCGTAGACGTGGGTGCTCTGCGTCCGCCGCCCGCCCTGCCGGGCCGGGTACGGCGATCCGCTGAGCAGGGTTTCGCCGAGCCCGAAGGGTCGGGCGGCGGCGGAGTTGACGCCGTCCGCCTCGCCCTGGACGACGCCGGGGATCCGGTCGCCGTCGGCCACGCCGGTGCCGGCCCACACCCAGTGCCCGGCGGACCGGACCACCAGCGGCTGCGGGGCGGCGACGATGCCGTTGTACTGGACGCCGAGCAGGGCCTGCTCGGGGATGTCGAGGTCACGCCAGGTCACGGTCGGCCCGGCGGCGTCCTCGCCGGGGTCGGGGGTGGTCTTGGCGCAGGCGACGATCCGCTCCGGGCGGCCGTCGGCCGAGGGGCGCACCCGGATGTGCCAGTAGACGCTGTTGGCGCCGAGGAAGGCGAGGCTGGTGCCGCCGGCCAGCCCGGCCTCGGCGGCCCGGCGCATCTCCGCCGACCAGTACTCGTCGTGCCCGCAGAACACCAGCCCGCGGTGCCGGGACGGGTCGAGCCGCCCCGAGTGCAGGTCGAAGCTGGTCGCGTAGCTGACGTCGTAGCCCTTGCGCTCCAGCCACTGGACGGCGTCCTGGTCCCGGCTGAACTGGGTCGGCTGGCCCGCGTCGGCGTACGGGCGGTCGAAGGAGACCTCCCGCGCGCGCAGGGCCGGGGTGCGCCGCCCGCCTGCCGAGTAGCCGTTGTAGAGGCTCTTGCCGGCCCGCCGGTCCAGCGGCCACTGGTTGTACGCCTGCCAGGTGGTCACCGGCAGCACGACGCACAGCGCGGCGGCCCGCCGGTCGTCGCGCACCACGAACGGGGTGCACGCGCGCCAGCCGTCGGCGGAGGTGAAGACCGCCTGGTAGAGGCCGGAGGTCCAGTCCTCGGGGATGCGCAGCGTCCAGGACACCGGCCAGCGGCAGGCGATCGCCCCGGTGGCCGGGTCGGCGGGCGGCACCGGCTGCGGCGTGCCGTCGAGTTCCGGGCTGGTCAGCATGGTCCGGGCGCCGGCGCCGGCGTACCAGCCGAGCCGGTGGACGGTGATCCGGAAGGGGCGGGCCGGGTTGACCGCGACGTGGAAGTCGACGGACTCGCCGGGGGCGAGGCTGGTGGTCGAGGCGTACCCCTGGATCTGCCGTTGCCGGTCGTCGGCGGACCGGATGTCGCCCCGCGGCCACCAGGGCTCGCCCGCCGCGCGGTTCTCCACCTGGACGGGTGGGGTCTGTCGGCGGGTGGGCGGGCCGGTGCGGCGCTGGCTCAGCACGGGCTCGCCGGCGCCGAGCGCGCTGGCGGAGACGCCACCGAGGAGGAGGCCGAGGGCCCAGCGCCGACGGAGTCGCACCATGCGCAGCTCCCGGAGGGGATGAGAGTCGCTGCCGGGGCAGCCGGCGCACGGAAAGTACCACCGGCGGGGTGGCCCCGTCTGTCCCCTGTCGGACCGCTCAGGCGTAGTAGCGGCGGAGTTCGCGGCCGAGCACCTTGCCGGTGGCGTTGCGCGGCAGGTACCTCACGAACACCACGTCCCTCGGCACGGAGAAGCGGGCCAGGTAGTGCCGGACGTACTCGCGGACCGCCTCGGGGTCGAGCGCCTCACCCGGGTGCAGGGCCAGGAAGGCGGCCAGCCGCTGGCCGTACTCCGGGTCCGGGACGCCGATCACGGCGACCTCGCGGACCTGCGGCAGCCGGGCGATCAGATCCTCCACCTCGGACGGGAAGACGTTCTCCCCACCGGAGACGATCATGTCGTCGGCCCGGCCGTCGACGAAGAGGAGCCCTTCCGGGTTCATCCGGCCCAGGTCGCCGGTGTCCAGCAGGCCGTCGCGGCGCTCCCGGCCGTCCCCCGAGGTGTAGCCCTCGAAGAGCATCTCGTTGCCCACGAAGATCCGGCCGACCTGTCCGTCCCGGACCGGTTCGCCGGCGTCGTCCACGATCTCCACGCGGGTGCCGTGCGGCGGGCGGCCCGCCGTGGTGGGGGCCGCGCGCAGTTCGGCCGGGCCGGCGATGGAGGCCCAGGAGACCTCGGTCGAGCCGTAGAGGTTGTGGAGGACGTCGCCGAAGCGGTCCATGAAGGCGGTGGCCAGGCCGCCCGGAAGGGCGGACCCGCTGACCGCCACCACCTTGAGCGGTGGCCGGCGCTCGGGGGGCGGCGCCTCCATGAGCCGTTGCAGCATCACCGGTACGGCGAAGAGCGCGTCGCAGGGCTGCCCGGCCAGGGCGGCGAGCGTGGCAACCGGGTCGAACCGCCGGTGCAGCACGATCGTGGCGCGGAGCGCGAACGACACCTGGAGGGCGGCGTACCCCCAGGTGTGGAAGATCGGCGCGGCGATCAGCACGGTGTCGTGCACGTGCAGCGGGATCCGGTCGATGATGGACACCAGCGGGCCGAAGCCGTGCGGTGTCGGCCGGCGGGCGCCCTTGGGCGCGCCCGTGGTGCCGGAGGTGAGCACGATCGTGCGGCCGTCCCGGTCCGGCGGTTTGAGCTGGTCTCCGGGCAGCGCGCCGGCGATCAGCTCCTCCTGGCGGCGCTCGTCGACCCGGTGCAGGTCGGCGGGAAGGCCGAGGACCCGCTCGGCGAACTCGGCGTCGTGCACCAGCACGCGCAGGCCCTGCTCCTCGGCCACGGTGGCCAGCTGTGCCGCGGAGAGGCCGGTGTTGACCAGTACGGCGTCGGCGCCGAGCAGCATGGCGGCGACGATCGCCTCGATGAGGCCGTGGTGGTTGCGGCAGAGCACGCCCACCCGGTCGCCGGACTGCACGCCGAGCCCGGCCCGCAGCGACCGGGCCAGCCGTTCCGACCGGTCCAGCAGCTCCTGGTACGTCAGCGAGGCGCCGTGCTCGTCGACGACGGCGGTCCGCCCGGGGTCGCGCGCGGCGGCCTGGCGCAGCTCACCGGCCAGGCTCCAGCCCCACCGGCGCAGGGCGTTGAGTTGGGAGGCCACCCGGATGGGGCGGCCCGGGTTGAGCAGTCCGCGTCGGGTCAGCGTGGCGACGATGAACGGCAGGTCCAAGTCGCAACCCTCCTTCGCGTTCGTGTTCTTCCGATCATGCACGCGCCGCGGCGCGGCGCCCAGCTCACGTGATCAGTTGCCCAGCCGACGGGATCCGGAACGTGGACCGGCGGCCCGACCCGCGACGGCGGTACGCCCGGCACGGCGGTGCCGTCGCGGGTCGGGTCGGGGTCCGCCGGGGATCAGCGGATCTGCATGCCGGAGATGGCCCGGGAGATGACCAGCCGCTGGATCTCGGAGGTGCCCTCGAAGATGGTGTAGATCTTGGCGTCCCGGTACCACCGCTCGACCGGGTGGTCGCGCAGGAAGCCGGCGCCGCCGAGGAGCTGGACCGCCCGGTCGGTGACGGACACGGCCACCTCGCCGGCCTTGAGCTTGGACATCGAGCCCTCGCCCGCCGTGAACGGCCGGTTGTTGCGGCCCATCCAGGAGGCCCGCCAGACCAGCAACCGGGCCGCGTCGATCTCCATCTTCATGTCGGCGAGCGCGAACGCGACCGCCTGGTTCTCGATGATCGGCCGTCCGAACTGGACCCGTTCCTTGGCGTAGTCGAGGGCGTACTCGTACGCGGCGCGGGCCACGCCGAGCGCCTGCGCGCCGACGGTCGGGCGGGACAGTTCGAACGTGCGCATCGCCGCCTGGCCGGAGGCCCGCTGGCCGGTGCGGGCGCGGGCCAGCCGCTCGTCGAGCGCCTCCTTGCCGCCGAGCAGGCAGCGCCCCGGGACCCGGACGTCGTCGAGGAAGACGTCGGCGGTGTGCGAGGCGCGCAGCCCGAGCTTGCGCAGCTTGCGGGTGGCGGTGAGCCCGGGCGTGCCGGGCGGCACGACGAACGCGGCCTGCCCCCGCGAGCCCAGGTCGGGCTCGATCGAGGCGGTGACCACGTGCACGCCGGCGATGCCGCCGTTGGTGGCGTACGCCTTCTGCCCGTTCAGCACCCACTCGTCGGTGGCCTCGTCGTAGACCGCGCGGGAGCGCATCGACCCGACGTCGGAGCCGGCCTCCGGCTCGGTGGTGCAGAACGCGGCGACCGCCGGCTGGTCGACGTCGCCGAAGCACTGCGGCACCCACTCGACGAGCTGGTCGGGGGTGCCGGCGCCGTAGATGGCGGCGACGGCCAGCGAGGTGCCGAAGATGCTCAGGCCGATGCCGGCGTCACCCCAGAACAGCTCCTCGCTGGCGATCGGCAGGGAGAGCCCGGTGGGGTCGGCCCAGCAGGTGGCGAGGAACTCGAAGCCGTACAGGCCGACCTTCGCCGCCTCCTGGATGATCGGCCAGGGCGTCTCCTCCCGGGCGTCCCACTCGGCCGCGGCCGGGCGCACGACCTCGGCGGCGAAGCCGTGCACCCAGTCGCGAAGGTCCCGCTGTTCCTCGTTCAGGTCGAGCGAGAACTCGGCCATGTCAGGCCTTGGGGATGTCGAACAGGTTGGCGATGTTGGCGGCGAGGCCCAGGTCGCCCTTGGCCTTCAGCTTGCCGGTCATGAACATCATGACCGGGTTGCCGCCACCGGAGACGATCTTCAGGAACTCGACCGGGCCCATGGTGAGGCTGAGCTTCGGGTCCCGGGTCGGGGTCTCCGAGACGGTGCAGGTGCCGTTCTCGATGACGATCTCGTAGGTGTCGGTGCCACCGTCGGGGCGGCCGGTGATGTTCCAGTGGATGACCGCGTTGGTGGAGCCGGCCCGGTCGGCCCGGAACAGCGTCGGCATCCGGTTGAAGACCTCGCTGAGGATCTTGCCGCGCAGGTCGCCGGACATGATCTCGGCGAGCTTGTCGTCGGGGGTGGACTTGACCAGCTGCGCGAACTCCTTCGGGCCGACGTTCGCGAAGTTGGCCGGGTCGAAGTCACTCATAGGGGGATGCACCTCTCGGGCGAGCCGACTTTGGTTACTCAGGCGTAACCCTACGCACGAGTAGGTATGCTCGCAAGAGTGTCCAGCACACCGACCTTCAAGCGCCTCCCCCGCGCCGTGCGCGAGCAGCAGATGCTCGACGCGGCGGTCAAGGTCTTCTCCCGCCGGGGCTTCCACGCGGCCAGCATGGACGAGATCGCCGACGACGCCGGCATCTCCAAGCCGATGGTCTACGCGTACCTGGGCACGAAGGAGGAGCTCTTCGTCGCCTGCCTGCACCGGGAGGGCACCCGGATGATGGAGGCCATCGCCGGGGCGGCCGCCCCCGACCTCCCCGCCGACGAGCGGCTCTGGCGCGGGCTGCGCGCCTTCTTCGGCTTCGTCGGCGCGCACCGGGACGGGTGGGCGGTGCTCTACCGGCAGGCCCGCGGCGAGCAGCCGTTCGCCGCCGAGCTGGCCACCATGCGCGGCCGGCTGGTCGAGGTGGTCGCCGGCATGCTCGACCACGCGCTGCGCGCCCAGGGCCGCGAGGTCGGCGCCACCGACCTCGAGGTCGTCGCGTACGCCCTGGTGGGCGCGACCGAGTCGTTGGCCGACTGGCTGGCCGACCACCCGGAGGCGGACCCGGAGAAGACCGCCACCCGGATGATGAACGTGGCCTGGCTCGGCGCCGACCAGCTGCTGCGCGGCGTCACCTGGCACCCGCCGGCCGGCTGACCCGGGCCCGCACCCGCCGGCCGCGCGCCCAGCGCACCGTCTCCACGACGGCGGTCAGGGTCAGCGCCAGCCCCAGTCCGAGCAGCAGCCCGCGGACCGGGTCCCGCTCGAAGGCGAGCCCACCCAGGTAGCCGACCAGCGCCGAGTAGATCGCCCAGGACACGGCGGCCAGCGCGTCGAAGAGCAGGAACCGCCGCCGGGGAAACCGGACCACCCCCATGGTCAGGGTGACCGCCGTCCGTCCACCCGGGACGTAGCGGGCCACGACGAGGATCAGCCCGCCGCGGGCCGCGATGCCCCGCCGGGCCCGCTCCAGCGCGGCCCGCCGCCGGCTGCCACGACCGCTCCGGCCCGCCACCTCGGGGGCGGGGACGGCCGCCGGGAGCCGGGCCAGCAGCCGGCCGCCGCCGTGGCGGCCGATCGCGTACGACACGTGGTCGCCGACGAGCGCGCCGAGCGCGGCCACCACGACCACCAGCGGCAGGTCGGGCTGGCCGGTCGCGGCGAACACCCCGGCCGTGATCACGGCGGTCTCGCTCGGCACCACCGGGAAGAAGCCGTCGACCACCGCGACGGCGAACAGCGCCAGGTAGACCCAGGGCGAGGACATGGTCTGGTGGAGCAGGTCGAGCACGGAATCCATGGCCCCGATGCTGGTCGCGCCGGCCCTTCCGGCCATCTGCCGTCGGTCGCCCGGCGACTGTCACTTTCGTCGCGTCGTACCCCGACGGGCCGTCGGGGTCGGCCCCCAACCCTCCCGGAGGTACGCCCCGTCGCGCGCCCGCCCGGCCTAGGCTCGCCGGGTGACCACCCTCGCCGCCCTGCTGCGGCGGGCCGAGCGGCACACGCCGCTCCTGCTCGCCGTGCTGGTGGCCGCCGGCACCTGGGCGTCGGCCACCGGCGCCCTGGGCGTCCGCTCGCCGCTGCCCCGCCTGCTGGTGCTGGTCGTGGCGCTGGCCTCGGGCGCCGCCGCCGTCGCGCCACGCCGCTGGCCGCTGGTCGCCGCGGCGGCGGTCGGCTGGCTCGTCCTGGCCGCCTCGCCGGCCGCCGTCCTGGCCTCCTGGCGGGCGGGGGTGGCGCTGCGCGGCCGGCGTCTCGCCGCGTACCTGCTCGGTGCGGGAGTGGTCGCCCTGCTCGGGGTGGCCGTCGGCGTCGCGGTCGGCGGTGAGCGCCGGCTCACCACCGCCACCGGCGCCAACGCCGTGGCGCTCTTCGCCTGGGTGGTGGTCTTCCCGCTGGTCGCCGGCCTGTGGATCGGCGCCCGGCGGGACACGCTGGCCGCCCTGCGGGACCGCGCCGAACGCCTGGAACGCGAGCAGGAGGCGCGCGCCGACCGGGTGCGCGCCGAGGAGCGGGCCCGGATCGCCCGCGAGATGCACGACGTGGTGGCGCACCGGGTCTCGCTCATGGTGGTGCACGCCGGGGCGCTGGAGGTGACCGCCGCCGAGCCGGCCACCGTCGAGGCGGCCGCCCTGATCCGCGCCACCGGCCGCGCGGCCCTCACCGACCTGCGCGAGGTGCTGGGCGTGCTGCGCCGGCGGGCCGGCGACGGCACGCCGCTCCCCGCCACCGGCCTGGACGCGGTCGACGAGCTGGTCCGGGAGTCGCGGGCGGCCGGCCTGCGGGTGGACCGGCGGGACGAGGGCACGCCCGGGCCGGTGCCCGGCGGGGTGGCCCGGACCGTGCACCGGGTCGTCCAGGAAGGGCTGACCAACGTCCGCAAGCACGCCCCGGCCGCGGCGGTCACCGTCCGCCTGCGGCACCTGCCCGACGGGATCGAGGCCGCCGTCCGCAACGGGCCGTCCGCCCGGCCCGGCACCCCCCTGCCCGGCGCGGGGCTCGGCCTGGTGGGGCTCCGCGAGCGGGTCGAACTGGCCGGCGGGCGGCTGTCGGCCGGCCCGACCGACGACGGCGGTTTCCTGCTGCGGGCGCTGGTGCCGATGGAGGACCCCACATGATCCGCACCGTGATCGCCGACGACGAGCAGTTGGTCCGGGCCGGCCTGCGGCTGATCTTGGAGGCCGCACCCGACATCGCGGTGGTGGGCGAGGCGGCCGACGGGGCCGAGGCGCTGGCCGCCGCCGTACGGCTGCGGCCCGACGTGGTGCTGCTGGACGTGCGGATGCCCGGCACCGACGGGCTGACCGCCGCGCCGCTGATCGTCGCCGCGGGCCCGAAGGTCGTCATGCTCACCACCTTCGACCAGGACGAGTACGTGCACGGCGCGCTGCGCGCCGGCGCGGTCGGTTTCCTGCTCAAGGACACCCCGCCCCGGGAACTCGCCGCCGCCGTGCGGACCGTCGCGGCCGGCAACGCCATGCTCGCCCCGACGGTGACCCGGCGGTTGATCAGCTCGTTCGCGGAGCGCGGCCCGGCCCGGCGGGAGGCCGCCCGGCAGCGGCTGGCCCGCCTCACCGACCGGGAGGCGGCGATCGTCCGGGAGGTGGCCCGCGGCGATGCGAACGCCGACGTGGCCCGCCGGCTCGGCACGAGCGAGGCCACGGTGAAGACCCACGTCAGCCGCGCGCTGGCCAAGCTCGACGTGGCCAACCGCGTCCAGCTCGCCATCCTGGTCCACGACGCCGACCTGCTGGACGAGTGAAACTGTCGGTGTGCACCATCATGATCGCGCCGTGCTGAACGGAATCGACGAGATCGACTGGTCGCGGCTGAGCCACGCGTACGGCCCGGCGGACGACGTGCCGGGGCAGCTGCGCGCTCTCGCCTCGGCCGACCCTGGCGAGCGGGCACGCGCCCGGTACGAGCTCTACGGCAACATTTTCCACCAGGGCAGCCGCTACGAGGCGACCGCGTACGCGGTGCCCTTCCTGCTGGAACTGCTCGCCGACCCGCGCACCGGGGAGCCGGCCGAGCTGCTGGAACTCCTTGTCGCGATCGCGATCGGCTACGACGAGAGCTGGCTCCCCGACGGCCTGCCCCTGGCCGACTGGCGCGGCCGGGCGGCGGGTGGGGAGGCGCTGTTGGCGGCGGGGCCCCGGCCCGGTGACGACGCCTACGACGAGGACGAGGGCGACTACGCCTACCTCGAGTCGCTCACCGAGGCCGACCAGGAGCGGCTGTACGCGTACGTCGAGCTGGCCGCCTACGACGCGGTGCGCGCGGGCGTACCCCTCTTCCGTGCGCTGCTCACCCGCCCGGAGCCGGCGCTGCGCGCCTGCGCGGCGTACGCGCTCGCCTGGTTCCCCGAGGAGGCGGCGGGCAGCGTCCCGGCGCTGGCGGCGGTCGTGGCGGCCGACCCGGACACCGAACTCCCTCCGGTGGTCGGCACCGCGCTCGCGGCGACCGGCCTGCTCGGCGTGGCGCCCGATGCCGCGCTGCTCACCGATCCGCGGCCGACGGTCCGCTGGGGTGCGGCGGTGGGCCGCGCACGGGTGCTCGGCGCGGCGGCGGACCAGACGGCCGTCGACGAGCTGATGGCCTGGGCCGCGGGTGCGCCCGAGGGGCCGACGGGTGTGCCCTTCCTCGACGGGGACCTCGCCGGTTACGCCGGCCTGGCACTGCGCCAGATCGGTCCCCGGCACGCGGACCAGGGTTTCGACGTCCTGGTGGCCCGGATTCCGGCCGTTTCCGGTATCCCGGCGCTGCCGGTGGTCGAGCAGGCGCTGCGGCTGGCGTTCCCGGACGGTCCGCTGCCCGCCGGCACGCCGGCGGCGGCGCTGACCGACCGGCAGCGGAGGCTCGCGGAGGCCCTCGCCGCCTCGCCCGGCACCTGGCTGATCGGGGGGCACCCGTTCGCCAACTTCGGTCTCCTGGTCGGCGGCTACGGCATGGCGCACGACGCCGGGAGTCTCGCCGCATACCTGGGCGAGGGCACCAGCGCGGCGCGCTGATCCGCCGGAACGCCAGGCGCCGGGTCAGTGGCGGGCGGCGGCCCGGGCGCGGGCGCGGCGGCGGGCCCAGCGGGCGGCCTCGAACAGGCCGGTGACGGCCACCGAGATGCCGACCCCGGCGAGCAGGCCCTGGGCCGGGTTGTGCGCGAAGGCCAGCCCGCCGAAGTAGCCGAGCAGGCCGCAGTAGGTGCCCCAGGTGCCGCAGGCCAGCGCGTCGTACATGAGGAAGGAGCGGAACGGGTAGCGGACCGCGCCCATGGTCAGGGTGACCGCGGTCCGGCCGCCCGGGACGTACCGGGAGGTGGTCAGGATGACGCCGCCGCGCCGGTCGACCGCCCGGCGGGCCCACTCGGAGGTCGCCCGACGCCGGCTGTCGACGGGCAGCCGGGCCAGCCGGCGCGCACCCCCGCCGCGACCGATGGCGTAGGAGATGTTGTCGCCGAGCAGTGCGCCGACGGCGGCGGCCACGATGACGCCGACCACGTTCGGCTCCCCGCCGGCCGCGAAGACCCCGGCGGTGATCGCCACGGTCTCGCCCGGCACCGCCGGGAAGAACGCGTCGACCGCGGTGACCACGATGATCACCAGGTACGCCCACGGCGAGGTCACCGTCTGGTGCAGCAGGTCGAGCACGTCCCCCATGCACCCATGCTCGGTGGTGGGGTGTCAGCGGGGTGCGGAAACGGCTCCGGCGAGGGCGGGCAGCTTGTCCTCGGCGGTCGGCCCGTGCGAGGTGAGCAGCACCGGCGCGCCCAGCTCGGCCGCCACCGCCGCCGGCCAGTCGACGGGCGCCTCGTCGAGCACCGGGCGGGCCCGGAGCAGCCGGGCCGTGAGCGCGGCCTGGCGGTCCAGGTCGCCGGCCGGGCCCGGGACGAGCCGGTCGGCGGTGTCGTAGCGGCGGCAGATCCGCAGGCCCGGACCGGCCAGGTCGAGGTGGGTGAGGGCCAGCCCGTCGACCCCGCCCGCCACCTCCTGCGCGTAGCGGTGGGCGACCGCGTCGAAGTGGCCGAACCGGAACCGGCCCTGCCACGGGTTGGTCGGGTTGCGGGGGTCGGTGAACGGCAGCGCCGGGTCCTCGGTGACCAGCGGCCCGGGGCCGTGCCGGGTGGTGGTCACCCGCAGCACGCCGAGCCGCTGCGCGCTCCCGGCCAGCCCGGCCTCGGCGAGCAGTGCCTCCGCGTTGGCGAAGGTGGTGGTGCTCCACGTGGTGTACGGGTGGAAGCCGTGCCACTCGTCCAGCAGCACGCCCTGCGCCCCCTCGAAGACGCAGGTCCCCGCCCGGAGGGCCCCGGACAGCCACGTCCGGTCGACGATCGCCACCCGGCCGGCGAATCCGGCGTACCCGGGCAGGCAGTCCTCGACGGGCGGGGCGTCGAGCGGGCCGAGTTCGGCGGTGAGCCGGTCTCGCAGCGCCGTGAGCCGCCGGCGCAGCACCCCCGGACGGCGGCAGTCCGCCACCCGGGGCGCCTCGTCGGGGTGGGCGAGGCCGCACGCGACCGCCTCGCCCACCCCCAGCCCGCAGGAGCCGTGCCGGTCGGCTCCCCGGGCGATCTCCCGCGCCCGGTTGGCGGCCCGGTGGTACGGGGTGGCCAGCAGCGCCTCCCCGTCCACGGTCAGCCGGTCGAGCGCGTCGGGCACCCCGACCGCGGTGAGGTGGTCGGCCTCGGCGGCCAGCGCCAGCGGGTCCACCACCACGTGCCGCGACAGGTGCGTCCCGACGCCGGGGCGGAACGTCCCGGAGCCGAACTGCGCGAACGTGTGGTGCCGCCCGTCGCGCAGCACGACGTTGTGTGCCGCCTGCGCGCCCCCGTTGAACCGGACGACCGTGTGCACCGGCCGGCTCGCGCAGAGCCAGTCGACGACGGTGCCCTTGCCGGCGTCGCCGTAGCCGAGGTCGACCACCATCACGTGCCTCACAGCCGGGTGACCCCGCTGCCGTCGGTCGGGGCGAACGGCAGCGTGGCCACCGTGCGCCGGTCGCCGCCGAGGCGGGCGAGCGCCCGGGAGACGGTCGCGCCTGCCGTCGACCCGGCCCGGTCCAGGTCGCGCAGCCCGGTGTCCAGGTCGACGGCCTGCTCGCCGAGGCCGACGGTGAGTGCGATGGTCTCGCAGACCGCGTCGAGGTCGTCCAGCTCGACGGCGTGCTGCCCGAGCAGGTCGCGCCAGAAGTCGAGCACCCTGCGGCTGCCCGCGTACGCGCTGCCGGCGGGCAGCAGGTAGTAGGTGTCCCAGTGCCGGGTCACCTCGTCGACGATCTGCCGCAGCGGCACGTCCTCGCGCAGGTCGTCGCCGATCAGCCGGGCCACCTGCCGCCGGTCGACCCGGGGGTACGCCAGCTCGTCGCCGATGATGAACAGGTAGCCGCGCCGCCCCCGCTTCGCCCAGCTGTCGGTGACCGTGTGCCGGGCCATGAAGTACAGCGCCAGCTCGTACGACTCGGTCATCTGGCCGCCACCGCCGCCCTCCAGCACGATCCGGCCGAGGTCGTCGTCCATCCGGTTGTCGGACTCGAACTGGCCGATCTGCAACGGCACCCGGTCGCAGGTGGCGTCGCCGATGGCGCCGAACAGGATCTGCGGGTCGGGGGCGTACCCCTGGCGGAGCAGCAGGCCGAGCAGCTGCGGCAGCTTGCTTTGGAGCACGCGGGGCACGTGCCCCATCGAGCCGGTCACGTCGAAGAGCACCGCGATGGGCGTCGACCGCGGGTGCTCGGCCGAGTCGCGGCTCTCCCGGACCGCGCCGCGCGGGTCGAGCGCGGGGTGCACCGTGCGGGCCCCGCTGTCGCTGTAGGAGAAGGCGCTCGCGCCGGTGGCCCGCCGGTAGCGGTCGGCGGCGTCGTACACGTCGGTGGACCAGATTCCGCTGCCCATGGCAGCCTCCCTAGGGATTGAGGGTGAAGGGGCGGAAGGTGCGGGGGCCGAAGAGGCACTCCAGCACCTCGTCGAGTTCGCCGAGCAGCCGCCAGGCGTCGTCGGGGCGCGCGGCGAGCTTCGGGCGTCGGCAGCCGGCCGCGAAGGCGCGCAGGTCGCGCGGGGCCCCGTCGGCCATCAGCCAGGTCATGCAGTGGGCGGCCATGGCCAGGTCGGTGCCCGGGCCGGCGGGCCGCCGCGCGGTCACCTCGGCCGGGTACCACTCCTCGTGGCCGGGGGCCAGCGCCGGGACGGTCGCGCCGGGCTCGGCGGAGAAGCACCAGTCGACCAGGACCAGGCCGTGCGCGTCCGGCTCGATCAGCACGTGCCGGGGGAGCACCGCGCCGTGCACCACCCCGGCCCGGTGGGCCAGGCCGAGGGCGACCAGCAGCCGCCGCCACATCCAGGCCGCGTCGCGGGGGTCCACCCCGTCCGGGTACGCCCGGCGCACCTCGTCGAGGCTGTGCAGCCCCGGTGCCGCGGCCACCACGTTGACCAGCCGTTCCGCGCCGGTCACCGGGTCCCGGACGGGCAGGTGCTCGACGAGCCGGGGTACGTAGGGCAGGTGCCTCGGGTCGCCCCGCTCGGCGATCCGCCGCAGGGCGCGCGCCTCGCGGGCCATCAGGTCGTTGTCGGCCGGGTCGCGGGGCAGCTTGAGCAGCCGGTCCCGCCCGACGTCGTAGAGGTCGGCCAGATCCCCGGCGTACGCGATCCGGCGCAGCGCGTAGTCACCGAGTCGGGCGCCGCGGTCGCCCCGCCAGCGGGCGGTCACCGTCATCAGCGCTTCGGTGGCGGCGGCGCGTACCCCCGGGTCGAGCGCGCCGAGCCGGTCGGGGTGCAGGGCCGTGACCAGCTCGCGGTAGCGGCGGGCCGGCGCGTCGGTGCCGAACAGGTCGGCGTCGCCGCGCGCGGCGGTGACCAGCCGGATGGCCTCCTCGGTCCTCACCGCACCGTCTCCTCCCGGGCGGGGCGCAGGAGCGCCGGGTGGAGGAGCCGGGCGTCGCCGGCCCGGTAGAGCTTGGCCCGGGGCCCGCCGCGCGCGCCGCCGCGTTCGGTGCTGGCGCCGGTGCTCTCCACGAAGCCGGGCACGGACAGCACCTTGCGGTGGAAGTTCCCGGCGTGCAGCGGGTGCCCCCAGACCGTCTCGTAGACGGCCCGCAGCTCGGTGATGGTGAACTCGGGTTCGAGGAAGCGGGTGGCCAGTGGCGTGTACTCCAGCTTGGACCGGGCCCGCTCCAGCCCGTCGTCGATGATCCGGCCGTGGTCGAAGGCGAGCTGCCGGCTCGTCAGGGCGGTCACCGGCAGCCAGACGGCGTCGTCGGCGTCGGTGTCGGCGACCGGGTCGGGCAGGTCGGGGGCGAAGGCCAGGTGGGCGACCGAGACCACCCGCATCCGGGGGTCCCGGTCGGGCCCACCGTAGGTGGCGAGCTGCTCCAGGTGGACGCGGCGCAGGCGCTCGCCGCCGAGCCCGGTCTCCTCGGCCAGCTCGCGCCGGGCGCCGGTGGCCAGGTCCTCGTCGGGGCGGACGAAGCCGCCGGGCAGCGCCCAGTGACCCGCGTAGGGCGGGGCGGCGCGGCGGATCAGCAGCACGTGCAGCGCGCCCTCGCGGATGGTCAGCGCCACCACGTCGACGGTGACGGCGACCGCCGGGTAGTCCCGGGGCTCGTACGCGGCCAGGAAGTCCTGCTCGTTCACGGCGTCCCGTCTCTCTCATCTTGAGAACAACTCAATCTGAGAACAACTTAGCGCACGAAAGAGGGGACCTCAAGCCCCTCTCTCCTCAGCGGACGGTGCCCACCAGATGCGGCCGGCCCCGCCGCGCGTCGTGCAGCGCGAAGTCCCAGGTTCCGCCCGTGGCCGTGGCGCTGAAGGCCACCGTGGACGGCAGTGCCACCGGCAGCTTGAACGCCACCTCCACCGTGTAGGACTCCGGCAGCCGGCTCTCCAGCGCGGCCAGGCAGCGCGCCTTGCTCCACATGCCGTGCGCGATGGGGCGCGGGAAGCCGAACAACCGCGCGCCCAGCCGGGACGTGTGGATCGGGTTGTGGTCGCCGGAGACCCGCGCGTAGTCGGTGCCCACCCGGGGGGTCACCCGCCAGTGCGCCGAGGCGGCCGGCGGGGTCGGGGGGTCACCCCGGTCGGGCCGCGGGCCGCCGCCGGGGGTTCGCTGCTTCCCGAGGTACGTCGAGACGCCCCGCCAGACCTCCTCCCCGTCGACCGAGCCGACCAGCACCACGTCGAGCTGCCGGCCCCGATCGTGCGGGCGCAGGTTCTCGGCGTACGTGCGGAAGTCCACCGTCTCGCCGACCTCGACCGGCCGGTGCACGGTGATCCGGTTCGCCACGTGCACCACCCCGGTCAGCGGGATGGGGAACTCCGGCGCGGTCATCAGCCGCAGCGACAACGGGAAGCCCAGCACGTGCAGGTACGTCGCCGGCAGCCGGTCGGCCAGCCGGAACCCGCAGACCCGGTCGTAGTCCGCCAGGTGGGCCGGGTCGACCGGCACACCGGAGACAGCCAGCTGCACGGCGGGCACGTCCGGCCGGCGCCGGCCACCCATGCCGGGCAGCGCCCCGAGCAGGGCCCGCCGGTAGAGCGCCCCCGGTGCCGGCAGCCGCGGCAGGTCGAGGCGCAGGCGGCCGTCCGGCCCGGTGCGCTCCGGAGCGACAAGGGTGGCCGCGCCGCCCGACGTGACCGCCGCGGCCGCGCCGGACAGGTCGCGGGTGCGGTCGTCGGCCAGCGCGGACAGGTCCTGGGTGCGGTCGTCGGCCAGTGCGGACAGGTCCTGGGTGCGGTCCTGGGCGAGTGCGGACAGGTCCTGGGTCGCCTCGACCGGCGGCTCCGGGGCGTCCCGGGCGGCGAGCGCCGCGCGGGCCGAGGTGAGGTCCTGGGTAGGCCCCTCGATCAGCTCGTGCACCGACAGCTCCTCGGCCGGCTCCTCCGGCCGCTGCTTCCGCCGCGCCATCACGCCCCCAGCAGGCTCTGGCCGCAGACCCGGACCACGTTGCCGCTGACCGCGCCGCTCGCCGGCCAGGACAGCCAGCCGATCGTCTCGGCCACGTCCACCGGCAGGCCGCCCTGGGCCATGCTGTTCATCCGCCGGCCCGCCTCACGGATCATCAGCGGGATCCGGGCGGTCAGCCGGGTCTCGATGAAGCCGGGTGCGACCGCGTTGAGGCTGATGCCCCGCTCGCGCAGCACCGGGGAGAGGGAGTCGACCAGGCCGATCACCCCGGCCTTGCTTGTCGCGTAGTTGGTCTGGCCCCGGTTGCCCGCGATGCCGGCGATCGAGGAGACCGAGACGATCCGGCCGCCGGCCGGGATCAGGGCCCGCTCCAGCAGCACGTCGTTGATCCGCTCCTGGCTGGAGAGGTTCACGTCGATCACCGAGTCCCAGCGGTCGGCGTCCATCCGGCCGAGCGTCTTGTCCCGGGTGATGCCGGCGTTGTGCACCACCACGTCGACCCGGCCGTGCCGGCTCGCCAGGTGCTCGGCCAGCCGGGTCGGTGCGTCCGGGGCGGTCAGGTCGAGCTGCACGGCGCTGCCGCCGATCTCGTTGGCCACCGCGGCCAGCTCGTCACCCGCGGCCGGGATGTCCAGCGCCACCACCGAGGCGCCGTCCCGCGCGAGCACCCGGGCCAGCGCCGCGCCGATGCCCCGGGCCGCCCCGGTGACCAGGACCACCTGGCCGTCCAGCGGCCGGTCCCAGTCGGCCGGCGCGGCGGCGGTCCCGGCGCCGACCCGGATCACCTGCCCGGAGACGTACGCGGACCGGCCGCTGAGCAGGAAGCGCAGGGTGGACTCCAGGCTGACCGGGGTGCCGGCGTCGCCGTCCTTCGTGACGTACACGAGCTGGGCCGTCACGCCCCGGCCGAACTCCTTGCCGATGCTGCGGGTCAGCCCCTCCAGCGCGCGCTGGGCGGTCGCCTCCCGGGGCGAGCCGCACTCGGCCGGCGGGGTGCCCAGCACGATCACCCGGCCGCTGGGCAGCAGCGCCCGGGCCTGCGGGTGGAAGAAGTCGTAGAGCTGGCGCAGGCCGGTGGAGTCGGTGATGCCGCTGGCGTCGTACACCAGGGCCGCGAAGCGGGCGGTGGCGTCGGTGGCGGCGGCCGGGTCGACCAGCTCGACCCCGGCGGCGGTCAGCACCTTGCCCACCGGTTCGGCGAGCCGGCCACCGGTCGACGAGCCGAGCAGGACCGGCCCGGGGACGAGCGGGTCGCCCGGCGTGTGCCGGCGCAGGCGAGGCGGGTCGGGCAGCCCGAGGCGCTTGACCAGCGCGCGGCCGGCCCCCGATTGGACGAAGCTCGCGTACCTGTCGGTCATAGGCGTAGCCTACTGGCGAGTAGGGTTCGGGCAACAGCTTCGAGGAGGCCGATCGTGCAGAGTGTCCGGCGGGTCGCGGTGATCGGCGGCAACCGCATCCCCTTCGCCCGCTCCAACTCGCGCTACGCGCACGCGTCCAACGCGGACATGCTCGGCGCGGCGCTGGACGGGCTGGTCGCCCGGTTCGGGCTGGCCGGGCAGCGGGTCGGCGAGGTGGTGGCGGGCGCCGTGCTCAAGCACTCCCGGGACTTCAACCTCACCCGCGAGGTGGTGCTCGGCTCCCGGCTCGACCCGCACACCCCGGCGTACGACATCCAGCAGGCCTGCGGCACCGGGCTGGAGGCCGCCATCCTGGTCGCCAACAAGATCGCCCTCGGGCAGATCGACGTCGGCATCGCCGGCGGCGTCGACACCACCTCCGACGCTCCCCTCGCGGTCAACGAGGACCTCCGCCGGACCCTGATCCAGCTCAACTCCGCCCGGACCCTCGGCGAGCGGCTCAAGCTCGCGGCCAAGCTCCGCCCGCTCCAGCCGTTCAAGCCGGAGATCCCGCGCAACGCCGAGCCGCGCACCGGGCTGTCGATGGGCGACCACGCCGCGAAGACGGCGCTGCGCTGGAACATCGACCGGCAGGCCCAGGACGAGTTGGCGCTCCGCTCGCACCAGCGGCTCGCCGCCGCGTACGAGAAGGGGTTCTTCGACGACCTGATGACCCCCTACCTGGGGCTCACCCGCGACCAGAACCTCCGCGCGGACACCAGCCTGGAGAAGCTCGGCTCGCTCAAGCCGGTCTTCGGCGCCACGGGGCCGGACGCCGAGGCGGCCACCATGACCGCAGGCAACTCCTCGCCGCTCACCGACGGGGCGTCCACTGTGCTGCTGGCGTCCGAGGAGTGGGCGCGGGAGCACCACCTGCCGGTGCTGGCCTGGTTCTCCTGGTCCGAGACGGCGGCCGTGGACTTCGTGCACGGCGACGAGGGCCTGCTGATGGCCCCCGCGTACGCGGTGCCCCGGATGCTGGCCCGGGCCGGGCTGACGCTTCAGGACTTCGACTACTACGAGATCCACGAGGCGTTCGCCTCGCAGGTGCTGGCCACCCTGGCCGCCTGGGAGTCGCCCGAGTTCTGCAAGGAGCGGCTCGGCCTGGACGCGCCGCTCGGCGCGATCGACCGGGACCGGCTCAACGTCAACGGCTCCTCGCTGGCCGCCGGGCACCCGTTCGCGGCCACCGGCGGCCGGATCGTGGCGACCCTGGCCAAGCTCCTCGACCAGAAGGGCAGCGGGCGTGGCCTGATCTCCATCTGCGCGGCCGGCGGGCAGGGCGTGACCGCGATCCTGGAGCGCTGACTGCGACGCCCGCCCGGGTGGGAACCCGGGCGGGCGTCGATTGTCGTGCGGTGTTCAGCCGCCCAGGGTGAACTTCTCCCACGGGCCGATCGCGGTGCGGTTGGCGATCAGCGGCTTGGCACCAGCGCTGTCGGCGGTGACGTAACGGCTGTTGACCGCCGCCTTGAGGCTCACCGTGCCGTCGGCGTTGCGGACCAGGGTGAACGTCTCCCACGCGCCGGCGCTGGTCCGGTTGGCGATCAGCGGCTTGGTGCCGGTGCCGTCGGCGCTGACGATCAGCCGGTTGGCCCAGGCCAGGAGCCCCACCTTGCCGCCGCCGAGGTCGAGCACGTCGAACCGCTGCGCGGTGCCGGCGCTGGTGGCGCTGGCGATGAGCGGCTTGACGCTGCCGCTGTCGGCGGTGACGAAGCGGCCGTTGGCCCCCGCCTTCAGGGTGCGTCCCGCGTTTGCGACGTCAACCCGGTAGAACTTCTGCTCGGTGCCGATGGTCTTGCCGTTGGCGATCAGCGGCGTGGTCGCGTTCGCCGTCGCGGTCACGTACCTGCCGGCGGCGACGGACCGCAGGCTGACCGTTCCGTCCGCGTTGCGGACCAGGGTGAACCGCTCGGTGTCGCCGACCACCACCGTCTGGTAGGTCAGCGCCGTCAGCCCGGCCGTGTCCGCGGTGAGGTAGCGGCGGGCCGAACGCAGGAACAGGGCCACCTTGCCGTCGCCGGCATCGACCAGGTCGAGCTGGGCGGCCGGGCCGAGGTCCGACCGCCCCGCGCCGAGCGACGGCCACGGCACGGTGGCCATCGGGGCGACGTACCGGAGGGCGGACGTGGCGAGGAGGCCGACGGTGCCGGTGCGGGGCAGAACGCTCACCGGGTACGTGGTGTCGTCCTTGCGGCCGTCCGTGCCGGTGGCCCGGACGGAGACGCTGTACGTGTTCCGGGTGGCGTACCGGTGGGTGGCCACCGGCGTGTCCTGGGTGACGACGGTGCCGTCGCCGAAGTCGAACCGGTAGGTGGCGATCGGCGCGACCCCCGGCACGGTGGCCGAGGCGTCGACGGTGACCGAGCCCGTGTCGAGATCCGGCGTGAGAGCGAACCGGGTGTCCGGGCCGCGGACCGTCTCGACCGCTCCCCGGTCGGCGTAGGGCTGGGGTCCGGCCCCGGTGTTCGGCACCGCCGGATCGTCCACCCGGGCGGTGCCGTTGCGGTCGGTCGCCGGGAAGCCCGGGGCGGCCGAGTTGGCCGAGTCGTAGCCGCCCGTCGGGCCGGGGGTGTCCAGGTCGTGGGCGGCCTGGCCGGAGGCGGCGCGGAACGCCGCCAGGCCCATCGGGGTGCCGTTCCAGGCGTAGATCGCCGACGAACCGGGCCAGTAGAGGTCGGCGAGGTTGTAGTCGACCACCGTGTCGGCGGTGGCGTCGCCCTCGACCGCGATCTGCGTGCCGGGTCCCGGGGGCGACGGGCAGCTGTGGTTGGGGCTCCTGACGAGCCGGTTGTTCTGCACCGAGACGCCGGTGGAGCCGGCTTCGACGCGGACGCCGCCGAGGCAGCGGTCCTGGATCGTGTTGTTGGTGATCGCCGTGCCGGTGGCGCCGGCGTTGTGGACGCCGTACCCGAGGCCTTCGCTGATCAGGTTGTTCGCCACCGTTGTTCCGCGCGCGCTCGGCGCGACACTGACGGCGGCTCCGGTGAAGCGATCGACGGAGCCGCCGACGATCGTGTTGTCGGCGCCCTCGACCCGGATTCCGACGCTCTGCTGGACGGGGTCGTTCGGATTGCCGATGACGCCGATCGACGACAGGCGTACGCCGGACGTGGCGTCGTCCAGCAACACGCCCGTGGTCAGCGACGTGCCGGAGACGAAGAAGTTGCTCAGGACCGAGTCGGTGACACCGGTGAGGCGCACGGCGGTCCCGGTGACACCCATCGTCAGGGAGTAGCCGCCGCCCTCGACCGTGACGCGGGCGGCGTTGCGGATGTCGAGTGCGGGGCCGTCGGCCGCGCCGGGGACCTGGATCCGTTCGATCCTGATGTCGTGCTGGCCGTCGATGGTGAACCCGCCCGCCGGGCCGATCAGCTGCGAGCTGGAGGGACTGCCCCGGAAGACGATGGGTGCTTCCGGCGTGCCGGACCGGGTGACGGTGACGTGTTCCCGGTAGACGCCTCCGCCGATCTCGACGGTCTGCCCGGGCGAGGCCACCGACGCGGCGGCGCCGATCGAGCAGAACGGCTGGTCGTAGGTGCCGGATCCGGTGTCGGAGCAGGTGGTGACCGTCGGCCGGACGTAGAGGGTGGTGCCGTCCGCGGCCTGTGCGGGGCCGGCGGGGGTCAGGAGTGAGCCAGTGGTCAGCGCGGCTGCGGCGAGCCCGGCGAGAAGGGGTTTGCGCATGTCGATCCTCGGTTCGAGGAGGAAGGGGGGACCCGGGACGGGTCAGGCGATGATCTTCGTCGGTCGGACCGGCGTCCGCTGCCCCGGCTGGCATAAGGGGCGGCGGTCTTCGAGGCCGACGACATCACCCGATCCGGAGGGTGGACGGACAAAGCGCACGTACCGCCCCGGCAGCCTTGCCTCCCAGCCGTCTCGCGCCCTGAGCAACCCGACGGCGGGAGGCTTACGTCCCATGGGCATGAGGCGAGCAACAGGTTCCGCGGCGTGAACCGGCGTGACGAGGACGAGTTCCGCGAGTTCGTGTCCGCCCGGCTGGACCCGCTGCGGCGGACGGCGTACCTGCTCTGCCGGGACTGGCACCTGGCCGACGATCTGGTGTCGATCACCGTCGGCCGGGTCTACCGACACTGGCGGCGGGTCCGGGCGGCGGGCAACGCCGACGCGTACGTCCGTGGGGTGCTGACCCATGCCTGGCTGGACGAGCGGCGGCGGCCATGGCGGCGGGAACGGAGCAGCGACGAGCTGCCCGATCAGCCGGACCCGGGTGCCGGGGAGTCGCCGTTGGCGGACCGGGAGCTGCTGTGGGACCTGCTCGGGCGGCTCGCGCCACGGCGCCGTGCGGTGGTGGTGCTGCGGTTCTACTGCGACCTGTCCGTCGAACAGACCGCGGAGATCCTCGGCGTCAGCACCGGAACGGTGAAGAGCCAGGCTGCCCGGGCGCTGGAGCACCTGCGCCTGCTCGCCGGAAACGAGATGGCCACGGAGTACGGGAGGCGGACATGACATACCGGCAGATCCTCGACGAGGCGGTCGGCACGCCACCGCCCCCGTCCGTCGACCTCGACCGGATCATCGGGCGGGAGACGCGACGGGCCGGGCGCCGCCGGGCGGGGGCGTACGGGCTGGCCGCCGTGGCCGTACTCGCGGTCGCGACCGGCGCATCCGCGCTGGTCACCGAGGGCGTGCCGAGCACCGGCCGGGTGATCGCGTCCCCCGGGGCGAGCGCTGACGGGCAGACGGCCGAGGCGCGGCTCCGGAGTGGGATGCTGGCCGCGCTCGACCGGGCCGCGCCCGACCTGCGCTGGCTGCCCGGCGCCGAGCGGGAGACCGACATGGCCAGGTGGTCGGGGCCGGCCGTGCCCGAGCCGAGCTGGCCGGTCAACCAGTTCTCGCACCTGTCCGCGTCCGGCTGGATCGGCGTCGGGGTGGCGGTCCGGGGTGACGTCCGGGCCCGCCTGTCCATCGAGATCAGCAGGCCGAAGGCCGGCCAGCCGGCGGAGCGCGCGGACTGCCGGGGGCCCGAGCGGGCCTGCGAGACGTCGACGGGGCCGAACGGCGAGCGGATCAGGGTCATGGAGCTGGAAGGCCGCTACAGCCCGCCTGGCCAGCCGACCATCCGCCCGGGGCAGCGGACAGTCGAGGTCTTCCGGCCGGACGGGACGCAGGTGTCCGTCGAGGCCTTCAGCCGCTCGGCGGAGTTTCTGCTCACCGCGGCCGAGATGACCGCCATCGCGCTGGACCCGGCCCTCACCCTGCCCTGATCCGCCGGCCGGCTCAGGGCGAGCGGAGCGCTGGCCGGGGCGTACGGGAGAATGGGCCCGTGACGATCCCGAACGTGCTCGCCAACCGCTACGCCTCGCCCGAGCTGGTCGCCCTGTGGTCGCCCGAGGAGAAGGTACGCATGGAGCGGCGGCTCTGGCTCGCCGTGCTCAAGGCCCAGCGGGACCTCGGCGTGCCGGTGCCGGACGGGGTGGTCGAGGCGTACGAGCGGGTGGTCGACGACGTGGACCTGGCCTCGATCGCGGAGCGGGAACGGGTCACCCGGCACGACGTGAAGGCCCGGATCGAGGAGTTCAGCGCTCTCGCCGGCCACGAACACGTGCACAAGGGGATGACCTCCCGGGACCTCACCGAGAACGTCGAGCAGCTCCAGGTCCGGGCCTCGCTGGAGCTGGTCCGGGACCGGGTGGTCGCCACCCTGGTCCGGCTGGGCTGGCACGCCTACGAGTACTCGGGCCTCGTGATGACCGGCCGGTCGCACAACGTCGCCGCGCAGGCAACCACGCTGGGCAAGCGCTTCGCGTCGGCCGCCGAGGAGCTGCTGATCGCGTACGAGCGGCTGACGGACCTGATCGAGCGCTACCCGCTGCGCGGCATCAAGGGGCCGGTGGGCACCGCCGCCGACCAGCTCGACCTCTTCGACGGTGACGCCGGCAAGGTGGCCGAGCTGGAGCGCCGGGTCGCCGAGCACCTGGGCTTCGCGCGGGTGCTGGACAGCGTCGGCCAGGTCTACCCGCGTTCGCTGGACTTCGACGTGCTCTCCGCGCTGGCCCAGGTCGCCGCCGCGCCGTCGTCGCTGGCCACCACGATCCGGCTCATGGTGGGCCAGGAGCTGGTCACCGAGGGCTTCAAGCCGGGCCAGGTGGGCTCCAGCGCCATGCCGCACAAGATGAACACCCGCTCGTCGGAGCGGGTGAACGGCTTCGCGGTGATCATCCGGGGTTACCTGTCGATGGTCGGCGAGCTGGCCGGAGACCAGTGGAACGAGGGGGACGTCTCCTGCTCGGTGGTCCGCCGGGTGGCCCTGCCGGACGCCTTCTTCGCCGCGGACGGGCTGTTCCAGACGTTCCTCACGGTGCTCGACGAGTTCGGGCCGTACCCGGCGGTGATCAACCGGGAGCTGGAGCGGTTCCTGCCGTTCCTGGCGACCACGAAGATCCTGGTCGCGGCGGTCCGCCGGGGGGTCGGCCGGGAGGTCGCGCACGAGGTGATCAAGGAACACGCGGTCGCCGTGGCGCTGGCCATGCGGGAGAAGGGCGCCGCCGAGAACGACCTGTTCGACCGGCTCGCGGCCGACAGGCGGCTGGGCCTGAGCCGGGCCGAGATCGACGCCCTGGTCGCCGACCGCAACGCCTTCGTCGGCGCCGCCGGCGCCCAGGTCGACCGGGTGACCGCCCGGATCGCCACGATCGTGGAAGCGCACCCCGAAGCCGCCGCCTACTCCCCGCCCCCCATTCTCTGAGCGGGTCAGGACCCGGGGGTGGGGGTCTCGCCGGCGGTCCGGAGGTTGGGGGCGCTGGCGGGTTCCGCGATGCCACCGGGCGCGGAGGCGATCTCCGGCTCGTGGGCGGTCTCGGCCGCGATCATCGGTTGGTCCGGCGGCATGACGTCGGGCGTCTTGGGTACGACGATCACCGCCGTCCCGTACGCGCAGATCTCCATCCACATCTCGCCGCAGTCCCGGCTGTCGAAGCGCATGCCGATCACCGCGTTCGCGCCGAGCCGCATGGCCTCCTCGCCGAGCCGGGCCACCGAGTCGGTACGCCAGCGGGTGAGGTTGTCGGGCGCCATCGGGTCGTAGGCACCACCGCGCAGGTTCTTGACCCCCTCGCGGTACGGGTTGCGGGTCCGCGCCATCGAGGAGACCACCTCGCCGAGGATCTGGCGGATCTCGTAGCCGGGCAGTTGATCCGTCGTCACGACCAGCACGGTTCCGATGCTGTCAGCCGCCGGGCGGCCCGTTCGTGAGCCGTGTTCACCTGATCGGATGCTGCAAAACGGCGCGGCGCGGACGGCCGGGGTGCCACCGACCCATCCGCGCCGCACCGGCGCTAACCGTCAGACACCGGCCGTCGAGGTGATCCAGGCCCGGTTGTACGCGACACTGCCGTAGTTCTGGATGCTGGAGCCGTCGGCGGTGGAGGCCACGCCGACCTGCCGGCCGTTGTAGAACTGGGGGCCGCCCGAGTCGCCCCGCCAGGCGTTGCCGTTGATCCGGGTGCTGCGGATCGCCTGGCCGCCGTAGGCGTCGGTGGCGTTGGTGCTGGTCACCTGCACGCTGGCGGTCTTGAGCTGGGGAGACGCGCCGCAGCCGCTGTAGCAGGTCATGCCCCAGCCGTAGATCGAGTTGGTCGAGCCGACCGGCGGGTTGCTGCTGGCCAGCGTCACGGTGGAGGTGCTGACCGCGCTGGACAGGCGGAGCAGGGCCAGGTCGTTGCGGGTGTAGGAGGCGCTCACCGTGCGGGTGACCCCGCCGGAGGCGTAGTAGACGCTGCCGACCCGCACCGACATCGTGCCGCTGACGCAGTGCCGGGCGGTGAGCACCCACTGGGACGCGATCACGCTGCCGGAGCAGGTGAACGAGCCGTTGCTGAACACGGCGGCGGCCCACGGGGCGGACGAGACGGTGCTGCCACCGATGATCGGCTGCGGGCCGGCCGGCGCGGCGGCGGCGCCGGAGGCGGTGGCGAGCACCCCGGCGAGGGTGGTGGTCAGCACGGCGAGCAGGGGACGGAGACGCATTTCGGGGGACTCCTTCTGCGGAGGGGCTGCCCGGGGTCGCCGGGCAGGTGGCGACCACCGGGCGGGGTGAACCCGGCGGTCGGAGCCGATTAACTCATCGACGTCTGACGATGCATGCTAAGGGCGGGCCGATGTCCGTCACAAGAGTTAAATCGAAAACCGGCGATGTTACGGCGGGTCGGGGCCGATCCGCCCTGCCGCCTGTCGGAAACCGGTCGGACCGGCGGGCATCCACGGGGAAAATGCCTGGTGAGAGCCGTGGCGCCCGATGTCGTCCACGACGGCCGGCAACGAATTCATATCGACGCCGCAACGAACGCGTATCGGCCCTCCGTCCGGGCGGCCGGTTACGCCGATCACTGCCTGAGCGGGCACCGGCCGGTGCGGGCGGGACGGTATCTGCCAGGTAGGCTGGCTGCGCTCGCCCGTAGTGGGCCGGCACCCAACTGCGTACACAGTCAGGAGTGCCCCGTGCCTCGCGTCGTCGTCGACGTCATGCTCAAGCCCGAGATCCTCGATCCTCAGGGCCAGGCCGTCGCAAACGCGCTGCCCCGGCTCGGCGTCAGCGACGTCGCCTCGGTCCGGATCGGCAGGCGGATCGAGATCGAGTTCAGCGGTGAACCGGACCTGGACCGGGCCCGGGAGATCGCCGACAAGCTGCTCGCCAACCCCGTCATCGAGGACTTCACCGTCCGCCTGGCCGAGGCCGACGAGACCGCGGACGCCCGCTCGTGAGCGCGCGGGTCGGTGTGGTGACGTTCCCCGGCTCGCTCGACGACGGCGACGCGGCCCGGGCCGTCCGGATCGCCGGCGCCGAACCGGTCCGGCTCTGGCACGGCGACCCGGACCTGCACGGCGTCGACGCCGTGGTCCTGCCCGGTGGCTTCTCCTACGGTGACTACCTGCGCTGCGGCGCGATCGCCCGGTTCGCCCCGGTGATGGGCTCGATCGTCGACGCCGCCCGCGGCGGCCTGCCGGTGCTCGGCATCTGCAACGGCTTCCAGATCCTCTGCGAGGCCCACCTGCTGCCCGGCGCGCTCACCCGCAACCAGCACCTGCACTTCCGCAACCGGGACCAGGTCCTCCGGATCGAGGCCACCGGCACCGCCTGGACCAACGCGTTCCAGCCCGGCCAGGAGGTGCTCATCCCGGTCAAGAACGGCGAGGGCTGCTACGTCGCCGACCCGGCGACGCTGGACCGGCTGGAGGCCGAGGGCCGGGTGGTCGCCCGCTACGTCGGCGGCAACCCCAACGGATCGCAGCGGGACATCGCCGCGATCACCAACGAGGCCGGCAACGTGGTCGGCATCATGCCGCATCCCGAGCACGCGGTGGAGGCGCTCACCGGCCCCTCCCTGGACGGCCTGGGCTTCTTCACCTCGGTGCTCAAGCACCTGGTCGGGGCCCCGGCGTGAGCGTGCGGAGTGAGCCGGGTCTGCGAGCCCCGCAGTCGCGAACGAAGGTTGGCTCGGAGACCGTGCGCGGCGGGAACATCGGTCGGCTCACCCGCCGCCACGGCGGCGAGCGCAGCGAGGAGAGGTCATGACCACCCATCCGGACCCGGCCCTGCGCGAGACGCCGGGCGTGGTGCCGCAGGCCGGCCCGGCCGACGACTGGGCCCTGGGCGTGGACACCGTGCCCCGCGCCACCGGCACCCCCGAGGAGCTCCAGCCGTACGCCGAGCTGGGTCTGCGCGATGACGAGTACGACCGCATCCGGCACATCCTCGGCCGCCGGCCCACCCAGTCCGAGCTGGCCATGTACTCGATCATGTGGAGCGAGCACTGCTCCTACAAGTCGAGCAAGGTGCACCTGCGCCAGTTCGGTGAGAAGGCCCCGCCGAGCGACCGGCTGCTGGCCGGCATCGGCGAGAACGCCGGCGTGGTCCAGGTCTCCGACGAGCTGGCGGTGACCTTCAAGGTCGAGTCGCACAACCACCCGAGCTTCGTCGAGCCGTACCAGGGCGCGGCGACCGGCGTCGGCGGCATCGTCCGGGACATCCTCGCCATGGGCGCGCGCCCGGTCGCCGTCATGGACCCGCTGCGCTTCGGCGCGGCGGACCACCCGGACACCGCCCGGGTGCTTCCCGGCGTGGTGGCCGGCGTCGGCGGCTACGGCAACTGCCTGGGCCTGCCCAACATCGGCGGTGAACTCGTCTTCGACCCCAGCTACCAGGGCAACCCGCTGCTCAACGCGCTCTGCCTCGGCGTGCTGCCGGTGTCCCGGCTGCAGAACAAGGCCGCAGCCGGGCCGGGCAACGTGGTGGTGCTGATGGGCGCCAAGACCGGCCGCGACGGCATCGGCGGCGTGTCGGTGCTGGCCAGCGCCACCTTCGACGAGGGCAGCGAGCAGCGCCGCCCGTCCGTGCAGGTGGGCGACCCGTTCACCGAGAAGCTGCTCATCGAGGCCTGCCTCGAGCTGTACGACGCCGAGCTGGTCGTCGGCATCCAGGACCTCGGCGGGGCCGGCCTGACCTGCGCGCTCACCGAGACGGCCGCCGCGGCCGGCACCGGCATGCGGGTCTGGCTGGAGCGGGTGCCGCTGCGCGAGCCGTCGATGGAGCCGCACGAGATCCTCGCCAGCGAGTCCCAGGAGCGGATGCTGCTGGTGGTTACGCCGGACAAGCTGGAGGCGGTGCTCAAGACCGCCGAGAAGTGGGGCGTGCTCGCCACCGCCATCGGTGAGGTCACCGCGCCGTCGCCGGACGGCCAGCCGGGCCGCCTGCTCATCACCTGGCGTGACCAGATGGTGGTGGACGTGCCGCCGGGCTCGCTGGTCGACGACGGCCCCGTCTACGCCCGCCCCATGCGCGAGCCGGCCGACCTGATCCTGCTCCAGGCCGACCGGGCCGAGACGCTGCCCCGGCCGAGCGACCCGGACGCGCTGCGGGAGACCGTGCTGCGCATGATCGCGTCGCCGAACCTGGCCGACAAGACCTGGGTCACCGAGCAGTACGACAGGTACGTGCTGGGCAACACCGTCCTCGCCCAGCCGGAGGACTCCGGCGTGATCCGGATCGACGAGCGGACCGGCCTGGGCGTCGCGCTCTCCGTCGACGGCAACGGCCGGTACGCCCGCCTCGACCCGTACCACGGGACGAAGCTCGCGCTGGCCGAGGCGTACCGGAACGTGGCGGTGACCGGCGCGAAGCCGATCGCCGTGACCAACTGCCTCAACTTCGGCTCCCCGGAGGACCCGGGCGTCATGTGGCAGTTCGCCGAGGCCGTGCGCGGCCTGGCGGACGGCTGCCTGGAGCTGGGCATCCCGGTGACCGGCGGCAACGTCAGCTTCTACAACCAGACCGGCGCGGCGGCCATCCACCCGACCCCGGTGGTCGGCGTGCTGGGCGTGCTGGACAACGTCGCGGACCGGGTGCCGATGGGCTTCGTGCCGCGGCCGGCCGGCGACCACGACCAGCTCTTCCTGCTGGGCGAGACGCACGTGGAGCTCTCCGGCTCGGAGTGGGCCTGGGTGACCCACGAGCACCTGGGCGGCATCCCGCCGCAGGTCGACCTGGCCCGTGAGCGGCAGCTCGCCGAGCTGCTCGCCGAGGCGGCCCGGGTCGGGCACCTCAGCTCGGCGCACGACCTCTCCGACGGTGGCCTCGCCCAGAGCCTGGTCGAGTCCAGCCTGCGGCGCGGCGTCGGCGCCCGGGTCGTGCTGCCGGAGCACTTCGCCGGCGGCTCGATGCCGTTCGTCTTCCTGTTCAGCGAGTCCGCCGGCCGCGTGCTGGTGTCGGTGCCGCGCGGGCACGAGAAGGCGTTCACGGCCCTCTGCGCCGAGCGCGGGGTGCCGTGGGAGTTCATCGGGATCACCGACCCGGCCGGCGGCGCCCTGGAGGTGCAGGGCCAGTTCCGAATCGGCCTCGACGAGCTGCGCGAGGCGCACACCGCCACCCTGCCGCGCCTCTTCGGCGGCGCGGAGGCGGCCCGGGTGGAGGTGGAGGCCACCCGCACCGGGACCACCACCGTGCTGCCGGCCACCGCCGAGCAGCCGGTCGGCGTCGACCCGGCCGAGGTCGCCGCCGAGCCGATCGCGCAGGCCGGCACCGCTGCGGCGGAGGCCGGGACCGGGGTCGGAGCGACAGTGCCGGCGGACGTCGCGGACGCTTCCGCAGCGGACGAGGCTCCGGCGGACGAGGCTCCGGCGGATGCGGGCGACACCACGACCGACGCCTCCGCCGACTCTCCGGAGGCGACGTCCGGCCCGGACGGCTCCGCTACGGCTGCCGGTGACCCGGACCAGGGCACCGCGCCGGATCAGCGCTGAGGCCCTGGCCTTGGCCGTCTTCGCCCAGCCCGGCGCCGGCGCCCGGTTCGACTGGGGGCTGAGCGGCGCCGCGGAACTCGGCCGGGTCTGCGCCGCCCTGGTGGTGGTGGACGTGCTCTCGTTCACCACCGCCGTGGAGGTGGCGGTGAGCCGCGGCATGCGGGTGCACCCGTTCCCGTGGGGCGAGCAGGCCGCCGACTACGCCCGGCGGGTCGGCGCCGTCGCGGCGGTGGGCCGCCGGAAGACGACCCCGGAACACCCGTGGTCGCTCTCCCCGGCGGCGCTGCGGACCGCGCCGGTCGTCGCCGACCTGGTGCTGCCGTCGCCCAACGGTTCGGCGATCAGCGCCGCCGCGAGCGCCACCGGCGTGCCGGTGGTCGTCGCCTGCCTGCGCAACGCGCCCGCCGTCGGGCGCTGGCTCCGGGCACAGGGGTACGGCTCGGTCGACGCCCCCGTGGGGGTAGTGGCCGCCGGTGAACGCTGGCCGGACGGGTCGCTGCGCCCCGGGGTGGAGGACCAGCTCGGGGCGGCCAGCGTGCTGGACGCCCTCTCCGGGGTCCCCGGCGGGCTCTCGGTGGAGGCCGCCATGGCCCTGGCCGCCCTGGCCAGCACCCCCGACGTGCCGGCCGCGGTGCGGGGCTGCGTCTCCGGTCGGGAACTCGTCGAGGGTGGCTTCGCCGAGGACGTGGCCGTCGCCGTCGAGGTCGGCGTCTCCGACGTGGTGCCGGTGCTCCGCCGGGGCTACTTCGCCGCCGCCTGAGTCGTCCCCGGTCGATCCCCCGGCGGCCGAGCCCGGGAGTTGTCCTGCGCGACTACCGGGCTGATGACGTCGACGACTCAACGCCGGCCGGGTGGCCCAGTGGCTCCGTGGCGCGCTGATGACCGAGCGGCCTGCTGATCGTGGGGCAGCGGGTGTCGTCGCCCGTGCGAAGTGGCCGCCCGGCTCGGCCGGGCGGCCACTGTCGTCGTGTGCCGTGGGGCGCTCGCGCCCCGGGCGTCAGTCGTCCAGCCAGTCCAGGCGGCGACCGCCGCGGTCCTTCGGGGCGTCCGGTCGGGCCCGACCGGCCTCGGCCGGGTCGGCGTAGTAGCCGCCGCCCTGGTCGTAGCCCTGGTTGTCGTAGCCACCGCCGCGCTGCTGCGGCGGCTGCTCCTGGCCGTAGGCGCCCTGCTGGCCGTAGCCACCCTGCGGCGGCTGGCCGTAACCGTCGCCGCCGCCGTAGCCGCCGCGCTGGTCGTAGCCGTCGTAGCCGCCCGGCTGGCCGGCGTCGTACGCGCCACCCGGCTGGCCGGCGTCGTATCCGGGCTGCTGCCGGCCGTCGTAGCCGCCCTGGCGGTTGTCGTAGCCACCGGTCTGGCCACTGTCGTAGGCACCGTTCGGGCCGCCGTCGTAGGCTCCCGCCGCGCCGTTGTCGTAGCCGCCCGCGGGACCGCTGTCGTAGCCGCCGGCCGGGGCGCCGTAGCCGCCACCGGCGCCATAGCCACCCTGCTCCGCGCCGCGGCCGTACTGGCCCGGGGCGGGCTGATCGTAGCCGCGGCCCTGTTCCGGCTGGTAGGTGCTGGTCGGGTACGGGTCGGCCGGCGGCGCGTACTGGGTGCTGTCACCGGTGTAGCGGCCGGTGGGCTCGTCGTAGCGCTCGTTGCCGTAGCCGCCGGCCTGCGCGGGCGGGTAGCCGGCGGCGCCGGCGCCGTACTCGGGGGCGCCGTAGCCGCCACCGGAGGACGGGGCCGTGCCGTAGCCGCCACCCGAGGACGGGGTGTTGCCGTAGCCGCCGCCCGAGGAGGGGGCGTTGCCGTAGCCGTTGGCGGCACCGTAGCCACCCGGAGCGGCCGGCTCGTCGCCGTAGCCGCCGTAGCCGGGCTGCCCCGCCCCGACGCCGTACGAGGGGCCGGGAGGCGCGCCGTACGGGTCCGGCGGGACGTCGTCCACGACCGGGCGGTGCATCATGGTCGGCGCCTCGCTGAGCGAGGGGCCGCCGGCCATGGTCGGGGCCGGTCCGGCGCCCATGCCGTTCACCACCCGGGTCTGGTCGTCCGCGCCCCGGTAGGCGCCCCGGGCGCCCGGCACGGCGGCGGCTCCACCAGGGCCGCCGGGGCCGGTCGGCCCGTTCGGGCCGTCCCCGTCACCGTCGCCGTCCTCGTTCTTGCGCCGCATGTAGAGCAGCACGATGGTGCCCACGCCGACGGCGACGAAGAGGCCGCCGAGCAGGATCAGCAGCCAGGAGCCGAAGCCGCCCGAATCCTCGTTGGCGGCCGGCTGCTGGGCGGCGGGCGCGTCGCTGGCCGGCTCGTCGGTCGCCTCGTCGGTGGCTTCCTCGCTCGGCAGGGCCTCTTCGCTGGCGGAGGCGCTGGGGCTCGGCGAGGCCGACGCCTTGATCGGCACGCTGATCCGCACACCGGTCACCGACTGGCCGGCCGACGCGTTGATCGACTTGGTGCCGGGGTTGGCGTCACCCTTCGTGGCGCCCAGGTCGATCCGGCCGGGCGCGATCGGGTCCGAGGTCGAACCGGTGAAGCGGAAGTTGCCGCTGCCGTCCGTGTTGGTCTGGCGCTGCTTGCCCTTGCTGTCCCGGAGCATGACGAGGGCGTTCTCGACGGGATCGCCGTTGTCCGCGACGACGACCTTGCCGGAGATGGTCTTGACCGTCTGCGGCTGATCGGGGCTCGGCGGCGCGGCGGGCCGGACCGTGACGCGGAGCGTGCGCGGGTTGTCCCCGGTGACCGTGATCCTCGCCTGGGTCCCGTTGGCCGCGGGCGCGGTGGCCGAGGCCGACAGGGTCAGGGTCACCGGCTTCGGGGCCGGGACGCCGCCGAAGTCGATCGGCCCACATCCACCGCAGGTGACCCCGTCGGGCAGGCCGGTCACGTCGATGTCCGCGGACGTCTCGCCGGCGTCCGGCCGCACGACGACGTTGACGGTGCTGCTCCGGCCGGCATCGATCGTGACCGAGTTGTCGGCGGTGCTGATCTTGGCGGCCGAGGCCGATGTGGCGGGGACGGCGAGCAGGGTGCCGAAGACCAGCGCCACGACCACACCGGCCCGCTGCTTCCAGGCACGTCGGTGTGTTGACACGTCCACCGCCTTCCGGGTCTGATCTCCCCCGCCGGCCGGTCCGGCCGGGTGATCACTCACGGTACGAATACGCCGTCGGCAACTATGCCTTGTCTGGCCGGGCTATCTCTACCCAGGGCCAGCGTCGAGCGCGTTGCGGTCGGGTCGTATCGTCCCGTCGTGTCCTCTCCGCACACTTATTCCGCCGCGGTAGCGGCGACGTTGACGGCGCTGGATGAGGGGCGTACGCCCGATCGGCCGGTGTACCGGGAGGCGGTCCGTACCCTTTTGGCCGCCCTTGCGGAGCGCGCCCCCGGCCGATCGGTGGAGGTGCGGGTCCCACCCTACGGCGCGGTGCAGTGCGTGGCGGGGCCGCGACACACCCGTGGAACGCCCCCGAATGTGGTGGAAATGGACCCGGCTACCTGGCTGGCGCTGGCCACCGGCCGCCTCGGGTGGGCCGAGGCCGTCACCGAGGGTCGCGTTCGGGTGTCGGGCATCCGGGCGGATCTCTCCGAGCACCTCCCGCTCTAGCTGCGTCGACAGGGTGGCTCACGATCACGCTCAGCGGGCAGCTCGTGACTGTCGGTATCGACCGCTGTTCGCGTACACTGTGAGGCGACGACGGTCCCCGGCCCACGGTGCGGAGCTTGCCCCCGACCTCCGCCAGGCCAGTCCCAGACCCCAGCAAGAGGGAGCGGCAGGTGCCCCGAGGCGATGGCCGGCTGAGCCACGACCTTGACCCCCAGCGACCCGGCCCCCAGGACGCGTGTGGCGTCTTCGGCGTCTGGGCGCCGGGGGAAGAGGTCGCGAACCTGACCTACTTCGGGCTCTACGCCCTCCAGCACCGCGGCCAGGAGGCCGCGGGCATCGCGGTGAGCGACGGGTCGGGCGTGGTGGTCTACAAGGACCTCGGCCTGGTCGCCCAGGTCTTCGACGAGCCCACCCTGGCCAGCCTGCGCGGTCACCTGGCGATCGGGCACGCGCGCTACTCGACCACCGGCGGGTCGACCTGGGAGAACGCCCAGCCGACCATCCGGGCCACCACCTCCGGCACCACGATCGCGCTGGCCCACAACGGCAACCTGGTCAACACGGCCGAGTTGAAGCGCGAAGTGGCCGAACGGGGCGTGGACTCCGACGGCTCGACCAACGACACGTCGCTGGTCACCATGCTGCTGGCCAGCCGCCCCGACCTCTCCGTGGAGGCGGCCGCCCTGGAGGTGCTGCCCCAGCTGCGCGGCGCGTTCAGCTTCGTCTTCATGGACGAGTCGACGCTCTACGCGGCGCGTGATCCGCACGGCGTCCGCCCGCTGGTGCTCGGCCGGCTGGAGCGGGGCTGGGTGGTGGCGAGCGAGACCGCGGCGCTGGACATCGTCGGCGCGAGCGTGGTCCGCGAGGTGGAGCCCGGCGAGCTGATCGCCATCGACGAGGACGGGCTGCGGTCCAGCCGCTTCGCCGCGCCGGAGCCCAAGGGCTGCCTCTTCGAGTACGTGTACATCGCCCGGCCGGACGCCACGATCGCCGGTCGGAACGTGCACTCCGCCCGGGTGCAGATCGGCCGCCAGCTCGCCAGGGAGCACCCGGTCGAGGCCGACCTGGTCATCCCGGTGCCGGAGTCCGGCACGCCGGCGGCGATCGGCTACGCCGAGGAGTCCGGCATCACCTACGGCCAGGGCCTGATGAAGAACCCGTACGTCGGGCGCACCTTCATCCAGCCGTCGCAGACCCTGCGCCAGCTCGGCATCCGGCTCAAGCTCAACCCGCTGCGGGAGAACGTGCGCGGCAAGCGCCTGGTGGTGGTGGACGACTCGATCGTCCGGGGCAACACCCAGCGGGCGATCGTGCGGATGCTGCGCGAGGCGGGGGCGCTGGAGGTCCACGTCCGGATCTCGTCCCCACCGGTGAGGTGGCCCTGCTTCTACGGGATCGACTTCGCCACCCGGGCCGAGCTGCTGGCCAACGGGCTGGACAACGAGGGCATCCGGCGGTCGATCGGGGCCGACACGCTGGGATACGTATCGCTTCCCGGTCTCATCGCCGCGACCGAGCAGCCGAAGACCCGGCTCTGCCGGGCGTGCTTCGACGGGGAATACCCGATCGAGCTGCCCGCCGGGAACCTGATCGGCAAGCACGTGCTCGAAGGGGTGGGCCGCCGGGTCGCCGCCGAGGCGTCCGAGCCCACCGTCCCACTCAACGACAACCTCAGCTCGGCGCGTCTGACGCCGCGTCCCGACCTGAAGCCGTCGGCCGCCACTCCGGGCGGCGCAGCCACCCACCGCCCGTAGCACCACGACGCGGGGGCCCTCCGGTCGGCCCGCGGGAACCACAAAGGGGAGAACCGTGACCCACGTGTCCGAGCGCAGCGGCGCAGGATCCAGCCCGACGGGCGCCGGCGGCGACCGCCAGCCCTGGTCGGCGGGGACCGGCCGTACGCAGCGCAAACGCTCGGTCTCGTACGCCGACGCCGGAGTGTCGATCGAGGCGGGCGACCGCGCGGTCGAGCTGCTGAAGTCCAAGGTGCGGCAGACCCGGCGCCCGGAGGTCATGGGCGACCTGGGCGGCTTCGCCGGCCTGTTCCGCCTGGACACGAAGAAGTACAAGAACCCCATCCTGGCCTCCTCCACCGACGGCGTGGGCACCAAGCTGGTGATCGCCCAGCAGCTCGACATCCACGACACGGTCGGCATCGACCTGGTCGCCATGGTGGTCGACGACCTGGTGGCCTGCGGCGCCGAGCCGCTGTTCCTGCTCGACTACATCGCCACCGGCGAGGTCGTCCCGGACAAGGTCGCCGAGATCGGCGCGGGCATCGCCGACGGCTGCCGCTACGCGGGCTGCGCCCTGCTCGGCGGCGAGACCGCCGAGCACCCGGGCGTGCTGCGTCCCGACGAGTACGACATCTCCGCCACCGGCGTCGGTGTGGTGGAGGAGAGCGACATCCTCAGCCCGGACCGCGTCGAGGTGGGCGACGTGGTCATCGCGATGCGCTCCTCCGGCCTGCACTCCAACGGCTACTCGCTGGTCCGGCACGTGCTGCTGGGGGCCGGCCGGATGCGGCTGGACGTGGTGATCGACGACTTCGGCCGGCAGCGGACCCTCGGCGAGGAGCTGCTCACCCCGACCAAGATCTACGCGCAGGACTGCCTCAAGCTGATCGCCGAGGCCGAGGTGCGGTCGCTGGCCCACGTCACCGGCGGCGGCATCCCGGGCAACCTGGTCCGGATCCTGCCCGAGCACGTCGACGCGGTGGTCAACCGCTCCACCTGGAAGCCGCAGCCGATCTTCGACCTGATCCAGTCCAAGGGCCGGATCGAGGACCCGGAGATGGAGGCGACGTTCAACATGGGCGTCGGCATGTTCGCCATCGTCTCCGCCGAGGACGCCGACCGCGCGCTGGCCACCCTGACCGGCCGCGGCGTCGACGCCTGGCAGGCCGGCGAGATCATCGAGGGTTCCGGCAACGTGCAGATGATCGGCCAGCACACCCGCGGGTGATCACTCTCCGGTGATCATCCGGGCACCTGATCGGGGGTTCACCCGAGTAGCCACCGCCGCCTAGCCTGAAGGGCAGTTCAGGGCCAGCGGGGGAGGGGTGATGGCTGCGCGTACGCACACCGGAATGCGGGGCATCGCCGCCGTCCCCTCGTACGTGGTGATGCAGCCGACCACGCTCTGCAATCTCGACTGCGTCTACTGCTACCTGCCGCTGCGTGCGGTGGACCGCCGGATGCCCGTGGCGGTCGCCGAGGCGGTGGCGGCCTCGGTGAACCCCTGGGCGGCCGCCGGGCGCTTCTCGGTGGTCTGGCACGGCGGGGAGCCGCTCGCGGCCGGCCGGGAGCATCTGGCCGCCCTGCTGGCCCCGTTCGGGCCGGAGGTGGAGCACCACGTCCAGACCAACGCCACGTTGATCGACGACGCCTGGTGCGCGTTCTTCGCCGAGCACGGGATCCGGGTCAGCGTGAGCGTGGACGGCCCCCGGGACCGCAACGGCGAGCGGGTCACGCGGGGCGGCCGGCCGGCGTACGACCGGATCCTGGCCGGGGTGGCGGCGCTGCGCCGGCACGGGCTGCCGTTCTCGGCGCTGGCCGTGGTCTCCCGGCCGGAGCCGGGACTGGCCACCGAGCTCTACGACTACTTCCTCGACCTCGGCTGTGACGTGCTGGGGATCAACATCGAGGAGACCGAGGGTGTCAACACCCGCACGAACGCGCGCGACGCGGGCGCGGTGACGGGGTTCTGGGCGGAGCTGGTGGGCGCCTGGCGTCGGGATCCCCGGATCCACCTGCGCGAGATCGAGTGGTCGCTGCGCTATGCCGGCGCCGTCCTGGCCGGCACGGCGGACGACCTGCTGCCCCGCCGGCTCGACCCGATCCCCACGGTCGCTCAGGACGGCTCGGTGGTGGTGCTCTCCCCGGAGCTGGCCGGCTTCACCGACCCGCACTACGGCGACTTCAGCAGCGGCAACGTGCTGAGCACCCCGCTGGCCGAGATCCTGGCCGGGGCCGGGCGGACGCCCTGGGTGGGCGAGTTCCTCACCGGTGTGGAGGCGTGCCGGTCGTCCTGCCCCTACTTCAGCTTCTGCGGCGGTGGCCACGCGGCCAACCGCTACTTCGAGCTGGGCCGTTTCGACGGCACGGAGACCGAGCACTGCCGCAACAGCAAGATCCGCCTACTGGAGGGAGTGTTGGAGCATGCCCGAGACCACGAGTCACCGGCAGCCTGAGCGCGTCGGAGGAGCCGAGCCCGACCCGGTCGCCGACCGGGTGCGGGAGGCTGCCGACGGACTGACCGCACTTCTCCACGAGGCCGAGGCCGCGCGCCTGCTGCGGGCGGAGGTGTCGGGCGGCGACGGCGCCAGCGCGGTGTGCGCCTGGAACCACTTCGAGAACATCCCGACGTTCTACAACTGGAACAACCGGCCCCGCTGAGGTACGCGTACGCGATCAGGGGCCCGCCGGTCAGCCGGATGGCTCCGGGAGGGCGTGGCCCCTGATCGCCGGTGTGCCGCACTGGAAGGGCACATGCGTGAGCACGCGGGGAGTCACCGCGTGCTCAGATGCGACCGGAGGTCAGCGGGTCGGACGGACCCAGGTGTCCGGGTCGTCGTCCGCGTGATCCTCATCATCGTCGTCGACATACTCTTTGTAGTCGTCGTCGAAGTGCTGCTCAGACTTCCCACCAGCACCCGCCAACTCGCGCTGCAAGGCGGTGAGGTCGGTGTTCGGGGAGTGGTACTTCAACTCCCGGGCCACCTTCGTCTGCTTGGCCTTAGCACGGCCGCGCCCCATGGCTCGACCCCCTCGCACAGAATGCGGGGCAGCCCGAAGGCGGGCCCCGATGACGTCAGGCATCTCTCGTGGCTCTTACGGTACATGGGGATGCCACCGTTCGGCACCTCGGGTTACCGTCAACCGGCCCTGCGCGTCGCGGTGAGCCGGCCGTCACAAAGTGTACCCGGTAAGGAGTGGACGGCGGGAACGGCCGTGACAGCGGTCAAATCGGCACGAATCATCCCAACGCCCAGCTTAACGCCGGTGCCGCCGGCACGGCGCTCCGGGGGCGGGGCCGGCAGCCCCGCCCCCGGGTGACGCTCACCGCAGGTGGATCGTGCGCAGCCGGCCGACCTCGGCCATCCGGCGCTCGGCGAGCCGGTCCGCGGCCACCGCCGGCGGGACGCCCTCGTCGTCGGCGAGTCGCAGGATCTCGCGGGTCGTGTCGAAGATCCGGGTGGCCCGCAGCTTGGCGCGGTCGAAGTTGAAGCCCTCGATCTCGTCGGCGACCTGGATCACGCCGCCGGCGTTCACCACGTAGTCCGGGGCGTAGAGGATGCCCCGGTCGGCCAGGACCTTCTCGATGCCCGCGTGGGCGAGCTGGTTGTTGGCCGCCCCGGCGACCACCTTCGCGCGCAGCACCGGCACCGTGTCGTCGTTCAGGGCGCCGCCCAGCGCGCACGGGGCGTACACGTCGATGTCGGAGGCGACCAGGGCCGCGGTGTCGTCGACCAGCGTGACCTGCGGGTGGGTGGTGCGCACCCACTCCAGGGCCTTCGGGTTGACGTCGGTCGCCACCACCTCGGCCCCGTCCTCCAGGAGGTGACCGGTCAGGTACTTGCCGACCTTGCCCAGGCCGGCCACGCCGACCCGCTTGCCGGCCAGCGTCGGGCTGCCCCAGACGTGCTCGGCGGCGGCCCGCATGCCCTGGAAGACGCCCCAGGCGGTCAGGACCGAGGAGTCGCCGGCGCCGCCGTGCTCCACGCTGCGGCCGGTGACGTAGCTGGTCTCCCGGGCGATCACGTCCATGTCCGCGACGTAGGTGCCGACGTCGCAGGCGGTGTAGTAGCGGCCGGCCAGGGACTCCACGAACCGGCCGTAGGCCCGCAGCAGCGCCTCGCTCTTGATCTGCTCGGGGTCACCCCAGATGACCGCCTTGCCGCCGCCCAGGTCGAGGCCGGCCAGGGCGTTCTTGTACGCCATGCCGCGGGAGAGGTCGAGCACGTCGGCGAGGGCGTCCGCCTCGCTGGCGTACGGGTAGAACCGGGTGCCGCCGAGCGCGGGGCCCAGCGCGGTGGAGTAGATCCCGATGATCGCCTTCAGCCCGGACTGCTTGTCCTGGCAGAACACGACCTGTTCGTGACCTGTCGATCCCGGGTCGTCGGTGCTGGCGAATACGCCCATGGCTGACTCCTGTGTCGGTGTGCGCCCTTGTGGGGCGCGGACCCTGCTGGCACGCCGGCGGGATGGTGCCGGTGCTGCTGAGCCTAATATCGGCCCCAGCCGTACTGTCGCGCACGTCACGACGCCTCGTGACGGCGGCGGCGGGGAAGTCCCGTCTCGTGGGAGGATCGCGCCGTGCCGTCGCTCTTCGCTTCATACCTGCGCGTGTACGAGCCGCTGACCGCCTTCGATCGGGACCGCCAGTCGTTCTGGCGGCGCTACGTGAACGAGGGTCGGGCGATCGCCCCGCTGGAGGGGCCGGTCCGGCAGCGGACGGCGGTGATCGAGGCGCTGGGCGCGGGCTGGACCCGGCTGCCCGACCTGCCCGACGAGGCGTACGTGCTGGAGACCGACGACACGCTGCTGGTCTGTCCCTGGAACCTGCGGATCCGGGTCGCCGAGGCGGCGCTGAGCGCCCGCGACGGCGTGCCCTCGGTGCTGGCCGACGCGTTCGTCCCGCCGGTCCTGGCCGGCCAGGCGAAGGCGGTGGTGGAGGACTGGCGCAGCGGGGCGCGGGTGCTGGAGCACGGGGTGCCCCGGGTGCACGAGCAGATCGCCACCTGGGGGGTGCCGCTGCGCTGGTTCGTGCTCTTCGAGGCGCAGGAGCGGCACCTGGTCACCGAGCCGCAGCGGCGGGCGCTGCGCTACCGGACGGAGATCTCCAAGGCGCGCCGCAGGTCGTCCCGGGCGCTGTCGGTGCTCCGCAAGTCGGTCGGCGAGGCCCCGATCACCGAGGCGGTCGAGGAAGCCGCCCGCTGGCTGGAGGAGTTCCACCCGCGCTCGGTCGTGGAGCTCGACTACGGCGGCCTGGTGCAGTTGCTGCCCGACGAGACGCTCGCCGCCGACGACTCGACCGAGCTGGTCGCCACGGGGTTGGCCGGGCTCTCCCGGGGCGAGGCGGAGGAGGCCTCCGCGGCGTACGACAAGCTGGTCGCCCGGTGGCGCGCGGTGCAGCTGCTGGAGCGTTGCAACTAGGGCCGGGTTTGCCCGGGTTGAGGCCTTTCGATGCGAGAGTGTCTCGTAGTTGACGCATCACGAACCGTGATCATGAGTCCCATTAAGGTAGTTTCTGCGGCATAAAAGTCGTAAAAATCGGGCATGGTTCATCCGTCCGTCTAGGGACCTTCAGCCGTTCGGCCCATGTCGGACATCGGGGACTAGCCGGACCATGGGAGGCGCGTCGGCCGGCGGGACCCCGGCCGATGTCTATACATGTGGAGGAGTGACCCGATGGCATCGCGAACGCACGAACCAGAGCCGCTACTCACACCGGCCGAGGTGGCGTCGATGTTCCGTGTCGACCCGAAGACGGTGACCCGGTGGGCCAAGGCTGGCAAGCTCAGCGCCATCCGGACCCTGGGCGGCCACCGCCGTTACCGCGAGTCGGAGGTCCGGGCCCTGCTGCAGGGACAGATTCCCCAGCAGCGCCAGGGGGACTGACGACCCGGACGATTCTCAGGCGTTCCGATCAGGGGCGGTGGGACGTCGCGACAGCGACGATCCGCCGCCCTCAGTCGTTTCCGGGGGCGGCTCAGTCGAGCACGATGCGCAGGCCCACCGTGCCGCTCTCACCCCGCCGCAGCCGGCTGCCCAGCAGGCTCAACCGGCCGATCAGCCGGTACTTCTGCTTGAGCAGCCCCCGGATCCGCCGGGTCGACTCCGGGCCGCTGACCGTCGCGTGCCCCGGCACCGCCTCGCCGTGCGGCCGGCCGCGCACGTCGCACGGTGCCACCGTGACCCGGCCGTCGCGCCGGATCCGCTTCACCTTGCCGGAGTCCGACACGGTCCACACCGCCAGCGCATCGCCGTCCCGCACCGCCCACACCGGAGTCGGCACCGCCCGCCCGTCCTTACGGAAGGTCGTGAGCAGCACGTACTTCTCCGCCGCCAGGCGGTCCAGGTCTGTCACGCCGCTCAGGATACGGCCGTGACGCACCGGCTGAGCCCGGATAGCGTCAACGCCGTGAGCGCGAGGAGTGAGCCGGGTCTGCGAGCCCCGCAGTCGCGAACAGAGGTGGCGCCGTGAGCGGGGAACCCACGATCGGCGACGTGTTCGGCGAGATGATCCGCGACGCGTACGCGGTCAGCACCGGGATCGGGCCCCGGCCGCTTGTCGGCGGGCGGCTGCCCCGGCCGGTCATCGAGATCATCGAGCGCGACGACGGGCTGGTCAACGGCGCGCCCACGGAGCACTACCTGGACCCGCCGGAGCGGTGGCAGCCGTACGACCACCGGGCCGTCGACCGGGTGCACGGGCAGGTGCTGGACATCGGCGTGGGGGGCGGCCGCATCGCGCTGCACCTCCAGGAGCGCGGCGTGCCGGTCACCGGCCTGGACACCTCGGTCGGTGCGCTGCGGGTCAGCCGGCACCGGGGCGTACGCGACCTGGTGCTCGGCACCGTGGACGAGCACGTCGCCGACGGCCGGCGCTACGACACCTTCCTGCTGCTCGGCAACAACCTGGGGCTGTTCGAGGGGCGGGAGCGGGCCCCGGCGCTGCTGGCCGCGCTCGCCGCACTGGCCCGCCCCGGCGCCCAGGTCATCGCGCACGGCACCGACCCGTACGGCACCACCGATCCGGTGCACACCGGCTACCACGAGCGGAACCGGCGGCGGGGACGGCTGGGCGGGCAGCTCCGGCTGCGGCTGCGGTACCGGCTGCTCGGCACCGGGTGGTTCGACTATCTGGTGTGCTCGGTCGAGGAGTTCGCCGAGCTGGTCCAGGGCTCGCCGTGGCGCCTCGTCGACGTGGACGACCGGGACCACCCGTACTACCTGGCCACGCTGCGGCTGGCCTGACGCCGGCGGGCACCCGGGGGCGCCCGCCGGCATACCGCGTCAGACCTGCACGGTGGGCGTGGTCTGCTCCGGGGGGAGGCCGCCGTCGCCGTCGACCACCTCGTCCGGCGTGCCGTCCTCGTCGATGTCGACCATGGTGATGTCCACCTTGCCGTCGCCGTCGGTGTCGAACTGGAACAGGTCGGCCTTCCCGTCGCCGTCGGTGTCCACCACCCAGACGTCGGTCTTCCCGTCGTTGTTGGTGTCCGCGCGGAGCAGGTCCACCCGCTCGTCGCCGCGGGTCTCCACGGTCTCGGTGCTGTCGGCGCTCTCCGGTGCCTGGCTCATGTCGATCCTTCCTTCGGCGTTGACGGCCGTCTGTACCCGATCCGACGCGCCCCCACTCATGCCCGCGGGCCGGCCCTGCATAGGGTCGCACCCAGGATCGAGCGAGCGGGCCCACCCGGCGCGGCGGAGACCCCGCCCGTCACGGAGGCCGCGGCGGAGGGACATCGATGAGTGGTCGTTTTGTGGTCGTCGGGGCCGGCACCATGGGCCTCGGCATCGCGTACGTGGCGGCCGGCGCCGGGTACGCGGTCGAGCTGGTCGAGGTGGACCCGGCGCGCGGCGCCGAGGCGGTGCGGCGGCTCGGCGAGCTGTGGGAGCGCGGTGTGCAGCGCGGCAAGCTGACCGCCGAGGCGGCGACGGCGAACCGCGAGCGGGTCACCCTGCGGGCCGGCCTCGCCGAGGTGGCCGAGGGCCCCGACGTGATCGTGGAGGCGGTCCCCGAGCGGCTCGACCTCAAGCGGGCGGTGCTCGCCGACGCCGAGGGCCGCCGGCCCGCCCTGCTCGGCAGCAACACGTCCAGCATCCCCATCGCCGAGCTGGCCGAGGGGCTGGAGCGGCCAGCCGATTTCGTCGGCCTGCACTTCTTCAACCCGGTCTGGGCGATGGCGCTGCTCGAGGTCGTGGTCGGCCCGGCCACCGCCCCGGAGACCACCGAGGCGGCCGTCGCGCTCGCCGGCCGGCTGGGCAAGGACCCCGTCGTGGTACGCGACCTGCCCGGCTTCGCCACCTCGCGGCTCGGCGTGACCCTCGGCCTGGAGGCGATCCGGATGGTCGCCGACGGGGTGGCCAGCGCCGCCGACATCGACAAGGCCATGGTTCTCGGCTACCGGCACCCGGTCGGCCCGCTGGAGCTGACCGACCTGGTCGGCCTGGACGTCCGGCTCGACATCACCCGCACCCTCCAGGCTGCGTACGGGGACCGGTTCGCGCCGCCGCCGCTGCTCGAGGAGATGGTCGCCGCCGGCCGGCTGGGCAAGAAGTCGGGCCAGGGCTTCTACACCTGGCAGAACGGGGTGAAGCAGTGAGCGCGAGGAGTGAGCTTGCGAGCCCCGCAGTCGCGAACGGAAGGCGGGCACAGTGAGCGCGAGGAGTGAGCCCGCGAGCCGCGCGGTCGCGAACGGAAGGCGGGCACGGTGAGCGGGCTGCGGATCGAGGAACTGCCGGACCGGCTGGTCGTCACCCTGGACCGGCCGGAGAAGCGCAACGCGATCGACGCGGACCTGATCGGCGAGCTGCACGCCGTCTGCGCCGAGCTGGAGGCACGGCCCCGGTTGCTGCTGCTCACCGGTGGCACGGAGGGCATCTTCGCCGGCGGGGCGGACATCGCCCAGCTCCGCGAACGCGGCCGGCTGGACGCGCTGGCGGCCATCAACCAGGGCGCCTTCGCCCGGATCCGGGCGCTGCCGATGCCCACCGTGGCCGCCGTCGACGGCCCGGCGCTGGGCGGCGGCGCCGAATTGGCGTACGCCTGCGATCTGCGGGTGTGCACGGCGCGCGCGGTGTTCGGCCAGCCCGAGGTGCGGTTGGGCATCCTGGCCGGCGCCGGCGCGACCTACCGGCTGCCCGCCCTGGTCGGCGAGGCCCGCGCCAAGGAGCTGCTCTTCACCGGCCGGCGGGTGGACGCCGACGAGGCGCTGCGGATCGGGCTGGTCAACCGGGTGGTGGCCGAGCCGGCGGAGCTGCTGCCCACCGCGCACGGCCTGCTCGACGAGATGGCCAAGGGTTCGGCGCTGGCGCTGCGGCTGACCAAGCTGGCGGTGGACGCCCCGGCGGCCGCCCACCCGCAGCTCGACCTGCTCAGCCAGGCGGTGCTCTTCGAGGACGAGGAGAAGCACCGGCGGATGACCGAGTTCCTGGAGCGGCGCCGCTCCCGCTGACCGCGGACACGACGAGGGCCGCACCGGTTCGCCCGGTGCGGCCCTCGTCGTCGTCTCACTGCCGGATCTGCACCCCGGCGTCGGCCAGCGCGGTGATCACCCGCGCGGACTCACCGAAGCCGATCACCAGCACGGCGTCCGCCCCGTAGTCCTTGATCTCCTTGGCGCCGGCGGAGAAGTCCACCGGCGGCGGCGACGCGCCCTCCGGGGGCACGTAGGAGAGCAGCTTCACCTTGTCGGCGCCCATGCCCGCCCGCTCCAGCTCGGAGCGGACGTTCTCCTGGAGGCCCTCGCCGTAGGAGTCCTTCCGCGCGACGATCACGATCTTGTGCGGTCCGTCGCGCATTATCACGTCGGCCAGCGCCCGGCCCTGGAGGCCGTCCGGCGGGGCGGTGCGGAAGTAGAGGCCCTTGTCGTCCACGGTGCTCAGCCCCGCGTCGGTGTTCGACGGGGAGAAAAGAATCCGGCCGGCGGCCACCACGTCGGGCAGCACCGCCCGGGAGATGCCCGAGGCGCCGGCGCCGATGATGACGTGCGCGCCCTGCTGGACGTGCGAGGCCACCGTCGCCTTCGCGATCTTCGGGTCGGTGCCGTCGTCGCCGTCGATCCACACCACCGGCTCGCCGAGTGCGCCGCCCGCCGCGTTGATCTCGCGGATCGCCAGCGCCGCGCCGGCCGCCATCGGCGGGTACGCCAGGGCCAGGTCACCGGTCTTCGGCAGCAGCCCGCCGAGCACCAGCGGGGAGCCGTCCTCCTTGTAGGACTTGCCCGGACGCGACTTCTTGCCCCGCGGCGGCGTCTTGGTGCTCGCCCCCGACTCGTCACCGGCGCCGACGAACTCGGTCTTGCCGTCGTCCAGCTGGTGGTCACCGAAGTGCAGCGTCGCGTAGCTGGCGGCGGCCGGCTCACCGACGTCGGTGAACCCGGCGCGGGTCAGCGACACCCCGCGGTACTCGATGTCCTGGCCCGCCCGGGCCAGCTGGAGGCAGGTGGCGACCTCGTCGCAGCGCTGGCCGCCGGTGGTCGCGCCGACGATCTGCTGGGCGATCGCGGTCGGCTGGGTCGTGCCGGCGAGCTGGGCGGCCAGCACGCTGATCACGATCGCGTCGTAGGTCTCCGCCGAGTAGAGGTAGTCCTTCAGCTTCGGATCTACGGTGCGTAGCCGTTCCTTGAAGCTCTCGGGCAGCGGCGTGAGCGGGGTGGTGCCCTTCATGCCGTTGAGAAGGTCCGCGCGGTCCTTCAGGGCGTCGACGTACGAGTTCTGCATGTTGCCGTCGGTGCCGTAGAGGCGCACCTGGGTGGTGGCGGCCTCTTCGGGCTTGTCGCTCCCGCAGGCGCTGGTGGCGAGCAGGAGCGCCGCGCAGGCCGTGGACAGGGCCGTACGCGACGCGCGAGATCTGAGCATGGTCGTCCTTCCTCCGGCGAAGGTCCGCTGCGCACATTAGCGTGCCGGCGCGGAGAGCGGGACCGTGGAGGTCGGTCCGTCGGCACCCCGACTGCCGGTATCACTCTGCGTGAGGGAGGGGCCGTTCCGGGGTCACCGCTTGACCCTCCGAACTACTGTTCCGCAGGTGACCGACGAAGCACAGCAGACGCTGGACGATGCGACCGCCGTGCTCCGCTCGGCGCTGGCCGGTGACGGCGACGGCGTGGTGGGCACCTTCGACGCCGTCGTGGACCGCTCCGGGCTGGCCGGGGCGTACGGGGTGGCCTGGTGCCTGGCCGCCACCATGGTCGGCGACGAGGCCCCCGCGGGCGGCGCCGCGCTCGACTTCCCCGGGATCGACCAGGCCGACTACGACACCCGGTGGGTGGCCCGCTTCGTCAGCGCGTACGCCAACCACGACGCCGACACCGGCGAGGCGCTGTTCGGCGCCGCGGCGGCCGACGGGCTGCTGCCCGACTGCCTGCTCACCCTCGCCGGGTCGACGGTCGCGACGCTGCGCAGCCGGGCGGGCTGACCGACCGTCCCGGCCCCCGCCTGTGATAGCTCTGGTGCATGTCCGAGGCGATGCTCAGCAAGGTCCGCAAGCTGCTCGCCCAGGCCGAGGACGCGGCCTGCACGCCCGCCGAGTCGGCCGCCTTCATGGCCAAGGCCACCGAGCTGATCGCCCGCTACGGCGTGGACCGGGCGCTGCTCGCCGCCCGCGAGCCGGGCACCGACCCGGTGGGCGACCGGGTGGTCGAGGTGGTCGCCCCGTACGCCCGGGACAAGGCCGGCCTGCTCGCGGCGGTCGCCGACCCGCTGCGCTGCCGCTGCGTACGCCGCCGGCAGGGCAGCGGCTTCGACCTGCACCTGTTCGGCTTCGCCAGCGACCTGGAACGGGTCGAGCTGCTCTTCACCTCGCTGCTCGTGCAGGCCGCGCACGGGCTGGCCGGCACCGCCGTACCGGCCGGGGAGCATCCGGCCGCCTTCCGGCGTACCTGGCTGGCCGGCTTCGCGCAGGCGGTCGCCGAGCGGCTGCGGACGGCCGAGGCCGGCGCGGTCGCCGGGTCCGGGGCGCCCTCCGTGGCGCTGGTGCTCGCCGACCGCTCCGACCGGGTGCAGCGCCGGGTGGCCGAGGTGTATCCGCGGCTGCGTACCGCCCCGCGCCGTCGGCTGGCCGGCAGCGGGTTCGGTCCGGGCGCGGCCGCGGGTCGCCGGGCCGACCTCGGCGGCACCGGCGTGACCGGCGTCCGGTCGCCGGCGCGGGGCATCGACCGCTGACGCCGGGGGTCAGTCGGTGGTGCGGGCGACCGTCGCCAGGTAGCGGCAGAGGAGTTCGTGCCAGCCGGCGGTGAGCGCCTTGCGGTAGCCCTCGGCGGCCTCACCGTGGCGGTCGAAGTAGCGGTGCTCGACGTCGACCCGGGTCAGCTCCGGCGCCTCGGGCTGGAAAAGGACCTCGACCTCGCTGGCCCGCGCCGGATCCGGCACCGGCACCCGGTCCGGCCCGAGCTGCCAGGTGAAGACCAGCCGACGGGGCGGATCCCAGGTCAGCACCCGGCCCCAGTCGCCCCGGAAACCGTACGGGCCGATCTCGTAGAGCATGCCGCCGGCCCGCGGTTCGATGCCCAGCTCGGCCAGCGCCTCGGGCCCCGACCAGGTGTATTCGCGCACCCACCAGTCGGTCAGCGACCCGGTGAACACGGCGTACGCCCGGTCGGCGGAGGCGGGGACGAACAGTGTGCTGCGGAGGGAGAATCGGTCGAATTCCTGGCGGACCTCATCCGGATCGGCCATCCCCTGTCCCATAGGCCCGGACCATACCGGCTCATGCCCGGCTGTGCAGCTTTCATCTTCGCCCGCTTCCGGACAGCGGGAGCCCCCTTTCCCGACAGCGCCGGGCCGCCCTCAGCGCCGCTGTTCACGGGCGTACGGGACCACCAGGGATGCCCCGCCGGAAACCGGGTAACCGCCGCTGATTCGGCCCGGCCGACGGGCCAGCGGGGAGCGGGGAGCATGAGCGAGAACGGAGCGACCGAGCGGGAGCCGGACCAGACGGGCGGGCGGCCCGCCCGCCAGGACGGCGGGCAGTCCGAGCCGGACGTCCTGCTCGACATCCCGGAGGTGACGGTCGACCAGATCCGGCTCTCCGTCCGGGGGCTCGACGCCGACCTGTCCCTGCGCGCCCGGCTGGCCAACCTGCTGCAGCTCGACGCCGGGGTCCGGGTGCACCTGGACGACGTGGAACTGGACGTCACCGGCGTCAGCGCCGAGGTGCTGCTCAAGGTGCGCCTGGAGAAGCTCGTGCAGATCCTGGACCGCGCACTCACCAGCATCGACCGGAACCCGCACCTCATCGAGGCGCTGGCCCGCGCGGCCGTGACCGACGTCGACGAGGTCAACCGGGTGGCCCGGCAGCTCGCGGGCGCACCCGTCCGCGACGAGAGCGGGCAGCGGATCGGGACGGTCGGTGCGGTGGCCGACCGGCCACTGCGGGAGGGCGTCGGCCGGCCCGCACCGCCGTCCCCGGCGGCGCCCGGCGGGGCCCGTGCCCCCGAGCCGCCGATCGGCGCCCGGGAGCAGCCGGCACCATCCCCGGGCCAGGGGCGGCCGAAGCCGCCGGCGGGCGGTCAGAACGGCGGGACTGGCGCTCCGCCCGCCGGCGGTGGTGGCGAGCAGCCGTCCACCCGCGGGGGCGGCGGTGCCACCCGCGAGGGCGGCCCGGCGAGCCGCCAGGGCGGCGGCACGTCCCGCGAGGGGTGGCAGCCGGGCGTCGGAGGCGGCCAGACCAGCGCCGTCGGGCAACCCGGCGCCGGGGGCGGCCAGACCGGTGCAGGCGGGCAGCCCGGCGGCGGGGGCGGCCAGACCGGTGCAGGCGGCCTGGCCGGTGCAGGCGGGCAGGCCGGCGGCGGGGGCGGCCCGAGCGGCGCAGGCGGGCAGCCCGGCCGGGAGAGTGGGCAGCCCGGCGGCCCGTCCGGTGCGGGTGCTGGCCGGCCGCCGACCGGTCAGGCACCCACCGGACCCGGAGGGCCAGCCGCCGCCGGAAAGGCCGCCGAGCCAGGGAAGACCGCGGACCGGGGCGCCACCGGCGAGCAGGGGAAGACCGCGGACCGGGGCGCGACCAGCGAGCAGGGGAAGGCCGGTGCGCAGGGGAAGCCGCCCGCCGGCGGCAAGCCGGAGGAAGCAAAGAAGGAGCCGCCCGGACCGGCCCAGCTCGCCGGCCAGGCCGGGGAGACGCTGTTGCAGGCCGGCCGGAGCGTCTGGGAGGCCATCCAGAACGGCATGAGCCAGCACCGACCGAAGCGGTAGTTCCTCAGGCTCAGCGAAGCGGGGCCGGGGACCGCCACCAGGCCGTACGCCGGAGCAGCAGCAACGCCGCGACCGGCGTGAGCGTCACGGCGAGGGCGACACCGCTGGTCAGGTCGCGCGGCGTCCAGATCAGGTTGTCGCCGATCCCGTTGGCGTGCGCGATGAGCGAGCTGGCCACCAGCAGCCCCAGGGCCGCGAGCGTGGCCCCGACGCGACGCCCGCGCCCGCCGCGCTTCGCCGTGGCGCCCCGCCGCACGGGCCGGGTGACCACCGCGACGGGCAGCGGCGGTGCCGGCCGGGTGACCACCGCAACGGGCTGCGGCTGCCGGACGGCCGCCGGCTCGGCGACGGCGGGTCGGATGCCGACCTCGGGGGACGGCGCGACGGTCGGGCGCTGGCCGGTCAGCCGCGCTTGGAGGGCGGTGAGCCCTCGGACGGCCCAGACCGCCGGCGGTGCGACCAGCAACATGATCAGGGCCGCGTGGGTCGCCCATGCGCCGGCGAGCGTCGGCCCGCCCCAGGCGTGGGCGTACCAGGCGGTGCCGGTCTGCTCGCCGAGTCCGAGCCAGGGGCGGAACGGGTACGCCAGCACGTTGATCACCACCAGGTAGGCGAGCACCGCGGTCAGCGCGGTGGAGGCGACCGCGACCGGCAGGGCGAGCAGGGCGGCGCCCAGTCCCCGCAGCCGGCCCGGCCGCCGCACCGCCCCGCCCAGTGCGCCCAGCGCCCGGGGCACGGCGACCACCGACGAGGCGAGCCGTCGCCGGCTCTCGGCACCGTAGGTGAACCGCCAGGGCGCGAAGATGTCCCGCTTCTCTCTCGTCATGCGGCTCAGTCTTGGCCCGGCTGCGCCCGAGACACCATCGGGACCAACCCCGGCCCGACCCGGACCCACGCCCCTGACCAGGCTTCTCGACACCTGCCGGAGCGGGTGCCAACAGCAAGATCCCCACCGGCGTTTCCGCTGGTGGGGATCTCTGTAGCCCGGCGAAAGGCTATGTGGCCAGGGGCGGGGTCGAACCGCCGACCTTCCGATTTTCAGTCGGACGCTCGTACCAACTGAGCTACCTGGCCGTGCTGTCGGCTCATGCTACCGCACAGGCCGATACGCAGAACGCCGCGCATGAGAGGCGCGGCGTCAGCGCTTGCGGTCCTGACGGGACTTGAACCCGCGACCTCCGCCTTGACAGGGCGGCGAGCACTCCAACTGCTCCACAGGACCTAGCTGGTGTTGCATCCGGCCTGAGCCGGACCGTGCCCCCAACGGGATTCGAACCCGTGCTACCGCCTTGAAAGGGCGGCGTCCTGGGCCGCTAGACGATGAGGGCGGCCCCGCCATCATTGCACACTCGCAACTTCAAGCGGACTTGCTCCCATCCGGCCCCGCCGGAGGCATGAGAAGCATATGCCATGCCTCCTCGGCCGGCCAAACCGGTATGGCCACGGGCACAGAGCCGGGCGAAACCGCAGGTCAGAGGCGATGTCACCGCAGCCGGGCGATTCCGTACCGCCGCTTGAGGTCCGGAATCAGGTGCCGGCAGGCGGCCATCGTCTGGGTCCGGTCGCCGCCCGCGTCGTGCATCAGGACGATCGAGCCGTGGTGGGTCGCGGCCGTCACCCGCTTGACGATCGTCTTCGCCGGCGGGTGGTCCCAGTCCTGCGGGTCGACGCTCCAGTGCAGCGGGCGCAGCCCGAGCTGGCGGGCCACCGTCAGCTCCTCCGCCGTCCAGCGGCCGCCGGGCTGTCGGAACCAGGTGATCGGGGCGCGCGGCGCGGCCGCCCGGATGGCCTGGTTGGTGCGGACCAGGTCGGCCCGGATCTCGGCGAGCGGCCGGCGGCCGAGGTTGATGTCGTGCCGCCAGCTGTGGTTGCAGATCTGGTGCCCCTCGCGGGCGATCCGGGCCACCAGTTGCGGGTAGCGCTTGGCCTGCTTGCCTACCAGGCAGAAGGTCGCCGTGACGTGGGCCGCCCGGAGCTGGTCGAGGATCTGCGGCGTGTACCGGGGGTCCGGCCCGTCGTCGAAGGTGAGGGCGACACCCCGGCTGCCGCTGGAGCGGTGCAGCCCGGCGGGCAGGGTCTTCGGCACCGGCCGCAGTTTCGGCTTGGGCGGGGTGGTGCGGCTCGGGCTGGGCCGTGGGCTCGGCGTGGGCGACGGCGTCGGGGTGGTCGGGGCGGCCGGTGAGGCGGCGGCCTGGGACGGGGTCTTGCCGGGCTCGCCGCAGCCGGTCACGAGGAGGACCAGGCCGAGGGCGAACGCCAGCACGGCGCGTGGACGCATCGTCGCTCCGAGAGGGGTGGGGTCGGGCGGACTTTCCGACCGTAGTGGACGTCGCGCCGAATCGGGAGGGCCGGCCCCTCAGCCCGTCGTCGACTGGTCCAGGGAATCCCGCACGGCCACCGCCAGGGACACCGCCTCGGCCAGGTTCACCGGGCGGACAACCCCGGCGGGGAGCGTGTCGGCCCGCCAGCCCGGCCCGGCGGCGAGCACCAGCAGCGGGCGGCGCGGGGCGGCGAGCACCGCGGTGAGCTGGTCCGGACCGGCCGTGGCGCGGGTGTGCGACCAGAGCACCACGGCCGCCGGGCCGGTGCGGTTGACCGCCTCGACCAGGGCGGGCACCGGCACCCGGGCGCCCAGCATCCGGTAGCCCACCCCGACCTCGGCCAGGGCGGCCCCCAGCGCCTCCAGCGGCAGCGTGTGTTGTTCCTCGTCGGCGCAGGCGAGCAGGATCCGGGCCGGCCCGGTGGCCGGGTGTGCCCGGGCCACGGTGGCGAACGCCTCGGAGACGCAGCGGGACACCAGGTGCTCGACCTCGACCAGCCCGCCGGTGGCGGCGTGCCGTTCGCCGATGCCGGCGAGCACCGGCCGCAGCAGCCCGTCCCAGGTGGGGACCACGCCGTCGGTGGCGAGGGCCTGCGCGATGGCCTGGCCGATCGCCACCGAGTCCAGCCGCATGGCGGCGCGGGCCACGCCGCGGGCCGCCGGTCCGGCGCGGCCGACCGGGATGGTCGTCCCGCCGCCGTCCCGGACCGCCGTGACCCGCCGGTTCGGCCCGGGCTGTCCGGCGGGGAGGACGGCCGGTGCCTGCCGGGCCCAGCGGGCGGCCTCGGCGGGGGCGATCCCCTCCGCGGTGAGCCGGCGCATGATGTCCAGGCGCGCGAGATCCGCCGGCGTGTAGCGCCGGTGGTGTCCCGGCACGTGCTCGCTGGGGCCGAGGCCGTAGCGCTGGTGCCACGTGCGCAGCGTGGTGACGGCGACCCCCAGGCGGCGCGCGACGGCTCCCGCGCTCAGCGCCTCATCCGCCACCCGACCGCTCCGGTGCCTCGTCGGCCGGCGCGCCGGTCCGGGCCACGCCGGCGACGGGACGGGCCGGCCGCAGCAGCCGGTTCACCACCCCGCCGAGCCAGGGTGCGTACGCGCGGGGGTCGACGTCCAGCTCCGCCTCCAGCTCGCGGGGGTCGACCCAGCGCAGGGTGGCCACCTCGTCCGGGTCGGGCCGGATGGGCAGGTCGGCCGGTACGTCGGCGCGCAGCACGTGGTCGTACTCGAACTCGACCCGACCGGTGGCCGGGTCCTCGGCGTAGTAGACGTAGATCCCGACCTCGGTGAGGTCGACCGGGTCGACGCCGAGTTCCTCGGCGAGCCGGCGGTTGGCGGCCTCGACCAGCGACTCGCCGGGCAGGGGGTGGCCGCAGCAGGCGTTGGCCCAGCGCAGCGGGAACCGGGTCTTCACGGCGGCCCGCTGTTGCAGCAGGATCCGCCCCCGCGGGTCGACAAGCAGCACCGAGAAGGCCCGGTGCAGCCGGCCGGGTGGCTGGTGGGCGGCGGCCACGGTGGTCTCGCCGAGCACCCGCCCGCCGTCGTCGACCAGCTCGACGAGGTGCTTCTCCCGGGCCGTCACGACGTCCTCCCGGTGATCCGCGAGGCGGCGAGCTTGCCGCTGATGAGGACCATCGGCACGCCCACACCGGGCTGGGTGCCGGAGCCGACGAAGACCACGTTGCCGAGCGTCCGGTGCAGGTTCCGCGGGCGGAAGGGGCCGGTCTGGAAGAGGCTGTGCGCGGCGGCGAACGGGGTGCCGGCGGCCATGCCCTGCGCCGCCCAGTCGGCCGGGGTCACCGCCCGCAGCACCTCGATGCCGTCGCCGAAGCCGACGTAGCCCCGCTCCTCCAGCGTCGTCACGAGCTGGTCGGCGTACCGGCGGGTCAGGTCGCCCGGCCAGTGGAAGGGTGCCCGGTGGAGGTTCGGCACCGGCGCGAGCACGTAGTAGGTGTGTCTGCCGGCCGGGGCCACCGACGGGTCGGTCCGGCTCGGGTTGGTCACCAGCAGCGACGGGTCGGTCATCAGCTCGCCGCGCCGGATCACCTCGTCGAACGTGCCCTTCCAGGACCGCCCGAAGTGGATGTTGTGGTGGGCGATCCGGCGGTAGCCCTGCGTCGAACCGACGTGCAGCACCACGCAGGAGGGCGAGTAGGTGAGCTTGCGCTGCCGGCCGGCGGGCAGCAGGTCCCGGTAGGCGACCGGCAGGTCCGGGTTGAGCACCACGACGTCCGCGGGGACGAACTCGCCGTCGGCGGTGACCACGCCGGTGGCCCGGCCGTGCGCCGTCTCGACCCGGGTCACCGTGGTGCCGTAGCGGATCTGGACGCCGTGCTTCTCCGCCGCGCCGGCCATCCCCCGGGAGACCGCGTGGATGCCGCCGCGCGGGAAGCACACCCCGGCCACCGAGTCGAGGTACGCGATGACCGCGTAGATGGCCAGCGCGTCGTGCGGCGCGAGGCCCGCGTACATGGCCTGGAAGGAGAAGATCCGCTGGGTACGCGGGTCGCGGAAGAACTGGCTGATCTTCGTCTGGAGCCGCCGGAAGGCGCCGTTCGCCAGCAGCCTGAGCAGGTTGCCGGTGAGCAGGTCGGTCGGCGCGTCCAGGTTGCGCTCGATGAAGTCCGCCCGCTCCCAGCGCCACAGGTCGCGCGCGTAGTCGACGAAGCGCAGGTAGCCGTCCGCCTCCCGGGGCCCGCAGACCCGGGCGATCTCGGCGGCCATCCGGGTGGTGTCGGTGATGACGTCCAGCGTCGACCCGTCCGGGTAGTACGCCCGGTAGGCCGGGTCGAGCGGGGTCAGGTCGAGCCAGTCGCCCAGCTCCTCCCCGACCGCGCCGAGCGCCTCGGCGATCAGGTCGGGCATGGTGAGCACCGTCGGTCCGGTGTCGAACTCGTACCCGTCGACGCCGAGCCGGCCGGCGCGCCCGCCGGGCACCGGCTCCCGTTCCAGCACGGTCACCTGCCGGCCGCTGCCGGCCAGGTGCAGCGCGCAGGCCAGTCCGCCCAGCCCCGCGCCGACGACCACCACCCGGTCGGTACGCCCGCTCACGGTGCGCATTCCGGCTCCCTTGTTCGTGAAGTTGCCCATCATGCCCGCCGCGTGGTGGCGGCGGTGGCGAGGCCGGTCAACGCGGTCCGCGCGGTGCCGTCGATCGGCGCGCCGTCGAGCACCACCTGCGCCTCGGTCACCCGGTCGGCGATCATCCGTTCCACCCGGGCCACCGCCCCGGTGTCGCGCACCAGGTCGGCCAGCCGGGCCACCTCGCCCGTCCCGGTGACCGTGCCGGCCCGCTCCAGCGCGCGGCGCTGGGCCGGTGTGGCGAGCTGCCGGGCGAGCATCAGCAGCACGGTCGGCTTGCCGGTCCGCAGGTCGTCCCCGGCCGGCTTGCCGGTGGCGGCCGGATCGCCGTAGACCCCGAGCAGGTCGTCGCGGAGTTGGAACGCCTCCCCGACGGCCAGCCCGTAGCGGGTGTAGGCGGCGATCAGCCGGGGGTCGGCCTCGGTGCCGGCCAGGGCGGCGCCGAAGAGCAGCGGTCGCTGGACGGTGTAGCCGGCGGTCTTGTAGCGGGCCACCCGCAGCGCCCGGTCGACCGACCAGTTCGCCGCGTCGTGCTCGCCGAGCACGTCGAGGAACTGCCCGGCGACGGTTTCCACCCGCATCTGGTCGTAGCAGCGGCGCACGTCGAGCAGTTGGGCCGGCGGCACGGCGGCCTGTGTCATGAGCCGGTCGGCCCAGACCAGGCAGAGGTCGCCGATGAGCACGGCGACGGCCTCGCCGTAGCGCTCCGGGTCACCGGTGTGCCCGGCGGCCCGATGCCGCAGGGCGGCGGCCCGGTGCGCGGTGGGCCGGCCGCGTCGGGTGTCGGAGGCGTCCATCACGTCGTCGTGCACCAGCGCGAAGGTGTGCAGCAGTTCGAGCGCGGCGAGCGCCGGCAGCACCGAGGGCAGCGGCGCGTCGCCGCCCACCACGCCGCGCCAGCCCCAGTACGCGAAGGTCGGCCGGACCCGCTTGCCGGCGGCCAGCACGCAGTCGCGGGCCGTCGCAGCGAACCCGCCCATCGCCACGTCGATGTCGGCGAGCGCGTCGACCTCGGCGGACAGGAACGCCGTGAGGGTCTCGTCGACGGCCGTCACCAGGTCCTGTGTGAACGCGGCCAGGACGCCGCGGACCGGATCGTCGGTCGCGCCGGACTGTGCCGGCGCGACGAAGCGGGGCGGAGTGCCGGCAACTGCGTCGTTGGCCATGTGGGGGAGCGTACCCTAGGGTTACGAGTTGCGTCGATTGCTGCGTCGAATCTGAGGAGGGCCGGTGGACACGGATCTCACCGCTGCCTACGAACGCTGCCGCGAGCTGCACCGGCGTCACGGCCGTACCTACTATCTCGCCACCCGGCTGCTGCCCGCCTGGAAACGGCGGCATGTGCACGCCTTGTACGGCTTCACGCGCTACGCCGACGAGATCGTCGACCGCACCGAGGACCTTCCGCCGGCCGAGCGCGCGGCCCGGCTCGCGGAGTGGTCCGCCCGGTTCGTCGCCGGCCTGCACGGCGAGCCGGTCGACGACCCGCTGCTCCCCGCCGTGCTGCACACCATCGCCGTCTTCGACCTGGACCGCGACGACTTCGCGTCGTTCCTGCGCAGCATGACGATGGACCTCACGGTCCTGTCGTACCCGACCTACGACGACGTGCTCGACTACATGGAGGGGTCGGCGGCGGTCATCGGCACCATGATGCTGCCGATCCTGGGCAGCTCCGACCCGGCCGCCGCCCGGGAGCCGGCCCGCCAGCTCGGCTTCGCCTTCCAACTCACCAACTTCATCCGGGACGTCGCCGAGGACCTGGACCGGGGGCGCACCTACCTGCCCGACGAGGACCTGGCCGCGTTCGACGTCACCCGGGCGGACCTGCTCGCCGCCCGGGCCGCGGGCCGCAGCACCCCGCGACTGCGGGAGCTGATCGCGTACGAGGTGACCCGCGCCCAGGCCCACTACGAGGCCGCCGCGCCCGGCATCCCGCTGCTCGCCCCGGCCTCGCAGGCCTGCATGCGCACCGCGTACGCGCTCTACGGCGGCATCCTCGACGAGGTGGCCGCGCAGGACTTCGACGTGTTCGCCCGGCGGGCCCGCGTACCCCGGCGCCGGCGGATGGCGGTGGCCGCGCAGGCGCTGGTCACCCCGGCCGGCGCCCCGGTGCGGATCCCCGGCCCGGCGCTCCGGCCGGCCCTGGTGGCGTGAGCGGAGCCGTGGCGGCTGCCCGAGCGGGCGCGCGCCGCCGACCCGGTGTGGCTGCGGTGCCGGCTCACTCCCGCCAGACGGTCAGTTTGATCACGGCGCCGCCGTCGCCCGCCTGGTTGACCACCTGCAACCAGCCGGGGTGCCCGTCCGACGTGGTGAAGCAGAACTGCTGGCCGCTGCCGACGTAGTGGTGCGGCGCGCTCGTCCGGCGCGCCTCGCGGTAGGTCGCGCAGCGGGTCTCGGCGCCCTCCTCCGGGCCGGCGTAGGTGTCGTCGTACATGGCGCTGTGCCGGGCGCTGGAATAGAGGATGTAGCCCCAGTCCAGGTAGAGGTCGACCGTCGCGTCCTGGGTGTGCCGCCGCACGGCGCGGCCCTCGTCCACGTCCACCCCGGTCTTCTGGTCGAGCTGCACCACGTCGCTGAAGACCACGACCGCGGTCCGGCCGGCGACCGTGCCGCCGCCGTCCGGGGCGCCGGTCGCGCCGGCCGGCGTGGCGGCGGCGCTCGTGGCCGGCGCGGGAAGCGTCGTCGTCGTGCCGGCCGGTGTGGTGGTGGCGGCGGTCGGCGGGGCCTCCCGCCCGTCCTGGTGGAGCCCCCAGCCCGCGGCGCCGAGTACCAGCAGCGCCACCGCGGCGAGCCCGGCCGTCCGCCAGCGCCGCCGCCAGATCTGGTACGCCACCAGCGCGGCCAGCGCGACCAGGCCCAGCACGATCCACAGGGGATCGGAGCGGATGGCCTGCACCAGGGCGACCAGCCCGGCCACGGCGGAGACCACGTTGGCCGCCACCCCGGAGTGCTCCGTCAGCCGGGTGGCCGGCACGGGTGCTTCGTTCTCCACGAGGACCGGAGCGTAGCGGCGCCCCACGCAGCGTGACAGGCCCATGACGCGTGTCGGTCAGTCCGCTTCCCGTCAGAGGCAGGAGTGCAACGCCTCGACCAGATCCTCCACCCGGTCGTGGTCGGCCAGCCGCCCGGTCGCGTACGCGAAGGTGTAGCCGCGCTCCGGGTCGGCCCAGGCGCTGCTGCCCCCGATCCCGCCCATGCCCCAGCTGCCGTCCGGCTCCCACTGCATGCCCAAGGTCCAGGACGCCGGCCGGTCCAGCACCAGGTCCGGCCCGTCGTACTGCACCCGGGTCGCCTCGGCGACCAGCTCCGGGCTGAACCGGCGTACCCCGTCGAGGGTGCCGCCGGCGAGCAGGCCGGCGTAGAGGCGGGCCAGGGCGGACGCGGTGGCGTGCAGGTTCACCGCGGGGAACTCGGTGCCGCGCCAGAGCGGGTCGTTCACCACCGCCACGTCCAGGCCGCCGGCCGGGTTGCCCACCGCGCGGGCGCGCAGCGACCCCGGCTCGCCCCGCATCCGCACCGGCCAGTCCGGGTCGGCGTACGACACGTCGGCGCAGCGCCGCTGGTCCGCCGCGTCCAGGCCGAAGGCCAGGTCGAGGCGCCACGGCCCGGCGATCTCCTCGGCCAGGAACCGCCCCACCGGCCGCCCGTCCACCCGGCGGACCAGCTCACCGACCAGGTGCCCGTACGTCCAGGCGTGCTCGCCCGCGACGCTGCCCGGCGCCCACTCCGGGTCGGCGGCGGCCAGGTCGGCGCAGAGCAGCCCCCAGTCGGTGATCGCCGCGGCGGGCCGGGGCACCGGGAACGCGGGCAGCCCGGCGGTGTGGGCGAGCACCTGCCGGACGGTGGCCGGTGCGCGGAACCCCGGCCAGTACGCCGACACCGGCGCGTCGAGGTCGACGCGGCCCCGGTCGACGAGGAGCAGGAGGCAGAGCGCGACCACCGGCTTGCCCACCGAGTAGACGTTCACCAGGGTGTCCGGCCGCCACGGCGCCTCGGCCCCGACGGCCGGTACGGCCACGCCGGGCGGGACGGCGGCGCGGGTGCCGCCGACCAGGTCGAGCACCGGCGCGCCGTCGTACCAGACGGCCAGCGCCGCGCCGGTCTCCCGGCCGGCGGCGAACAGGTCGTGGAAGCAGTCCCGGACCGGGGCGAAGCGTGCGTGCATCCCGCCACCGTAGGCCGTGGTGATGATCACCGGCGCGGCCATTCCGGCCCGACGCGGTGGCCGGTGGCCCGTCGGTGCGGAATGCTGGCGGGGTGGCGGAGTCGGAACTGGTGGATGTGGTCGTGGTCGGGCTGGGCGTCGGCGGCGAGGAGGTGGCCGGGCGGCTCGCCGAGGCCGGCCTCACCGTGGTCGGGATCGAGCGCGACCTGGTCGGCGGCGAGTGCCCCTACTGGGGCTGCATCCCGAGCAAGATGATGATCCGGGCGGCCAACGCCCTCGCCGAGGCGCGCCGGGTCAATGAGCTGGCCGGCAGCGCCGAGGTGCGGCCCGACTGGGCGCCGGTGGCGAAGCGGATCCGCGAGGAGGCCACCGACACCTGGGACGACCGGGTGGCCGTGGACCGGTTCACCGGCAAGGGCGGCCGGTTCGTCCGGGGCAGCGGCCGGCTCGACGGCCCGAACCGGGTCCGCGTCGGCGACCAGGTGTTCGAGGCCCGGTACGGCGTCGTCCTCGGCACCGGCACCCGCCCCTCGGTGCCGCCGATCGACGGCCTGGCCGACACCCCGTACTGGACGAACCACCAGGCCATCGAGGTCGAGGAGCTGCCGGAGTCGCTGCTGGTGCTGGGCGGTGGCGCGATCGGGCTGGAGCTGGCCCAGGTCTTCGCCCGGTTCGGGGTCCGGGTGACCGTGGTCGAGGCGGCCGACCGGGTGCTCGCCGTCGAGGAGCCGGAGGCCTCCGAGATCGTCGCCGGGGCGCTGCGCGCCGACGGGGTGGAGATCCACACCGGGGTCAAGGCCGAGAGGGTCGCCCACGACGGCACGAGCTTCACCGTCCACGCCGGCGACCGTGCGTTCAGCGGCGAGAAACTGCTGGTGGTGACCGGCCGCCGGGCGCACCTGGAGGAGCTGGGCCTGGATTCGGTCGGCATCGACTGCACCCAGCGCTACCTGCCGGTGAACGAGCGGATGCACGCCGCCGACGGGATCTGGGCGGTCGGCGACCTCACCGGCGAGGGCGCCTTCACCCACATCGCCATGTACCAGGCGGGGATCGTCGTCGCCGACGTGCTCGACCGCATGCGGCGTACGAAGGGCGGGCCGGACGCCAGTGGCACGGCGAGCGTGGTGGGCGGCGCGGCCGGCGTGGTCAGCGCGGTCGGCGGGGCGATGACCACGGGCGGCTCGACCGTCGCGCCGGGCAGCGTGCCGGTCGCCGACTACCGCGCGCTGCCCCGGGTCACCTTCACCGATCCGGAGGTCGGCGCGGTCGGCCTCACCGAGCAGCAGGCCCGCGCCCGCGGCATCAACGTCCAGGTCGGCCGCACCGACCTCACCTCGTCCACCCGCGGGTGGATCCACAAGGCCGGCAACGCCGGCCTGATCAAGCTGGTCGCCGACGCCGACCAGGGCGTGCTGATCGGCGCCACCTCGGTCGGCCCGGCCGGCGGTGAGGTGCTGTCCGCGCTGGTCGTGGCCGTGCACGCGGCCGTTCCGGTCAGCCAGCTCCGGCACATGATCTACGCGTACCCGACCTTCCACCGCGCCATCGAGGACGCCCTGCGCAACCTGAGGTAGCCGTCAGTCCACCGGCGTGCCGTGCCGGCCGGCACCGGCGGTGAACCGGTTCGCGCCGTGCATCCCGTCGGTGACCAGGGACTCCATCCCGAAGGCGAGCTCGGTGGCCAGCGCCTCCGGCTCGGGCAGGCCGGCGCCCGACAGCACCGCGGCCCGGTCGTTCCGCAGGCAGGTCTGCGGGTGCGCGGCGATCTCGGCGGCCAGCCGCTCGGCCTCCGCCCGGGCCGCACCCGGCGCGACCAGCCGGTTCACCAGGCCCATCGCGTACGCCTCGTCGGCGGGCACCGGACGGCCGGTGAGGATCAGGTCCATGGCCCGGCTCTCGCCGATGAGCCGGGGCAGCCGCACCGTCCCGCCGTCGATCAGCGGCACGCCCCAGCGCCGGCAGAACACCCCGAGCGTGGCGTCCGACTCGGCGATCCGCAGGTCGCACCAGAGCGCAAGCTCCAGGCCGCCGGCCACCGCGTAGCCGGAGATCGCGGCGAGCACCGGCTTGGACAGCCGCATCCGGGTCGGGCCCATCGGGCCGTCGCCCTCGGGTTCGACCCGGTTGCCGCGCGGCGTCCCGATGGCCTTCAGGTCGGCGCCGGCGCAGAACGTGCCGCCCGCACCCCAGAGCACGGCGACCGACGCGTCCGGGTCCGCCTCGAAGGCGCGGAAGGCGTCGGCCAGGGCCCGGGCGGTCGGGCCGTCGACGGCGTTGCGGGCCTCCGGCCGGTCCAGGATCACCGTGGTCACCGGTCCGGCGTGCTCGACGCGTACCCCCATCGGGTCAGCATGCCCTCGACGGCGCCCGCCGCGCCAGCTCCCCGCTATTCCGCCCGGCGGCGGGCCAGGGTGGCGCCGAGGGCCGCGCCCACCACGCACGCCACGCCGGCCAGCTGCGGCCAGGCCAGCAGCTCACCGAGGAGCAGCGCGCCGACCAGCGCGGCCACCGCCGGCTCCAGGCTGAGCAGCACCGCGAAGACCCGCGCCGGCATCCGGCGCAGCGCGGCCAGCTCCGCCGAGTACGGCAGCACCGACGACAGCAGCGCCACCCCCAGCCCGAGCGCCACGATGCGCGGGTCGAGCAGCTCGGCGCCACCCGACGCCATCCCGAAGGGGAGTACGCAGACCGCGCCGACCGCCATCCCCAGGGCGAGCCCCCGGGTGCCCGGCAGATGGCCGCTCATCGCCTTGCCGAGCAGCACGTAACCGGCCCAGCCGACCGCGATGAGTCCGCAGAGCAGCACTCCGAGCGGGTCGACGCCGGTGCCGCCGAGCCCGGCCAGGAGCAGCACCCCGGTGCCGGCCAGCAGCGCCCAGAGCACGTCGACCACCCGGCGGCTGCCCAGCAGCGAGACGACGAGCGGGCCGGCGAAGCCGACGGTGACGGCCACCCCGAGCGGCACCCGCTGGAGCGCGGCGTAGAAGGCGAGGTTCATGACGGCCATGGCCATCCCGAACGCCACAACCACGCCGGCCGCCCGCCAGCCCGGCCAGCGGGTCGGGCGGGTGACCGCCAGCAGCACCAGCGCGCCGAGGCCGAGCCGGAGGGTGGTCGTACCCCCGGCGCTGGTGGCGACGAAGAGCTGCTTGGCCACCGCCGCGCCGACCTGCGTGGAGACCATGCCGAGCAGCATCAGCAGCGGCGGGGGCACGGCCTCGGGCCGGCCCAGCGCCGCGACGAGCCGGGCCGCCGGTACGCCCGAGGGGGTGCGGGAGGTGTGCGCGTACATCCGAAACACGATGAGCGGCGACGGCACCCACCGCCAGGCATTTTCGGACGTGCCGCAGGGCCGGTCAGGCGAAGTCGGCCGCGTGGTCGGCGGCCCAGTCGGCGAACGTCCGGGCGGGGCGGCCCAGCACCGCCGCCACGTCGCCGGTCACCGGCTCCGGAGTCTCCGCCATGGCGGCCCAGCCGGTCAGCGCCGCGTCCGCGAACGCGGCGCTGCCCATCGCCGCGACCAGCATCGGGCGTACCGCCTCGGCGGGCACGTCCTGCCATCGCACGTCGCGGCCGATCGCCGCGCCGATGATGCGCACCTGCTCGGCCTGGGTGACCGCCTCCGGTCCGGTGAGCACGTAGGTGCGCCGGTCGTGCCGGTCGGTGGTCAGCGCCTCGACCGCCACCGCCGCGATGTCGTCCTCGTGGACCATCGAGCGGGCCGCCGCGCCGTACGGCCAGCGCACCACTCCCTCGGCGCGGATCGCCTCGGCCCAGCCCAGCGTGTTGGTGGCGATTCCGGTGGGGCGCAGCATCGTCCAGGGCAGGCCGGCCGCGACGACGGCGCGTTCCACCACGGCCCAGAACGAGCCGGGGTCGGCCTCGGCGGTGGCGGCCGACACGTACACGACCCGGGGTGACCCGGCGCTCGCGAGCACGGCGGCGACGCGCGGAGCGAGCCGCGCCGTCGGTGCCGAATCGACGAACGGCCAGATCAGGAACACGGCCTCGACGTCGGCCAGGTGCGGGCGCAGCGTCTCCGGGTCGGCCAGGTCGGCGGCCACCACCTCCACACCGGCCGGCAGCCTCACCCGGCCCGGGTCGCGGGTGACGGCCCGTACGCCGTGGCCCGCGGCAGCCAGCCGCTCGACCACGCGCCGCCCGACGTTGCCGGTCGCACCGGTCACCAGGATCATCGTCTCCTCCAGGGAATTCTCGTGAACTCGATGGAGCCGACCGTAGAACCTCAACAATTGTTGAGGTCAATGCTCGGTGGGCATACTCGGGGCGTGAAGCAGGACACGTCCTTCGACTGGCACGAGCCCGGCCTGACGATCGGTCAGGTCGCGCGGCGCAGCGGGGTCTCCGCGTCGGCGATCCGGTTCTACGAGGCGCAGGGCCTGATCAGCAGCGACCGCACGGCCGGCAACCAGCGCCGCTACCACGGCGACGTGATGTGCCGCCTGGCGATGATCGAGGCGTGCCAGCGGGTCGGCCTCACCCTGGCCGAGGTGGGCCGGGCGCTCGCGGCGCTGCCACCGGGGCAGCCGCCGACCTCCCAGGACTGGGACGCGCTCGCCGAGCGGCTGCGCACCGAGGCCCAGTCCCGCATCGACCGGCTCAGCGAGGTGCTGCGCGAGCTCGCCCCACCCGCCTGACCTCGGCGCGGAGCCACGCTCACGGCGACGGCGCTGGCGTCGGTAGCATCGGCGGCGGCAATGATCATGCGAGGTGTCCCGCGTGCGCGGGGAGACCCGGGAAGCCGGCCGAGCGCAGCGGGAGCCTGCCTGTGGACCTGTACGACGCCATCCACCGCCGCCGCGACGTGCGCGCCGAGTTCACCGGTGAGCCGGTGCCGGACGAGGTCCTGGACCGGATCCTCAACGCCGCGCACGCCGCGCCGAGCGTCGGGAACTCGCAGCCCTGGGACTTCGTCCTGGTGCGCGACCCGGAGACCCGGCGCCGGTTCCACGCGCACGTCCAGGTCGAGCGGGACACCTTCGCCGTCACGCTGGACGGTGCCGCGGCCGACCGGTTCGCCCGCATCAAGATCGACGGTGTGCTGGAGTCGACGCTGTCGGTCGTGGTCACGTACGACCCGCGGCGGGGTGGACCGGCCGTGCTCGGCCGGCACGCCATCGCCGACGCCGGCCTCTACTCGGTCTGCCTGGCCATCCAGAACCTCTGGCTGGCCGCCACCGCCGAGGGGCTCGGCGTCGGCTGGGTCTCCTTCTACCGGGAGCCGTTCCTGGCCGACCTGCTCGGCATCCCGCCCGGCATCCGGCCGGTGGCGTGGCTCTGCGTGGGCCCGGTGAGCCACCTCCAGACCGTCCCCGACCTGGTCCGGCACGGCTGGCGTACGCCCCGGCCGCTCGCCGCCGCCGTGCACACCGACCGCTGGCGGGCGGACGAGTACCACCCGATGGGGTGATCCGTCGTCGCCGCCCGGTTTGGGACCTCTCCTGCCGGGAAGTCGGACCACGTGCGCGAACTATTGACGAAGATCGAGCAGAACACCCGACTCGACCGGGTGGGTGACCGGTTGCAGCGCGCCGTCCAAGGCACCCTGCGGCCGCAGCGGGTCCGGGACTTCCTGCACGGCGTCTGGCTGGGGCATCCGCTGCACCCGGCGATGGTGCAGGTGCCGGTCGGCGCCTGGATCTCGGCAGCCGTCGTGGACCTGATGCCCGGCCAGCGCCGTGCCGCGACCGCGCTGATCGGGGTCGGTACGGTCAGCGCGCTGCCCGCCGCGGTGGCCGGGCTCAACGACTGGGCCGCCCTCTCCCGCGACCAGCGCCGGATCGGCCTCGTGCACGCCGCCGCGAACAGCGTCGCGCTGTCGCTCTACGCCGGCTCGCTGGCGGCCCGGCTGAACGGGCGGCACAACATGGGCCGGGCGCTGGCCTACCTGGGGCTGTCGGCGGCGAGCGCCGGGGCGTACCTGGGTGGGCACCTCGCGTACAAGCAGGGCGCGCAGGTCAGCCAGAGCATCTCGGAGCTGCACCTGGTGAGCGAGGGCTGGCACGCGCTCGGCGACATGTCGAGCCTGCCGCAGCGGCAGCTCCTCACCCGGGAGATCGACAACGTCTCGGTGATCCTCTACCGGCACGGCGACGACGTCACCGTGATGCTGGAGCGCTGCCCGCACCAGAGCGGCCCGCTCGGCGAGGGCGAGGTGCAGGAGATCGACGGCCACGCCTGCGTGGTCTGCCCCTGGCACGGCAGCACCTTCCGCCTCAACGGGGGTGAGGTCGTGCACGGCCCGTCCGGCAACGACCAGGTGGTCCTCCCCACCCGCGTGGTCAACGGCCGCCTGGAGGCCCGCCTCCCCTGACCACCGGTGGAATCTTCGACGGCAGCGGCCCCACCCGGGGCCGCTGCCGTCCACGATGGACCCGCGGGTCAGTCCCTGCGGTGGCGGCCGCTCACGAGGGTTCGCACGCCGGAGACCGGCCGGCGCCGCAGGCCGAGGACCGCGCCGATCTGCGCGCCCACGATGGCCGCCACGGCCAGCACCGCCGAGATGGCGAGCGGGCGGTTGATCCCGTCCTCGGGGGTGGCCCGGGAGGCCCCCGCCGACATCGCCGGCTGCTGTCCGGCCGGCGCCTCCACCGTGGGCGTGGTGTCGCGGCCGGCCGGATGCGGGGAGGGCTTGCCCTTCGGCGTGGCCGACGAGCCCCCGCCGCCCGGCGTCGCCGCCGCGCCGGGCGCCGTCCGGGACGGGCCCGTCGAGGGGACCACGAGCCGTCCGGTCGCGTGCCGGCGGGCCCCCGCGTCCACCGAGCCCTCGGGCAGTCTGAGCAGCTGCCCCGGGCGGATCCGGTCCGGGTCGGCGAGCCGGTTCAGCCGGGCCACCTCGCGATAGCGGTCGAAGTCGTCCAGGTACCGCTCGGCCACCTCGCCCAGGTAGTCGCCCTTCGCCACCCGGTACACCGCCGGGTCGGTGGTCACCGAGGCAGCGCGGACGGGCGAATCGGCGAGCGCGGAGCCGGCCTGCGGCGTGACGACCGCCGGCGCGGCGGCGACCGGCTGCGGCGCGGCCAGGGCGGCGGCGCTCGCCGCGGCCGGGCTGGCCGCCAGGATCAGCGCCACCGAGCCGACCAGCGCGGCGGCGGCCCGCTGCTGGCGGCGCATCCCGGGCAACCGGGGCGCCGGCCGGCGCAGCGTCGCCGCGAAGAGTTCCACGAGTACGGAGAAGGCGAACGTGGCCCAGCCGAACCACCCCACCACGGCCAGCGCCCGCAGGAACAACTGCCCGTCGTCGCGGCTGGTCAACGCCGTGCCCACCTCGGCCAGGGTGGGCAGGTGGTCGGGGAGGGGGTTGCCGGCGAAGGCCAGCAGGGCGACCGGCCCACCGGCCAGCACCGCGCAGAGGACGACGAGGGCGCCGAACCCGGTGAGGACCTGGCCGGTCCGCCGGACGGCCGAGCGTTGCGAGGCACCCATGGCTGCCTTCCCTTCCCTAGGGGGCTCCGGTGAGCGCCCGCGCGGTCGCCTCACCGGTGACGGTGGCGGTGTTCGGGAAACCGAAGAGACCGAGCAGGTCCCGCCGGTAGGTGATGCGGACGCGTACCTGGATCTGCCGCTCGCCGGCGACCTCCGGGAAGCTGACGTCGTGGTCGCGGACCCCGCCGGCGGCACTCAGGTAGGCCGCGACGGCCTGCCGGGCGGCCACCTCGTCGATCTGCTTGGGGCCGCCCTCGATGGCGCTGGCCCGGTCGATCATCTGGCCGCCGCTGCGGGCCGCCTCGGCGGCCAGGTTGTCCGCCCGCTGCAACGAGCGGAGCTGCCCGGCGCCGTCGTACGCCAGGCTGATGATCACGAGTACGCCGATCATCGCCACGGCCAGGAAGAGGCTCACCCGGCCGCTCTCCGCCGCGCGCCGCCCGGTCATCCGCGGCTCCGGTAGGTGTCCAGGGGCGAGGTGAAGCTCGCAGAGACGGTCTTGCCGTCCAGCGCCAGGGGCAGCCCGGGTGCCCGCAGGTCGTCGAAGGAGACCGTGCAGGTCACGGTGACCGTGACCGTCGCCGGCACCCCCGGCGCGCCGCGGTACGCGGCCGCGAAGCTGGTTCTGGTGCCGCCCACCGAGCCCCGGAAGTCCAGTGCCGGTGGTGCCGTGCAGCGCAGCCCCGCCCAGTCGAGCTGGCGCCGCGCGGCGTCCGTGGCGTCGGATTCGCCGGTGCGCGCGTCCCGGGCGATCGAGGCGGCGCGGGCCGCGTCGTGCGCGGCCGACTCCACCGCCTCGTCGGCGACGGCCGTCCGGCCGGCCACCCCGGCCAGCACCATCAACCCGATGAAGGCGGGGGCGAGCACCGCCACCTCGATCGAGACGGCACCCCGGTCCCGCGCCACCGGCCTCACCCCGTCGTCCAGCGTTCGGCGGTGCCGTGCGCGGTCTGCCGGACCGGGAAGTCCACCCCCGGGATCACCGACAGGGAGCGTCCGCCGACCGTGCAGGTGACCTCGGTGGGTGTGCCCCCGGCGGCGACGACCTCGCAGGTGGGGCCCGGGTCCTGCCAGTCGACGAGCCAGTCGCCGGCGGCCCGCAGGAAGGTGGTGGCCCGGTCCCGGCCCGCGCCCGGCGGGGCCTCGAGCCCCCGCTGGGCGTTCACGCCGGTCTGCGCCGCGTTGAGGGCGGTGGAGCGGGCGACGAACCAGACGGCGAGCTGGATCGAGGCGAAGAGCAGCACCAGGATCGCCGGCATCACCACCGCCAGCTCGACCGGGTTGGCGCCCCGCTCGGACCCGCCCGCGGCGAGGCGTCCCCGCAGGACCGTGGTGATGCGCCCCGGGCCGCACCGGCCGGTGGGCCGGCCGGCGGGTGCCGGCCGGCTCCGGTCCGTACGGGCGGGGCGAGGCATCACGGGGCCTGCGGCGCCGTGTTGTTCGGGATGGCGTTCATCCAGTTGTTGGCCTTGGCCAGGGCGAGCGCGGTGACCGCCATGGCCACCGCGACCAGCCCGAAGATGATCACCGCGGTCGGCACCGGGCTGTCGCCCCGCTCGCCGTCCCGCCGCAGCTCCGCCAGGCGGCTGCTCACCGCGGCGTAGAGGTAGGTGTAGAGGTGCATGGGCTTCTCCTTCTCGGGGTGGGTTCACAGGCGGGCGAGGAACGGATAGACGGCGAAGCCGAGCAGGACGAAGACCAGCAGCGAGCCGGGGATGTCGAGCTTGCTGGTCACCCCCTCGGCCCGGGCCAGGTTGTCGGTCCGGATCTGGTCGCGCAGCGAGTCGGCGCGGCTGCGCAGGGTCTCGTGGACCTGGGCGCCCTCGCTGCCCGAGGAGCGCATGATGGCCCCCACGTCGCCCAGCTCCGGGATGCCGATCCGCTCGGCCAGCTCCTGGAGCTCGTCCCACGGGGAGTGCATCTGGAGCTGGGCGATCCGCAGCGCCTCCCGGATGCGCTCGAAGACCCAGCCGTCGCAGACCGCCGCCGCGCGCTCCAGCGACTGCACTGGCCCGTGCGCGGCGGAGAGCTGCAGGGCCACCAGGTCCAGGTAGGTGCAGACGGCCTGGCGGAACTCGTCCCGCGCGGCGTCCGCCTTGGCCAGCACCGCGCGGTGCGCGAGCAGGCCGGCGACCAGCGCCAGCCCCAGGCTCCCGAGCACCGGTACGGCAAGCGGCAGCGCCACCCCGCCCAGGAAGAGCACGGCCGAGGCGACCGCCGGGGTGGCGAACCCGACCAGCGCGGAGAGCACCACGGACAGGGCGTACTGCTCCGGGGTCCGGTCGAGCAGGGCGAGCTGCCGGTGCGGGGGCCGCAGCCAGCGGGAGACGCCGCCGAGCCAGTCCGGCCCGCGCCCGGCCACCGGGGCCTGGCCGGGCGGCTGGTGCAGCCGGCGCAGCGCCGGGCCGAGCGCCGGGGTCGCCGGCAGCGCCTCGCGGACCACCAGGAACAGGCCGAGCCCGACGGCCGCCCCGCCCAGCACCGCCACGGCCAGCTGCCAGTTGAGGATCACCGTGCACGCCTTCCGTTCGCGACTGCGGGGCTCGCAAGCTCACTCCTCGCGCTCACGCGATCGCCTCCTCCGGGTCGGGCGCCGGCAGGAAGCGCGCCGGGCGGGGCGGCTGGCTCATCGACCGCACCCAGACCAGCAGCCCCACGAAGGCCGCACCGAGCACCGCCATGACGAGCTGACCGAAGACCGTCCCGTACGGCCGGACGTAGTCGCTGTTGACCAGCCCGTACGCCAGCGTCGCCAGGGTCATCCCGGTGAGGAAGCGGACCGCGAACCGGGGCTGCGTCCGCTTGGCCTCGACCTCCCGCCGGGTGGCCACCTCGGCCGAGGCGGCGGTGGCGATCGAGCCGAGCACGTCGCCGAGGCGTTCACCCCGGTCGGTGAGGTGCAGGATCAGCGCCGCCACCACCTGGTCGCAGACCGGGTCGGCGATCTCGTCGGCGAAGGCGAGCAGGGCGGACCTCGCCAGCCAGCCGGCCTGGAGGCGGGCCGCCAGGGTGCGTACCTCCTCCTGGATCTCCTCCGGCGCGGTGGCGATGGTGCCGATGATGGCCTGCTGGAGGCCCTGCCCGGTGCCGGAGATGTCCTTGAGCCGCCGGGTCCACTCGCCGACCGCCTCGATCCGGGCGATGGCCCGCTGCTCGGCCCGGCCCACCGCGAACAGCCACGGCACCCCGGGCACCGCCAGCGCCACCAGGAGGCCGACCACCGGCAGCCCGGTGAGCAGGAAGGCCAGCGCGCCGACCACCACCGCCGCGCCGAGCAGCAACTGGTAGCGGTGCTGCTCCCGGCGGCTGGCCCCGGAGCCGGTCCAGAGCCGGCTCAGCCCGCGCCCGGCGCCCGGCGTCGACCCGGGCGGCCGGCGGGTGCCGACCAGCGCGACCACCGCGAGCACCAGCCCGGCCACGCACGCCGCCCCGGAGACCAGTGCGATCAGCTCGATCGTCGCCATGGGCTCACCGCCGCCCGAGCCGGGTGTGCCGGGGACGCCGCCAGGCGCCCGTGCCGGCCTCGATGAACCGGGTGAGCAGCCGGGCGTCGTAGCCGACCCGCAGCAGCTGGTCGCGGATCCGTTCGGGGAGGTGGCGGGGCACCGCCCGGCCGTCCGGCCCGGGGCCGAAGACGCTGGTGGTGGTGATCCGGTTGCCCTCGCCGACGCCGATGACCTCCTCGACGTGCGACACGAAGCGGTGCTTGCGGCCGCCGATGGCGGTCTCGTCCTCGACGGTGACGTAGACGATCAGGTCCAGCGCGTTGCCGGCCATCCGCCGGGCCTGGTCGACAGTCATCTCCCGGCCGTGGGCCAGCGCCAGCTCGATGATCCGCTCGCCCACCCCGGCCGGGGTGCGCGCGTGGATCGTGCACATCGACCCGCGGCTGGTCGTCATCGCCTGGAGCATCGGCACGATCTCCCGGGACCGCACCTCGCCGACGATGATCCGCAGCACGCCCATCCGCAGGGACACCGGGATCAGGTCGGCGATGCTGACCTCACCGGCCGGCCGGCCGTCCAGCCCGCGTTCGCCGTGCCCCTCCCGGGACTCGAAGCTCATCACCGCCCGGTGCTTGTGCCCCTGGCGGGCCGGCAGCAGCTCCCGGCTCTCCTCCAGCAGCACGTACGGCTCGTCCGCCGGGATCTCGTCCATGAGCGCCCGGATGACCGTGGTCTTCCCGGCCCCGGCGAGCCCGGCCACCATGATGTTCAGCCCGGCCCGCATGGCGGCGCGGAGGAAGTCGCGCAGCAGCGGGTCGATCATCTCGTCCAGGTCGGGCCGGCCGCCGGCGATGTCCTCCAGGCTCACCGCGAGGGTGTTGTGCTTGCGGATCACCGCGTACGGGCGGTGGCTGACCAGGAAGACCGCGGCGAGTCGGCTGCCGTCGGGCAGTTGCAGGTCGAGCGTCGGCTTCGAGGTGGACAGCGAGCGTTCGGTCGCCCCGGCCCGCCGGGCCGCCGCCTGGAGGATCTCCACCAGCTCGTCGTCGCTGTCGGCGATCGGCTCGGCCCAGTCGACGCCGCCGCCGTGCCGGGTGATGCGCACCTGGTCGCAGCCGAGGATGTGCACCTCCTCGATGGTGTCGTCGACCAGCAGCGTCTGGAGCCGGCCCAGGCCGACCAGCTCGGCGGTCACCTGGTCGAGCAGCAGCCGCTCCTCGTCGGCGGCCATCGGTGTGCCGGCCCGGCGCACCGAGTCCGCGTACGCGGAGACCACCGCGACGGCCAGCCGGGCCCGCTCGACCTCCTCGGCGTCCGCGTCGAACTCCCGGCCGCGCTGCCAGAGGGTGAGCCGCTCGCTGAGTTCCCGGCGCAGCTCGCGGACCACCGCGAAGTCGACCCGTGGGCGGGGCGGCGGGGTCGCCGGCGCGACCGGGGCGGCGGGCGGCGGGGGCACGTGGTGCCGCCCGTTCGGCGGGACCAGCGGCGGCACCGTCGACGTGGCGCCGGGCTGCGGCACCCGGGGGTCGTGCGAGACCGGCTCAAACCGCACCGGACACCCCCGGCGTGCTCGGCGCGGTCACCGCGCGCGGGGCCGGGACGCCCGGCCAGGCCAGCCGGGCCCGTCGCCGGTCCAGCAGCGCCCGCACCGGCACCTCCAACTGGCCGGCCGCGCGCAGGAGGGGCCGGTTGGCGCGTACGGTGCCGCCGTGCGCGAGCACCGCGGCGGACCGCGGGTCGTGCGGCAGCCGGGCGATCACCGGCAGCCGCAGCGCCTTGCTGATCTCGCTGCTGCCGTGCCCGTCGCCGACCACCAGCAGGCGCAGGGTGCCCGGGGGGACCCGGTGGTCGGCGAAATCCCGCTCGATCGCCTTGATCGTGGCCCGGGTGGCGGACAGGTCGGGCAGGTGCGCCCGGGTGACCAGCAGCACCACGGCCGCGGCCCGCAGCACCGGCCACGGTGGACCGCCGACCTGCAACCGGCCACAGTCGACAAGCACGTCGTACGGCGGGACACCCTTCTCCAGGCTGGTGAAGAAGTCGGCGAAGCGCTGCCAGAGCGGGGTGACGCTGCCGGCCTGGGCCGGGTCGACGACGCCGGGCAGCAGCAGCCGTTCCCGTTTCGGCGCGTCCAGGTCGACGAGCTGGGACCAGAATGCGCTCTCCAGGTTGCCGTCGCGCAGCTCCCCGACGGCCAGCTCGCCGAGGCCGCGCGGGCCGTCGAGCGCCCCGCCCAGGTAGCCGGCCAGGACCGAGCCGCCCGCCGGGTCGCACTCGGCCAGCACGAGCCGCCGGTGCCAGCTCAGCGCGGCGGCCAGCGCGGCCGTGGTGACGCCCGGCGAACCCTTCGCCGAGACCAGGGCGATGACCGCCATCAGGCCGCCCCGGTGAGCACGAGCGCGATCCGGTCGTCGGCGGCCAGCGCCACCACGGCCGGCACGTCCCGGACGGCCAGCGCCAGGTAGACCACCACGTCGTTGCTCTCCGGCGCGGCGGTGTCGATCACCGTGGCCTCGAACCGGGTGCCGCCGCCGCGCGTGCCGCCGCCGCTGCCGGCGCTGTTGTCCGGCGTGCTGACCAGGAGCACCCGGTCGCCGGGGTGCAGTTTGCGGGCGGGCACCTGGCTCGGCTCCAGCCCCAGCGCGATCTGCTGCTGCCCGGGGCCGAGCAGCGGCGCGTCGGTGAGCTGGGCCGGCGTCAGCAGCGTGCCCGGGGTGAGCCGGACGGCGGCCCGCAGGCCCAGCACCTCCCGGATCCGGTCGGCCCGCACCGGCTGGAGTTCCCGCCCGCCCGACACCCGCACCGACACCAGGTCGTCGCCGGTGAGCTGCCGGCCGACCTCGACCGGCCGGGCCACCGCCAGGTAGCTGCCGGTGGAGCGGACCGAGGTGACCGCGAACGCCGCACCCAGGCCGCCGAGGGCGATGAGCAGCACGGCCAGGCCGAGCAGGCCGGGCCGGATCCGCCGCTGCCGGACCACCTTGGGCGGCGCCACCGGCGCGTCCACCGGAGTGCCGTTCCGGGTCGCCACACTCACCGCGTCACCACCTGAAGTTCGTTGATCTGGACCGGAACAGTCCCGCTGACCCGGCTCTGGGCGATCTCGCCGCTCTCGCCGCCGCCGGACCACTCGACGGTCCAGAACGTCGTGGCACTGACCTGGTAGGTGCCGGCCTTCGCGTAGCCGAGGTCGTCGCCGCAGTCGGGGGAGGTCAGCCCGGCCCGCGGGCCGGCGGCGGTGTAGGGCGTGCCGGGTCCCGTGCAGGTGACCTCGGTGCCGTCGCCCATGTCCCAGACGATCCGGGTCACCCGGGCGGTGATCTCGACGGTCACCCCGCGGTCCGAGGCGGAGGCGTGCAGCGGCCCGAAGTAGGACGCCCCGTCGCTCGCCCACATCCAGACGGGCAGCCCCACCAGACCGGGACCCTTGCTGCGCCGGGGCGCCACCGCGACGCGGGGCGGCAACAGCGAGATGGACGCGAGCGCGCGGCGGGCCAGTTCCTCCGGGTCGGGCGGCGCGCCGTAGCCGGGTGGCGGCTCGTCGCGCAGCACCACGGTCTGCGCGCCCAGGTCGCCGCCGTTGCAGGTCTGCACGTACCACTGCTGGCCCTCGGGCGCTTCGGGCTGGGGCTCGGCCAGCTTGTAGTAGCAGCCGTCGCCGTTGTTGAACCAGCCGAGCACGTTGTCGTAGCAGGGGATGGCCCGGCCGTTCCACTGGCACTTCGCGGCGGCGCCGCCCCCGTCCCCGCCGCCACCGCCGGGGTTGCCGCCGCCGCCCGGCCCGCCCGGGGTGCCGGGCTCGTCGTCCCAGACGTTGCAGTCGTTCTGCCCGGGAGGGCACTCGCCGCCGGGTTCGCCGGCCCGGGCCGGCGCGCCGGTGAACAGCAGGGCGGGCGCGCCGGTCAGCGCGAGCAGCAGCGCCAGGCCGGCGGTGAGCAGCAGCCGCCGGGGCGTCCCGGCCCGGGTCGGACGGGCCGGGACACCCCTTCCTCCCCAGGTCAACACGGCTGGTCCTGGTGTCCGGCGCCGGCGCTGATCAGCCAGCGGCCGTCGGGGTAGCGGGTGGCGGTGGCGGTCGCCAGGTAGCGCCCGCCGCGCGTGCCGGGGACGACCCGGCGGTCCTTGGCGTAGACGAGGCGGTAGCCGGTGGCGTCCAGGCAGTCCTGGATCTCCACGGTGGGCGGTTCGGCCGCCAGGTCGACCGACACCACGGTGGGGTCGGACACGAGTTTCCCGGTACGCATCGCGCCGTGCTCCTTCGCGTCACGAATTGCGACCCGCACCCGAGTAAGCAGCGGATCCGCTACGAATCGGGCGAGTGCGGGATGCCCGGGATCGCTGCGTGCGCTCGCCGCCCGGGACGCGTCGAGATAGCCGGAATAGGCGGTGAGGGCGGCCTTTCCGGCCGCCTCCTCCTCAGCGGTGGAATGCGCCGCGGGTGCCGCCGCGCCCGCGGTCAGCGGGCGCGCCGCCGCCTCGGGCTCGCCGCCGCAACCGGCGGTCGCGGCCAGCAGAGCAAGGCTGAGCAGGCAGATTTCCCATCGGCGGGATTGCCGTGTGCGCAACGCCGGGCCCTCCTCGGTGGCGGCCCGGAGTGGTCGCGTCAACGCACTCCGGGCATGCGGAAGCGCGCCCGGATGTGTGCGACCGGGCCGCAACTGCTGCCGCTGCATTTACCTGTACTGATCTTTAACGAATTCGAATCCCTATGTCTCCGGTCGGCCTCCGACGCCAATTGCTCGGGGGTTGCGTCGTACCCAAGGGGCGAGCATAGGCTGACGTCCGCCGATGCAACAGAGGCAATTCATTCGAACACCGTGAGTGATGACAGGTGGTGGCGGCCGGTGGGTGTCCGGACGACGACGAACGGCCCGCGGGCGGGTCGGCCGGTGGCAGGAGTGCGGGCACCCGCACGCGACAACCGGTGTCCCGGGCGCGGGTCACCGGGCGGTGGAATGGGGGGCAAGCGTCCCTCTGGTCCGATCCGTCCCGCCGGCCTCCGGAGCGCCCGCCGGCCGCCGCTCGTCGCCCGCCCCGACCCGCCCGCCCCTGCGCGCGACGCCGTTTTCCGCGCCATCCGTGACACGGCGAGCGGGCCGGATTCACTCTGCGTGCTCCAGAGTGGAAGCCGGCGTGACCGATCGGGGGAGCCGGCGTGACCGCCGAACGGGTCCGTGGGTCCGCACCGGCGGCCCTCGACCGCCGTCCGGCCGCCCGGCTGCTGGCCACCCTGGCGGTCGTGCCGCTGCTGCGGCTGGCGGTCGCGCGGTACGCCGTACCCCTCGGAGTGCCCGACCGGACGGGGTGTGACCGGTGCGGCGCACCCATCGGCCTGGACCGGCCGCTGCCGGCGCTCGGCCCGGTGGCCCGCTGCGGATCCTGCCGGGCGCGGGTCGGCGCGGCACCGCTCGTGGTGGAGGTGGCCCTGGTCGCGGCGGTGGCGGCCGTCGCGCTCACCGGCGGGCCGGCCGGCACGCGGGCGGCGGTCGCCTGGTGGCTCGCCTGGGCGGTGCCGATGGCCCTGGTCGACGCGGCGGCGCACCGGCTCCCGGACCGGCTCACCTGGCCGGCGGCGGCCGGGGTGTGGGCGCTGCTCGGGGTGGCGGCGCTGGCCGGGCCCGGCCCGGCGCCCTGGCTGCGGGCCACCGCGGCCGGGCTCGCCCTCGGCGCGGGATTCGCGGCGACCACCCTGCTGCTCGGCCAACGCGGGTTCGGCTTCGGCGACGCCAAGCTGGCGCTCGGCGCCGGGACGCTGCTCGGCTGGTACGGCTGGCCGGTCCTGGTGGCGGGCCTGGTGCTCGCGGTCACGCTCTCCGCGGTGGCCGGTCTCGCACTGCTGGCGGCCCGCCGGGTCCGCTGGTCCAGTCACCTGCCCTTCGGCCCGTTCCTCATCCTCGGCACCGCCGCCATCCTCGTCCTGACGACGTGAGCCCCGGCGGCGGCGAGCGGGTCAGCGGCGGGCGGGTCGGACGGCCGGCCGGGCCGCGGCCCGGCGGACCCGCCGGCGCAGGACGTCGGCCACCGGGCGGGCCAGCACCGGGGTGAGCACGGTGCCGACCAGCGCGCCGAGCAGCAGGCCGGCGGCCACGTCGTGCGGGTAGTGCACGCCCACGAAGGTGCGGGAGAACGCGGCCAGCACGGCGAGCGGGACGGCGACCAGGCCGATCCGGCGGTGCAGCAGCAGCGCGGTGGCGGCCAGCGCGCCCGCGATGGTGGCGTGGTTGCTCGGGAACGACCAGTCGCCGGCCGGCGGGCAGTGCCCGGCCACGATGACCAGGCCGGCCGGGCTGCGGCAGGGCCGGTCCTCGGCGATGAGGGTCTTCAACCCCTCGCTGGAGGCGTACGCGCAGACCACCGCGACCGGGGCGGCCAGGGCCAGCGCCCGGCCCCGGAGGTCGCCGCCGACCAGCCGGGTCAGCGCGGCCAGCACCAGCAGGATCCCGAGCAGGACGATCGCCCCCTCGGTGAAGTGCAGCGCGAACCAGTGCACCGGTTCCGGTGTGCCGTCGGCGAACTCGACGATGTCGTGGTACCAGTCGGTACTGACATCCGGGACGTCTGTCACCAGGGCGTCGGTCATGAATCACCTCACCAACTGTTCATACTCCGTTCACCTTGAGGGTGGTGGGGGAATGACTGTCGGGGCACCGAAGTCTCAGGCGCCTCTCAGCCGGGTCTGATTCGGTGGCCGCCGACGTACCGACCTCGGGAGGACCCGTGCCGCACAGCCCTCAGGGCGACGAGAGTTGGCGGATCCGCCGCACCGGGGCGGACCTGCACCGGCTCGGCGAGACCGAGTCGATCTTCGCGCTGGGCAACGGCTGGGTGGGCTGGCGCGGCACCCTCGACGAGGGCGAGCCGTACGAGATGCCGGGCACCTACCTCAACGGGTTCCACGAGCAGCGCGAGGTGCGCTACCCGGAGCGCGGGTACGCCTTTCCCGAGCACAGCGACACCGTGATCAGCGCGCCGAACGCCGCGGTGGTCCGGCTCTGGGTCGGCGGCGAGCCGCTGGACCTGCGCACCGGGACCCTCCGGCGGCACGAGCGGGTCCTCGACCTGCGCGCCGGGGTGCTCCGCCGGGAGACCGAGTGGATCTCACCGGGCGGGCGGGGCGTGCGGGTACGCAGCACCCGGCTCGTCTCGCTGCCCCGCCGGCCGGTCGCCGCGGTCGACTGGTCGGTCGAGCCGCTGGACGGCCCGGTCGAGGTGCGGGTCTGCGCCGACCTGCTCGCCAACGAGCGGGTGCCGGAGCGCGCCGACGACCCGCGCGCCGCCTCGGTGATCCACGACCCGCTCATCGCCGAGACCGGCCGGCACGACGGCACCGACGGCGTCCTGGTGCACCGGACCGGGCGCAGCGCCCAGCGGGTCGCCGTCGCGGTCGCCCACCGGGTCGACGCGCCGGGCACCGCCGCCACCGACACCGAGCTGACCCCCGACCGGTTCCGGCTGGCGGTCACCGGCCCGCTGCACCCCGGCGAGCGGATCCGGGTCACGAAGTTCGCCGCGTACGAGTGCGCGCACGTCGACGGCACCCCGGCCGGCGAGCTGGCCGACCTGGTCGTCGCGGAGGCGGACGTCGCCCGGGCCGAGGGCTTCCCGGCCCTGCTCGACGCGCAGCGGGCCACCCTCGACGCCGCCTGGGCCACCGCCGACGTCGAGCTGGACGGCGACCCGGACCTCCAGCAGGCCGTCCGGTTCGCGGTGTTCCACCTGCTCCAGTCCGGCCGGTCCGACGGCGACCGGACCATCCCCGCCAAGGGGCTGACCGGCAACGGCTACGACGGCCACGTGCTCTGGGACACCGAGGGCTACGTGCTGCCGGTGCTGACGTACCTGGCACCGGGGCTGGCCCGGTCGGCGCTGCGCTGGCGGCACGCCCACCTGCCCGAGGCCCGGGACCGCGCCGCCGAGCTGCGTCTGGTCGGCGCCACCTTCCCGTGGCGGACCCTCGGCGGCCGGGAGTGCTCCGGCTACTGGCCGGCCGGCACGGCCGGGCTGCACGTCAACGCCGACATCGCCGACGCGGTGCTGCGCTACGTGGCGGCCACCGGCGACACCGGGTTCCTCGGCGAGTGCGGCGTCGAGCTGCTGGTGGAGACCGCGCGGCTCTGGCACCGGTACGGCAACTGGTCCGACACCGGCGTGTTCCACCTGACCGGGCTCACCGGCCCCGACGAGTACTCCGCGCTGGTCGACGACAACCTCTTCACCAACCTGATGGCCCGGCGCAACCTGCGCGGCGCGGCCGACGCCGCCGAGCGCTTCCCGCAGGCGGCCGCCCGGCTCGGCGTCGACCCGGCCGAGGTCGCCGGCTGGCGGGCCGCCGCCGACGCGGTGCACGTGCCCTACGACGGCAAGCGCGGCGTGCACCAGCAGTCGGCCGGCTTCACCGAGCAGCCCGAGTGGGACTTCGCGAACACCCGGGCGGACGACTACCCGCTGCTGCTGCACTTCCCCTACCTGGAGCTGTACCGCCGGCAGGTAATCAAGCAGGCCGACCTCGTGCTGGCCATGCTGCGCTGCCCCGGCGAGTTCACCGCCGAGGAGAAGGCCCGGAACTTCGCCTACTACGAGGCCCGGACCGTCCGGGACTCGTCGCTGTCGGCGTCCGTGCAGGCGATCCTCGCCGCCGAGGTCGGCCACCTGGACCTGGCGTACGACCTGTTCGCCGAGACGGCGTTGCAGGACCTGGAGGACCTCGGCGACAAAACGGCCGACGGCCTGCACCTGGCCTCGCTGGCCGGCGCCTGGCTGGTTGTGGCGCAGGGCTTCGGCGGCCTGCGCGACGACCGGGGCGTGCTCTCCTTCGACCCGCGGCTGCCCCGCCGGATCACCCGGCTCGCCTTCCACCTGCGCTGGCACGGGCACCGGCTGCGGGTCACGCTGACCCCGGACACGGCCCGCTACGAGCTGCCCGACACCGGCCCGGCCGACGCGGTCGAGCTGTGGCACCACGGCGAACGGCTCCGGGTGACCGGTGCGGCGCCGGTCACCCGGCCCATGCCGCCGGTGCCGGACCCGGGGCCTGAGCCGCCGTCACCACCCGGCCGCCGGCCGGCCCGGCGCGCTCAGGCGGAGGCGGGCGGCGCCGGCTGACTCGGCACGCCCGACATCCGCCCGACGATCTCCTCCAGTTCCTCGAAGGCGTACGCCCAGTTGTGGCACTTGAAGCTGCGCAGCCCCTCGATCGGCGTGCGGCAGTCGGCGCAGTGCACGCCGGGGATGGCGTCCGGCACCTCGGTGTTGACGTACTTGCGCTCGCCCAGGATCACCCGCGCGATCATCCCCCGGTCGTGCACCCCGTGCAGGGCGGAGGAGACGATGTCGTACCAGTTCACCCGGCGACCGCACTTCGGACAGTCCGGCTCGTCGCCGCTCACCCACAGCGGTGCGCCGATGCTCCGCGCCGGCATGTTCAGCAGCTTCTCCAACCGGCGCACGTCCGACTCCGGCGTGGTCCAGCGGTGCCGGCCCGGCAGCGAGGCGGGCGAGTCGTAGACGGCGCGGAACACCACCGGGTCGACCTCCACGGTCTCCCGTCCACCGGTCATCGGTACCTCCTCGGCTCGGCTGGTCCCACCGTCGTACCAGGTGAACGGCCTCGCGTCAGCTCACCGCGCCCCGGCGGACCGCCTCGGCGGCCAGTCGCGACCGGCGGCGGTCGTCGTTGCTGACCAGGCCGAACTTGTCGTACAGCCGGGTCAGGTGCTTCTTGACCGCGCTCTCGCTCACGCCCAGCGTGCCGGCCAGCGCCCGCACGGCCGGCGGCTCCGGGAAGGTGTCGCCCCCGGCCAGGTACGGGCGGCACAGCGCGTCGAGCAGCTCACCCTCCCGGCGGGTCAGCGCCGGCGGGGCGGGCGGCGCCTCGACCCCGACGGTCCGCGTGCCGGTGTGCTGCCCGGGGGCCCGGAACACCAGCCGCGCCGGCCCGACCTCCACCCGGTCGCCGTCGTGCAGGGTGCGGGCCTCGCGCAACGGCGCGCCGTTGACCGTGGTGCCGTTGGTGCTGCCCAGGTCGCGGATGATCCAGCCGGACGGGAAGCGCTCCACCAGCGCGTGCAGCCGGGAGACCAGCCGGCTGTCGATGGGCAGCTCGTTGCCGGGGGCCCGGCCGATGGTCACGGTGTTCACGCTGAGCGGGACGAGGCGCACCGGCCCGGTGCCGTGCACCTCGAACCAGCCGCCGGTCACCTGTCGCACCACGGCTCGGTGGTCGCCGAGGTCACCGCGCCGGAGCGGGTGACGGTCACCGCCGCCGTGGCGGTGACGCACCGCCCCGCCGACGGCCACGGCTCGGTCCACAGCTCGTACGGCTGGCCGGTGGCGCGCTGCCGCGCCCGCGGTCCGTCCGCCCGCACCGCCAGGTCGACGGTCCAGGTCCCGCCGCCCGCCGACACGTTGTCCCGGTACTGCTTCCACACCCAGACGTACGCCATCGCCGCCCGGCAGCTCGGCGACCAGTACTGCTTCACCGAGATGGCGCGCAGCCCGCCCGCGTAGCCGTAGGCGGACGCGCCGACCTGGTAGGCGTCGGCGTAGCACCGGCCGGGCGGCGCGTCGTCCTGGGCCGCCCGGCGGGGTCCCGCCGTGCCGGCCAGCGTCGTGCTCACCGGCCGGCCGGCCACGGTCAACTCCAGCACCGCCCGGACCGGCCCGGCCACCCGGGGCACCACGACAAGCCCCACGTCGCAGCCGGCCCCCGGGGCGAGCCGCCGCGACCCGCACCCGTCCTCGACGATCCGCAGCTCACCCCGGGACGGGCCGCCCACCGTCACCTCGCCGAGGGTCACCGGGTGGTCGGCGCGGTTGCGCACCCGCACCAGCCGCTCCGCCGACTCGGCGTGCAGGGTCAGCTCGCCCAGCTCCACCCGCTCGGGCAGCGTCACCGGGGCGGGCGGGGGCGGCGCCTGCGCGTACCCGGTCACCAGCACGGCCGCCACCGCCACCACCAGGCCGACGGTGCGGCGCAGCGCGTGCCGGCGTACCCCGGAAGGTCGCGCCACCGTGGCGGAGAGGGCGAGGGCCGCGCGGCGGCGGGCCGACAGCGACGGCGCCGGGCCGGCCGGCCGGGCCGGCCGCACCCCGGCGTCCGCGGCCACCTCGCCCGGGACGAACGGGGTCACCGGCAGCCCGGCCGCGGCCTGGGCGGCCCGCAGCTCGGCCGCGAACTCCGCGACCGACGCCGGCCGCCGCGCCGGATCCTTGGCCAGCGCGCGCTCCAGCGCCGCGCACACCCCGTCGGGTACGCCGACCGGGCGCAGGTCCGGCACCGGGTCGGCGGCGATCCGGCGCAGCAGGGCGTCGGTGGACTCCCCGGCGGCGGGCGCGAAGGCGGGCGTGCCCCGGATCCAGTGCAGCACGGTCGAGGCCAGCGCGTAGACGTCGGCGGCCACCGAGGCCGGCTCGCCGCGCAGCACCTCCGGGGCGGCGTGCAGCACGCTCGCGGTGACCGTGCCCCGCGTGCCGGGACGTTCCGCGCCGGCCCGGGCCTGGCCGAAGTCGGCAAGCTTCGGCTCCCCGTACCCGGAGATCAGGATGTTCTCCGGCTTCACGTCGCGGTGCAGGACCCCGGCCCGGTGCGCGGTCTCCAGCGCGCCGGCCACCGCGATCCCGCCGGCGACGGCCGCCCGCCAGTCACCCGCCGTGCCGAGGCGCAGCCGGTCGCCCAGCGAGCCGCCCTCCTCGTACGCCATGAGCAGGTACGGGTTTCCGGCGGCGGTCCGGCCGGCCTGGTGCAGGGTGACGATGTGCGGATGGTCGGACAGCCGGCCCAGGGCGCGCAGTTCGCGCTCGAAGCGGGCCCGCGACGGCCCGGCCCAGTCGGCGGCGAGCACCTTCACCGCCACCCAGCGGGAGTAGTCGGCCTGCCAGGCCCGGTAGACCACGCCGAAGCCGCCCCGCCCGACCTCGACGGCGTCCGTGCACCCGGCGATCCCCAGGTCGACGCCGGCGCCCGGCGCGGGGCCGTGCGTCACCGCCTGCTCGCTGTGGACCATCGCCGCTGAATGCTACCGACGGGTCGGAACGGCCTCGGACGCTCGGGTGCGCCCGCCGGCACCGACGCCGACGGTCCGTGCCCCGAGCAGGGCACGGACCGTCGAGTGTCGCCATCGGGGCCGGACGGGTGACCGGCCGGCCCCGCCCCCCTTCGGCGGATCGGTGGTCGTGGTGGAACCGGGGGTGTCCCGGGCCGCCCCCAGGCGCGGCCCGGGACGCGGGCGGCGGTCAGCAGACGGTGCTGGTCGAACCGCCCGTCGAGTTCAGGTAGCCGGTGACGTGGGTGCAGTGCGCCGCCGTGTTCGCCGGCTTGCCCCACAGCTCCGCCCGGGTGGTGTTGGTCAGCTCGCCCACCCCGTAGTCGGTGCCGCTGTCCGACTCGTCGACGACGTGGACGTACAGGTCCCAGTTCGAGTGGGTGGCCCGGTACTGCTCCCACACGTAGATGTAGGCGTAGTTGTAGCCACAGCCGTAGTACTGCTTCACCGACGCGGCCTGCACACCGCCGACGGTGAGCACGCGGGTGGTGCCGATCTGGCGGACGCTGGAGCAGCTCGCCGGCGTGCTGGCCAGCGCCGGGGAGGCGTCGACCACGGCGACGGCGCCGGCGGCGAGGGCCACGGCCGCGGTGGCGAGGGTACGGCGGAGCAACGACATGGAGACCCTGCTTTCTCTCGAGATCCCGTCGGCAGAGAGACAACCAGGGACGGTGCCGGGGCGACAGGTGACGAAGCGGGGAGGGTTTGCTCCCCATCGCGCGGCCCCCCTGGTTGCCGGTCCTGATTGCTAGGCTGCGCGCCATGTTTTCGGGCGACGCGGATGCAGACCTGCGGCAGATGGCTGACGACGCCACCTTCCCGCACCGGGCCGCGGCGCGGCACGCGGTGCGGTTCCGGGACTCCGGCGACGTGGGGGACCTGGTCGCCGTCCACGACGATCCGCATCCGTGCGGGATGACCGATGTGGTGTTCGCCATGGCGGGATCGAAGCGGCCCTGGCTCAACTGGGTGCCGATGCCGAGCGAGGCGATCAGCAACGTTGCCAACGAGATCGGTGGCCGCCGGGCGCGCGGCGAGCAGGTTGAGGTCTCCGGCCTCGGACTGTCCGCGGCGGAGCCGGCCAGCGCCATGACCGCCTGCCGCCGGATCGCCGGCCCGGTCGACATCGGTATCGCCGAGTTCCCGCCCCCCGACATCCGGACGCCCGTACGGCCCGGCCGGTACGCGGTGTGGCGGTACGACGGCACCGAGCCGCTGCCCGCCGGGCCGGAGCCGTCGGCCGCCGCGGTCGGACTGGTGCAGGAGGTCGCCGGGGAGCCGTGGCAGTCGCCGCTCTCGGGGTACGTGAAGGCCGGCCCGCTCGGCGAGCTGCCGCTGAACGACCTGCTCGGGCTGCTCGCGCACCTGCCCGGTCCGCCGGACACCGCGCGCTGGCAGCACCTCGCCAGGTCGACGCCGACGTACTGGTATCGGCTCATGCAGCCGTGGGTGTGCCTCGGCATCCTGCATCATGCCAAGGACGAGCCGTGGCCGACCTCGACCCGACGCGAGGTGCTGGTGGACCTCGCCTTCGGCGTCGAGGACTGGGTCGCCGACGCCGCAATGTTCGCACTCGTTACCGCCGCCTACCGGGAGCCGGACCTACGGCCGGAGGTACGCCAGCTCGTCCGGGCCCGGCTCGACGCGGCGGTGGCGGCGAACCGGCTGGTCACCATCGAGGAATCACTGGCCCAGCTGATGCTCGTCACGCCGGGGTGCCGTCCCGACGACCGGGCACTGGCAACGGCCGTGCTGGCTCGTGCGGAGCAGGACGACGAAGGGGACGAGGAGCCGGCGGCAGCGCCGGTGGTAAAACGACGCTGGTGGCAGCCGGGCGCTGGTCGTCGGTGAACCGCGCCGCGTCCTGACCTGGCCTGGCGTCGGCGGAAAGCCGTGTCAGTGGTCGTGTCAGGGGCGCGTCAGGCACGTGACAGGCCGGGCGCTGATCGTGGCTGCATGACAAGTTCAGCGATTGAGGTTTCAGGCCTGCGAAAAGCCTTCGGGGACAAGATCGTGCTCGATGGCATCGATCTGGGTGTGCAAGCCGGCACCATCTTCTCCCTGCTCGGTCCGAACGGGGCGGGCAAGACGACGACGGTGAACGTGCTGACCACGTTGATGGAGGCCGACGGCGGGACGGTCCGCGTCGCCGGGCACGATGTCGCCACCGAGCCGAAGGCGGTGCGCGCGGCGATCGGGGTCACCGGTCAGTTCGCGGCGGTGGACGACCTGCTGACGGGGCAGGAGAACCTGCAGCTGATGGTGGATTTGAACCGGGCCACCTCCGGGGACGGCAAGCGGATCGTCACCGAACTGCTGGAGCGCTTCGATCTGGTGGAATCGGCGCAGAAGCCGGTGTCGACCTATTCCGGGGGCATGCGCCGGAAGCTCGACCTGGCGATGACCCTCGTCGGCAACCCGCGGATCATCTTCCTGGACGAGCCGACGACGGGACTCGACCCGCGCAGCCGTCGGACGATGTGGTCGATCACCCGTGATCTGGTGGCCGATGGGGTGACGATCTTCCTCACCACCCAGTACCTCGAGGAAGCCGACCAGCTCGCCGACCGGATCGCGGTACTCGACCAGGGCCGCCTGGTCGCCCAGGGCACTCCCGACGAGCTGAAGCGCCAGATCCCCGGGACCCACGTCCGGCTCCGGTTCACCAGCGTCTGCGAACTCGACGCGGCCGCGCGGGTCCTCACCGGCTCCACGCAGGACGCCGAGGCGCTGACCCTGCGGGTTCCCGGTGATGGCGACACGAAGTCGCTGCGGGTGCTGCTGGACCGGCTCGACGAGTACTCACTCAGTGCCGAGGAGTGCTCCGTGCACAGACCCGACCTCGACGACGTTTTCCTCGCCCTGACGGGCCACACCACGGAGGTGGACGCGAAATGAGCACCAAGTCCCACTCGATGGTCATGTTGCGTCGCAACTTCCAACACATCGCCCGGAATCCGACTTCGGTGTTCAACGCGGTCCTGATGCCGCTCATACTCATGCTGATGTTCGTGTACGTGTTCGGAGACGCCTTCAACGTGGGTGTCGACTACATCGACTACGCGACGCCGGGACTGATGCTGTTGGCCGTCTGTTACGGGCTGGGGTCCACCGCGACGGCGGTGAACTCCGACATGACGAAGGGCATCATCAACCGCTTCAAAGTCATGGACGTCTCCCGCGGTGCGGTGTTGACCGGTCACGTCGTCGCCAGTGTGCTGACCAACCTGGTCGCCTCCGGGGCTCTCGTCGGGGTGGCCTTCCTGCTGGGCTTCAGCCCATCGGCGGGTGTCCGAGGTTGGCTCGGCGTGGTCGGCGTCGTCGTGCTGCTCGGCTTCGCGGCCGGCTGGCTCACGGTCGCCCTGGGCCTGTCGGCGAAGTCTCCGGAAACGGCGGGTATGGCCGCCGTGCCGCTGGTCATGCTGCCGTTCTTCAGCAGCGCGATCGTTCCGGCGGAGAAGATGGGGCCGGGCGTCCGGCAGTTCGCGGAGTACCAGCCCTTCACGCCGATCATCGAAACCCTGCGCGGGTTCCTCAACGGCTCACCGGAGACCGGCGACGTGATCGCCGCCCTCGCCTGGTGCGTCGGGATCGCTCTTGTCGGGTACCTGTGGGCGTCCTCCACGTTCACGAAGCGAGCGTGACGGCGGCCACCTGACTCCAGCTCGTCCCGGTGCCTTCCAGCGCCGCCTCGGCGAACGTCGCTTCGCCGAGGCGGCGCCGCACCGTCTGCTCGATCCGGGCCACGTCCGGGTGGGAACGATCCGGCAGCCCGCGCACGCCGGTGCTCGCCCCGAGCAGCCGTGCGGCCTGCTCGGGCTGGTCGCGGCGCAGTGCGAGGTCCGCGACCCCGACGAGCACCTGGGCGATCAGGGGAGCATGCCCCGTCTCGGTCGCCGTCAGGAAGGCTGCGGCCCGGTGTTCGCGAGCCTCGTCGAGATCCTCGGCAAGGTAGCCGAGCAGGTCATGTGCCACCGCGCGGACATACGCCCGCTTGGCGTGGCCGCCCAGCATCGCTGTGGCGACGTCGAGCTGCCGGTGTGCCTGCTCGGCGTCGCCGCTCCAGCGCGCGAGCTCCGCCTTCGCCAGCGCCAGCTCGGCCAGCGCATTCGGCCAGGAGACTCGCTCCGCGTACCGCTGTGCCTCCGCCATGGCGGCCGCGCTCGCCTCCGCATCGCCCGACAGCCAGTACAACTGGGCCTGCCGCGACCGCATCGGCACGACATCCTCGTTGGCGCCGAACTCGGTGACGACCCCGATCGCCTGGTCGTAGTACTCGCAGGCATGGGCGAACTCGCCGCGCATCGCGATCCGATTCGCCAGCTCGGTCAAGGCGAACGACGTCCCCCACCGGTCGCCGAGCGCGCGAAACTCGGCGAGCGCCGTCTCGAGATACGCGTCCGCATCCCAGCTGTCGTGGCCCAGCACGATCCGCAACCTGCCGAGGTGCAGCCGGGCAAGGGCGCGTAGCCAGGGGTCCTCGTCGGTGAGCAGCTGTTCGAACGCGGGCGCGGCCGCGTCCGGCGCGCGCAACAGGCGTTCCAGTGCGGCGACGAACCTCAGCGCCCGGTGATGCCGGGGAACACGCTGGCTGATCTCGTAGGCCTTGCGGATCCACTCCTCCGCCTGGTGCTGATCACCCGGCCCCCAGATCCCGAGATCACGAACCGAACGACCAGCGTGCACGCCGGCGTGTACCGCACGCGCGTACACCACGGCCCGGCTCTCGTCGGCCACCTCGCCGGGCAGGGCGGTGGCCGCCATGATCAGCTCGTTGCCCTCGGCTTTGTACCCACCGAGCCACCAGTACCAGCCGGCGGCAGCGGCGAGTCGCATCGCCCCGTCCGCTTCGCCGGCCGCGATTGCACCGCGCATCGCAGCACCGATGTTGTCATGCTCGACCTCGAGCCTGGCCAGCCATTCCAACTGCTCAGCGCGATAGAGATGCGGCTCCGCGGTCTCGACGAGTTCGGTGAAATACGCGAGGTGCGCCCGGCGGGCAAGCACCGATTCCCCCGCCTCCGCGAGACGCTGCTCGGCGTACTCCTTGATCGTGCCCAGCATCCGGTAGCGCGGCGCCCGCTCGCCCTCGGCGAGCACCAGCGACTTCTCGGTCAGCGCGGTCAGCAGTTCGAACACGTGACCCGTCTCGACCGTGTCGCCCACGCAGACCCGCTCGGCCGCTTCCAGGCTCGCGCCACCGGAGAACACCGAGAGCCTGTGCAGGACCACCCGTTCGGCGTCGGTGAGCAGCTCCCAGCTCCAGTCGATCACCGCACGCAGCGTCCGGTGCCGCGGCAGCGCGGTACGGCTACCGCCGGTCAGCAGGCGGAACCGGTCATCGAGCCGATTGGCGAGCTGATCGAGCGACATGGTGCGCAACCTGGCCGCGGCGAGTTCGATCGCCAGTGGCATCCCGTCCAGCGCCCGGCAGACCCGCGCCATGGCCGCCAACCCGTCGGCGTCGATCGCGAGGTCCTTGCGCACTGCGCCGGCTCGGTCCCGCAGCAGCCGGACGGCCGGAGCCGACTCGATCTCGCCGGGGTCCGCGCCCTCCACGGGCAGGTCCAACGGTGCGACCGGCCACAGTGACTCACCGGTGATGCCGAGTGGTTCCCTGCTTGTCGCGAGGATCCGCAGCCGCTGGCACTCTCCGAGCACCCGGTGGGCGAAGGTCGCCGCCGACTCGATCACGTGCTCGCAGTTGTCCAGGATCAGCAGCATCGCCCGGTCACGGATCGCGGCGATGAGGCGGTCCGTCGGCTCCGCGCCCGATGCCTCGCCGAACAGGGCATCCCGGAGGCCGAGCGCGGTGAGCGTCGCCTGCGCCACGTCACCGTCCGCGCCGATGGCTGCGAGCTCCACCAGCCAGGCCCCGTCCGGCAGGTCCCCGAGCAGCGTGTGCGCGGTTTCCGTGGCCAGCCTCGTCTTCCCCGACCCGCCCGGTCCGATCAGGGTGGTGAGCCGATGTCCGCTGATGAGTTCGCCGACCGCGGCGACATCGACGTCCCTGCCGACGAAGCTGGTCAGCTCGGCACGCAGGTTGGTCTTCCGTTGCTCCTCCCGCCGTCCCACATCGCCTCGCAGCAGCGCGACGTGCAGCGCGGATAGCTCCGATGAGGGGTCGACGCCCAGCGCGTCGGCCAGGGCTTCTCTCGTGCGCTGGTACACGAGCAGCGCCTCGCTGTCGCGACCGGCCGCGACAAGGGCCCGCATCAGCGCGGCGACAAGCCGTTCCCGCACCGGGTGTGCGGCCACCAGGTCGGTCAGTTCGGTGACCAGCTCCGCACCACGGCCGAGGCTGATCTCCGCGTCGAACCGATCCTCCATGGCCGCCAGGCGTAACCGCTCGAGCCGGGTGACCGCCGCGTCGAACGCCGCGCTGTCCGGTAGATCGACATCCTGCATGGCGGCGCCGCGCCACAGGGCGAGGGCCTCGCGCAGCAGTCGTACGCGCTGTGGATCGTCGTCATTGCGGATCTGGCTCGCCGTGACGAGGCGTTCGAACCGCACGGCGTCTACGGCGTCGGGTTTCACCGCCAACCGGTAGCCGTCTGTGTGCCCCTCGACCGATCCCTCCGGCAGCGCCTTCCGGAGCCGGGAAACCAAGCGGTGCAGGGCATTCGTCGCGTCGGCGGGCGGGTTTTCACCCCAGATCCAGTCGACGAGCGTCGCCTTGGGGACCACGCGACCGGGTTCGAGCGCGAGGGCGATCAGAAGGCCGCGCAGGCGCGCCCCCGGCACGTCGGCGAAGGCTTCGTCGTCCGCACGAACTTCGAACGATCCGAGCATCCCGATCTGCACGGAGCTGATCTTGCCATGGAACGCGAGCATAATTTCAATTGCTGACGTCTGCACCGCAGCTAGGCGGCGCTGCCTGATTGGCACCGTGGCTTGGCCGGCGCGTGAGCCGGGTTGAGCGGGCTGGGCACCACGAGGTCGACGAGCAGGACGGGCTGTGTCTTCACGTCGCCGGTGACGGCCCGACCGGACGGCGGACCGTGGCGATCAACTTCCTTCGGCCATCCGGCGTCATCGATTCGCCTGACGTTGCAGGCGACAGCGGAAGGTGTTCGCGGGGCAGCGGGGAGTGGCCGGACCTGCGACCATCGACGCCGCTGCCCGCTGGAGTTCATGGAGGGTGAGGCGCGGATGTTCGACCTGTACTTTCGTGTCGGCGGACACGCCGGTCGGCGACCTGGGGCGGGCCGGCGTCGAGGTGAGCGCCGCGCGGTGGGGGGGTACCCGGACTCCGACCCGGCCGACAACGTCGCCACCTTCTCCATCACCACCACCGAGACCAATGCGCGTCAGAGTGGGTCGAGACGGGCCTTGAGCAGGCAGAACTCGTTGCCCTCGGGGTCGGCCAGGACATGCCACTGCTCCTGCCCCGTCTGGCCGATGTCGGCCCGGCGCGCACCGAGCTTGAGAAGGCGTTCGAGCTCGGCATCCTGATCGCGGTCGGTGGCGTTCACGTCGATGTGCAGCCGGGACTTCCCCTTCTCCGGCTCATCCCGACTCAGGATGATCGTCGGCTGCGGACCACCGAACCCCTCGCGCGGCCCGATCTCCAGCGTGCCGTCGTCCTCGCGATCGAGCACGACGAAGTCCAGGCCCGCCGGGCAAGGGTCGAGGCCCCAGCCAGGAACGCTGTCTTGAGAGTGCCCGCGAGCACGGCGGCCTGCAATCACCCGTCGAGAGAGTGGGCTCCCGGGCTGTTGCCCCTTGAAACGCTGGCCCGCGGCGATCTCGTCGCCGACCACCGACCAGACGGCTTCGCCGTCCTGGAAGGGAAGCCGGCGGCTCCGATACTGCCCCGCCCGCTGACCCGCGTCCTCAACCGGAGCGTCGCCAGGGGGCGGCAAGCGGGCTCAGGACGTGTGGCGCAGGAGTGCGTCCACCGCCACCGGCCAGGCCGCCCGCGGCAGGCCCTGGCCGATACCGCGCAACGGGAGCAGTGTCGCGCCGGGGATCTCCTCGGCCAGCGCCACGCCGTTCCCGTACGGGAAGAACCGATCCTCGTCGCCATGCATGACAAGCGTCGGCAGGGCAATGTCGCCCAACCGCTCACGCCACCGGGGCCGGCAGTCGATGGCGGCGAACATGGTGCCCAGGTGGCTGGCACGCTGCGCCTCCGGCGTCCGTGCCGCCCGGTCGAAGACGAGCCCGGCAGTGGTACGTGCGTCCGCCTCGTCGAATCCTCGCGTGCCGGACATCGCCCTTGCGGCCCCGACCATGTAATCGATGACGCTGTCACGATCGGTCCAGTCCGGCTGCGGCCGGCCGAACAGCTCCGCCATTAGCTCCGGCGCGTGGTCGGGCAGGTCCGGATCCACCGGGCCGGGAGCGACCGGCCGGGTGGAGATCAGCGTCAGCGACGCGACCCGGTCAGGATGGTCCAGCGCAAGCAACTGCGCGACGAAGCCGCCGACGCCGAGCCCGACCACGTGCGCACTCCGCAACTCCAGCGCCGCCAGCAGCTCGGCCGCATCGGTCACCAGATCACGCAGGTCGTACGCGGGAGCGTCCGGATCGACGAACGTCGACCGGCCGGCGTCTCGCAGGTCATAGCGCACCACGTAGCGCCCGGTCAGCTTCGTACACAGCTCGTCCGGCCAGCTCATCATGGTCACGCCGATGAGCAGCACCGGCGGGTCCCCCGGGTCACCGAAGGTCTCGACGCACAGCTCAACGCCGTTGACGTTGATCCGCATGGAGGCCGCTTTCGCGATCATCAGTTGAATCCTTCCGGTAGCGAGTTCGCCGATGGTGAGTGGCCGACGTCCGTCACGCCGCCTTCTCCTCGGCTCGCTGGAGACAGGAGGTAGACGGGCCAGACCGCGCGATCTCATCGGTCCCGGCCCCGCGCTCGACGGTCCCGCCTTGCTGTGGTGTGTTACTAGGTGGAGGCACATCCGTGACCTGGTGGTGATCGCGTGGGCGCTGGCGCACAACCTCGACCCCGACGTCAGTTGCGACGACGGGCGACCGCCGCACCCGAACCGGAAGCGGTTCCGATCCCCGGCACAGGCCAGGACGGCGATCTCGATTACTTCATACCGATCAGCGATGACGAGTTCGCCGACGATGGGCTGGACGTCGGCGATCCGCTGACCGCCGATGACGTCGCCGACGCGCTGGACGGACCGCCGTGGTGGATCGTCGCCGGCGAGCGGATCGAAGCGACTGCCGTGTCCAACCGCACGAGGCGGCGCGAAAAGGAGAGACGAGACGACTTTTTCGATCCGCTCTACGAGAACTTCTGGGCTCACGTCGACATCGACCCGGTGTCGGTGTTGCCCACGGTGCGGGCCGCCACCACCGCACGGGAATGGCGGGACTCCGAGCTGCGGCGATTCAGCATTCCACGACCACTGGCGCTCAAGGTCAACGTGGTGGTGGCCGCCGCGGCCGCACTCGTGATGGTCGACGGGCCGGTGACCCACCGGCTGGTGGCCATCGCCACCTGTCTGGTATTCGGCTTCTGGATCGGGGCGATGGTCTCCATCTTCGCCATCTCGTCCCGCCTGTCGGCCGCCTGCGCCGCAGCCGTCACCGTGGCGTGCGTCGTGCTGTCGGCCGTGCCCAGAATCGACGCAACACGGTGGCACGACATCCTGCTGGGGCTGGCGTTCGCCGCTGCTGGCCTGTTCGTCGCCGCGATGTGGCCGATCGTGATGTCCTGGCGCCTCGAGCGGATCCACTGGGCACGTCCTGACGTGGCAATGGTCGCTGCTCTCCTGGAGTTCAGCGACTATGTGGAGTCCGCGCCGCAGGTCCGGCGCCATGCCGTGACGGAGCTGGACCGCGCCGCTACACGATTCGAACTCGCGTGGCATCGCGTGCATCGGACCGGTATCGACGTCACCGATCGGCAGTTGCGCGGGTGGGCCGGCAGGATCCGCGCGGAGACGCGGGAGTTGCAGCGCTGGTGCGCGTTCGACGCCCCGTCGACCTTCGCCCTGCTCATGCACACCTACAAGCTGATACTGGCGATCGTCAACCGCGACCCCCTGGCCGAGCAGGAGGACGTCTGGGTCCGCCATGGCAGCTGGCGCAGGCCACCGACTTCGGCCCTTGGCCGGCTGTGGGCACGCAGCAAGCGGTCCGGCAGGTACATGCGTCAATGCCTGCTCGCCGGCTTCATAGCGATCACCGCGCTGCTCCTGCTCGCAGACACGGTATGGAGCGCGGTGCCGACCTTCATCGCCACGCATGTTTCCCGCGACCTCGGCTCGGCCCTGAACTTCGACCCCACGGTGCGCGTGTTCGTCGCCACGATCAGCCTGTCGTTGTTCGCGATCGCCGGACGCGCGTTCGCCCGCCGGCATTGAATCGGTGAGCTGTGTCGGTGGCAGATCAGTGCGCGGCGCGTACCGCCGAGACGAGTCCGCCCCCGCCCTCGTCCTGCTGCGGCGGGGTGAGCACCGGACGCCCGTAGGCCTCGGCGCGCTCACGCAGGGTAAAGGTCTCCGCCTCCCAGCCGAGGCCGTCCAGCCAACCGACCGGGTCCTCCGGCATCTCCCAGACCCACATCGACGCTGCCGATCCCGGAGCGGCATCCCCGCGGAAGCGTTCGACCACCCCGGGCGAGCCCAGGGTGAGGCCCATCCTGCTGCCTGCAGCGGACAGCGCGCCGACCCGTTCGAGCAGCGACTCCACTGCGTCCTCGGGCAGATAGATCAGCAGTCCCTCGGCGATCCACACCGTCGGCTGCGCCGGATCGTGCCCGGCCGCGGCAAGGGCGCCGGGCCAGTCCTCGCGTAGGTCGACCGGAACGGTGATCCGCTCGCAGCGCGGAATGGCGCGCTCCTGACGCAGCACCGAGGCCTTGAAGCCCAGCGGTTCGGCCGTGTCGACCTCGAACAGCCGCGTTCCCGCGGGCCAGTCCATCCGGAAGGCCCTGCTGTCCATCCCGGCTCCGAGCAGCACGACCTGCCGGACGCCGGACGCGACCGCCCGATCCAGCAGGTCGTCCAGGAACTTCGTCCGGATGACGATCGAGAAGGCCACACCGAGCCAGCGGCGCCGCGCCGCCTCGTCCGCGCGCGGGGGCGGCGGCGTCCCGGGGCCTCTCCCGCCGGCCGTGGCGAAGGCCAGCGCCAGCGGGTCCCGGAACAGCGGCTGCTCGCGTGCCGTCTCCATTGCCCTCACCCGGGCCACGCCCACGGCTGTGGCCCACACCCCGGACGGCTGGATCGGTCCCGCCGCATCAGTCATGCGTTCAGCCTAGTTAGGCGGCGTGTCACCCAACCTCGTGAACGTTCGTGGTCACAGCATGGTGGGCCGCCAGGGACTCGAACCCTGAACCTATGGATTAAAAGTCCACAGCTCTGCCATTGAGCTAGCGGCCCGTCCGACCAGGCTACCGGAACCCGCCCGCGCGGGGCTTCCGGCTTCCGCCACCTGTCGATCTTCAGACTCCGCGCCGGCGACCGCCGGGCATGAGGACGCCCCGGTGGGGAACCGGGATACGCATGAGGGTGAGCAGCACCGCCGCGGTGGCGGCGTCCAGCGAGGTGGCCGGGGATGACGGGGCGCGCCGTCCCGGCGGCGAGGTCCATGCCTGGCTGCCGGGCCAGAACCAGACGGTCTGCGGGCTCCAGCTCAGCCGTACCCGGCTGCGTCGCTTTCCCCACGTGCCCTTCGACTACTCGGACACCGACGTGCTCACCGAGGCCGACCCGGAGGGTTACGTCTGCCCGCGCTGCCTGGCCGCCACGCAGGGGCGGCGTGAGGGCGAGAAGAGCTGGGCGCGGACGAACCCCCGTCCGTGAGCGGTTGCTGTCCGCTTCAACGGGTACGGCACCGGTATGCGCATCGTGATCGTGGGGGCCACCGGCAACGTGGGGACGGCGCTGCTGCGCCGGCTGCGGCGGGAGCCCGGGGCGGAGCTGGTCGGGGTGGCGCGCCGGTTGCCCGGGCCGGACGCCGGTGAGCCGTACGACGGGGTGGAGTGGCACTCCTGCGACGTGGGGGCGCCGGACGCGGTGGAGAAACTGGCCGCGGCCTTCGCCGGGGCGCGGGCCGTGGTGCACCTGGCGTGGCAGATCCAGCCCAGCCACGACCAGCGCACCCTGCACCGGACCAACGTGGGCGGCAGCCGGGCGGTGGTCGAGGCGGCCGTCCGGGCCGGTGTTCCCGCCCTGGTGCACGCCTCGTCGGTCGGCACCTACGCGCCCGGCCCGAAGGACCACCCGGTGAGTGAGAACTGGCCGGCGACCGGGGTGGAGACGTCGTCGTACAGCCGGGACAAGGCCGAGGTGGAGGCGCTGCTGGACGGTGTGCAGCGGGAGCGCCCGGAGCTGCGGGTGGTCCGGCTGCGGCCGGGGCTGACCTTCCAGCGGGACGCGGGTACGGAGATCCGGCGTTACTTCATCGGGCCGCTGGCGCCGGTGCGGCTGCTCCGGTACGGCCGGATCCCGCTGGTCCCGACGAACCGGCGGCTGCGCATGCAGGCGGTGCACGCCGACGATGTGGCCGACGCGTACGCCCGGGCGGTGCTGGGTGACGCGCGCGGCGCCTTCAACGTGGCCGCGGATCCGGTGCTGACCCCGGAGCTGCTGGCCCGGCACTTCCACGGCTGGACGGTGCCGGTGGCCGTCCCGGTGCTCCGCGCGGCGGCGGCGCTGACCTGGCGGGCGCGGTTGCAGCCGGTCGACACCGGTTGGGTGGACCTGGCGTTGAACGTCCCGCTCATGTCGAGTGAGCGCGCCGAGCGCGAACTGGGCTGGACCCCGAAGGTCGACAGCGTCACGGCGCTCCGGGAGCTGTTCGAGGGCATGTCCGACCGCGCGGGCGCCACCTCCCCGCCGATGTCCCCGGACCCGACCCTCCCCGGCCGTCCGACGGCCCTCCTGAAGGCCCGGCTCCCCGGCCACAGCAACCCCTACTGAGGTTGCTGCCGCGACGCGCCGACGGCGGTCGCGACAGCCTCAGGATCACCGCGTGAGGCGGGAGCCGGACACCGTGGGTGGGCGGGCGCCCAGGAAGAAGATGCCGGGGTAGCCCTGCGTCTCGAAGCCCTTGCTGGGGTTGTGGCGGAGGGTGGAGGCTTCGATCTTCATGGTGCCGGTGCGGTTGTTGCTGACGAAGAAGACGGCGCCGCCGCCCTCGTTCGCCGTGTTGTCCTCGATGATCGTGCCGGCGATCCGGACGGTGAACTCGTTGCCGTCGCAGTAGATCGCGCCGCCGCTGCCGCCGCCGGGGGTGCCGGACCGGGACGGGTTCGCCCCGGTGCCGACCGCCCGGTTGTCGCGGATCACGCTGTTCAGCACGGTCCAGGAGACGCCGATGCTGCTGGTCGCCGCGCCGTTCGCGCAGACGCCGCCGGTGAAGGTGCTGTTCACGACGTACACCGGCTTGTTGTCGTGCTGGCTGAGCACGCGCAGCGCGGCGCCGCCGAGGTCCGGGCCGGTCCGGTCGCAACGGTTGTTCACGAAGCGCGTGTTGACCACCTTGAGCCGGCCACCGCGTACGAAGATCGCGCCGCCCCCGCCGCCCTCGGTCCGGTCGCCCGTGGAGTTGCCGTCGGCGAAGGTCAGGTTCTGCACGGTGAGCTGCGGGTGGTCCTGGTTCTGGCAGTGCGAGGTGGTCCAGCCCTGCGCCTGGTCGCAGGTGTTCTGGTAGAGGATGCGGCGCTGGCCGCCGCCGCTCAGCGTGACCTTGCCGCCGCCGTCCAGCACGACCCGCGGGCCGTGCGAGTTGACCACCTTCGCGGTCGCCTTCATCGTGATGGTCACCGGGGCCGGGCCGCAGTCGAAGGTGATGATCCCGCCGGCCGCCACGGCCTTCACCACCGCGGCCGAGGTGCAGCTCGCCGGGGTGCCGGTGCCGACCGTACGGGTGGGTCGCGACGTGTCCACGGCCCGCGCCTCGGCGGGGACGCTGGCGTGCCCGTCGGGGTTGCCGGCCCGGAACGCGACAGCTGCGGGGGTCGCGCTGGGCCTGGCGGTGCCCAGACCGGCCCGGGCGCTCGGCGCGCCGGTCGGGGGCGGCGTCGCACCGGCGGCGGCGCCGGTGGTGGTGGCGACCGGCGCGGGCGAGCCTGCCGGCTGGTCGCCTCCGCAGGCGGGCAGCGTCGCGGTGGCGAGACCGAGGACGAGGAGGGTGGCAGCGGACTTCACACGCACCGCCCGATGCTAGGAGGACCGCCCGCCGCCGCACGACTCCGGACCGGATCCTTAACCCGCCGCTAAGCCAACCGGCGGCCACCGGGCCGGGGCCGGGCCGGCGTCAGGCGTGGGACAGCGCGAACGCGACCAGGAAGCCGAGGACGGTGATCAGGCCGACGAGCAGGTGGGCGTCCTCGTACGCCTCCGGAACCATGGTGTCGGTGATCATCGCGAGGATCGCACCGGCCGCCAGCGCGGTGATGCCGGCCAGCAGCGCGGGCGGGGCGCCGCCGAGCAGCGCGTACCCGGCCAGGGACGACACGCCGGAGAGCACGGCGATGCCCGTCCAGAGCAGGAAGACGTAGCGGCGGGTCCGGCCCGCCCGGCGCATGCCGGCGGCGCTGGACAGGCCCTCGGGCACGTTGCTGAGGAAGACCGCGAGCACCGTGACCAGGCTGACCGGGCCGCCGGCCAGCAGGCTCGCGCCGATCACCACCGATTCGGGTACGCCGTCCAGCAGCGCGCCGACCGCGATGGCCGTGCCCGAGCCGGGCTGCTCCTGCTCGGAGGGCTGCACGTCACCGGAGCGCTTGCGGTGCCGCGCCCCGCGCCGGGCCAGCAGGATGTTCGCCCCCGTGTAGGCGAGCGCCCCGAACGTCGACCCGATCACCACCGGCTTCAGCCCGCCCTGCTCGTGGGCCTCGGCGATCAGCTCGAACGAGACCGCGGAGAGCAGCACGCCCGCGCCGAACGCCATGACGGAGGCGATGGCTCGGCGCGGCACCCGCGCGAAGAACCCGACGGCCGCCCCGATCAGCAGGGCCGATCCGGCCAGCAGCCCCCAGAATCCCGCTTCCCACCACTCCGGCACCCGCAGGACCCTACCCCCGGCCCGGAACCGGAAACGGGCTCAGAAGTCGGCGAACAGGTACGGCAGCTCCCGCGGGAAGATCCGGCGCAGCTCGGCGGCCGCGTCGACGGGCACCTCGCCGAGACCGCGCACGGCCACCTCGGCCGGGTCGAGCACCCCGTACGCCAGGGCGGAGAGCCCCGCGGCGGTGAGCCGCGCGGCCGGCACGGTGCCCGCCGCGGCGACGTCCGCCGGAAGCACCTCCAGCGTGCCGGTGGTGCCGTCGAGCAGGTGGGTGCCGGCCAGCCAGCGGTCGCCGACCAGTTCGACGGTGACCCGGCCGGTCCCGACCGGCTGGTCGGCGAGGGCGTCCAGGCTGAGCAGCCGGGCCATCGGTGCGGGTGAGCCGGGCCGGGACACCCGCGCCTCGACGTGCACGGCGAGGTCGGTGAGCCACAGCTCGGGCAGCTCGTCGGCGGGAAGGTCGACGCTGATCCGCTCGACCTGGTCGACGTGGCGGGCGAAGAACTGGAGCAGCGACGCCCGGGCGTACGGGTCGCCGGCCAGCAGGTCGTCGGCGATCAGCGTGCCGCCGTGGTCATCGATCCGGTAGGTGACCGCGCCGACCGTCTCGCCGTCCCGGACGGCGGTGAGCAGCCAGCGGTCGTCCCGGTCGCGCAGCCCGACGGCCCGGAAGTCCGGGAAGCACGCGAACCCGTGCCGCTCGCGCAGGCAGCGTTCGGTGTACGCCCGCCACCGCTCGTAGCCGGCGCCGACCCGCTCCCACACCACCTCGCCGGGCAGCTCGGCCCGGAGCAGCGGGGCCAGGTCCGCGGGGGAGAAGACCGCGGTACGCCGCCGGGGAAGCCCGACGTAGCCGAAGCGCTCGTAGAAGGAGGCGCGGAACGGGTAGAGCGCGGTCAGCGGGTGCCCCTCGTCCCGCATCTCGTCGAGGAGTTGGTGCAGCAGCGTGCGGACGTGCCCGCGCCGGCGGGCCAGCGGGTGGGTGGCCACCCCGGCGACGCCGGCCATCGGCAGCACGGCCCCGCGCAGGTTCTGCCGCATGGGGACCGCCGAGACGGCGGCCGTGGTGATCCCGTCCTCCTCGACGATCAGTGTCCGGTTGCCCGCGTTGTACGGGAGGTACTGGCGGAACTCCTCGGTCCGCGACGTGGCCATCGGCGATGTCTCGAAGGCGTACGCCTGGAGCGGGAAGCTGGTGGTCAGGCGTTCCTCGGCGGCCAAGCGGCGAATGCGCATCCGCCCATCCCAACCCGACCCACGCGGCGGCGCAACCGGAATCGGGCGGGCTCAGGCCTCGGTGACGTCCGAGACCACCACTGTGACGTTGTCCGGCGCGCCGGCCTGGTGGGCGAGCTTCACGAGCTGCTCGCCGCACTGCTGGCGGTCACCGTAGGTGACCAGTGCCGAGGTGATGGCGGCGTCCTCCACGTAGTCGGAGAGGCCGTCGCTGCACAGCAGCAGCCGGTCGCCGGCGAACACGGTGAGCACCCCGACGGCCGGTGGCGCGTCCGAGCCCTGCACCGCCCGGGTGACGAGCGAGCGCTGCGGGTGGTGGCGGGCCTGGTCGGGGGAGAGCGCACCCTGGTCGACCAGGGCCTGCACGAACGTGTCGTCCCGGGTGAGCTGGGTCAGCTCGGTGTCCCGCAGCAGGTAGCAGCGGGAGTCGCCGACCTGGGCGAGGACCAGGGAGTCGCCGGCGAGCAGGGCGGCGGTCAGCGTCGTACCCATGCCGTCGCGCGCCGGGTCGACCGTGATGGCCGCGCGGATCCGCTGGTTGGCCGTGCTCACCACGGCGCGCAGGGCGTCGGCCGCCTCGTCGGGAGCGGTCGGCGGGGTCAGCTCGTCCAGGATGCGGATGACGATCTCGCTGGCCACCTCGCCGGCGGGGAGGCCGCCCATGCCGTCGGCCACCGCCACGAGGCGGTCACCGGCGAGGGCGGAGTCCTCGTTGTTGGTCCGGACGAGGCCGACGTCGTTGAGGATGGCCGAGCGGAGGATCAGCGTCATGGAGACAAGCTTGCCAAGAACATCGGCTCCGCGTCTCTACGCATTGCTGGGTCTGCTGGAAGAAATGTCGCCGGCTTGCACACGCGGTATGTATCAGTCATCCACTGTGGTCGTTCGCGGGTAGCGCAGCAGCAGGCTCGCCCGCACCTCCTCGTCGCCGACGGCGGCGTAGCTGTGCGGCACGTCGGAGGTCCAGCGCAGGTATTCCCCGGGGCCGGCGGTCCCCGGTGCGTCCACCGGGCCGGCGCGGAGCACGCCGGCGAAGACCGTGACGTGCTCGGTGACGCCGGCCTGGTGCGCGGGGGAGAGCTGCGCCGGGCCCGGGGTGACCCGCATCCGGTAGAGCTCGTAGGTCGCGTCGGTGTCGCGGAAGACCTCCAGCAGGGTGGCTCCCACGGCGGCGCCGCGGACGGTCGGCGTCTCCGCTGGGCCGGACAGCACGGCGGTGAGCGGCACGCCGAGCTGGGCGGTGATCGCGTACAGGGTCTCCAGGGTGGGGTTGCGGGTGCCGTTCTCCAGCCCGGAGAGGGTGGCCTTCCCGACGCCGGCCAGCCGGGCGAGCGTGGACAGGGACATCTGCCGCTCCTCCCGGAGGGCGCGGATGCGCCGGCCGACGGCTTCGGCGGTCCGGTCACCGGCTGGTGGGGCAGCTGCCATGGGGGCTATCGTGCTACATCGGTCCGTTCCGTAAACGGAACGGTGGTGAGGGGAGTGCAATGGCCGGTCGACTGCAACCCGTCCTGGCCGGCGTGGTGACCGCCCTGGTCGGCTTCGCCAGCTCGTTCACGGTCGTGCTGGCCGGGCTGCGCGCGGTGGGCGCGGACCGGGCGCAGGCCGCCTCCGGACTGCTCGCCCTCTGTGTCGCCTGCGGCTGCTGCGCGGTCTGGCTCGGCCTGCGGCACCGGCTGCCGCTGGCCATCGCCTGGTCCACCCCGGGCGCCGCGCTGCTCGTCGCCACCGGACCGGTGCCCGGCGGGTGGCCGGCGGCGGTCGGCGCCTTCCTGCTCACCGGCCTGCTGATCGTCGCGGCCGGGCTGGTTCCCGCGCTCGGCCGGGCCGTCGCCGCCATCCCCGCGCCGATCGCCAGCGCCATGCTCGCCGGGGTGCTGCTGCCGCTCTGCACCGCGCCGGTCCGGGCCCTGGTCGAGGTGCCCCGGCTGGCCGGGCCGGTGGTGCTCGCCTGGCTCCTGCTGCACCGGTTCGCCCGCCGCTGGGCGGTGCCCGGCGCGCTCGCCGTGGCGGTGGTGGCCATCGCGCTGACCGCGTCCGGGCCGGCCCGGATCGACGCCGCCCCGGCCGTCGTGCTGACCGCGCCCGCCTGGACCCTGCCCGCGATCGTCGGGCTGGCGCTGCCGCTGTTCCTGGTCACCATGGCCGCGCAGAACGTGCCGGGGACGGCCGTGCTGGCCGGCTACGGCTACCGCGCCCCGCTGGGCTCGGCGCTCCGCGTGACCGGGCTCGCCACCGCGCTCGGCGCGCCGGCCGGCGGGCACGCGGTGAACCTGGCCGCGATCACCGCCGCGCTGGCGGCCGGCCCGGACGCCCACCCCGACCCGGAGCGGCGCTGGATCGCCTCGGTCACCGCGGGGATCGGCCTGGCGCTGCTCGGCCTGGGCGCCGGGGTGGCCACCGCCCTGGTGCTGCTCTCCCCGCCGGTCCTGGTCGAGGCGGTGGCCGGGCTCGCGCTGCTCGGCGCGCTGGCCGGCGCGGTCGCGGCGGCGGTCGCCGAGCCGGACGCCCGGGAGGCCGCCGTGGTCACCCTCGTGGTCACCGCCTCCGGGGTGAGCCTGCTCGGCGTGGGCGGCGCGTTCTGGGGGCTGGTCGCCGGCTGGCTGATGCTCCTGCTGTTCCGCCGCCGGCGCCCGGCCGCGCCACCGGTGGCCGAGCCGGCACCGGAGCCGGCCGCCCCGGCCCGGGCCGGCTGATCAGGCGGGCCCCGTCCACGATCCACCGGCGCACACCGGCAACGGTCTCCTCGACCGTCCGCGGGCTCATTCCTCCGGGGGAAGCTCGCCGGCGGGGACGGTGAGGCGTACGCCGTCGTCGGTGACCGCCGCGATCCGGTCGGCCAGCACGTAGACCGCACCGGTGCGGGCCAGCTCGGTGGAGACCTTGAGGTAGCCCTCGCGCAGCAGCCGGGCGGCCAGGTCGGCGGGCACGTCCGGCTCCTCGGCGGCCGCCGACCCGATCAGCTCGTCCAGGCTGCTGCCGGGGTCCACCGGGGCGGATGCCTGCACGGTCACGGCGGCCGGGTCGCCGCGCTGGACGAGATCCACGGTGCCCACCTCCACGCCGGTGGAGTCGACCACCCGCATGCCTGTGGTGACCCGGGAGACGGTGTCCTGCTGCTGGCTCATACAGGCGCGGTTCCCGAGGCGCGCGGGCGCTAAACGGGCGGGGCCCAGCCGCTCGGCGGGCGGGGGGACAGCTCGCGCCACGTGTCCGGCCCCTCGAGCAGCGCCCGGACCGTCTCCTCGGCCTCGTCGACGCTGGCGTACTCGTAGAACTGGGAGACCCCCTCGGCGCCGCCGGCCCGCTGCTCGACGTGCCAGCGGTCGCCGTCGACCCGGAGGAAGACGTCCCGCCGGGCCAGCCGCCCCCATTTCCCGTTCCACCAGTGCCTGCGCTGCTCCATGCCCGGACTCTATCGAACATGTGTTCGACATGCGTCGGCCCCCGCGGGATTCCCACGGGGGCCGATCGGCTATGGGGTCAGCGCGCGGCCGGGGGCTCCTGCCGGCGGCCGAGCACGTCGTCCAGCGCGCCCCGCTGGGCCGGGGTGCCGTGGTTGCCGGCGAGCAGCGCGTCCCGGATCTCGGTGAGCAGCTTGACCTCTTCGCTGGGCGCCGAAGGCGGGGGCTCCTCGCCGCGCTTGCGCCGCTCGGCGAGCCGGTTCATCGGGTAGACGACCAGGAAGTACAGCGCCGCCGCGGTGAGCAGGAAGGTGATCGCGGCGTTCACGAAGGCCACCCAGTCGAACGGGATGCCCCGGAACTTCGGGGTGGACCCGCTGAGGCCGTTCTTGCTGCCGGTGATCAGCGCGATGAGCACCCGGACCAGCGGTTCCAGGAACGACTTGGTGAGCTGGGTGACCACCCCGGTGAAGGCGGCACCGATGACGACACCGACCGCCAGGTCGACGACGTTGCCGCGCATGATGAAGTCTTTGAAGCCCTTGAGCATCCGCACTCCCGTGCTGTCCGAATTTCCGTCCGGCACAACCTATGCCCGGGAGGGGGCCTCGAGGAAAGCACCGGCCTCGATCGCCGCCCGGGCCGGGTCGCCGTCCCGGATGGCCTCGACCAACCGGCCGTGGTCCACGTACCGCTCGGGCTCCAGGGTCTCGCCCATGGCCTGGGCGACGGTGCTGCGCAGCGCGGTGCCGACCGAGGCGTAGAGCTCGGCCAGCATGGCGTTGTGCGCGGCGGCCACCACGGCGGTGTGCAGCGCGGCGTCCGCCTCGACGAACTCGCCGACCCGGCCGGAGCGCCAGGCGGCCTCCCGGGCGGCGAGCGCGCCGTCGAGCGCCGCCAGGTCCTCGGGGGTACGCCGCAGCGCGGCGAGCCGGGCCGCCTCCACCTCGAAGGCGCGCCGAACCTCGATGACCTCGGCCATCCGGTCGTCGGTGAGCCGGCGGGCCACCACGGGGGCCAGCTCGTCGGTCGACACCACGTAGGTCCCGGAGCCCTGCCGGCACTCCAGCACCCCGGCGTGCACCAGCGCCCGGACCGCCTCGCGGACCGTGTTCCGCCCGACGCCCAGGGCGGCGACGAGCTGGGGCTCGGTGGGGATCTTCGCGCCCACCGGCCACTCGCCGCCGAGGATCCGGCCCCGGAGCTGCTCGATGGTCTGGCGCACCCGGTGGCCGCGCGGCGGCACGGCGACGGAATCGACGGCGGGTGTCAACGGTTACACCTCCTGCCGAAATTCATCCCATGATTGTAGGTTCGAGGTCATGACCCCGCCACCCCCGCCCACCGGAGCTCCCGTCACCGACGCGCCGACCACCGACGTGACCCCCGGGCCGGCCCCGGCCGCCGCCCCCGCGCCGGCGGTCACCCCGGCGCGCGGCGGCCTGCTGGTCCTGGTCGGCATGCTGCTGGTCGCGGTGAACCTGCGCGCCGCGGTGACCAGCCTGGGCGCCCTGCTCGACGAGATCCGCGACGGGCTGGGCCTCTCCGGCGCGACGGCCGGCCTGGTCACCACGCTGCCCACCATCGCCTTCGCCGGTCTCGGCGCGCTCACCCCGTGGCTGGTCCGCCGCTGGCCCGCCGCGCGGGTGCTGGTCGTGGCCATGGTCGCGCTGACCGTCGGGCAGGTGCTCCGCGTGGTCACCGACTCGGCGGCGGTCTTCGTGCTCACCAGCGCGCTCGCGCTGGCCGGCATCGCGGTCGCCAACATCCTGCTGCCGATGCTGGTCAAGCAGCACTTCCCGCACCGCACGGGGCTGGTCACCGGGGCGTACACGATGGCGCTGACCGTGGGCACGACGGTGGCCGCCGCCTCGGCGGTGCCGGTCGCCCACGCCTTCGGCTCGTGGCGGGCCGGTCTCGGCGTGTGGGCCGGGCTGGCCGCGGTGGCCGTACTCCCGTGGGTGCCGCTGGCGCTGCGGACCAGGGCCGCGCGCCGGACGGCGACCCCGGCGGTGGCCGCCGCCGCGCCGGCTCGGGTGCGGCCGGCGCGCACGCGGCTCGGCTGGGCCATGGCGGTGTACTTCGGGGCCCAGTCGCTCAGCGGGTACGCGATCATGGGCTGGCTGGCCCAGCTCTTCCGGGACGCCGGCTACGCGCCGGAGGCGGCCGGCCTGCTGCTCGCCGGGGTGACCGCGCTCGGCGTGCCGGTGGCCCTGGCGATGCCGGCCCTGGCCGGCCGGCTGCCCACGCTGCGCCCGCTGGTGCTGTCGCTGACCGTGTTCTCCACGGCCGCGTACGTCGGCCTGGCGCTCGCGCCGCACGGCCTCGCGCCGCTCTGGGTTCTGCTGCTGGCCTTCGGCCAGGGCGCGTTCCCGCTGATCCTGACCACGATCGGGCTGCGCGCCCGGACCGCCGAGGGCACGGTCGCCCTCTCCGCCTTCGCGCAGAGCACCGGCTACCTGATCGCCGCGCTCGGTCCGCTGCTGGTCGGCATCCTCTACGAGGCGACCGGGGGCTGGACCGCGCCGATCGGCTTCCTGCTGGTGGCGCTCGCCGTGCAGACGGCGGCAGGCATGGTGATCGCCCGCCCCCGGCACATCGAGGACGAGCGCTGAGGGGAGACGGTCAGGAGGAGGCCGGCGTCGGGTCGCCCGCCACGGCCTGCTCCACCGTCGGGTAGGTGTGCAGCACCTCGACCAGGCCGCTGACCTCGAGGATGCGGAGCACGCCGCGCTGCGGGGCGGCCAGCCGGACCACACCGCCGGCCTCGTCGCAGCTGTTCTTGGCGCGCACGAACACCGACAGCCCGGTGGAGTCGCAGAACGACACCTCGGCCAGGTCGAACACGAGGCGGTTGCGCCCCTTGTCCAGCAGGTCCGTGATCTGGTCCTGGAGCTGCGGTGCCGTCGCCATGTCCAGCTCGCCCGCGACCGACACGACGACCACGTCGTCGCGCTGTTCCGTGTGCACCGTCAGGGACATTCGCCGACCTCCTGTGTTCGGTGGAACGGTATCCCACGAAGCTGGCAGCGTGCAGAACGGGAGCCGAGAAGGGTGCCGTCGATCATGTCGTTGCTATGCGACAACTAGTGCCGCAGATGCCGGTGATAGAGTCCGCCAGTCCGGAGTCCAGGAGGTCAAGATGGCATTGAGCGCCGAACAGAGTGGCCGGCTCGCCCGCCTGCTGACCGAGCACGCCGACCGGTTGACCGAGCGCTGGACGGAGATCGTCGTCGGCTCGCTGCGCGGTCGCCTCAGCCAGGCCGAGCTGAGCCGGCAGGTGCGGGAGCTGCACCGGAGCCTGGCCGACGCGGCGGGGAACGGGCTCGCCGACCTGGCCGACGAGCACGGCGGCGAGCTGCGCGCGGTGCTGGCCGAGCTGTCCACGAGCCGGGCGCGGCAGGGCTTCAGCGCCACCGAGACCGCGATCAGCGTGTTCGCCATCAAGGACGTGCTGCTGGAGCTCATGGAGCGGGACCCGGGCGCGGACACCCTGCGCGACTTCGTCGCCTTCTCCGCCCTGATCGACCAGATGGGGCTGTTCACCTTCGAGAGCTTCGTCCGGACCCGCGAGGGCCTGATCGCCGACCAGGCGGAACAACTGCTGGAGCTCTCCACGCCGGTGGTGAAGCTCTGGGAGGGCGTGGTCGCCGTCCCGCTGGTCGGCACCCTCGACTCGGCCCGCGCCCAGGTGGTGATGGAGCGGCTGCTCCAGACCCTGGTCGACACCAGCTCGCCGTACGCGATCATCGACATCACCGGCGTGCCGGCCGTGGACACCCAGGTCGCCCAGCACATCCTCAAGACCGTGGTGGCCGCCCGGCTGATGGGCGCCGACTGCATCATCTCCGGCATCCGGCCGCAGATCGCCCAGACGATCGTCGCCCTCGGCATCGAGTTCGGCGACATCGCCACCAAGGCGAGCCTGGCCGACGCGCTGCGCCACGTGCTGCGCCTGACCGGCGTCGAGACCACCGCCCGCCGCGTACGCCGGGAGTCCTGATGGACCGGGTGCCGATCCTCAAGATCGGCGACATCCTGCTCGTCTCCATCCAGGTCGACATGTCCGACCAGACGGCGATCCAGCTCCAGGAGGACCTGGCCGAGCGGATCGTCGCCACCGGCTCCCACGGCGTGATCATCGACATCACGGCGCTGGACATCGTCGACTCCTTCGTCGGCCGGATGCTCTCCACCATCGCGTCGATCTCCAAGGTGCTCGACGCCGAGACGGTGGTGGTCGGTATGCGTCCCGCCGTCGCCATCACCCTGGTCGAGCTCGGGCTGTCGCTCAACGGCATCCGTACCGCGCTGAACGTCGAGCGGGGCATGGAGCTGATCGCGGCGAACCGCGGCGACGAGTGGGACGAGGCGGACGGCGACGAGGACGTCGAGACGACGGCCACGTCATGACCGCCGGCGTCGACCTGGGCGTGCCGGCGACCCAGGCGATCCGCAGCGACGAGGACGTGGTCCGGGTGCGGCAGCTGGTGCGTACCACCGCCGTCGCGGTCCGGCTGTCCCTGGTCGACCAGACCAAGCTGGTCACCGCCGCCAGCGAGCTGGCCCGCAACACGCTGATCTACGGCGGCGGGGGCACCGCCGAGGTGACCACCGTCGAGGACGGCCGCCGGCGCGGGGTCCGGATCGTCTTCGCCGACGAGGGGCCGGGCATCCCGGACCTCGACGCGGCCCTGACCGACGGCTTCACCACCGGCGGCGGGCTGGGCCTGGGGCTCAGTGGCGCCCGCCGGCTGGTCGACGACTTCGACATCTGGACCGCCGTGGACGAGGGCACCCGGATCACCGTCACCAAGTGGTCCCGATGAACGCCGACGTGGTCACCGACCACGGTCTCTGGTTCCGCATCGAGAGCGGCGCCACGGCGAGCAGCGTGCGGCGGGCCGCGGAGCGGCTCGGCCGGCAGCTGGAACTCGGCGAGCAGTGCGTCGCCGACCTGGCCATCGTCGCCGCCGAGATCACCAGCAACCTGGCCAAGCACGCCCAGCTGGGCACCCTGCTGCTCCGGCCGGTACGCCGGATGGGGCGGGCCGGGGTGGAGCTGGTGGCGATCGACTCCGGCCCCGGCATGGCCGACCTCGCCCTCTCCTCCGCGGACGGGCACTCCACCACCGGCACGCTCGGCATCGGCCTGGGCGCGATCGTCCGGCAGGCGAGCCGGTTCGACGGCTACTCCCTGCCCGGCCGGGGCACGGTGCTGGCCGTCCAGGTCTGGGACGGTCCGGCCCCCGAGCCGGACTGGGCCGGTGCGCTGGTCCGGCCGATCACCGGCGAGCAGGTCAGCGGCGACGGCTACGCGGTGCGGGTGGTCGACGGCCGGCGGCAGGTGCTGGTCTGCGACGGCCTGGGACACGGCCCGCTGGCGGCCGCGGCCACCGGGGCCGCGGTGGCCGCGTTCCGGGCCGCGCCGGCCGGGTCGCCGGGCACCGTGGTGCAGCACCTGCACCGGTCCATCGGGCACACCCGCGGCGCCGCGCTGGCGGTGGCCGAACCGGACCTCGTGTCGGGCTTGCTGCGGTACGCCGGGCTGGGCAACATCGCAGCCATGATCGTGGCGGCGGGTGAGCGGCGGCGGGGCCTCGTCTCGCTGCCCGGCATCGCCGGACACCAGCGCCCCTCGGTGCGCGAGTACGACTACCCGTTCCCGGCCGGCGCGACCCTGGTCATGCACAGCGACGGCGTGGTGGACCGCTGGGACCTGGCCGACTACCCCGGCCTGGCCGGCCGCCCGCCGCTGCTGGTCGCCGCCACCCTGCTCCGCGACGCCGGGATCCGCCGCGACGACGCCTGCGTCCTGGTCGCTCGGGCGGAGCCGTGACCCGAGCGGGCGCCGCGGAACCGCTGCTGCACATGGCGCTCCGGGTGGAGCACGACATCTTCCTGGTCCGGCAGCGCGGCCGGGAGGTGGCCGCCGCCGTCGGGTTGGAGCACCAGGACCAGGTACGCCTGGCCACCGCGCTCAGCGAGGTGGCCCGGGACCTGCTGCGTGCGGTCGGCGGCGCGGACGTCACCTTCGCGGTCGCCGGCGACGCCCACACCGGCCGGCCGATGCTCCGGCTCGACCTGGCGCCGGCCCGCCCCCTGCCCGGCGGCCGGTACGAGCCGCAGTCCGGTTCGGTGGCGCGTCTGGTGGACATGCTGGGCGTGGTGACCGACGGGGGCGATACGGTCGTGAGGATGTCCCGACGAGTCCCGCCCCACGCGCCGCCGCTGACGCCGGAGCGTCTCGACCAGCTCCGGACCGAGCTGGCCGCCAGCGCTCCGGGCACTGCCCTGGACGAGCTGGCCGCGCAGAACGCCCAGCTCATCGCCGCCCTCGACGAGGTGCGCAGCCAGCGCGACGAGCTGGAGGTGCTCAACTCCGAGCTCCAGGAGACCAACCGGGGTGTGATGGCGCTCTACAACCAGCTCACCGAGGAGCTGGAGGCGACCAACCGCGGCGTGGTGGCGCTCTACGCCGAGCTGGACGAGAAGTCCGCGCAGCTCCGGGCGGCCAGCGAGTCGAAGAGCCGGTTCCTGGCCAACGTGAGCCACGAGTTGCGCGCCCCGGTCACCGCGATCATCGGGCTGGGCCGCCTGCTCGCCGACTCCGCCTCCGACCCGCTCACCGCCGAACAGGCCCGGCAGGTGGGGCTGATCCGGTCCTCCGCGGCCGACCTGCTCGGCCTGGTCAACGAGCTGCTCGACCTGGCCAAGGCCGAGTCGGGCCGGCTCGAGCCGAACTGGGTCGAGGTGGACCTGCGGGCGATCTTCGGGCAGCTCCGCGGCACCCTGCGGGCGCTGGCCACCCGGCCGGCCGTGGAGCTGGTGGTGGAGGAGCCGCCCGCCCCGGCGACGCTCCGCTCGGACGAGGTGCTGCTCGCCCAGGTGCTGCGCAACCTGCTGCACAACGGCCTGAAGTTCACCGAGCGGGGTGAGGTGCGGCTGCGGGCGGAACGCCGGGACGACCGCTGGTCGCTGTCGGTCAGCGACACCGGCGTGGGAATCCCGCCGGAGCTGCACGAGCGGATCTTCGAGGAGTTCTACCAGGTGCCGGGCACGACCCGGGTCGGCGGCACCGGCCTCGGCCTGCCGTACGCGCGCCGGCTGGTCACGCTGCTCGGCGGGACGCTGGAGCTGGCCAGCGAACCCGGCCGGGGCAGCACCTTCACCGTGCACCTTCCCGCGGGCGGAGCCTGACGGTGGAGGGCGGCCCGGCGACCGTGCTGGTGGTCGACGACAGCAGTCCGAAGCGGTACCTGCTGGTGAGCTGGTTGACCCGGGCCGGCTTCGCGACCATCGAGGCGGAGAACGGCGCCGAGGCGCTGGACCGGGTCCGCAAGGACCGGGTCGACCTCGTGGTGCTCGACGTCCGGCTGCCGGACATGAGCGGCTTCGAGGTCTGCGAGCTGATCAAGGAATTCAGCACGTCGATCCCGGTCATCCACGTCTCCGCGCACGCGGTGGACGTGGTGGACCGGGCGCAGGGGCTGACCCGGGGCGCGGACGCCTACCTGGCCGAGCCGATCGAGCCGGAGGAACTGGTCGCCACCGCGCACGCGGTGCTCCGCTACTACCAGGCCCGGCAGCGGGCCGAGCTGCTGGCCGAGCGGCTGGCCGCGCTGGCCGACGCGACAGTGGAGATGCACGCCGCGTCGGGCTTCGTCCGGCTGCTGGAGGCGGCGGCCGCCGGAGCGGCACGGATCTTCAAGAGCCCCGCGGCGGTGATCGCGGAGACGTTCGACGGCGACTGCCTGGCCGGGGTGGCCGCCGGCCCGGGGGCGCCGGCGGTGATCCTGCCGTGGACGGTGGACGGCACCGGGCTCCCGATCGGCACCCGGGTGCGGATCGACGAACCGGGCGCCTGGGACCTGACCGCCTGGCCCGCCGGCGACACGGTGACCGTGGCCGCCGCCCGGCTGCGGGAGGACCGGGCTCCGCTCTACGTGGTGGTGCCGACCGCCACCCAGACCGTACGGACCCCGGTGCTGGTGCAGCTCGCCCAGGCAATCGCCTCGGCGGTCGAGGCCCAGCGCTCCTTCGACCAGGAGCACCGCATCGCGGTGACCCTCCAGCGCAGCCTGCTGCCGCGCCGGCTGCCCGAGATCGCCGGCCTCGACCTGGCCGTCCGCTACGAGCCGGCGAGCGCCCACACCGAGGTGGGCGGGGACTTCTACGAGCTGGTGATGCTCGACGGGCACCTGCTCATGGCGATCGGCGACGTGGCCGGGCACTCGCTGCACGCCGCCACGGTGATGGCCGAGCTGCGGCACGCGGTGCGCGCGTACGCGGTCGAGGGGCATCCGCCGGGCGTGATCCTGGACCGGGTCAACGAGCTGATGCGCACCCTGCTGCCGGCCGAGCTGGCCACCATCTGCGTGTTGCTGCTCGACCCGGGCAGCGGCCTGATCCGGCTGGCCAGCGCCGGGCACCTGCCGGCCCTGGTCAGCGGCGACGGGCGGACCGAGTTCGTGCAGCAGTCGGCACCGCTGCTCGGGGTGCGCGCGCCCCGCCCGCCGGACCTGGAGTTCGTGCTGCCGGCCGGATCCACGCTGGTCCTCTACACCGACGGGCTGATCGAGCGGCGGGACGCCACCATCGACGAGGGCATGGCCGCGCTCGCCGCGGTGGCCGCCCGGGTCGACGACGACCTCGACCAGTTCTGCCAGCGGCTGCTGGTCGAGCTGGCGCCGCCGGAGATCCACGACGACGTCGCGGTGGTCGCCGTCCGCCGCCGCTGAACCTTTCCGGGTCACCGGCCGCGCGAGGCCGCCAGCGAGCGGGCGTACGCGGCCGGCGACACCCCGGCCACGGCGGTGAACTCGCGGACCAGGTGGGCCTGGTCGGCGTACCCCAGGTCGGCGGCGACCCGCGACCAGTCCAGCGGCCCGGCGGCGGCCTGCTCGATGGCCTCCTGGAGCCGGTAGCGGCGGATCACCCACTTCGGACCGACGCCGACGTGGTCGAGGAACAGCCGCTGGAGCCGCCGGGTGGAGATGCCGTGCCGCCGGGCGAAGTCGTCCACGCGCAGGACGCTCCGGTCGGCGCGGATCTCCTCCACCAGGGCGGTGGCCTCGGCGGTGAGCGGGTCCGGCGCCGGCTGCCAGGCGGTGAGCAGGTCGTCCAGCCGGCGGCACCGCTGCGCGTCGGTGCCCGGGCAGACCGGCCCGGCGGCGAACGGCGCGGCGGGGGCCGGGCCGGCCGGCGGTGGACCGGCGGGCAGCGGGAGGCGCCGGCCGGTCAGCTCGGAGACCGGGCGGCGCCAGAAGGGGCGGAAGCCGCCCGGGCGGAACTGCACGCCGGTGACCCGGCCGGTGCCGTGCAGGGTGGCCGTGAACAGGCCGGTGTCCACGCCGGCGATCTCGCCGTGCTCCGCCTCGCCGGCCTGGGCCTGGAACACCACGTTGACGGCGGGGTGCGGGACGAGCCGCTGCTCGAACGGCGCGGTGAGGTCCCAGTCGATCAGCCAGTAGTGCTCGACCCACGGGCGCAGCGCCGGGGCGGGCAGCCGGCGCCGGAAGTGGACCCGCCGCCGCAGCCGGCCGGGGTCGAGGATGCCCCGGGTGTCCCGCCGCGGTTCGTGTCGCATTTCTTCAAGACCGCCCTCATACGCTGGTCCCTATGACCACGAAGACTAGTGAGCTGCTGGCCGCCGCCGCGCCCCGGACGGTGGCGGTGGTCCAGGGCATCTCCGACGACCAGCTCGGCCTGCCCACCCCGTGCCCGGACTACACGGTGCGTGACCTGCTCAACCACCTCTTCGACGTGGTGGTCAACTTCCAGGACCTGGCCCGCCGGCGGGAGGTCGACTGGGCGGCCAAGACCGACCACCTCACCGAGGGCTGGCGGGACCGGTTCGCGACCGAGGTCGAGCGACTGACGCGGGCGTGGTCGGATCCGGCGGCGCTGGAGGGCGTCTCGCAGGGCATGGGGCTGCCGCAGGAGACCGTCGGCGACATGGCCCTCATCGACCTCACCGTGCACGGTTGGGATCTCGCCCGGGCGACCGGCCAGCGGCTGGAGGTCGACCCGGCGGTCCTCGCGGCGGGGCACGGCTTCATGGACCGGATGGGCGACACCGGGCAGAAGATGGGCGCCTTCGGGGAGCCGGTCCCGACCAGCGCCGAGCCGACCACCCTGGACGCCCTGCTCGGGCGGACCGGCCGCGACCCCTCCTGGACCCCCTGACCCGACCGGCCCGTGCGGCGACCCGCCGTACGGGCCGCTCTTGACACCACTATTCGCTCAATGAATAGTGTGGGCGTGTCCACTCAGCACGTACTGCTCGGGCTGCTCGCGCGCGGCCCCCGCCACGGCTACGAGCTGAAGCACGCCCACGACGAGCGGCTGCCGCGGGCCCGGCCGCTCGCCTTCGGGCAGGTCTACGCCACCCTGGCCCGGCTTCAGCGGGACGGCCTGGTCGCCCCGGCCGGGCAGGCCCGCGAGGGCGGGCCCGACCGCACGTCCTACGCGCTCACCGTGGCGGGGCGCGCCGCCCTCGACCGGTGGCTGGCCACCGTCGAGCCGCCGATGCCGTATGTGGCGAGCACCCTCTTCGCCAAGGTGGTGGTCGCGCTCATGGTGGCCGACGTCGAGCGGGCCCGCGCCTACCTGATCGCCCAGCGCCGGGCGCACACCGAGCGGCTGCGCGAGCTGACCGCCGTGAAGACGGCCCCGGCGGCCGGCCTCGACGACGTGATCGCGGCCGACTTCGCCATCGCCCACCTCGACGCCGACCTGCGGTGGCTGCACACCACCCTCGAACGGGTCGCCGACTGGCACCGGGAGGTGCACTCGTGAGTTTCCTGGAGGCGCGCGGCGTGGTCCGGGCGTACGGGCCGACGCCGGCCCTGCGCGGCGTGACGCTCGACGTTGCGGAGGGCGAGATCGTCGCCGTCACCGGCCCGAGCGGCTGCGGCAAGTCCACCCTGCTGCACTGCCTCGCCGGCATCCTGCGTCCGGACGCCGGGCAGGTCACCTGGCACGGGGAGCGGATCGACGAGTGGTCCGAGTCGGCCCGGTCCCGGCTGCGGCGCACCGAGTTCGGGGTGCTCTTCCAGTTCGGCCAGCTCGTCGCCGAGCTGACCGCGGCGGAGAACGTCGCCCTTCCGCTGCTTCTCGCCGGCACGGGGCGGCGAGAGGCGCGGACGGCGGCGGTCACCTGGCTGGAGCGGCTCGGCGTGGCCGAGGTCGCCGACGCCCGGCCGGGCGAGATGTCCGGCGGCCAGCAGCAGCGGTGTGCCCTGGCCCGGGCCCTGGTCACCGAGCCGCGGGTGCTCTTCGCCGACGAGCCCACCGGCGCGCTGGACACGCTCAGCGGCGAGCAGGTGCTCACCCAGCTCGTCCGGCTCGCCCGGGAGCAGCGCACCGCCGTCGTGCTGGTCACCCACGAGCCGCGGATCGCCGCGTACGCCGACCGCGAGGTGACCCTGCGCGACGGGGTGGTCGACCCGTCGGGCCTCGGTCTCGACGCGCCGGTGTCCGGCGGGCACCGGTGAGCCCGGGCACCCTGTTCCGGCTCGCCCGGGCCGGCACCCGGACCGACACCGCCCGGGTCGCGCTGACCGCGCTGAGCGCCGCCCTGGCCACGCTGGTCGGGCTGGCCGCACTCACCGTGCTGGCCATACCCACCCCACCGGCCAGCGACGGCAACTCCGTCCGCTGGTCCCTCCAGTACACCAACGGGCTGCTCCGGGAGCCGGGCCTGCGCGGCGGCCTGGCCTTCGGCCTGCTGCTGCTCGTGGTGCCGGTGCTCGGGCTGGCCGGGCAGTGCGCCCGGCTCGGCGCGCCGGCCCGGGACCGCCGCCTGGCCGCGTTCCGGCTGGCCGGGGCCACGCCGCACCAGGTCACCCGGATCGCGGCCGCGGAGACCGGGCTGGCCAGCCTGCTGGGCACGGTCGGCGGCCTCGCCGCCTTCCTGGCCGGCCACCGGCTGCTGCACCGGCCCGGCGCCGACGGTCGGCTGCCGCTGCCCACCGACGTCCAACCGGCCCCGGCGGCCGTGCTGGCCGTGGTGCTCGGCCTGCCGCTGCTCACCGCCCTGGTCAGCGCGGTGCTGCTGCGCCGGGTCACCACCACCCCGTTCGGCGTGGTCCGCCGGGTCCGCACCCGGGCGCCCTGGCCCTGGCCCGGTCTGCTGATCCTGGTGGGGCTGGCCCTGTTCGCCGCCTTCCGGCCGGTCGGCCTCTGGTACGAGCGGCGGCACGCCCTGCCGCCGCCCTGGCTGCTGCCGACGCTGCTGATCCTCGGCGCGCTGGCCGCCATGGTCGGGGTGGTCGCCGGCACCGGCTGGCTCTCCCACGTCGCCGGCCGCCTGCTGCACCGCTACGGCCGCCGCCCGGCCGCGCTGCTCGCCGCCCGCCGGTTGACCGCCGACCCGTGGGCGGGCAGCCGCACCTTCGCGGCGTTGCTGGCGGCGCTGATCTTCGGCGCGGGCGCCGCGGGCGTCCGGGCCGACTTCCTGGCCACCATGGAGCTGAACCGCCGGACCGGGTCCGGGCTCGCCGGCTCGGACTCCTTCTATCTCGGCGCGATGGATCTCGTCGACCTGGCCGTCGCCGTCTCCGTGGCGATCGCGGGTGGCGGGCTGCTGGTGGCGGTCGTCGAGGGCATCGCCACCCGGCGCCGGGCGTTCGCGGCGCTGGTGGCGACCGGGGTGCCCCGCGCCACCATCGGCCGCTCACTGCTCTGGCAGTCGCTCGCCCCGGCGGTGCCCGCGATCGGTCTCGCGCTGGCCGTCGGCTACCTGCTGGTCCGGGGCGTCTTCCCCGCGCCGAGGGGCGGGGGCTACGCGCAGGAGGTCTGCGACGCGGGCGAGCGGCTCTGCGGGGACCCGGCCACCCGGGCCCGCTACACCCGCACCGAGTGGGTGCCCGAGGCGATCGTCCCGCCGCACGTGCCGTGGGAGCAGCTGACCTGGTTCGCGGCCGGCGGGCTGGCCGCGGTGCTGCTCACCGTCGGCGTCGGCCTGCTCTTCCTGCGTGCCAGCACGACGGTCGAGGAGCTGCGCACGACCTGACGTGACGCGACGGGTGCGCTGCGCGAGCCGGGCGCCGGCGGGAAGCTGGGCCGGCGCGGCCTGCCTACCTGGCCGTGTTCCTGGTCGGCGGGGCCCCGGTCCGCTGAGTCAGCGCGGGTCGAACAGCCCGGCGGACCAGGCGACGGCCACGCCGATCAGCGCCGAGCAGCAGCAGACCACCAGGGCGGAGGCGACCACACCGAGGATCAGCCAGACCGGTGCGCGCCGGGCCGGCCCCGGCCCGCCCTCCGCCCGCTGCTCGTCCTCGCCCACCCGGGCAGTCTAGGCGGCCGGCGCGGGGCGGCGCCCGGTCCCGCGGCGCGGCAGGATGGTGCGATGGAGCTGGTCTCGATCGCCGACGTCCGGGCCGCCGCCGAGGACGTCGCGGGCACCGTGGTGCGCACCCCCCTGCTGCCGACGCTCTGGGACGACGAGCTGTGGCTCAAGCCGGAGAGCCTGCAACCGGTCGGCTCGTTCAAGCTGCGGGGGGCGAGCCACGCGGTGGCCCGGCTGGACACGGCCGTCCGGTCCCGGGGCGTGGTGACCCACTCCTCGGGCAACCACGGGCAGGCCCTCGCGTACGCGGCCCGGGCGTTCGGCGTGCCGTGCACCGTGGTCGTGCCGGAGGGCGCGCCGCGGGTCAAGGTGGACCGGATGCGCGCGCTCGGCGCGGACGTGCGGCTCGTGCCGCCGGCCCACCGGGTCGCCGAGGCCGAGCGGATCGTCGCCGACACCGGGGCCGCGCTCGTGCCGCCGTTCGACCATCCGTGGATCATCGCCGGGCAGGGCACCGTCGGCCTGGAGATCGTCGCCGACCTGCCCGACGTGGACGTGGTGCTCGTGCCGGTGGGTGGCGGCGGGCTCTCCTCGGGCGTGGCCACCGCGGTCAAGGCGCTGCGCCCGTCGGCCGCCGTGATCGGGGTGGAGCCGCTGCTCGCCGCCGACGCCCGCGACTCCCTGGCGGCCGGGGAGGTGGTGGTCTGGGAGGTCGAACGCACCTACCGGACCTGCGCGGACGGGCTGCGCACCAACCTGTCCGAGCTGACCCTGGCCCACCTGCGGGACCGGCTCGACGGCATCGTCACGGTCACCGAGGACGAGATCCTCGCGGCGACCGGGCGGCTGCTCCGGGAGGCCCGGCTGGTGGCCGAGCCGAGCGGCGCGGTCGCGCTGGCCGCCCGGCTCTTCCACCGGGACGAGCTGCCGCCGGGGCGTACGGTCGCGGTGGTCACCGGCGGCAACGCCGACCCGCACGTGCTGGCCCCGCTGCTGGGCTGAGGGGCGGGCGCCGCCCCCCAGCCCGGCGGGTCAGGCGCGGCCCAGCCGGTCGAGGGTCCAGGCGTTGACGAACGCCTCCTCGCGCCAGGCGTCGTACCGGCCGCTGGGGCCGCCGTGGCCCGCGCCCATCTCGGTCTTCAGCAGGTAGTCGCCCTGCGGGGCGACCGCCCGCAGCCGCGCGATCCACTTGGCCGGCTCGTGGTAGAGCACGCGGGTGTCGTTGAGGCTCGTCACCGCGAGGATCGCCGGGTAGTCCACGGCGGCCACGTTCTCGTACGGCGTGTACGACTTCATGTACTCGTAGACCTCGGGGTCGTCGAGCGGGTTGCCCCACTCCTCCCACTCGGTGACCGTCAGCGGCAGCGACGGGTCGAGGATCGAGGTGAGCGCGTCCACGAACGGCACCTGCGCGACGATGCCGGCGAACGCGTCCGGGGCCAGGTTGGCCACCGCGCCCATGAGCAGGCCGCCGGCCGAGGCGCCCCGGGCGACCAGCCGGTCGCTGGCCGTCCAGCCGGCCTTGACCAGGTGCCGGGCGCAGGCCACGAAGTCGGTGAAGGTGTTCTTCTTGGCCAGCAGCTTGCCCTCGTCGTACCAGCGCCGGCCCAGCTCACCCCCGCCGCGGATGTGCGCCACCGCGAAGATCACGCCCCGGTCGAGCAGGCTGAGCCGGGCGATCGAGAACCAGGGATCCATGCTCGCCTCGTAGGACCCGTAGCCGTAGATGACGGCCGGGGCGGAACCGTCGCGCGGGGTGCCCGCGCGGCACACCAGCGAGATCGGCACCCGGGTGCCGTCGTCGGCGAGCGCCCAGTCCCGGTGCTGCTCGTAGTCGGCCGGGTCGTACTCGCGCCCGTCCGGGCCGGGCCGGACCGGCTTCCGCCGGCGCAGCACCATCTGCCGGGTGACCAGGTCGTAGTCGTAGACCGAGTCCGGGGTGACCAGCGAGGTGTAGCGCAGCCGCACCTCGGCCGTGCGGTATTCCGGGTTGGCGTCGAGGCCGACGCTGTAGATCGGCTCGGGGAAGTCGATGTCGAAGCTGTCGCCGCCGCCGACCGGCAGCACGCGCAGCCCGGTCAGCCCGTTGGTGCGCAGCGAGACGACCAGGTGGTTCTCGAACGCGTCGACGGCCTCCAGCCGGGTGCCGGGGGTGTGCGGGATCAGCGGCGTCCAGTCACCCGGCGCGTCCGCCGAGGTGTACGCCAGCGCGAAGTCCTCGGCGCCGTCGTTGTGCAGGATCAGGAAGCGGTGGCCGTGGTGCTCGACCGCGTACTCGACGCCCTGCCGTCGGGGCGCGACGACGGCCGGCTCGCCGGTGGGGTTGCCGGCCGGGATGACCCGTACCTCGCTGGTGATCTTGCTGTGGATGTCGATGAGCACGAAGCGCTCGGAGCGGGTCAGCTCGACACCCACCCAGAACCGCTCGTCGTCCTCCTGGTGCACCACCACGTCCTCGGTCGACGGGGTGCCCACAGTGTGCCGCCAGACCCGGTTCGGCCGCCAGGCGTCGTCGACGGTGACGTAGAACAGCGTCGAGGCGTCGCTGGACCAGGCCGTGCCGTAGAAGGTGTCCGGGATCTCGTCGGGACGCACCTCGCCGGTCTGCAGGTCCTTGATCCGCAGGGTGAAGCGCTCGTCGCCGGAGAAGTCGGTGGAGTAGGCCAGCCAGCGCCCGTCCGGGCTGACGTCGAACGCGCCGAGGGCGAAGAAGTCGTGCCCCTCGGCGAGCTGGTTGCCGTCGAGCAGCACCTCCTCGCCGTCGAGCGGGGCGCCGTCCGCGCTGACCGGCGGGGCGGTCTCGCCGTCGCGGACGGCCCGGCGGCAGTGCACGCCGTACTGCTGGCCCTCGACCGTGCGGGTGTAGTACCAGTAGCCGTCCTTGCGGGTGGGCACCGACAGGTCGGTCTCCTGGGTGCGCCGGCGGGTCTCCTCGAACAGCTCCGCGCGCAGCCCGGCCAGGTGGGCGGTGCGCGCCTCGGTGTACGCGTTCTCCGCGGTCAGGTAGGCGATCGTCTCCGGGTCGTCCTTGGCGGCGAGCCAGGCGTACTCGTCGACGACGGTGTCGCCGTGGTGGGTCCGCTCGGCCGGAACGCGCTTGGCGACGGGGGCAGGCGACGGCTCCAGGTCGCGGCGCGGCGATCGACGCGCCGAGCTGGAGTTGTCGAAAGTCTCGGTGGTCACGGGCGCCACGTTACCGGCGGTGGGCCGCCCTCAGGTCCGCGCGCCGCCGAAGTGCGGCGACTCGCCGGCACGGCGTTCGAACATGTGTACGATAACCGCCATGGCGGCTGCAGCGCGTTCCACCGACCGACCCGGAGCCCTCGAGATCACCCGGAAGCTGGTGGAGATCTGCGGCCCGCCGTTCGCCCGTTTCGCCGGCCCGGCCGACGAGGTGGCCGGCCGGACGGCCCGCTGGGTGGCGGTGCCGGGTGGCCCGCACGCCGCGGCCGAGGTGCTCCGGCTGGCCGCGGCGCACGAGCTGACCGTGGTGCCCCGCGGCGCCGGCACGAAGATCGACTGGGGTGCCGCCCCGGCGCAGGTCGACATCATGCTCGACACCGGCCGGCTGGCCGGGGTGTGGCACGAGCCGCAGGCCTCCGCGGTGGCCGAGATCGGCGCCGGCACGCCGCTGCGGGCCGTCCAGGCCACTCTGGAGCGCAGCGGCCGGCGCCTCCCGGTCGACGCGCCCTCCCCCGGGGCGACCCTCGGCGGGGTGCTGGCCGCCGACGAGTCCGGCCCGCTGCGCCACCGGCACGGCAGCCCGTGTGCCCAGCTCGTCGGGGTGCGCTACCTCGACGCCGACGGCGAGCTGGTGAGCGTGGGGGAGCCGGGCACCGCGCTGCTCGGCCGGGCCGGGCCCGCGCGGGGTGGCGCGGCGGCGCTGTTCGGGGCGGCCGAGGTGCCGGGGCTCGACGTGGCCCGGCTGCTCTGCGGCTCGCAGGGCGGCCTCGGGGTGCTGGTCTCGGCCACCATGCGGGTGCAGGCCGTGCCGGCCGGCCGGGTCTGGGTGTCCCGTCCCGTGTGGACCCCGCTGGAGGTGCACGACCTGGTCCGGGCGGTGCTCGCGGCCCGGCTCGACCCGGCGGCCGTCGAGCTGGACCTGCCGGTGCCGGTGTCGCTGCCGCGCCGGCGGATCCCCGCCTCCCACCCGTCCGTGGCCAGCCGGCCCGACCACCCGGCGGTGACCGGGCGTCCGGGGCGGCCGGCCGCCGCGGGCAGCCTCGTGGTGCTCCTGGAAGGCGGCCCGGCCGACGTGGCGGAACGCGCCGACCGGCTCGCCGCGCTGCTCGGCCCCGAGGCTGTGGTCAACCACGCTGCCCCCGAGTGGTGGGGCCGCTACCCGTTCGCCCCCGGCGACACCGCCCTGCGGATCGACGTGCCGATCAACGATCTGCACGCCGCCGTCTACGCGCTGCGGGACGCGGCCGGCACCCCGGTGCCGGTCCGCGGCTCGGCCGGGATCGGCGCCGTGCACGCCGCGCTGCCCGGCTCGCTGCCGCCCGAGCGGGTGGCCTCGATCCTCGCCGCCGTCCGGGGCGTGCTCCTCGCCCGCCAGGGCCGCTGCGTGGTGGTCTCCGCTCCCGCGCCGGTCCGCCGCGCCGTCGACCTCTGGGGCGAGCTGCCCACCCTGCCCCGCCTCCGCACGGCGAAGGCCCACCTGGACCCCCACCACCGCCTGTCCCCCGGCCGCCTCCCGGGCGGCCTGTAACCCGCCCCCGCGCGCAAGCCCTCCCTCCCCGCCCCAGCCCTCGCCGCGGCGATCATGAAGTTGGCGGCGCCAAAACGGGCACGAACTGCCGCCAACTTCATGATCAACGGGGTGCGGGAGAGGGGAGAGGGAGGGGACCGTCAGAGGGCGTCGTTGCGGAGGACCAGGACGGCTATGTCGTCGCGTGGGGGTTCCACCGAGAAGGCGATCGTGGTGGCGCGGAGGCGGGCGGCGACCACGTCGGCCGAGTAGCCGGCCAGGGGTGCGGCGGCCTCGCGCAGGCGGTCGGTGCCGAACAGTTCCCGGCCGCGCCGGCGCTCGGTGACCCCGTCGGTGTAGAAGATCAGCGCGTCGCCCGGCTTGAGGGCGATCTCGGCGGTCGGGGTGGCGATCGCGTCGAGCAGCCCGAGCGCCGTCCCACCGGTGCCGACGAAGCCCGCACCGCCACCGCCGTGCAGCAGGACCGGCCGGTCGTGCCCGGCCAGGTGCAGCGAGACGTCGAGCTGATCGCCGTCGCCGGGGCCGACCGCCGCCAGCGCCAGCGTGCAGTAGCGGCCGCCACCCCGCTCGACGAGCGTCTCGTTGAGCCGGCCGAGCACCTCCGGCAGCGGCTTGCCGTCGCCGACCAGCACCCGGATCACGTCCCGGACCAGCCCGGTCACGGCCGCCGCCTGGACGCCCTTCCCGGAGACGTCGCCGATCACCACGAGCCACCGGCCGTCCGGCAGCGGCACCACGTCGTAGAAGTCGCCGCCGACCTCGGCGTCGTCCCCGGTCGGGACGTACTCGGCGGCGAAGCCGATGCCCTCGACCACCGGGAGCACGGGTGGCAGCAGCGACTGCTGGAGGGTCTGCGCGACGCGCCGGCGCTCGGCGTGGATCCGGGCGTTCTCGATGGCCAGGGCGGCCCGCCGGGCCACGTCCTCCAGCACCGAGACCTCGTCGGGGTCGTGCCGGTGCCGCTGGTGGCGGCCCACGGCCAGGGTGCCGAGCCGCTGCCCGCGGGCGATCAGGGGTACGGCGAAACCCTCCATCGGCCCGCTCAGCGGCACCTGCGCGGCGCTGCGGGACGCCTCCCGCAGCCGGGCCTGGATCGAGTCGGGGCCGGTCTCCTGGAGCACCCGGTGCAGCTGCGGCAGCACCGACTCGTCGGCGTGGCTGGCCGCGGCGAGCCGCAGCCGCCCCCACTCGTCGCTGGTGTGCACCGCGCACCACTGGCCGAGCCGGGGCACCACGAGCTGGGGGACGAGCGCCATGGTCAGCTCGACGTCGAGCGACTGGGCGAGCAGCTCGCTCGCCTCGGCCAGGAAGGTCAGCCAGGCCGACCGGCGGACGTCGGCGCGGCGCAGCCGGTCGTTCTCCAGGTGCAGGGAGAGCCGTTCGGCGGCGAGCACCGCGAGGGGCCGGGCGTACGCCGACGGCGCCGCGTCCAGCTCCAGCTCCCCGGCGTACGGGCGGTGCACGGCGAGCGGGACGCGCAGCAGCTCGTTGCCCTCCCGGGGCTGCCGGCCGTAGCGGGCGAGCACCTGGCGGCCCTGCCCGTCGCCGCGGTCCAGCCGCACCACCCCACCGGCCGCGCCGACCATCTCGGCGACCCGGGTGAGCAGCCCGGCGGCGAATTCCGGCAGCGGGTCGTCCGCGTACGGGTCGGGGATGGTCTGCATCAGCTCGCTCATCGCGGCGGCGCTCGGGGTGCCCCCGTCGGCCGGCGCGGTGGCGGCGAGTGTGGCGCGGGTCTCGGCCGGCCGGCCGGCCGCCTCGAGGCCGGGCCGGTCGAGCCGGAACCAGACGCCCTTCCCGGTGGGCAGGTAGGTGGTGCCCCACCGGCTGGCGAAGTGGTCGACCAGCAGCAGCCCGCGCCCGCGCTCGGCCACCTCGGTGATGTCGGAGGTGGTGTTCCGGACGCCGATCATCAGCTCGTCGACCGGGCCGGAGGCGAAGTCGGTGACCGTGACGGTGAGCCCCGCTGGGTCGGCTTCGACCTCGATGTCCAGTTCGGTGCGCGCGTGCTCCACCGCGTTGGTGGTGAGTTCGGTGGTCAGCAGCAGCGCCTCGTTGAGCAGCTCGTGCAGGTCCGCCTCCCCGAGCACGGACCGCACCAGCGCCCGGGCCGCCGCGGGCGTGCGCCGGTCCGCGGGGAGGCGGACCCGACGGACGTGTTCGTCCGAGCCGCCGTTCGTCGCCGGCCCCGTCTCCGCTGGCACCTCCGTATCCTCCACCGCGGCCACCCCGGGTGCCAAGCCGGTCGGCCGATCCGGTCGGCGGGGGACAGATCGGGCGTGGCGGGCGGTCGGAGCCCGTGCCCTCGACGCGACACGCGGCAGAATGGTGGGATGGCCGCGTGTCGGCACGAGCCTGATGGCCCCCGAGCTGAGCGAGGAACTGATGACCACGGCGAAACAACCGGTGGCCGGGGACGACCACGAGGTGCTCCTCGGTGAGCTGGTGGAGGCGCTGCGACGGGTCCGTCGCGGTGACCTCCGGGTCCGGCTGCCGCGGCGGGCCGGTCTGGCCGGCGAGGTGGCGGACTCCTTCAACGACGTGGTGTCGATGCAGGAGCGGCAGCACCTGGACCTGCGTCGGATCAGTCGGGTGGTCGGTCGCGACGGCCGGCTCACCGAGCGGCTCGACGACGAGGGCCTGGACGGCTCGTGGGCGGAGGGGCAGCGGGCGGTCAACTCGCTGATCGACGACCTGGGCCGCCCGACCACGGAGATCGCCCGGGTGATCGTGGCGGTGGCCGACGGCGACCTGTCGCAGCACATGGCGCTGGAGATCGACGGCCGGCCGCTGCGCGGTGAGTACCTGCGCATCGGCCGGACCGTGAACACGATGGTGGACCAGCTCTCGTCGTTCGCCGACGAGGTGACCCGGGTGGCCCGCGAGGTGGGCACCGAGGGCAAGCTGGGCGGCCAGGCGGACGTCCGGGGCGTGGCCGGCACCTGGAAGGACCTCACCGACTCGGTGAACACCATGGCGTCGAACCTCACCGGTCAGGTGCGGTCGATCTCCCAGGTGGCCACGGCGGTGGCGAAGGGCGACCTGTCGCAGAAGATCACGGTGGGCGCGCGCGGCGAGGTGGCCGAGCTGGCCGACACGATGAACTACCTCACCGACACGCTGCGGCTCTTCGCCGAGCAGGTGACCCGGGTGGCCCGCGAGGTGGGCACCGAGGGCAAGCTCGGCGGCCAGGCGGACGTGCCCAACGTGGCCGGCACCTGGAAGGACCTGACCGACAGCGTCAACTCGATGGCGTCGAACCTGACCAGCCAGGTCCGCAACATCGCCCAGGTCTCCACGGCGGTGGCCCGCGGCGACCTCTCCCAGAAGATCACGGTGGCCGCACAGGGCGAGATCCTGGAGCTGAAGGACACCGTGAACACCATGGTGGACCAGCTGTCGTCGTTCGCCGACGAGGTGACCCGGGTGGCCCGCGAGGTGGGCATCGAGGGCAAGCTGGGCGGCCAGGCCCAGGTGCGCGGGGTCTCCGGCACCTGGCGCGACCTGACCGAGAACGTGAATCAGCTCGCCGGCAACCTGACCAGCCAGGTGCGGAACATCTCGCAGGTGTCCACGGCGGTGGCCAAGGGTGACCTGTCGCAGAAGATCACGGTGGACGCGCAGGGCGAGATCCTGGAGCTGAAGAACACCGTCAACACGATGGTCGACCAGCTCTCGTCGTTCGCTGACGAGGTGACCCGGGTGGCCCGCGAGGTGGGCACCGAGGGCAAGCTGGGCGGTCAGGCGCAGGTGAAGGGGGTCTCCGGCACCTGGCGGGACCTGACCGACAACGTGAACTCGATGGCGTCGAACCTGACCAGCCAGGTGCGGAACATCGCCTCGGTCACCACGGCCGTGGCCAAGGGCGACCTGAGCCAGAAGATCACCGTGGACGCCCGGGGCGAGATCCTGGAGCTGAAGTCGACGGTCAACACGATGGTCGACCAGCTGTCGTCGTTCGCCGACGAGGTGACCCGCGTGGCCCGCGAGGTGGGCACCGAGGGCAAGCTCGGCGGCCAGGCCCAGGTGCGCGGCGTGGCCGGCACCTGGCGGGACCTGACCGACAACGTGAACTCGATGGCGTCGAACCTCACCGCGCAGGTGCGGAACATCGCCCAGGTGTCGACGGCGGTGGCCAAGGGTGACCTGTCGCAGAAGATCACGGTGGACGCGCAGGGCGAGATCCTGGAGCTGAAGTCGACGGTCAACACGATGGTCGACCAGCTGTCGTCGTTCGCCGACGAGGTGACCCGGGTGGCCCGTGAGGTGGGCACCGAGGGCAAGCTCGGCGGCCAGGCCCAGGTGAAGGGCGTGAGCGGCACCTGGCGGGACCTGACCGACAACGTGAACTCGATGGCGTCGAACCTGACCAGCCAGGTGCGGAACATTGCCTCGGTCACCACGGCGGTGGCCAAGGGCGACCTGGGTCAGAAGATCACGGTGGACGCGCAGGGCGAGATCCTGGAGCTGAAGAACACCGTCAACACGATGGTCGACCAGCTCTCCTCGTTCGCCGACGAGGTCACGCGGGTGGCCCGCGAGGTCGGCATCGAGGGCAAGCTGGGCGGTCAGGCCCAGGTGAAGGGGGTCAGCGGCACCTGGCGCGACCTCACCGAGAACGTCAACCAGCTCGCCTCGACCCTGACCACCCAGCTCCGCGCGATCTCCCAGGTCTCCACCTCGGTGACCCGCGGCGACCTGACCCAGCGGATCAACGTGAAGGCGCAGGGCGAGGTCGCCGAGCTGAAGGACAACATCAACCAGATGATCGTCACCCTCCGGGAGACGACCAAGAAGAACGCCGAGCAGGGCTGGCTCGACTCGAACCTGGCCCGCATCGGCGGCCTGCTCCAGGGCCAGCGGGACCTGGGCGAGGTCTGCCGCATGATCATGATGGAGGTGACCCCGCTGGTCGACGCGCAGCTCGGCGCGTTCTTCCTGGCGGACAGCTCGGACGGCAGCGTGCGGCTGCGGCTCACCGCCTCCTACGGCTACGTCGCCCGCGGGCACGACGTGACCTTCGGGCCCGGCGAGGGCCTGGTCGGGCAGGCCGCCCTGTCCCGGCGGACCATCCGGGTCAACACCCAGCCCGACGGGCGCCTGGTGCTCCGGTCCGGTCTGGCCGAGACGCCGCCGGCCGACCTCGTGGTGCTGCCGGTCCTCTTCGAGGGCGAGCTGCTCGGCGTGATCGAGTTCGCCGGCGTGACCACCTTCTCCGAGCTGCACCTGGCGTTCCTGGAGCGGCTGGTGCTGACCATCGGCGTCGCGGTCAACACCATCCAGGCCAACCGGCGTACGGAGGAACTGCTCGCGCAGTCGCAGCGGCTGGCGCACGAGATGCAGGAGCAGTCGGCGGAGCTCCAGCGCACCAATGCCGAGCTGGAGGACAAGGCGAAGCTGCTCTCCGAGCAGAAGACCAACATCGAGACGCAGAACCGGGAGATCGAGCTGGCCCGCCTCGGCCTGGAGGAGAAGGCCCAGCAGCTCACCCGGGCGTCGGCGTACAAGTCGGAGTTCCTGGCCAACATGAGCCACGAGCTGCGTACGCCGCTGAACTCGCTGCTCCTGCTGGCCCGGCTGCTCGCCGAGAACCCGGAGCAGAACCTGAGCGCCAAGCAGATCGAGTTCGCGCGGACCATCCACAGCGCCGGGTCGGACCTGCTCTCGCTGATCGACGACATCCTCGACCTGTCCAAGATCGAGGCGGGCCGGATGGACGTGGAGCCGACCGAGATCCACTTCTCGGAGATCCGCGGCTACGTCGAGCAGGCGTTCGCGCCGCAGGCCGAGGAGAAGGGCCTCGACTTCCAGGTGCGGATCAGCAAGGACCTGTCGCCGGCGCTGGTCACCGACGCCCAGCGGCTGCAGCAGATCCTGCGCAACCTGCTCTCCAACGCCGTGAAGTTCACCGACAACGGCGCGGTCACCCTGCGCATCGCGCCGGCCGCCGACAACGCCGTCTTCGACGTGCCGGCGCTGACCAACGCCCGGCAGGTCATCGCGTTCACGGTGATCGACACCGGCATCGGCATCTCGGACGACAAGCTCTCGCTGATCTTCGAGGCGTTCCAGCAGGCCGACGGCACCACGAGCCGGCGCTACGGCGGCACCGGTCTGGGCCTGTCGATCAGCCGGGACCTGGCCCGCCTGCTCGGCGGCACGATCACCGTGTCCTCCGCGCCCGGGCAGGGGTCGACGTTCACTCTCTTCGTACCCGATGTGCTGGCGCCGGACGCGGTGGTGGCGCCGGCGCCACCCTCGCCGCAGCGCGCGGGCCTGCCGTCGTCCCTGCTCATGCCCATGGAGCTGCCGCAGCCGCAGGAGACTCCGGCCACCCGCCGGCTGGAGGGCGTGACCGTCCTGATCGTCGACGACGACGTCCGCAACGTGTTCGCGCTGACCTCCGCGTTGGAACTCCACGGCATGACCGTGTTGTACTCGGACAACGGGGCGGACGGCGTCCGCCAACTGGCCGAGCATCCGGAGGTGGACATCGTGCTGATGGACGCGATGATGCCGGACCAGGACGGCTACGAGACGACCGCGCAGATCCGGCGCAACCATCGTTTCGCGGACCTGCCGATCGTGTTCCTGACCGCGAAGGCGATGCCGGGTGACCGGGAGTCGGCGATCGCGGCCGGGGGCAGCGACTACATCACCAAGCCGGTGGACCTGGACGAGCTGATCGAGCTGATGGCGTCCTGGATCGGCCGGAGCCGAGGCGAGGAGACTCCGTGACCCAGATGGCCAAGGCGCTGCTGGTGGACGACCGGCGGGAGAACCTGATGGCCCTGGAGGCGATCCTCCAGGGGCTTCCGGTGCAGTCGGTCGCCGTGGAGAGCGGCGAGGCGGCGCTCAAGCAGCTTCTGGTGGACGACTTCGCGGTGATCCTGCTGGACGCGCAGATGCCGGACATGGACGGCTTCGAGACCGCCACCCACATCAAGCGGCGGGAGCGCACCCGGCACGTGCCGATCATCTTCCTCACCGCCGCGGACAAGGACGCCCAGCTCGCCCTGCGGGGCTACGCGGTCGGGGCGGTCGACTACCTCACCAAGCCCTTCGACCCGTGGGTGCTGCGGGCGAAGGTGTCGGTCTTCGTCGAGCTGTGGGTGAAGACCCGGCAGCTCGCCGCGCAGTCGGATCTGGTGCGGGAGCGCGACGCCCAGTGGCGGGTGCTCACCGACGCGGTGGACGAGGCGACCGCGCTGCTGCGCGCCGACGACGACGCGGAGTCCCGGGAGCGTGCGGTGGACCTGCTGGAGCAGGCCCGCTGGGGCAACAACGCCTGAGCGCTCAGGCGTCCGCCCGGTCGCCGTGTCCCGTCGCGGCACGCCGGGCCCGCCACCGTTCGCCGAGGGCGTCGATCTCCTCCTGGACGAAGAGGAAGAAGTCCCGCATCTCGGCCACGCGCTCGCCGGCCGGGGTGTCCCGCCCCAGCAGCGCGTCCACCCCGCCGTTGGCGATGTCGATGAAGTTCTTGTAGAGGCCGGTCTTGGTGATGGTGGCCTCGTACCAGGGGTTGGCCGGCATCCGGTAGCGGTCCCGGCGGGAGCCCTTGACGGGCTCGCGGACCAGCATGGCGAACTGGGTGAGGTAGCGGACGGCGCCGGACACGGCCGCCGCGCTCACCCCCAGCCGCTCGCCGATCTCGGCGGCGGTCAGCGGCTCGTCCGCGCTCATCACGGTGAAGAGGACCCGGCCGGCCATCCGGGGGAAGCCGACCTCCGCGAAGGCCATCGCCATCCGTTCGACGAAGAGGTGGACCTCTTCCTCGTCCCGGTGAGGCGGCTGGGTCATCGGTGTCGTCTCGTTCATCACACCTGATCGTCTCCCAGATCTCACTGTCTTCACAAGTTTGTGAAACGAGCGTAGCTTCCGAAGTATGGAAACTCCCATTGAGGTGTCCGGCCTGGTGAAGACCTTCGGCCGGACCCGAGCGCTCGACGGACTCGACCTGACCGTCCGCGCCGGCGAGGTGCACGGCTTCCTGGGCCCCAACGGCTCCGGCAAGTCGACCACCATCCGGGTGCTGCTCGGACTGCTGCGGGCGGACGCGGGGGCTGTTCGCCTGCTCGGCGGCGATCCCTGGCGGGACGCCGTCGCCCTGCACCGCCGGCTCGCGTACGTGCCCGGCGACGTCACCCTCTGGCCCAACCTGAGCGGCGGCGAGGTGATCGACCTGCTGGGCCGGCTGCGCGGCGGGCTCGACCCGAAGCGCCGCGCCGAGCTGCTGGAGTCCTTCGAGCTGGACCCGCGCAAGAAGGGCCGCGCCTACTCCAAGGGCAACCGGCAGAAGGTCGGCCTGGTGGCCGCGCTCGCCTCCGACGTCGAGCTGCTCATCCTCGACGAGCCCACCTCCGGGCTCGACCCCCTCATGGAGGAGGTCTTCCAGCACTGGGTGCGCCGGGCCAAGCAGGACGGCCGCACCGTGCTGCTCTCCAGCCACATCCTGGCCGAGGTGGAGGCGCTCTGCGACCGGGTGACGATCATCCGGAACGGCCGGGCCGTCGAGTCCGGCACCCTCACCGAGCTGCGCCACCTGCACCGCACCTCGATCGACGCCGAGGTGACCGCCCCGCTGAACGGGCTGGCCGACCTGCCGGGCGTGCACGACCTGCGGGTGGACGGCAACCGCGTCCGCTTCGACGTGGACACCGCCGCGCTGGACGTCGCACTGCGTCGCCTCACCGAGCTGGGCGTCCGCAGCCTGGTCAGCACGCCGCCGACGCTGGAGGAGCTGTTCCTGCGGCACTACGAGGCGGTCCCCGAGGAGCTGGCCCGATGAGCACCCTCACCGGAACCTGGCAGCTGGCCCGGCTCGTGCTGCGCCGGGACCGTCTCGTGCTCCCGCTCTGGGTGCTGTTCCTCGCCGTGCTGCCGACGACCTACGCGACCAGCTTCTTCGAGCTGTTCCCGACCGACGCCGACCGGGCCGCGTACGTCACCGGGACCGCCCGCAACCCGTCGATCATCGCGCTGCTCGGCCCGGTCTACGGGGACAGCGTCGGCGCGCTGACCGCCCAGCGGGGCGGCTTCCTGCTGGTCATCGTGGCGCTGGCCAGCCTGCTCACCGTCGTGCGGCACACCCGCGTCGAGGAGGAGGCCGGCCGGCGGGAGCTGCTCGGCGGCGGGGTGCTGGGCCGGCACGCCGGGCTGACCGCCGCGCTGCTCGTCACGTACGCGGCCGACGTGCTGCTGGGCCTGCTCACCGCGGCCGGGCTGGCGTCCACCGGGCTCTCCGCCACCGGCTCGTACGCGTACGGCCTCGGCACGGCGCTCACCGGCGTGGTCTTCGCCACCCTCGGCGGCCTGACCGCCCAGCTCACCGAGACGGCGGGTGGGGCCCGGGGCATCGGGATCGCCGTCCTCGGCGCCTCCTTCGCGCTGCGGATGGTGGGGGACACCGCCGCCAACGACTGGCCGAGCTGGCTCTCCCCGCTGGGCTGGGCGCCCCGGATCCGGCCGTTCGAGGGGGAACGCTGGTGGGTGCCGGTGCTGCCGCTGGTCGTGTCGGTGCTGCTCGCCGTGGTCGCGTACCCGGTCTCGGTGCGCCGCGACCTGGGCGCGGGGGTGCTGCCGCCCCGGCTCGGGCCGGCCACCGCCGGCCGGGGGCTCGCCGGCCCGTTCGGGCTGGCCTGGCGGCTGCACCGGGGTCAGATCCTCTGGTGGTCGGTCGGCTTCGGCCTCCTCGGGCTGATCCTCGGCGGCGCCGCAGAGGCGGCCGGCCGTTCGGTCGAGGGAAACCGGGAGCTGGAGCAGATCATGGCCCGGATCGGCGGGGCCTCCGGCCTGGCCGACGCCTACCTGGGTGCCACGCTCAGCCTGGCCGGTCTGGCTGCCGCGGGCTACGGCATCCAGGCCGCGCTGCGGATGCGCGCCGAGGAGTCCGCCGGGCACGCCGAACCGGTGCTCGCCACCGGCGCGCACCGCTCCACCTGGCTGCTGTCGCACGTGGTGTTCGCGCTGGTCGGCCCGGCCGTGGTGCTCGCCGTCACCGGCCTGGCCACCGGGCTGACGTACGGGTTGAGCGTGCACGACGTGCCGCGGGAGCTGCCGCGGATGCTCGGTGCCGCGCTGGCCCACGTGCCCGCCGCCTGGGTGCTGGCCGGGCTCGCCGTGCTGCTCTACGGCCTGCTGCCCCGGCTCGCTTCGGTGGCCTGGGCGGGTCTGGCGGTCTGCGTGCTGCTCGGCCAGCTCGGCGCGGTGCTCGAACTCGACCAGTGGCTGCTGGACCTGTCCCCGTTCACGCACACTCCCCAGGTCCTCCGCGACACCTGGAGCGCCACCCCGCTCTGGACGCTGGCCGCCGTGGCGCTGGCCCTGACGGCGGCCGGCCTGACCGCCTTCCGCCGCCGCGACGTACCGGTCATCTGACCCTCGACCTGTCGATCATGAGGTTGGCGGCACCTGTGGAGATCCACATCGCCGCCAACTTCATGATCGACGCGAGAGGTGGCGCCTCAGGGGGCGGTTTCGTTGCGGATCATCAGGGCCGAGCGGAGGCCGGTGATGTCCAGGACGCGGAGGAGGAAGTCGCCGACGTTGCTCAGGACCAGCAGGCTCTGGGCGTGGCTGGCCTTGCGGCTCAGCACCACGAGCGTCCCGAGGCCCTGCGAGTCGCAGAAGGTGACCCCGCCCAGGTCGAGCACGATGCGCGGCGGGGGGTCGGCCAGCACCTCGTTGACGACTGTCGACAGCTGGGCGGCCGTGAGCATGTCGATCTCACCGGCGAGGCGAAGCACCGCTTCGTCACCCGTCCGGTGTAGCGTGATGGACAGTTCGGCACGATCCACCCGGTCACCCTATCGCGATCTCGACCCACGGGCCCGTCGAGCGACCCGGCGGTCGCTGGCCCGCGCCGCAGCCGCAGGGCGTGAGCCCGGTAACCCTCGGTGCGGGGTGCCTGCCGATCAGCCGCCCGGCGCTGACACAATGGCGGCATCGTGACCGATACCTTTTCCGCCGGATCCGGCCGCTACCCGGCCGACGCACCGGCCTCCGAGGCCCTGTTCGACCGCGCCAAGGCCATCGTGCCCGGCGGGGTCAACTCCCCTGTGCGCGCGTTCCGTGCCGTCGGCGGCACCCCGCGCTTCATGGTCCGGGGGGAGGGTCCCTGGCTCTTCGACGCCGACGGTCGCCGCTACGTCGACCTGGTCTGCTCCTGGGGCCCGCTGATCCTCGGTCACGCCCACCCCGCCGTGGTCGAGGCGCTGCGCGAGGCCGCCGGGCTCGGCACCAGCTTCGGCACCCCCACCCCGGGCGAGGTCGAGCTGGCCGCGGAGATCGTCGCGCGGACCCCGGTGGAGCAGGTCCGCCTGGTCAACTCGGGCACCGAGGCGACCATGTCGGCGATCCGGCTGGCCCGCGGGTTCACCGGCCGGGCCAAGATCGTCAAGTTCTCCGGCTGCTACCACGGCCACTCCGACGCGCTGCTCGCCGCCGCCGGCTCCGGCGTGGCCACCCTCGGCCTGCCCGACTCGCCCGGCGTCACCGGGGCGGCCGCCGGCGACACCATCGTGCTGCCGTACAACGACCTGCGCGCGGTCGAGGAGGCCTTCGCCGCCGAAGGCCCGCACATCGCGGCGATCATCACCGAGGCGGCGGCCGGCAACATGGGTGTGGTCGCCCCGCGCGGCGACTTCAACCAGCAGCTCGCCCGGATCGCCCACGCACACGGCGCGCTGCTCATCGTCGACGAGGTGATGACCGGGTTCCGGGTCTCCCGCGGCGGCTGGCACGGCCTCGACCCGTCCGACGCCGACCTGTGGACGTACGGGAAGGTCATGGGGGGTGGCCTGCCCGCCGCGGCGTTCGGCGGGCGCACCGAGATCATGGCGAAGCTCGCCCCGGCCGGCCCGGTCTACCAGGCCGGCACCCTCTCCGGTAACCCCCTCGCGTGCGCCGCCGGCCTGGCCACGCTGCGGCTGGCCGACGACGCGCTCTACCGCCGCCTCGACGAGACGGCCGCCGCGGTGGGCAAGCTCGCCACCGAGGCGCTGGCCGCCGCCGGGGTCCCGCACCGCCTGTCGTACGCGGGCAACATGTTCTCGATCTTCTTCACCGACGCCGACGTGACCGACTACGACAGCGCCCGCACCCAGCAGGTGCCCGCGTTCAAGGCGTTCTTCCACGCCATGCTCGCCGCCGGCGTCTACCTGCCGCCGAGCGCGTTCGAGTCCTGGTTCGTGTCGGCGGCGATCGACGACGCCGCCCTGGAGCAGATCGCCGCGGCCCTGCCGACGGCGGCGAACGCGGCAGCGGCGGCAGGACACGGGGGGTAACGGTGAGCGCGAGGAGTGAGCCGGTTCTGCGAGCCCCGCAGTCGCGAACGAAGGGGGCTCAAGCGTGAGCGAGACGGTGGTCCACGTGCTGCGGCACGGCGAGGTGTACAACCCGGACGGCATCCTCTACGGCCGGCTGCCCGGGTTCCGCCTCTCCGAGCTGGGCGTCCAGATGGCCAAGGCGGCGGCCCAGGCGCTCGCCGAGCGCACCGTGGTGCACGTGGTGGCCAGCCCGCTCGAGCGTGCCCAGCAGACCGCCGAGCCGATCGCCGCCCAGTTCGGGCTGCCGGTCGGGGTGGATGAGCGGCTGATCGAGAGCGCGAACTGGTTCGAGGGCAAGAAGGTGTCCCCGGGCGACGGCTCCTTCCGCGACCCGCGCAACTGGTGGGTGCTGCGCGACCCGGTCACCCCGTCGTGGGGCGAGGCCTACCGGGTGATCGCCGAGCGGATGTTCGGCGCGCTGCACGCCGCCCGGATCGCCGCAGAGGGGCGGGAGGCGGTGCTCGTCTCGCACCAGCTGCCCATCTGGACCCTGCGCCGCTACGTCGAGCGGAAGCGGCTCTGGCACGACCCGCGCAAGCGGCAGTGCGGCCTGGCCAGCCTCACCTCGTTCCACTTCGACGGTGCCAAGATCGTCGGCATCGGCTACTCCGAGCCCGCGGCCCACCTGGTCTCGATCTCGCCGACCGCCCGGACGGCCAAGGGAGCCTGATGCCCAGCCGGAGGCTCGTCGCCGCCCTGCTCGCCGCCGTCACCGCCGGGACGGCGCTGGTCGGCTGCACCTCCGGCAGCGAGGAGAGCCGCTGCGCGAGCGACGGCGTCACCATCACCTGCGCCCCCGACCAGCGGTCGAAGACGCCGAAGGTGAGCGGTGAGCTGCTCACCGGCGGCAGCTACGACATCGCCGAGGCTCGCGGCCAGGTGGTCGTGGTCAACTTCTGGGGTTCCTGGTGCGCGCCCTGCCGGGCGGAGGCGGACGACCTGGAGGCCGTGCACCAGGCCACCAAGGCGTCCGGTGTCGCCTTCCTCGGCATCAACGTGCAGGACAGCAAGGACAAGGCGGTCGCCTTCGAGGAGGGCCGGGTCACCTATCCGAGCCTCTTCGACCCGGCCAGCCGGCAGGCGCTCAACTTCGACATCCCGCCCAACACCACCCCGGCGACCGTCGTCCTGGACCGCGACGGCCGGGTCGCCGTGGTGATCCGCCGGGCGATCACCCGGGACGAGCTCCAGCCCGTCGTCGAGCGGATCGCGGCCGAGCAGCCGGCGTCCGGATCCCGCTGATGGGCGAGACCTTCCGCCAGCTCGCCGAGTCCGGCCCGCTGCTGCTGGCCGTCGGTGCCGCGGCGCTCGCCGGGCTGGTCAGCTTCCTCTCCCCGTGCGTCCTGCCGCTGATGCCCGGCTACCTGTCGTACGTCACCGGGCTGGCCGGGGCGGACCTGGAGGGCCGGGCCCGGCCGGCGGCCCCCGCACCCGTCGCGGACGAGCCGGGCGGCGGCGTGGCGGTCGCGGCGCCTCCGGCGGCACGGCCGGCCGTCGCCGTGAAGGGGCGGGTGCTGGCCGGCACCATGCTCTTCATCGCCGGCTTCACCGCGGTGTTCACCGCCACCGCGATCCTCTTCTCCGGCGTCGGCAAGCTCCTCTTCCAGTACGAGCGCACGTTGGAGATCGGCATCGGCGCCCTCGTCGTGGTGCTCGGCCTCGGGTACCTGGGCGTGGTCCCCGGCATGCAGCGCGAGTTCCGCATCCGACGGCTCCCGGCCGCCGGCCTGCTCGGCGCCCCGGTCCTGGGCGCCGTCTTCGCGCTGAGCTGGCTGCCGTGCACCGGCCCGACCCTCGGCGCGGTGCTCGGCATGGCCACCGTCGACGGGCGGACCGACCGGGCCGTGCTGCTCGCCGTGGCGTACTGCCTCGGGCTGGGGGTACCGTTCGTCGTCTTCGGGCTGGGCTTCCACCGCCTCCTCGGGGTGTTCCGCGCCGTCCGGCGCAACAGCCGCTGGGTCACCCGGATCGGCGGCGCGCTGCTGATCCTGATCGGCGTGGCGCTGGTCACCGGCGGCTGGCAGGACTTCGTGATCTGGTTGCAGACGCACGTGGGCGTGGGCGAGGTGAGCATCTGATGACGACCGTGGACGACCGCCCGGACGCGCCGCCCGCCGGCGCCCCCCGGCGACGGGCCAACCCGGTGCTGGCCCTGCTGCGCAACTCGTGGCGGCAGCTCACCAGCATGCGCACCGCGCTGATCCTGCTCTTCCTGCTGGCGATCGCCGCCATCCCCGGCTCGGTGCTGCCACAGCGGGGGGTCAGCCCGGAGAAGGTCAACGAGTACTTCGTCGACCACCCCGACCTGGCGCCCCGGCTCGACCAGCTCGGCATGTTCGAGGTCTTCGGCTCGGTCTGGTTCTCCGCCGTCTACCTGCTGCTGTTCACCTCGCTCGTCGGCTGCATCCTGCCCCGCGCCCGCGACCACGTCCGCGCGCTGCGGATGCGGCCGCCCGCCGCGCCGAAGCGCCTGGAGCGGTTGCCCCAGCACGCCGTGCTGGAGGCCCCGGCCGCCGCCGACCCCGAGGCGATCGCGGCGGTGCTGCGCCGCCGCCGCTGGCGGGTCACCGTCCGCGGCAACGAGGTCTCCGCCGAGAAGGGCTACCTCAAGGAGACCGGCAACCTGCTCTTCCACGTCTCGCTGGTCGCCGTCCTGCTCGGGGTCGCGCTCGGCTCCTGGTACGGCTGGCACGGCAACCGGATCCTGGTCTCCGGAGCGGACAACGCCTTCTGCAACACCCGCCAGCAGTACGCCGAGGCGTCGCTCGGGCCGCGCGTCGACAGCGCCGACCTGCCGCCGTTCTGCCTCACTCTGGACCGGTTCGAGGCGGAGTACCTGGCGTCCGGGCAGGCCTCCCGTTACTGGGCCACGGTGACCGTGGACCACCGGGACGACGAGTCCACGCGGACCGCCGGCTTCTCGGTCAACTCGCCGCTGCGGCTCGGCCCGGCCAACGTCTACCTGCTCGGCAACGGGTACGCGCCGATCCTCAGGTACACCGACAAGTACGGCCGCACCCAGACCAGCACGGCGCCGTTCCTGCGCAGCGGCGACCAGAACGCCACCGAGGAGGGCGTGGCCGCCTTCCCGGACGCGAACGTCGACCCGAAGACCGGTAAGCGCGCCCCCGATCAGCAGGTCGCCTTCGACGGGCTCTACCTGCCCACCGCCCCCGACCGCGCGCCGTTCGTCGCGTCCCAGTTCCCCGCCGAGCGGAACCCCGCCGTGGTGCTGGCCGCGTACCGGGGCAACCTGGGGCTGGACGCCGGCATCCCCGGCTCGGTCTACAAGCTCGACCAGGAGCAGGTCGCCAACGGCAAGCTCAAGCAGATCGGCGAGAAGGTGCTGCGCCCCGGCGAGAAGTGGACGCTGGACGACGGCAGCACGCTGGAGTTCGTCGGCACGAAGCCGTACATCACCATCTCGGTCCGGCACGCCCCCGGCCAGACTCTGATGCTGGTCGCCTGCGCGACGCTGCTCCTCGGGCTGATGGGCTCGCTGTTCGCCCGGCGGCGCCGGGTCTGGTTCCGGGTGACGCCCCCGGCGGATGGATCTCCGACGAGCGGTAGTAGCTTGGTGGAGGCCGGTGGGCTGCCGCGCACCGAGCATCCAGGGTTCGCCGACGAGTTCGCACAGCTCGTCGCCGCGGTCAGCGACGACGGGCGGGACGACCCGCGGGCGCGAGAAGGAGACGAGTGATGTCCGCACTCTCCGACCAGCTGGTCACGTTCGCGATCCTGGCGTACCTGGTCGCGATGATCAGCCACGCCGTCGAGTACGCCCTGGGCAACGCCCGGAAGGTGCCGGCGGCGGCCCCGGCCCGGGAGCTGGTCGGCGCCGGCGTCGGCGGCCCCGGCGGGACGGTCGAGGAGCCGGCCCGTCCGGTCGCCCCGGACGCGGCCCGAGCCGGCCGCTCCGCCGCCCGGGCCGCGCTGGCCGGGCGGATCGCCGCCTGGATCACCGTGCTCGCCGCCGCGCTGCACCTGGGCGCGGTGGTCACCCGGGGCATCGCCGCCGAGCGGATGCCCTGGGGCAACATGTACGAGTTCGTGCTGACCGTCACCTGGATCGGGGCGGCCGCCTGGCTCGCGGTGCTCTGGAAGCAGCCGTCGCTGCGCCGGCTCGGGCTGTTCCTCACCCTGGTCATGGTGCTGCTGCTGGCGTTCGCCGAGCTGAAGCTCTATGTGCAGGTCGTGCCGCTGATGCCGGCGCTGCAGTCCTACTGGTTCGTCATCCACGTGTCGACGATCATCTTCGCCTCCGGCATCTTCCTGCTGGGCGTGGTGCCGGCCGTGGCCTACCTGATGCGGGCCGGCTGGGAGCAGGGGAAGCGGAGCTTCCCGTACACCCTGGCCCGGCGGCTGCCGGCGGCGGCCGGCCTGGAGCGGCTGACCTTCACGCTGCACGCCTTCGCCTTCCCGGTCTTCACCTTCGCGGTGATCGCTGGTGCGATCTGGGCCGAGGCGGCCTGGGGCCGCGCCTGGGGTTGGGACCCGAAGGAGACGTGGGCGTTCATCTCCTGGGTGGTCTACGCGGGCTACCTGCACGCCCGGGCCACCCCGAGCGTCAAGCGCAACGTGGCCACCTGGATCTCGGTCGTGGGCTTCCTGACCATGCTGATGAACCTGTTCGGGGTCAACTTCTTCTTCACCGGCCTGCACTCCTACGCCGGCGTCTGACCCGCGCGCTTCCGGCCGGTCAGCACCCCGTCGACGCGCAGGGTGACCTGGTAGGCCACCTCGGGGAGGTCGGCCAGGTCGAGGCGGTCGTCCATGCCCAGATCGTGGCGCCAGCGCAGGGCGGTGGGTCAAGGCGCGACGATGTTTGTCACGCGCCGAACCAGCCGGGGACGTCGAGGCGGAAGACGTCGGCCGGCACCATCCGGCGCAGGTCGTCCTCGATGGCGGCGACCCGGTCGGCGCCGAGGGCCGCCGCCCAGCGGTCGCGCAGTTCGTCGAAGACGACCGCCGAGCGGCGCAGCCCGTCGCGGCCCTTCGCCGTCATCCGGACCAGCTTGCGGCGGGCGTCGGCCGGGTCGTCGGCGCGTTCCAGGTAGCCGAGCGCGACCAGCCGGTCGACGGTCTTGCCGGCCGCCTGCTTCGAGACGCCGAGGCGTTGCCCGAGGTCGGACGCCGTGGTGCCGGCGGCGCCGACGGCCTGGAGCACGAAGCCGTGGGCCGGGCGCAGCTCGGGGTGCCCCTGCCGGGCCAGTTCGGCGTGCAGGTCGTCGATGAGCGTGCGGAAGCCGGCGAGCAGCAGCAGCGGGAGTACGAAGCCCGGGCGGTCAGGCGTTGCCATGTTCGACAACCTCGTTTACTATTCCGTCAACCACGTTGACTATCTTACGCGAGGGGTGCCCGTCATGTCCCGTCCGGTCTTCACCGCCCACACCCCCGACACCGCGCCCGCCGCCGCCCGTCCCACGATGACCACCATCCACCGCACGTTCGGCCACCTCCCCGGCGCGGTGGCTCTCATGGCCGAGTCGCCCGAGCTGCTCAAGGGCTTCCTCGCCGCCAACGCGGTCTTCGAGTCCACCGACCTCGACCCGGTCGCCCGCGAGGTGGTCGTGCTGACCGTGGCCACCCGCAACGAGTGCCACCTCTGCGTGGCCATGCACACCGCGACGCTCACCCGTCAGGGCGCGGCGCCCGCGCTGATCGAGGCGCTCCGGGCCGGCGCCGCGCTGCCCGACCCGCGTCTGGAGGCGCTGCGCCGGTTCACCGTCGCCGTGCTCGACCACCGGGGCGCCGTGCCGGACGGCGACCTCGACGCCTTTCTGGCCGCCGGCTGGCAGCCCCGGCACGCCCTCGACGTGGTGCTCGGCGTCGGCACGTACACGATCTCGACCTTCGCCAACCGGCTCACCGACGCGCCCCTCGACCCGCCCCTGGCCGCGTACGCCTGGCAGCCGGCCGCCTGAGCCGGCTCAGCCCCTCAGGAACGACAGCAGCAGGGCGGTCAGCTCGGCCGGCCGCTCCTCGAAGAGCCAGTGGCCGCAGTCCTCCACCACCTCGCCGGTGACCGTCTCGGCGTACCCGCGGACCTGGGCGGCGACCTGCTCGCCCAGGCTCGCCCGGGCACCCACGGCGAGGACCGGCATGGGCAGCTTCGTCTTGCGGTACGCCGCGTTGTCGGCCACGTCCCGGTCCAACGCCCGGAAGTACTCGAAGCTGGCCCGCAGATGGTCGGGATCGCGCAGGTGCCGGGCGTACTCCGCCACGTCGTCCGGGCCGATGCTGCCCTTGTTCACCATGATCGAATCGGTGAAACGGTCGACCCAGACCGCCTCCCGGCCGGTGACGAGCTGCTCGGGCAGGCCGTTGGTGAGGCTGAAGAAGCCGAAGTTCCACACGGCCGGGCCGGCGGCGGTCAGGGCCGGCAGGGCGTAGATGCTCTCGTCGGGGATGGGCGCCTCGGTGAGCACCAGCCGGGCGACCTGCTCTGGATGGGCGGCCGCGTACGCGTAGGCGACCATCGTGCCCAGGTCGTGGCCGACCAGCCGGATGTCGCCGGCCAGGCCGAGGCCGGTGAGCAGGCCGTGCACGTCGGCGGCGAGGGTCTTCTTGTCGTACCCGCCGGCCGGGGCGTCGCTGTCGCCGAAGCCGCGCAGGTCCGGCGCGACCACCTCGAACGTTCGACCCAGCTCCGGTAGGAGGTGCCGCCACATGTGCCAGCACTGGGGATAGCCGTGCAGCAGCACCAGCGGGGGACCGCTGCCGCCGCGGAGGACGTTCATCGTGATCTCGCCGACCCGCGTCCGCTGCTCCGCGAATCCCGCCGGAACCCGTCCGTCTCCCATGCGTCGCCCTCCGCCCCCGGTCGGCCGCCCGTCTACCCCACCGGCTCCCTTCCATGCCGCTGGCTGTCAAGAGGGGACCCCTGCACTACCGGAGGCGTTAACAGGGGGCCCCTCCTTACATCACAGCCCCCGGCGTGGGCGATGGGGGAGGGTGTGCGGGAGACTGGCGGGCATGGCGGCTCGTGGCTTCCCGTACACCGATCTCAAGGATTTCCTCGCGGCCCTGGAGGCCGCGGGCGAGCTGCGGCGGGTGAGCGTCCCGGTCGACCCCACGCTGGAGATCAGCGAGGTGGTCACGCGGACCGTCCGCGACGGCGGCCCGGCGCTGCTCTTCGAGCGGCCCACCCGGGGTGAGATGCCGGTGGCGATCAACCTGTTCGGCACCGAGAAGCGCATGGCCATGGCGCTCGGCGTCGACACGCTGGACGAGATCGGCGAGCGGATCGGCGCGATGATCAAGCCGGAGCTGCCCGTGGGCTGGTCCGGCATCCGCGAGGGCCTCGGCAAGGTCATGCAGCTCAAGTCGCTGCCGCCGCGGAAGGTCAAGACCGCCCCCTGCCAGCAGGTGGTCTACCGCGGTGACGACGTCGACCTAAACCGGCTGCCCGGCCTCCAGGTCTGGCCCGGCGACGGCGGGATCTTCCACAACTTCGGGCTGACCCACACCAAGCACCCGGAGACCGGCAAGCGCAACCTCGGCCTCTACCGGCTCCAGCAGCACGGCCGGAACACCCTCGGCATGCACTGGCAGATCCACAAGGACTCCACCGCCCACCACGCCGTCGCCGAGCGGCTCGGCCAGCGGCTCCCGGTCGCCATCGCGATCGGCTGCGACCCGGTCGTCTCGTACGCCGCCACCGCGCCGCTGCCCAGCGACATCGACGAGTACCTGTTCGCCGGCTTCCTGCGCGGTGAACGGGTCGAGATGGTCGACTGCCTGACCGTGCCGCTGCAGGTGCCGGCGAACGCGCAGATCGTGCTGGAGGGCTACCTGGAGCCCGGCGAGCGGCTGCCCGAGGGCCCCTTCGGCGACCACACCGGCTTCTACACGCCGGTCGAGCCGTTCCCGGTGCTGCACGTCGAGACGATGACCATGCAGCGCGACCCGGTCTACCACTCGATCATCACCTCGAAGCCGCCGCAGGAGGACCACGGCCTCGGCAAGGCCACCGAGCGGATCTTCCTGCCGCTGCTCAAGCTGATGATCCCGGACATCGTCGACTACGACCTGCCGGCCGCCGGCGTCTTCCACAACTGCGCGATCGTCTCCATCCGCAAGCGCTACCCGAAGCACGCGCAGAAGGTGATGAACGCGATCTGGGGCGCGCACCTCATGTCGCTGACCAAGCTCATCGTGATCGTGGACGAGGACTGCGACGTGCACGACTACAACGAGGTCGCCTTCCGCGCCTTCGGCAACGTCGACTACGCCCGGGACCTGCTCGTCACCGAGGGCCCGGTGGACCACCTGGACCACGCCTCGTACCAGCAGTTCTGGGGCGGCAAGGCGGGCCTCGACGCGACCCGCAAGCTGCCCACCGAGGGCTACACCCGGGGTTGGCCCGAGGAGATGACCATGTCGCCCGAGGTGGTCTCGCTGGTCGACAAGCGCTGGAAGGAGTACGGCATCTGATGGCCACCGTCACCGAGGTCCCCGTGGAGCGCCCGGGCCGGGTCAAGTCCTTCCTCAAGCTGGTCACGATCGAGCACTCGGTCTTCGCGCTGCCGTTCGCGTACCTGTCGGCGCTGACCGCCATGCAGGTCGACGGCGGGCGGGTGCGCTGGCTCGACCTGCTGCTGATCACCGTGGCGATGGTCGGCGCGCGGACGTTCGCCATGGCCGCCAACCGGATCCTCGACCGGCGGATCGACGCGCGGAACCCGCGTACCGCCAACCGGGAGCTGGTGACCGGGGCGGTGAGCGTGCGGACGGCCTGGACCGGCGCGGCCGTCGCGCTGGTGGTCTTCCTGGCCGCCGCCGCCCTGCTCAACCCGCTCTGCCTGGCGCTCGCCCCGCTCGCCGTGGTGCCGCTGGTCGTCTACCCCTACGGCAAGCGGTTCACCAACTGGCCGCACGCCATCCTGGCGATCGCCCAGGCGGTCGGCCCGGTCGGTGCCTGGCTCGCCGTCACCGGAACCCTCGCCGGCTCCGGGCCGGCCTGGCTGCTCGGCGCGGCCGTCGGCCTCTGGATCGGCGGCTTCGACCTCATCTACGCGTGCCAGGACTCCGAGATCGACCGGGAGATCGGGGTGCACAGCGTTCCCGCCCGCTACGGCCGGCGTTTCGCGCTGCACGCCTCCACCGTCGCGCACGTGGTCACCTTCGCGCTGTTCATCTGGTTCGGCGCGCTGGTCGGCTTCGGCTGGCTCTGGTGGATCGGGCTCGCGCTCACCGCGGTCGCCTTCGGCTACCAGCACCTGGTGGTCAGCCCGACCGACCTGAGCAAGGTCAACCGGGCGTTCTTCACCGCCAACGGCTTCGTCGGCATCGCGCTGTTCGTCTTCGCCCTGCTGGACCTGGTGGTCCGCCTGGACCTGCGCCCCTGACCGGGCGTCACCCGGCCACCGGGTAGCGGGCGCTCTCCATCGTCCAGTCGATCGTGCCGCGGACCGCGTTGGCGAGCCCGTCGAGGTGGGCGGTGACCGCCTCGTCCAGCGCCGGCCCGAACGACGGCACCGCGGCGCGCAGCGCCACGAAGCGGGCCATCTCCGCGCGCCAGCGCTCGGCGACCACGTCCACCGCGGCCGGCACCGGCACGCCCCGCTCGGCGGCCACCGCCAGCACCAGGTTGTGTCCGCCGGCGCCGGCCCGGTCGCGCTCCAGCGAGGCCAGGTCGTTGTACCAGGACAGCAGGTCGTTGGCCAGGTCGCCGAGCCGGCGCAACGCGGGATGGTAATAGGCCGCGTCGGGCAGCGGCCGCCCGGCGGCGAACTCGATCAGGGGGTACGACACGTACGCCGCCGAGGTGGCCCGGCGCAGCTGCACGTACTCGGCGACGCCCGGCGGTCGCCCGGCGACGGTGGCGACCGCCTCCCGCCAGGCCCCGTCGAGGTGGTCGGCCACCGCGTCGGCGAAGCGCAGCCGCCAGCGGGCCGGCATCCGGCGCCGCGGCTCCCGCCACGCCTGGACCAGCAGCCGGCGCAGCGGGCCGGAGAAGCCGGGATGGCGGGCCCGGGGACCCTCCCGGAGCAGGGCCAGCGCGCCGTCGCGCAGCGCCCGGATCTGCGCCGGAGCGAGCCGGTCCGGCCCCTCGCAGGCGTCGTCCACCAGGAAGAACCACGTGAACAGGGCGGCCAGTGCCCGCAGGTCGGGCTCGCTGGCCTCCGGGTAGAGGCGGCCGGCGTAGCGCGCGAAGCCGGCCCGGGCCAGCCGCTCCCGCATGGCCGGATCCAGCGGCAGGCCGAGCCGGTCGAGCTGGCCGACGAGCCACTCCTGCACCGCGTCGGCGTGCGGGGAGAGCCGGGGCGCGATCGGACAGTCGGAGCGCAACGCCCGCAGCACCGCCGCCGTCATCACCGGTCCCTTCCATGGACGTGGATCTCCGGGGAAGAATCCCACGTTCCCGGTGGGCCCGCCGACCCGCCGGACAACGCCGCTGGTCGCGGACAAGCGGGACACACCGCCGGGGTGGGCGCCCGCGCTCCGGGTCGACCAGGCAGGCTGGACGGCATGCGCGAACCATGGGTGGTCGGCGTCTCCGGCGCCTCCGGCACGCCGTACGCCGCCGCGGTCGTCCGCGGCCTGCTCGACGCCGGCCAGGCGGTGGACCTCATCGTCTCCCGGGCCGCCCGGCTGACCATCCTCGACGAGACCGGCCGGGCGTTCCGCGACGGTCACTGGGCCGAGGACCTGGCCGCCTGGCTGGGCCGCGATCTCGCCGACGCGGACCTGCGGCACTGGCCGGCCGGTGACCTGGCCGCCGGCCCGAGCAGCGGCTCCTACCGGGTACGCGGCATGGCTGTCGTCCCGGCCAGCACGGCGGCCTGCGCCGGCATCGCCATCGGGCTGTCCAAGGACCTGTTGCAGCGCGCCGCCGAGGTGAACCTCAAGGAGCGGAGGCCGGTGGTGGTGGTCCCCCGGGAGACGCCGGTGACCCGCAGCCACCTGGAACACCTCATCGCGCTGCACGACGCCGGGGCGGTGGTCCTGCCGGCGAGCCCCGGCTTCTACGGCGCCGGGGCGGCGGCCTCCGCACAGCAACTTGTCGACTTCGTGGCCGGGAAGGTGCTGGACGCGCTCGGCGTGCCGCACACGCTGTTCCGCCGCTGGTCCGGTGAGCTGGCCGCCGCCCGCCGGAACGTGGACCCGGCCTGACGGCGCGGATCGGGACGCGGACCGAGCCGGACCGCGCCCCGATCGGTGTCGCCTCAGTACATTCCGGCGTTCGCCGGCCCTGGGCCGGTCGAGGCGGTCGGACCCATGTTCCGTGCCTTGCCCATGTCCTCCGCCTCGTCCAGCATGCCCTCCCCCTCAAGCAGGGCCCGCACCTCGGATTCCCGAAACCGGCGATGCCCGCCTGGAGTCCGGATGCTGCCGATCCGGCCGGCCGCTGCCCATCTGGTGACGGTCTTCGGGTCAACCCGAAACAGCGCGGCGACCTCACCCGGTGTCAGCAGGCGATCTCCAGTGTCCACAGCCCCCTCCTCGCGTCGACGAAGCCCCCGGCTGAACACACTGCCCCCGGCCGGTGCGAGCCCAGAGCCGTCATGAGGGACGTATGGCAATTACAGCACCAGCGACCTGGCCTGTCCGCCAAACGCGAAAAACGCACACAGTGAGAAGTTAGTAAATGCTACCGGTGTAGAACCCCCGTGACTGCACGTTTGTGAACGGCAACGTGACGTCATGTTCAACTGATGCCCGGTGTCGGGCGTTACGCCCGAAAGGATAGGGTCACTCTCCGTGGACGCGATCGATCTGAGCCTCGTGGAGCTGTTGCGGGGCAACGCCCGCCTGTCGTACGCCGAGCTGGCCCGCCAGGTCGGCCTCTCCGCCCCGGCCGTGCACGAGCGGGTCGGGAAGCTGGAGTCGAGCGGCGTCATCCGCGCGTACCGGGCCGAGGTGGAGCCGGAGGCGATCGGGCTCGGCGTCACGGCGCTGATCGGCATCGTGGAGGACTCGAACGCGGACACCGACGACGTGCTGGAGGCGTTCCGCCAGATCCCGGAGATCGAGTCCTGCTACTTCATGGCGGGCGTCGAATCGTTCCTGCTGAAGGCCCGGGTGGGCACCATCGCCGAGCTGGAACAGCTGATCGTCCGCCTGAACCGGACCGCCGGGGTGGCCTCCACCCGCACCGGCATCGCCCTGTCGACCAAGTGGGAGAACCGGCCCCAGCCGCTCGAACCCGCCGCCTCCTGACCGCTCGCTCTGGTCCCGGCCGCCCCGGGGGCGCTACCGTGCGCCGATGACGACTCCGGAGCGGGGCGCCGCCGTGGTGACCGGGGCGGCCGGCGGCCTCGGCCGGGCCATCGCCGCCGCGCTGCACGCCGACGGCTGGCGGGTGCTGCTCACCGATCTGGACGCCGGAGCCGTGTCCACCGCGGCGGCACCCCTCGGTGGCTGGTCCCGCCCGCTCGACGTCCGCGACGAGGCGGCCTGCGCGACCGTGGCCGGCGAGGCGGCCGGGGCGCCGGGCGGGCTCGCGCTCTGGGTCAACAACGCCGGCATCCTGGCCACCGGGCCGTCCTGGACGCACGACGCGGCGACCCGGCGCCGGCTCGTCGAGGTGAACGCGCTGGGTGCGATGAACGGCACCCACGCGGCCCTGACGGTGATGCGGGCGCAGGGCCACGGCCACGTGCTCAACGTCGTCTCCCTGGCCGGGCTGGTCGCCGCACCCGGCGAGACCGTCTACGCGGCCAGCAAGCACGCCCTGCTGGCGTTCAGCCTCGGCACCCTCGCCGACCTGCGGATGGCCGGCGTCCGGCGCGTACACGTGTCGTGCCTCTGCCCGGACGGGATCTGGACGCCGATGCTCCACGACAAGCTCGACGACCCGGGGGCCCTGGCGTCGTTCACCGGGTCGCTGCTCACCCCGGAGCGGGTCGCCGCGCGGGCCGCGCGGCTGGCCCGGCGGCCCCGGCCGGTGGTCAGCCTGCCGCGCTGGCGCGGCGCCCAGGTGCGGCTCCTGGACGCCTTCCCCCGGCTCGCCCTGGCCCTCACCCCGGTGGTCCGGGCCGCCGGCCGGGCCGGCCAGCGCCGGCAGGCGCGCCGGGCGGGTCCGGAGGCGAGCGGGCCTCGCTTGTAACGTTGGCGGCGTGACTCATCTCGACCGGTGTGACGAGGCCAGCCGGAGCTGGGTGACCGAGGCCATCGCCGCGGTCGAGGCGGACGCCAACCGCTCCGCCGACACCCACCTCCTGCCCTTCCCGCTGCCCCGGGAGTGGGGCATCGACCTCTATCTCAAGGACGAGTCGGTGCACCCCACCGGCTCGCTCAAGCACCGGCTGGCCCGCTCGCTGTTCCTGTACGGGCTCTGCAACGGGTGGATCGGCCCGGAGACCACAGTCGTCGAGGCGTCGTCCGGGTCGACCGCGGTCTCCGAGGCGTACTTCGCGCGGATGCTCGGGCTGCCGTTCATCGCGGTCATGCCCGCCACCACCTCGCCCGAGAAGATCGCCCAGATCGAGTTCCAGGGCGGCCGCTGCCACCTGGTGCGGGACCCGGCCAAGGTGGTCATCGAGGCGCGCTGGCTCGCCGAGGACAGCGGCGGGCACTACATGGACCAGTTCACCTACGCCGAACGGGCCACCGACTGGCGGGGCAACAACAACATCGCCGAGTCGATCTACGCGCAGCTCGCCCTGGAACGGCACCCCGTGCCGGCCTGGATCGTGGTGGGCGCCGGCACCGGCGGCACCAGCGCGACCATCGGCCGGTACGCCCGCTACCGCCGGCTGCCCACCAAGCTCTGCGTGGTCGACCCGGAGAACTCCGCGTTCTACCCGGCGTGGCAGGCCGGCGACTGGTCGGTCCGCACCGACAAGGGCTCCCGGATCGAGGGCATCGGCCGGCCCTGCGTCGAGGCGTCCTTCCTGCCCAGCGTGGTGGACCGGATGATGCAGGTGCCGGACGCCGCCTCGCTGGCCGCCATGCGGGCCGGCTCGGCGGTGCTCGGCCGCCGGGTGGGCGGCTCCACCGGCACCAACCTCTGGGGGGCCTTCGCGCTGATCGCGGAGCTGCTGGCCGCCGGCCGGACCGGCTCGGTGGTCACCCTGATCTGCGACCCGGGCGACCGCTACGCGCACACCTACTACGACGACGGGTGGGTGGCCGCGCAGGGCCTCGACCTCGCCCCGCACCTGGCCACCATCGACCGTTTCCTGGCCACCGGCGCCTGGCCGGCCTGAGCCGTCAGCGCGGGTCGATCCGCTCCGCCAGCCCCGGGTAGCGCACCACGTAACCCTCCTGGTCCACGTCCAGGTCGGCGGTGAAGGAGTCGCTGGCGTAGCGGACCCGGCCCGGGCCGAGCGAGCTGTAGACCTGCTCGGCGGGAAGGACCGCCAGGCCGGGCAGCAGCACCCACGCGACGGTCACCGTGCGCGGCTGGTCGGCCGGGGCCCGACCCAGGTCGAGCCGGCGGACCGGCAGGGTGTTGGTCAGCGGCGAGCCGCCCAGATCGACGTCGAGCGCCTCGTCCAGCCGGCCCGGGTCGTCGGTGCCCGGCAACCCGGCCGGCGGATGCCCGGCCGCGCGCAACGCCGCGTCCAGGTCACCCTCCTCGCCGGTGCGCACCCGCCACCCGTCCCGGCTCCGTTCCAGGCGTACGCTCCGCGACCAACCGGCGCCCTCCGCGGTGACCTCCAGCCGGCTCGTCGACCAGTCCGCGCCCACGGTGAGCTGGTAGCGGCAGGTGTACGGGATGGGATCGACGGCCAGCGCCACGCCCTGCGCGGTCAGCCCCTGCCGGTCGTCGAGCAGCACGTGCTCCGAGCCGGCGGTGTCGGTCCGGGTCCAGAACAGCGACTTCGGCATGGTCGACATGAACCGGACGTTACGCGACCGGGCGGACACCGGCAGCGGATGCGCGAACGCCGCCGCCGAGCGGTGGCTCGACGGCGGCGGTCGCGTGAGTGGGGCGGTGGCCCCGGTCAGTGGGTGCGGGCCGGCGTACGGCCGCCGAAGCCGCGCCGGTCGTCGCGCGGCCGGTCGTCCCGGCCCCGGGCCTCCGGCCGGAAGCCGCCCCGGCGCTCGGCCGGGCGGAACTCGCCCCGCTCGCCGAAGCGCCGCTCGCCCTGCGGGCGGTCCTCGTAGCGGCGGCCGTGGTCGCCGTGCCCGCGCGCGCCGGTGGGCCGGTCGCCGTGGCTCCGCGCGCCGTCCCGGTCGCCGTAACCACTGCCCGTGGGCCGGTCGCCGTAACCGCCGCCGGTCGGCCGGTCGCCGTAGCGGCGTGCGCCGTCCCGGTCGCCGTAGCCGCCGCCGCTGGGCCGGTCGCCGTAGGCGCGCCCGCCGGTGGGTCGGTCGTCGTGCCGCCGGTCGCCGCGCGCGTCCCGGTCGTAGCCGCGACCGGCGCCGGTCGGCCGGTGCTGGTCGCGCCCGGCCCGCTCGGCGAAGTGGCGGTCGCCCGAGGGCCGGCCGGAGCCGCGCTCGTCGCGGTCGCCGAAGCGCCGGTCGCCGCGCGCGTCCCGGTCGAATCCGCCCCGGTCGGCCTGGCGCCGCTCGCCGAAGCCCCGGTCGTCGCGGTCGAATCGCCGCTCGCCGGAGGGCCGGTCGTAGCCGCGGCCGCCGGCCGGGCGGTCGTCGTGGCGGCGCTCGCCCCGGTCGAAACCGCGGCCGGTCGGCCGGTCGCCGAAGCGCCGGTCGCCGCGCCCGTCCCGGTCGCCGAAGCGGCGCGGGCCGCCCCGGCGGGGTTCCGGCTCCTCGCGGACCGGCACGCCGCTGGGCTCGCGGGCGCCCGTCAACTCGGCCAGCGCCGCATCACCGGCGCGGACCCGGGCTTCGGCCGGCTCGACGCCCGCCTTCTCCAGCATGGCGAGCGTGGTCCGGCGCTGCTTGGGCAGCACCAGCGTCGCCACCGCGCCGGACTCACCGGCCCGCGCGGTGCGACCCGCCCGGTGCAGGTAGTCCTTCGGGTCCTTGGGCGGGTCCACGTGCAGCACCAGCGTCACGCCGTCGACGTGGATGCCCCGGGCCGCCACGTCGGTGGCGACCAGCACGTTCATCCGCCCCTCGCGGAACTCGGCCAGCGTGCGGGTGCGCATCCGCTGGGTCTTGCCGCCGTGCAGGCCGCCGGCCCGCACGCCGACGGCGGCGAGCTGCTCGACCAGCCGGTCGACGCCGAGCTGGGTACGCGCGAAGAGCATGGTGCGACCCTCGCGGGCCGCGATGGACGCCGCCACGGCGAACTTGTCGTGCGGCGGGATCAGCAGCAGGTGGTGGTCCATGGTGGACACGGCCGCGGTCGCCGGCGCGGTCGAGTGGGTGACCGGATCGGTCATGAACCGCTTGACCAGGCTGTCGACGTCGTTGTCCAGGGTGGCCGAGAAGAGCAGCCGCTGGGCGTCCGCCGGGGTCTTCGCCAGCAGTTGGGTGACCTCGGGCAGGAAGCCCATGTCGGCCATCTGGTCGGCCTCGTCCAGCACGGTGATCTCGACGTCGTCGAGTTTGCAGACGCCCCGCTCGATCAGGTCGCCGAGCCGCCCGGGGGTGGCCACGACGATCTCCACGCCGCGGCGCAGCGCGTCGATCTGCCGGTCGTACGGGACGCCGCCGACGGCGGTCTTGAGGAAGATGCCGACCGCCTTGCCGAGCGGCACCAGCGCGTCGTTGACCTGCATGGCCAGCTCGCGGGTCGGCACCAGGACCAGGGCGCGCGGGTGCAGCGGCCGGGCCCGGTTCCGCTCCGCGAGGCGGGCGATCACCGGCAGGCCGAAGGCGAGGGTCTTGCCCGAGCCGGTCTGGCCGCGGCCGAGCACGTCACGCCCGGCGAGGGCGTCCGGCACGGTGGCCCGCTGGATCTCGAACGGGGTGGTGATGCCCTGCCGGGCGAGCGCCTCGACAAGCGGGCGGGGCAGGCCGAGGGCGGCGAAGTCAGGGGTGTCGACGGTGGGGTCGGCGGACGGGGACGTGCCGGTGGCAGCGAACGTGGTCAAGAAATGCCTTTCGAGCGGGGCGCATCTTCGCGATGGCCCGCCGCGGCTTCATGACGCCGCCGATTCGCCCGCAAGATCGCCCATGGGCGCGCAACAGGCGCGCCAGGTCAGTGATCTCCACAAGTGTACGGCGGTGTGGCGAACCCGCCACCGCACCGCGAGGACGTAGTGGGCGGGCTCACCCCGATCACCTGGTCAGCGCGGCGCCGGTGATCCCGCTGAGCGCGTCGTTGGCCAGGAAGACCACCACGAGGCTGATCGCGACCAGCAGCGCCAGCGCGCCGGCCATGACGATCACGACCTTGGTGTTGCTCGACCGGGTCGCCGGGGCGTCCTCGGTCCAGCCCTGGGCCAGGATGTGCCCGGTCAGCGAGCCGGAGTTCTCCAGCGGGTTGCCCTGCGGGAAGGACACCGTGGCGAAGCCGGGCCCCTCGGTGCCGCCGCCGTACACGCTGCCGGCGGGACCGCCCGACGGGGCGGCCGGCCCCGGGGTGTGGCCGGCGGACCCGTACCCGGTGGCTCTGGTCGACGGCGGCCAGGTCGGCAGGGCCGGGGCGGGCACCACCGGTGGCGCGCTGGGCGGCGGTGGCGCGGCGGACGGCCCGGCGGCCCACGGCGCGGCGGGCGCCTCCGACTGCCCGGCGCCCGCGAGCGGCGTCGACCCCGGTGCGCCGGCCATGGCGGGCGGCGGCGGGAACGGCGGCGCGGGCATCGGGCCGGGTGGCGACGGAGGCGACGGCACCGGCGGTCCCGGCGGCGGCACCGGTGGCCCCGGCACCGGGGGCACCGGTCCCGGCGGGGTCGGGCCCGGCGGCGGTGCGGGCACCGGCGGCGCCGGCCGGAACGGGGGCTCCGGCGCCGGCCCGGGCGGCGCCGGGGAGGGCGGGTTCGGACCCGGTACGGGCGTCGGCGCCGGCTCGGGCTCCGGCACGGGCGGTGTCGGTGGCTGGGCCGGCTCCGGTGGCTGGGCCGGCTCCGGCGGTTCGGGGTTGACCGGGCCGGCCCGGTAGACCTTGGCGCTGCCGGACGTCCCAGCGACCGCGGCGGCGACCTCGTCGGCCGAGGCCCGGGTCAGCCCGGGGACCGACGCGCTGGCCCGGGCCTGCGCCTGAGCGGGGACGGCAGCATTCGCGGCCTGCGGCTGGGCGGGCACGGACGCCTGCGCGCCGGGGCGTTCGGCGGCGGCGAAGGCGGACCAGCTCGACGGCGGCGGCACGGAGGCACCGGGCTGGCGCCGGTCGAGCGCCGGGACCGACTCCGCCGGGCCGCCCGCCCGGTACGTGGTGGCGCCGGCCGGCGCGCTCGGCCGCTCCTCGGCCTGCGGTGGCACCGCGGCGCCGGCGACGCTCACCCGGGCCCGGGCGACGGCGACCGGGGCGTCCTGGTTCGGCCGGTCCTCCACGGGGTCGGCCGGCCGGTCGTCGGTGGCCTGGGGCGCGGATCCGGGGTGGACCGTCTCCGCCGGAACGTCCTGCTCGCCCATCTCGCCCCTCCGCGCCCACGCTCGCCCCCGACCGTGGCGCCGGCCGGGCGTGCCTGGATCTCACCGTGCCACATTCCGGCCCGGGAGCACAGCCGGAGCGGACGGTTGGGTCAGTCGGTGGCGCTCGCGCTCGCCGAGGTGCTCCCGGCCGCGCTGCCGGTCGGGTCCGCGGCGCCGTCGGTCGGACCCGCGCTCCCGGTGCTGGTCGGCGACGGGCTGGACGTGTCGGACGGGCTCGGCGAGGGCGACGGCGAGGTGCTCGGCGAGGTCGACGGGGTGGGCGTCGGGCTCGACGTGCTCGGCGTCGGCTTTGGCGTGGCCGTCTTCGTCGGCTTGGGCGTCGTCGGCTTCGGCGTGGGCGTCCTGGTCGGCGTGGGCGTCGCGCTGGGTTTCGGTGGGGTCGTCGGCGGCGTCGGGACCGGCGCCGGGGTGGCCGGGGCGGGGACCGCGCCGATCACCCGGGTGGCCGCGTAGAGCCGGGACCACCGGACGACGGAGATCTTGACGACGTCGCCGGTCCGCGGCGCCTCGACCATCTTGCCGTTGCCGATGTACATGGTGACGTGATGGATGCTCGTCCAGCTGCTGCCCGAGGCGAAGAAGAGCAGGTCACCGGGGAGGAGCGCGTTGGGGTCGACCGTGCGGGACCGGGTGGCGTAGTACTGGTCCCGGGAGACGCGGGGCAGCCCGTGGTAACCGGCCGCCTGGTAGGAGGCGAGCACCAGCCCGGAGCAGTCGAACCGGTCCGGCCCCTCGGCCGCCCAGAGGTAGGGGTCGCCGAGCTGGGCGAGGGCGTAGCGCACCGCGGCCAGCGCCCGCGGGTCGGCGACCCGCCCGCTGACGCTCTGGTTGACGACGTACGAGCTGCCGATCTGCTGCTCGGCGGCGTCCTCGCGGCGCTCGATCTCCCGCAGCTTGGCGGCGTTGTCCCGGCGGAGCTTGAGCAGCGTGGCTTCCTGCCTGTGCAGGTCGGTCTCGACCCGGGCGTACTCCGCGGACTTCTCGGCGGCACGCCGCTCGGCCGAGGCGTGCGCCTGGCGGGCGACCTGTTCGGCGGTGGTGGCCCGGGTCAGCTCGCCGGTGACCGCGGTGGTGGCGCCCTCGGCCTTGTCGCCCCGGGTGATCCGCTGGAGGTTGGCGAGGTCGCGCAGGCTGGCCCCGAACTCGCCGGGCGGCAGCGCGGCGTCGGCCTTGACCGCGTCGGCGGCGGCGGTCTTCGCGTTCTCCTGGGCCCGGACGAGCGCTTCCTGGGCCTCCTTCAACCGGGCGGCGGCCAGCGCCAGGTCGGCCTGCGCGGTGTCCCGCTCGCCCTTGATGGTGAGCAGGGTGTCGCCGAGCTGGGCGACCTGCGCGTCGACCTGGTTGATCTGGGCGATCAACGGGCCGTCGGCGGGGCTGGTGACGCCGGCGGGGAAGCCCGGAGTGGTGCCGGGGCGGCCGGGCGCCGTGCCGGGCACGCCGGTCACCGTGCCGGGCAGGCCCGGGACGGCGCCGGGCACGGTGGGAAGTTGGAGGGTGCCGGCGGCCCGGGGACGGGAGCCGGTGTCGGGGACGGTGTCGGGCAGCGGGTCGGCCCAGGCCGGGGTGGCCAGCGCCGCGGCGGCGACCGCCCCGAGCAGGGCGGACCAGAGCGCCGGGCGCAGCACCGGCGAGATCACCGGAATCCGGTTTCGTCGGTATCGGCCCTGGGTGCTCTCGACCATTCCGCTCCCCGTCTTCTGGTGCCTTCCGCGCGAGGTGGGCGCGCTGGGCCAGGACGGTACCGGTGTGTGTGTTCCGCCCCATCCTGTCTTACCTCACCAACGCAGCTATGTCGATGTGCGGAGGGTGACGGCCAGCCGGGAGTCCGGTGAAGTCGGTCGCTGCGGTTGACCGGGTCGCCGGGTCGTCGGTCGCGCGACGTACGCTCGACCGGGACCGCAGGTGGAAGGGACGTGGCTTTCGATGGACGCCGGACTCAAGCGCGAGCTCGAAGCGAAGGTCTACGCGGGGGAGCGGCTCACCCGCGCGGACGGCATCGCCCTCTACGAGAGCGACGACCTCGCCTGGCTGGGGCGACTGGCCCACCACAAGCGCACCGAGATGAACGGTGACCGGGTGATGTTCAACGTCAACCGGCACCTCAACCTCACGAACGTCTGCTCCGCCTCGTGCGCGTACTGCTCGTTCCAGCGCAAGCCGGGCGAGAAGGACGCCTACACGATGCGCATCGACGAGGCGGTCCGCAAGGCCAAGGAGATGGAGGACGAGCAGCTCACCGAGCTGCACATCGTCAACGGCCTGCACCCGACCCTGCCCTGGCGCTACTACCCGAAGGTGCTGCGCGAGCTGAAGGCGGCGCTGCCGAACGTCAAGCTCAAGTGCTTCACCGCGACCGAGGTGCAGTGGTTCGAGAAGATCAGCGGCCTGAGCGCCGACGAGATCCTCGACGAGCTGATGGACGCCGGTCTGGAGTCGCTGACCGGCGGCGGCGCGGAGATCTTCGACTGGGAGGTCCGGCAGCACATCGTCGACCACGCCTGCCACTGGGAGGACTGGTCGCGGATCCACGCCCTGGCGCACCGCAAGGGCATGCAGACCCCGGCGACGATGCTGTACGGCCACATCGAGGAGCCCCGGCACCGGGTCGACCACGTGCTGCGGCTGCGCGAGCTGCAGGACGAGACCGGCGGCTTCGCGGTCTTCATCCCGCTGCGCTACCAGCACGACTTCGTGGACTCGGCGGACGGCAAGATCCGTAACAGGATCCAGGCACGCACCACGATGGCCTCCCCGGCCGAGTCGCTGAAGACGTTCGCCGTCTCCCGGCTGCTCTTCGACAACGTGCCGCACCTGAAGAACTTCTGGGTGATGCACGGCCTCTCGGTGGCGCAGCTCTCGCTGAACTTCGGTGTCGACGACCTGGACGGCTCCGTCGTGGAATACAAGATCACGCACGACGCCGACTCGTACGGCACGCCGAACACGATGCACCGCGAGGACCTGCTGAACCTGATCTGGGACGCGGGCTTCCGCCCGGTCGAGCGGAACACCCGCTACGAGGTCGTCCGTGAGTACGACCCGGCCCCGTCGCTGGCCGAGCGCCGCGCCGAGCCGCAGCAGGTCTGGGCCTGACCGCACGCCGATGAGCACCGAGGAGCAGCAGCGCACCTTCCCCCGGCGGGACGCCGAGGGGCGCATCCTCACCCTGGGTGACCTGCTCGGGGTGAGCCTCGCCGGGCTGGTCATCGGGGTGCTGGCGCTGGTGCTCTTCGAGTGGGCCTTCGCCACCATGGGCGCGGGCCGGTTCGGGCGGACCAACGGCTGGCTGGCGGTGATCCTGCCGCTGTGGCTGTTCTGGGACGACTTCCGGGCCTGGGAGTTCGGCGCGTCCCGGGTGCTCGCGGCGCTGGCCGGGATCGCGCTCGGCGTCTTCGCCGGGCTGCTGGCGGCCGGCCTCGCCGCCGGGCTGCCGGCGCTGTTCTCCGGCGCGCTGGCTGCGGCGGTGTTCACCGTGGTCTACGCGGTGGTCTGGTTTCATGGCGTGCACTGGCTGGCCCGGCGGACGGGTTGAGGCGTGAGAGAGAAGGAAGTACGGGCGTGAGCGCGAGGAGTGAGCCGGGTCTGCGAGCCCCGCAGTCGCGAACCGGGGCGTCGCGGTGAGCGCGGCGGTCAAGTACACGCTGGGCCGGATCGGGCTGTTCGTCGGCGTGCTGGCGGCCCTCTGGTTCGTCGAGATGAACATGTTCCTGCGGCTGATGCTGGCCCTGGTGTTCTCCGCCGCGCTGTCGTTCTTCCTGCTCCGCGGCTGGCGGGACGAGATGGCCGGCGAGATGTCCGAGGCGGCGGAGCGGCGCCGCGCCGAGAAGGAGCGGCTGCGCTCCGCACTGGCCGGCGACGACCAGGGCGAGCGCACCGACGAGCGCCGCGAGAGCTGACCTCGCGAGACGGGGCAGCGGGGGACGGCGCCGGCCGCTAGGGTCGGCGGCCGTGAGTTTCCTGAACACGATCAACGGGTGGCGGACGAAGGTCTTCGTCTGGATCGGCCTGCCGGTCATCGCCGCCATCGGACTGATGTTGAGCGTCACCGACCTCGCCCCGGCCTGGGAGGCGAAGAACGGTGGCGGAACGCCGGGCACCTTCACCGCGGTGAACGAGGAATGCGGCCGGCGCAACTGCGAGTGGCACGGGACCTTCGTCGCCACCGAGGGCGGCGCCCGGCGTGCCGATGTGATCCTCTACGACGCGCCGGACGAGCTGACCGCGGGCGCGACCGCCCCGGCGCTCGACTCCGGTGCCCGGAAGGGCGTCTTCTCCACCGCGGGCGGCTCGACCTACCTGCTGGTCACCGGGCTCACCCTGGCCGGCGTGGCCGCCCTGGTGGCCTGGGTCTGGATCATCGTGCGGGCGATCCGGAACCGCCGCCGGGCGAAGGAGCCCACCGCCCCGCCGGCCTCGTTCGCCCCGTCCGTCTGACCAGACCCGGGCCCGGCGCGCTCTCCAGAACGGGGAGCGCACCGGGCCCGGGGTGTTTCACCAGTTGGTCGAGCCCGGCACCACCGGCCAGGCCTGGTTGGTGGGCTTGATCAGGTACGCGACGCCGCCGGAGCCGGAGGCCACGGTGCCGTTCGCCCGGTAGCGCTTGGTACGCAGCCAGATCTGCTCGAACTGCTCCCGCTTGTAGACGTTGCGCACCACCTCGTCGGACGACGAGGCGGGGTCGTTGACGATCACGTCACCGTCGGCCGTGAAGCCGACGATCACGAACAGGTGCCCGGAGGTGCCGTAGTTCGCCCCGTCCAGTTCCTCGGCGAGGAAGGACTGCGATGTGATCACCGGGATGCCGGCCTTGATGAAGCGTTCCACCTCGTCCAGCGAGTGCATCCGGGTGACCCGGGCGTCGAGGCCGGGGAAGCTGGCCGCGTACGCGGTGTTGAACGGCCAGTTGCCGGCGCCCTCGTACTCGTAGTCGTAGGTCATCCGGGCGGCGTGGTCGACGGTCGGGTCGGCGTAGCTCGGGTCGACCCAGGCGATGTCCGCGGCCGAGGGCTTGCGGCCCCAGTACTCGACCACCATCTCGGTGGAGGTGGGGGAGCACCAGGCTTCCCCGCCGCCGTCGTACTCGGGGTACTCCCCGACGTGGATGTTCTGCGAGTAGCGCGGCACCGCCAGCTCCCGGCCCCAGGCGATCCCGCCCTTGCTCGGGGCGACGGTGAACCGGTCCGGCACGTTGGAGCTCATGGCGCCGAGCATCCAGACCCGCGGCGAGGCGGCCTGGCCCGGCGCGCGGTAGAGGGTCAGCCGGAGCTGGTAGGACCGCAGCAGCACGCCGGCCTTGGCGTCGTCGATGGAGAAGGTGTCGGTCCAGATGGTCGACCAGGGGTCGCCCTGGCCGTCCAGGGTGGACCGCTTGATGTCCTGGTCGCCGGAGGCCCAGCGGCCCATGACGTACCAGGGGGTCTGCTGCCCGGTGTTGTACGTGCCGTGCAGCTCGACCTGGATCCAGGTGCCGGCCGGTGTCGCGGCGTTCCACGAGGCGACCAGTTCGCTGGCGTCGAAGCCGACCTGCCGCTCCGGCGAGGTCCAGGTTGCGTACTCCCAGGTCCGGGTGGTGCCGGTGTGCTCGTCGGTGAACTCGGTGGTGCCGGCCGGGCGGCCGATGGTGATCCCGGTCCGGTGTCCCGGGATGGCGTGCGTGCCCTGGTGGGTGCCGCCGCGCCAGTCGGGGTACTTGGACCACTCCTGGAAGGTGATCTGCTCGTCGTGCGCGACGGCCGGCAGGTTGTTGTCGGCGTGGGCGGGCGCCGTCACACCGACGAGGGCGAGCGCCGCGGCGCCGACGAGGGCGACCGCGCGCAGGGCTGGTCTGACCATGTGCACTCCGTTGGGTGGGAAGGGATGGATCACCAGTTGGTGGAACCGGCCACGGAGGGCCAGGCCACCTCGGTCGGTTTGATCAGGTAGACGACGCCGCCGGAACCGCTGCCGGTGCCGCCGCCCGCGGTGGTGCGCCGGGTACGCAGCCAGATCTGCTCGAACTGGTCACGCCGGTAGACGTGCCGGACCGCGGCGTCGCTGGGCGAGGCCGGGTCGTTGGCGATGACGTCGCCGGTGGCGGTGAAGCCGACCACCACCATGAGGTGCCCCGCCGTGCCGTAGCCCGCCCCGTCCAGCTCGCTGGCGAGGAAGGACTGGCTGGTCACCACGGGGATGCCGGCGGCGATGAAGTGCTCCAGCTCGTCCAGCGAGTGCAGCCGGGTCACCTTGGCCTCCAGGCCGGGGAAGCCGGCCGCGTACGCGGTGTTGAACGGCCAGTTGCCGGTGCCGCCGTACTGCCAGTCGTAGGCCATCCGGGCGGCGTGGTCGACGGTCGGATCGGCGTAGCCGGGGTCCACCCAGGACGTGTCGGCCGGGGAGGGCTTGCGGCCCCAGTACTCGACCACCATCTCGGTGGAGGTGGGCGAGCACCACGCCTCGCCGCCGCCGCCGTACTCCGGGTACTGGCCGGCGTGGATGTTCTGGGAGTAGCGCGGCACGGCCAGCTCGGTGCCCCAGGCGATGTGCCCGGCGCTCGGCGTGACGGTGGACCGGTCGGGCACGTTCGAGCTCATGGCGCCGACGGACCGCAGCACCGGCGTGGCGGTCGACGCCGGGTCCCGGTAGAGGGTCACCCGCAGCTGGTACGCCCGCAGCAGCACCCCGGCAGCCGGATTGGTGACGCTGAACGTGTCGGTGAGGACGCTGGAGGTCTTGTCGCCCTGCCGGTCGACGCTGGTCCGCCGGATGTCACCGTCGCCGGAGGCCCAGCGGCCCATGACGTACCAGGGGGTGCGGGTGCCGCTCGTGTAGGTGCCCTGGAGTTCGACCTGGAGCCAGGTGCCGGCCGGCGTGTCGGCGTTCCACGAGGTCACCAGTTCGGTGGCGGAGAAGCCGACCTGGGTGAGCGGCGAGGTCCACGTCCCGTACGCCCAGGTGCGGCGGGTGCTGCTGTGCGGGTCCTTGTAGAGGATGGTGCCGACCGGGCTGGTCAGGGTCAGGCCGGCGGCGGTGCCGGTCGTGCCGGCCGCGGTCCCGGTCGACCAGGTCGGGCCGGCCCAGCCCTGCCAGGTGATCTGTTCGTCGTGTGCGGCGGTCGTGGTCGCGCCGGCCGGCGCGGTGGTGCCGAGGAGGGCGAGTGTGGTGGCGCCGGCCACGGCGGCCGTGCGCAGGGATGTCCGGTCCATGGCAGCTCCTCCAGGTGAACCGCATCGTTGCCGTTCACTGTCGCGCCTGGAGGGAAGTTTCGCCAGAGGTTGAGGGATGGAAAATCATTGCCGGCATGAGGATGCGGTCGGGATGGAAGCACATAGTGATGAATGTTGATATGACCATGTGACTCCTGGTGAAGTGTGCGGACAACGGGATCGCCCGTACCCCGAGGAGGTTGTCCATGGCCCTCCGCACGTCCCCGCTCCGCCGCCGGCTGGCCCTCGCCGCCGCCGTCGGCCTGACCCTCGTGGCCGCGGTCAGCGGCCCGGCCGCCGCCCGGCCCGCACCGGACGGCGAACCGGCCGCCGTCGCCTACCGGGTGCTCGGCCCGCGCACGCTCGCCGACCGGAGCGCCGTCGCCCGCACCGGCGCGGCGATCGACCACTCCGAACACGGGGTGCTGCACGTCACGGCCACCACCGCCGAGGCCGCCGCCATCACCCGGCTCGGCTTCCGGCTGGAGAAGGATGTCGCCCCGGCCCCGGCCGCCGGCGCCGTCGCGTACGCCTTCCCACCCGCCGACTCCAACTACCACGACTACGCCGAGTTGACCGCGGTGGTGAACACGGTGGTCGCCGACCACCCGGCCATCGCCCGCAAGCTCAGCATCGGGCGGTCCTACCAGGGCCGGGACCTCATGGCCGTGAAGATCTCCGACAACGTCGGCACCGACGAGAGCGAACCGGAGATCCTCTTCAACGCCCAGCAGCACGCCCGCGAGCACCTGACCGTCGAGATGGCGATCTACCTGCTCAACCTCTTCACCGACAACTACGGCAGCGACTCCCGGATCACCAACCTCGTCAACTCCCGCGAGATCTGGATCGTCCCCACGGTCAACCCGGACGGCAGCGAGTACGACATCGCCACCGGCTCGTACCGCTCCTGGCGGAAGAACCGGCAGCCGAACAGCGGCTCGACGGCCGTCGGCACGGACCTGAACCGGAACTGGTCCTACCAGTGGGGCTGCTGCGGCGGCTCGTCCGGCTCGACCTCGTCGGAGACCTACCGCGGCCCGTCCGCCTTCTCCGCCCCGGAGACCGCGGCGCTGCGGAACTTCGTCAACAGCCGGGTCGTCGGCGGGGTGCAGCAGATCGAAGCCAACATCGACTTCCACACCTACTCGCAGCTGGTGCTCTGGCCGTACGGCTACACGTACAGCAACACCGCCACCGGGATGAACGCCGACCAGTACAACACCTTCGCCACCATCGGGCGGCAGATGGCGTCCAGCAACGGCTACACCCCGGAACAGTCCAGCGACCTCTACATCGCCGACGGCACCAGCATCGACTGGATGTGGGGCACCCACAAGATCTGGGCGTACACCTTCGAGATGTATCCCGGGTCCGCCTCCGGGGGCGGCTTCTACCCGCCCGACGAGGTGATCCCCGCCCAGACGTCGCGCAACCGGGAGGCCGTGCTGCTGCTCTCCGAGTACGCCGACTGCCCGTACCGGGCGATCGGGAAGCAGAGCCAGTACTGCTGACCACGAGGCGTGGTGGGGCCCCGGTTGCCGGGGTCCCACCGCGCCTCCCGTCCGGACGATCTCCGCTGGTCATGCGCTACGGTGGCACCGACCACCCCGCAGCGAAGTCGGTGCGAAACCGGCGCTGTCCCGCAACTGTGATGCCCCGCACACGGCGTCGGCCCCGGCCGGCGCCGACACCTGTGGGGGGACGAGCCAGGTCGCCTGCGGCACGGTCGCGACACGCGCTCTCGAGGAAGGGCGCCTCGCGGACGGGCCCGCTCAGGTCCCTGTCGGCGAAGCACCACACTCCTCGACCGACAGGAGGACCGATGTCCAGACGTACCCCCCGGCTCTTCGCCGCCGCCCTCGCGGTCGGCGCGCTGCTCCTCGGCGGCTGCGCCGAGAAGACCTCGAACGACACCCCCGCGGCCGGCGGCGGCTCGGCGGCGGCCGCCTTCCCGGTCACCGTCGGCAAGCTGACCCTGGAGAAGCGTCCCGAGAAGATCGTCTCGCTGTCGCCCTCGGCGACCGAGATGCTGTTCGCCGTCGGCGCCGGCAAGCAGGTCACCGCCGTCGACGACCAGTCGAACTACCCGCCGGAGGCGCCGAAGAGCGACCTCTCCGGCTACCAGCCGAACGCCGAGGCGATCGCCGGCCGGAGCCCCGACCTGGTGGTGCTCGCCAACGACACCAACAAGATCGTCGACCAGCTCACCGCGCTGAAGATCCCGGTGCTGCTCACCCCGGCCGCGACCACCCTGGACGACAGCTACCAGCAGATCACCGACCTGGGGAAGCTCACCGGCCACCCGGCCGAGGCGGACGCCGTCACGAAGAAGATGAAGGACGACGTCGCCGCCATCACCAAGGACCTGCCGCAGCGGGCCAAGAAGCTCACCTACTACCACGAGCTGGGCCCGGAGCTGTACAGCGCGACCAGCAAGACCTTCATCGGTTCGATCTACGCCCTCGCCGGCCTGCAGAACATCGCCGACCCGGCGGACGCCGACGGGAAGAACGGCGGCTACCCGCAGCTCTCCCAGGAGGTCATCGTCAAGGCGAACCCCGACTTCGTCTTCCTGGCCGACACCAAGTGCTGCAAGCAGACCCCGGAGACCGTCAAGACCCGCAGCGGCTGGGCCGGCGTCACCGCGGTGAAGAACAACCAGGTCGTGGCGCTGGACGACGACATCGCCTCCCGGTGGGGCCCGCGCGTGGTCGACCTGCTCAAGGTGATCGTCGACGCCACCGCCAAGGTCCCGGCCTGACGGTGACCGTGCGACCGGCGGACAACGCTCCCCGGCCGGCCGGGACGCCCGACGCGTCCCGGCCCGCCGGGGCGCCTGGCACGGACGACCCGGGTACGCCCGTGACCCGTGACGGGAAGCGGGCGGCAGCGCCGGGTGCGACCGTCCGGCCGGCCGGGCTGCGCACCCGCTGGCTGCTCGTCGGCATCGGCGCGGTGCTGGTGGCGCTGGTGGCCGGCGTCTCGCTCGGCCCGGTCAGCCTGCCGCCGGGCAGCGTCGCCGCCGAACTGCTCAACCTGCTGCCCGGTGTGCACCTGGACAGCGGGCTCAGCGAGCGGGAGATCGCCATCATCACCGAGCTGCGGCTGCCGCGGGTCGTGCTCGGCCTGCTCGTCGGCGCCCTGCTCGCCCTGGCCGGCGGCTGCTACCAGGGCGTCTTCCGCAACCCCCTCGCGGACCCGTACCTGCTGGGCGTGGCGGCCGGCGCCGGGCTCGCGGTCACCGCGGTCATCACGCTGGGCGCCGGAGCGGGCGGGGCGATCACCGGGATGCCGGTCACCATCCCGCTCGCCGCGTTCGTCGGTTCGCTCGGCGCGGTCGCCATGACGTACGGGCTCGGCGCGGCCGGCGGCCGGTCCCGGTCACCGGCCACACTGATCCTGGCCGGGGTGGCGGTCTCGGCGTTCCTCTCCGCCGGGCAGACGTACCTGCTGCAACGGCACTCCGACAGCATCCAGCAGGTCTACTCCTGGCTGCTCGGCCGGCTGGCCACCGCCGGCTGGCACGACGTCCGGCTGGTCCTGCCCTACTTCGTGCTCACCGCCGTCGTGGTGCTGCTGCACCGCCGCGAGCTGGACGTGCTCTCCGTCGGCGACGACGAGGCCGCCAGCCTCGGTCTGCACCCGCAGCGCTCCCGCTACCTGCTGATCGCCGCCGCCTCGCTGGGCACCGCCGCCGCGGTGTCCGCCTCCGGCCTGATCGGCTTCGTCGGCATCATCGTGCCGCACACCGTACGGCTGCTCGCCGGGTCGAGCTACCGGGTGATCCTGCCCCTGTCGATGCTGTTCGGCGGGGCGTTCCTGGCGCTGACCGACGTGGTCGCCCGCACCGCGGCCGCCCCCGCCGAGGTCCCGATCGGCGTGGTCACCGCGCTGCTCGGCGGCCCGTTCTTCGTGCTCGTCCTGCGCACCGCCCGCCGGGTGCTGACGTGAGCGCGAGGAGTGAGCCGGGGTTGCGAGCCCCGCAGTCGCGAGCCAAGGGTGCTGACATGAGCGCGCCCGCCGTGGAGCTGCGCGACCTGCGGGTCGACCTGGGGGGTACGCCGATCCTGGCCGGCGTCGACCTCACGGTCGCGGTGGGCGAGTGGGTCACCGTGATCGGCCCGAACGGCGCCGGGAAGTCGACCCTGCTGCGCGCCGTCGGCGGCCTGCTGCCCGCGCCGGGCGCGGTCTCCCTCTTCGGTACGCCGATCAACTCCCTCCGCCGCCGCGACCGGGCCCGGGTGGTGGCCACCGTGGCGCAGTCCCCGGTGGTGCCGGCCGGCATGTCGGTGCTCGACTACGTGCTGCTGGGGCGCACCCCGTACATCCCGGCGCTGGGCCGGGAGTCCGCCGCCGACCTGGCGGCCGTGCACGACGTGCTGGACCGGCTCGACCTGGGCGCGTTCGGACGCCGCGAGCTGGCCACCCTCTCCGGCGGCGAGCGGCAGCGGGTCTTCCTGGCCCGGGCGCTGGCCCAGGGTGCCACCCTGCTGCTGCTCGACGAGCCGACCAGCGCCCTGGACATCGGCCACCAGCAGGAGGTGCTGGAACTGGTGGACCAGCTCCGCCGCGAGCACGACCTGACCGTGCTCGCCACCATGCACGACCTCTCCATCGCCGGCGAGTACGCCGACCGCCTGGTCCTGCTCGCCGACGGCCGGGTCGCCGCCGCGGGGCCGCCGCAGGAGGTCCTCACCGAGGCCCTGCTTGCCCGCCACTACCGCGCCAACATCCGGGTCATCCCCGGCGAGCACGGCCCCCTGGTGGTCCCGGTCCGCCCTCGCTGACCGGGCCGCTCAGCGGAGGGCCGTGACGGAGAACAGGGCGCCCTGGGGGTCGCGGAGCGCGGCGCCGCGACCGGCCGGATTGTCCCGGGGCGGGACCAGGATGGTGCCGCCCAGCTCGGCGGCGCGGGCCGCGGTGGCGTCCGCGTCCTCGACCGCGAAGTAGACCGTCCAGTACGCCGGCAGGTCCTCGGGCAGCGGCTCCAGCTGCGGCATCATGCCGGCGACGATCCGCGCGCCGCACCGCCACCCCGTGTAGGTGACCGGGCCGGACGCCTGCTCCTCGGGGTGCCAGCCGAAGACCAGCGCGTAGAAGTCCTTCGCCCGCTCGGGGTCGGGCGTGACCAGCTCGTTCCAGCACATCGAGCCGGGGGCGTTGAACAACTCCGCCCCGCGCATCGCCATGGGCTGCCAGACGCTGAACACCGCACCGGCGGGGTCGGCGAGAACCGCCATCCGGCCCTGCCCGAAGACGTCGAACGGGGAGACCACCACCTGGCCGCCGGCCGCCTCCACCCGGGTGGCGACCAGGTCCGCGTCGTCGGTGGCCACGTACGTCGACCAGACCGGCACCTGGTCCGGCGCGGCGGGCGGCCCGGCCCCGGCGACGGCCCGGCCGTCCTTGAGGAACGTGGTGTAGCCGCCGGCGCCCGGCTCGGTCGACACGCGGCCGGTCCAGCCGAACAGCTCCGGGTAGAACCGCTTCGCGTCGTCCAACCCGGGCGTGGCCAGGTCGGCCCAGCAGGGCGTCCCGGGCTCCACGCCGTCCACGCTGACCCCTCTCGCCGGGAGCGGCCCCGCTGGCACGCCCTGCCGGCATCGTGGCACCGTCCCACCGGCCACCGGGCCGGATTGGGACAAAAGGTCAGGTGAAGCGGCGTCCCTCGTCCCGCCGGTAGGCCCACCCGCCGACCGCCGCGAGCGCCACCACCCAGACGACGAGCATCACCAGGGCCCGGGTGTCGGGCCGCCAGTCGGTGACCGCCGCCCACATCAGCTCGACCGCACCCCGGGTCGGCAGGTAGGGGGCGATCGCCTGGATGAAGCCGGGCGCGTCGTCCGGGCCGGAGAGGAGACCGCCGCCGAAGGCCAGCGGGAAGAACACCACCTGGGCCACCACGACGGCCGCCTTGCTCGGCAGCGAGTAGCCGATGGCCATGCCGAGCAGGGTGAACGGCACCGAGATCACCGCCACGGCGGCGAGGCCGAGCAGGAACTGCGCCGGCGTCACCCGCGCCGCGGTGGCGACCGCGGCGATCACCACCACCGGGATCATCGACAGGTAGGTCAGCACCAGACCGGCCAGGATCCGCCCGGCCAGGCGCGGCCCGGGCCCGGCCGGCAGGGTCCGGGTGTACGGGTTCCAGGGCTGGTCGCGGTCCTCGGCCACGCCCACGCCGTACTGGAAGATGTTGGCGCTCATCACCGCGAAGGTGACCATGGCGGCGGTGGCGTAGGTGGCGCCGGCGGCGTCGTCACCGGCGAACGGCACCACGAAGAAGAGCATGGCGGCGGCGGGGAAGAAGGCGCTGCCGACCACCGCCACCGGAATCCGGATGATCTCCAGGAGCTGGTAGCGGGCGTGGACCAGGGCGAGCGGCACGGGGGTCTCCTAGGCGGGGGTGGGTGCGGGCCGGTCGTCGGCGGTCAGGGTGAGGAACGCCTCCTCCAGCGAGGTGGGCCGGACCTCCAGGTCGTGGAACGCCACGCCGGCGGTGACCAGGTCCCGGACGAGCTGGTCGGCGTCGGTGGTGAGCAGGTGGGTGCGCCCCTCGGCGTGCTCGCTGGCCACCACGCCGGGCAGCGGCGGCAGGTCGTCGGCGACCAGGCTGACCCGGCGTACGCCGACGATGTCGCGGATCGCCGCCACCGAGTCGTCGGCGAGGACGCGACCGTGCCCGATCACCACCACCCGCTCCGCCAGCGCCTCCACCTCCTCCAGGTAGTGGCTGCTCAGCAGGACCGTGCCGCCCTCGGCGTGGAAGGCCCGGACCGCCTCCCACAGGGTGCGCCGGGCCTCCACGTCCAGCCCGGTGGTGGGCTCGTCGAGGACCACGAGGCGGGGCCGGCCGACGAAGGCGAGCGCCACGGCCAGCCGGCGGCGCTGCCCGCCCGACAGGCCGCCGGTCTGCCGGCGCACCTGGTCGCTGAGGCCGAACCGGTCGAGCAGCTCGCCCCGGGGCACCGGGTCGGGGAAGTGCGCGGAGACGAAGTCGACCACCTCGCCGACCCGCAGCGTGCCGGGCAGGCCGGTCTCCTGCGGGGTCACCCCGAGCTGCCGCCGGCTCGCCGGGTCGCGCGGGTCGCCGCCGAGCAGCTCGACCCGACCGGAGGTGGGGCGGCGCAGCCCGGCCAGCAGGTTGAGCAGCGTGCTCTTGCCGGCCCCGTTCGGCCCGAGCAGGCCCACGAGCTCCCCGGCGCGGACGGTCAGGTCGACCCGGTCCAGTGCCAGCACGTCGCCGTAGCGGCGGCTGACCTGGTCGGCGCGGGCCAGGATCATGGGGGTGCTCCTTCGGGGGTTGCGGCCCCGGGCGGGGGCGTGCCTACTTCTGTGTACCGCGCCGGCGCGAATCGCACTGCCCCGCGCGGAGGGGCGCCGATCGCCTACTGTGGTAATCCCGTTGCGCGGCCGTGCCGGCGACGGGTGACTGTCGACTGGACACTGGGGAGGGTCCGTGACGAGTCCGAGCAGGAACCTCGAGGTCCAGCCGGAGGCGCTGACCGCCTTCGCCGCCGCGTCCCGGGACCGGGCCGGCCGCTTCCGCGAGCTGCGCCGGGTCTTCCACGACGGGCACGTGCCCCGCCACGCCTTCGGCATCATGCCCGCGTCGTTCGGCCTCGCCGCCGCGTACGCCGAGCAGTTCGAGGCGTGCCTGCAGGGTCTGGAGGACGGCGCCGAGGTGATGGCCGACATCGCCGAGGGGATCAGCGACACCGCCGACGCCTACACCGGCACCGACGTGGCGAACACCGACATGTTCACCCCGGGCGCGTGAGGGCCGACCGATGAGCACCGAGGCGTTGCAGCGCAACAAGACCTACTTCGAGCAGATCGTGTCGGGCACGCCCGACCCGTTCAAGCCGCTCTCCAACGCGGTGCTCTGGCCGTTCGAGCAGCTGCTGGAGCTGGTCGCCGGCGAACCCGACGACCTCATGAAGGCGGCCCAGCTCGCCCTCACCACCGGCGAGGCGGTGCGGCAGATCGCCGGTGACCAGATCGCCGACCGGGCCCGGTTGCGCGGCGCCTGGGACGGCGACGCGGCGGAGAAGTTCCACGCCTCGATGGAATCCGTCGAGGAGGCGATCGAGGAGCTGGCCAAGGGGCTGGACGGCACCAAGGAGGTGCTGGTCGACGCGGCGAACGCGGCGGTCGACGCGTTCAACCTGCTGGTCGAGCTGATCCTGGAGTTCCTGCTCTGGTTCCTGACCGAGGTGATCATCGCCGCGGTGGCCGCCGTGCTGAGCGCGGGCGTGACGCTGGCCGCCACGGTGGTCCGGGTGCTCGCCCGGCTGGCCACCACGGTCGGCCGCATGGTGAAGATCGTGGCCCGGTTCGCGGAGATCCTCACCAAGCTGGTCACCAAGCTGGAGAAGGTCGCCGAGCTGCTGACCCGCTACCGCAAGGTCGTGATGGAGCTGCGCAAGGCCAAGAAGGCGTACCGGGCGTGGAACAAGTCCGGCTACACCAAGGAGGCGTTCGCGTTCAAGATCCAGCGGGCCGCCATCCTGTTCCCCGGCAAGTTCGCCATCAACCACACGTCTCCGGTGAACATCCCCGGCATCGGCGGCGCCCTGCTCGACACCGGGGTCGGCCTGCACGACGTCTCCGACGGCCACAAGGACCGCAACTACCTGGTGGACGGCACCTACTCGGAGGACCTGGGGCCGTACACCAAGGGCGTGCAGAACGTCTTCGACTCGATCGTGAACTGAGAGGCAGCCATGACCTTCCCGGCCCTGGACCGGATCGAGGCGCTGGCCCGCAACCTGGACGGGTGGCAGCGCGAACTCGGCGCGCGGATGGCCGAGCTGGAGCAGAGCAGCGCCGCCGGGGTGAGCGACTCCGGCCTGGTCACCGTCACGGCGGCCGCCGACGGCAGGATCCTCTCCACCGAGATCAACGCCCGGGCCATGCGGTTCGACTCCTACACCCTCGCCGAGGAGTTCACCGCCGCGGCGAACCGGGCCCAGGAGGCCGCCGCCGCCCGGGTCCGGGAGATCGTCGGCGAGGTGATGGGCAACGCGCCGGCCGCGGAGCGCCGCACCGACGACGGCTACGGCCACGACCGATACTGAGCCGATGGACCAGACCGCATACCGGGACCGGATCGGCCAGCTCGTCGAGCCGGGCGAGCGGGTGCTGGCGTACGCGAAGGCCGAGGCGGCGAACGGGGCGACGCCACCTGCGCCGCCCGACGCGGCCGAGCCGGAGGCGCCCGCCGGCCGGGTGAGCGCCGGGGCCGTGCTGCTCAACCTGATCTCGCCGCTGGTCAGTTGGGCGTGGGGCGACCGGCTGGTGGACCGGGTGGTCTGGGGCGTCGCCGGGCGCGGCGCCCCCGGCTCCGCGGCCTCCCGCCTGCGCCACGCGCTGCACCCGCCCGGGCCGGACCTGGCGGTGCGGGACACCCTGCTGGTGGCCACCGACCGGCGGCTGCTGGTCTGTCTGAGTGGGCCGACGAAGGTGCTGTCCAGCCGGGCGGACGACGAGCGGTCCGTGGCGGAGACCGGGATCGCCTGGTCGGCCTCGCGGGCGGAGGTGGCGTCGGCCCGGGTGGGCTGGCACCGGCTCAACCCGAAGCGCCTGCGCCTCGACTTCGCCGACGGCTCCTGGCTCGCGTTCACCGTGCCGATCGCCGAGTCCGGCCGCTCGCTGCGGGACGTCGCCGCCGCCCTGTCCGCCTGAGCCGCCGCCGGTTGGTCGCCGGCGACATCGCACGAACGGCCGGCGGCCGCCGGTCAGCCGGCCAGCGGGGCGGGCAGCGGCTCGCGGTGCAGCACCGCCAGGCGGGACACCGCCCGGGTCAGCACCACGTAGAGGCGGTGCAGGCCGCGCGGCTCGGCGGCCACGATCGCGGCCGGCTCGACGACCACCACGTGGTCGTACTCCAGGCCCTTGACCAGGGTCGCCGGGACGACGGTGACCCGCGCCGCGGCCTCCACGTCGTCGGCGGTCGCGGTCTCGACGCCCGCGTCGGCGAGGGCCGCGCGGAGCCGGTCCACCGTGTCGTCGGCGGCGATCACGCCGACCGAGCCGTCGTGCGCCAGCGCCGCCCGCACCTCGGCCACCGTCGCGGCCGTGAGGTCCCCGACGGTACGCACGTCGAGCGACCCGTCGCGGCGCAGCGACTCCGCCGGGGGCACGTCGACGGCGAGCGCCGGCAGCAGCCGGTTGGCGAAGGCGACCACGGCGGCCGGCACCCGGAAACCGATGCTGAGCGGCACCACGGCCGCGTCCGGCTTGCCCAGGTGGGCCAGGGACTCCCGCCAGTCGGTGGCCGCCCAGGGCGCGGTGCCCTGGGCCAGATCGCCGAGGAGCGTGATGGAGCCGTGCTCGCTGCGCCGGGCGATGGCCCGGCACTGCATCGGAGAGAGGTCCTGCGCCTCGTCGACCACCACGTGCCCGAAGCCGGCGGGCCGTTCCAGCAGCCCGGCGGCCTCGTCGATGAGCACCGCGTCGGCGGCGGTCCACCGGGTCGCCTTCGGGGTGCGACCGACCGGGCCCGACCGGAACAGCTCCTGCTCCTCGGCCGTGAGCAGGCCGTCGGCGGCGGCGGCGAGCGCGTCGGGGTCGGTCCGCAGCCGGTGCAGCAGCCCGTCGGGGGTGAGCGCCGGCCAGACCGCGTCGAGGAACTCGGTGACCGGCTTCGCCCTGCTCATCCGACGCAGCCAGGCGTCGCTGGGCGACTCGGCCCGGCGGGCCTCGGACTGGCGTTGCAGCAGGCCCACCACGCGGGCGCGTACCCGGTCCCGGCCGGTCGCGTACGGCAGGCCCTCGCGGCGGGTCTCCTCGACCAGCCGGTGCAGCGGGTCGAGGCCGATGCGCCACCGGAACGAGCCGTCCGAGACCATGATCGGCTCGGTGGGCGTGCCGATGTGCGCGTCGACCGCGCGGCGCAGCACCTCCGCCATCCGGACGTCGTGCTTGAGGGCGGCCACGGCGGGGTCGTCGACCGCGCGGACCGGCACCCGGGCGACCAGGTCCTCCACCGTGGCCTGCTCGACCTCGACCTCGCCGAGCGCCGGCAGCACCGCCGCGATGTAGGACAGGAACGCCCGGTTCGGCCCGACGATCAGCACGCCCGACCGGCGCAGCCGTTCGCGGTGCAGGTAGAGCAGGTACGCGGCCCGGTGCAGCCCGACCGCCGTCTTACCGGTGCCCGGCGCGCCCTGGACGCAGATCGAGTCGGCGAGGTCGGCCCGGACCAGCTCGTCCTGCTCGGGCTGGATGGTGGCGACGATGTCGCGCATCGGGCCCACGCGGGGGCGCTCGATCTCGGCGGTGAGGATGCGGCTGGCGGTGCCCAGTTCCTCGCCGCGGTCGAGGCGCTCGTCCTCGAAGCTGGTCAGCACCCCGGAGCTGAACCCGAACCGGCGCCGGATCGCGACGCCCTGCGGGTCGCGGGCGCTGGCCCGGTAGAACGACCGGGAGACCGGCGCCCGCCAGTCGAGCACGAGCGGCTCGCCCAGCTCGTCGGTGACGTGCCGGCGCCCGACGTGGTATTCGCGGCCGGCATGGTCCGGATCGGCGTCACCGAAGTCGAGCCGGCCGAAGAAGAGCGGCGTCGTCGGGTCGTCGGCGAGTTCCTTGACCCGCCGGGCCATGTGCCGGCCGAGCTGCTCGGCGGTGTACGCGTCCCCGGCCACCTTGTCGCCGGTGGCGAAGAGGGACTCGGCGCGCTCGCGCATCCGGCGCAGCGCCGCGCGGGAGGTGTCCAGGTGGGCGCGCTCGGCGGCGAGCTCGGCGTCCAGGGTCTGTTCTTGGGCGTGCAGGGTCATCCACGTACTCCTCGTCACGGGGAACAACGCTGCCGCTCGCGTTTCCGACCTCGGGTCGGCGCGGGGACGTCCTGTGCGGTGCTACTCACCACGGCCGTCAGGCGGGACAGAACAGCCTACTCCGCCCGGATCGCCGGGCAACCGAATTTCCCGGGCACCGGCCGAGGCGGGATCATGGGTGGCATGACCGAGGCGCGTCCGGAGCAGCGCCGGGTGACGATCAGCGACCCGCAGGTGATGCGGGCGCTGGCCCACCCGGCCCGTATGGCGATCATGGAGCATCTCAGCACGGTCGAGGGCGGTGCGACCGCCACGGAGTGTGCCGAGATCGCCGGGCTGTCGCCGAGCGCGACGAGCTACCACCTCCGGGAGCTCGCGAAGTTCGGCCTGATCGAGGAGGCCCCGAGCCGGGGGGACGCCCGGGAGCGGGTCTGGCGGTCGTTCAGCCCCTCCTACCAGTTCGAGTCCGGGCAGGACGCCGACTCCGAGGCCCGCGCCGCCGAGCTGGCCCTGGTCGACGCGCACCTGGCCCGTGACAGCCAGCGCGCCCGGGACTGGATCCTGCGCGCGCCCGGCGAGCCGAGCGACTGGTACCGGGCGGCCTGGTTCAGTGACAGCCTGCTCCAGGTCACCGCCGAGGAACTGGTCGAGCTGAATCAGGCGATCCAGTCGCTTCTGGACCCCTACCGGCGCCGGCTGCGGAAGGAGCCGCCGGAGGGTTCCCGCACGGTCGCCGTGCAGTACCGGGCGCTGCCCATCGACTGACCGGAGGTTGCGCCGACAGGTGTGAAGGATTATTTTCGAAATATGTCCTTCGCATCTGGTCCCTCGCGCTGGCCCGACGTCTGGCTCGCCACCGCCGCCCGGGGCGTCTCCAGCTGCGGGGACTTCCTCGCCGCGAGCGCACTGACGCTGGCGCTCCAGTCCGCCGGGGCCGGCGGTCTCGCCGTCTCCGGGCTGCTGCTCGCCGCCACGGTGCCGCTTGTCGCGCTCGCCCCGCTGACCGGCCGGCTCGCCGATCGGGTGGACAGCCGGGTGCTGCTGGTGGTCGCCGGGCTGGCCCAGGCCGCGATCTGCCTGGCGCTCGCGTACGCCGGGCACCCGGCCCTGGTCATCGCGCTGGTGGCGCTGCTCGCGGCCGGGCTCGCGGTCACCCAGCCGGTGCTCTCCGCGCTGGTGCCGGTCATGGTCCGGGCCGAGGACCTGCCCCGGGCCGGCGCACTCAACCAGACGGCCGGCACGCTCGGCGCGCTGGCCGGGCCGGCGCTGGCCGGGCTGCTCGTCGGCCAGTTCGGCACCCGGGTACCGCTGCTCGTCGACGCCGCCAGCTACCTCGCGCTCGTGGCGGCCGGCCTGCTCATCCGTACCCGGCGGGGTGGCCGGCGGTCGACGGCACCGGCGGCCGGCGGCGCGACCCGGCCCACCGCGTGGCGGTTCCGGTCCGATCCCCTGCTGATGGTGATGGTGGGCAGCCTCGCCGCGGTGATCGCCGCGGTCGGTGCCATCAACGTCATCGAGGTCTTCTTCATCCGGGAGACCCTGCACAGCACCACCACGGTCTACGGCCTGGTCACCGGGGCCTGGCCGCTGGGCATCGTCCTCGGCGGCTGGCTGTTCGCCCGGCTCGCCCGCCGGCTCACCGACGACGGGGCGCTCCTCGGCGCCGGGCTGGTCCTGCTCGGCGGCTGCTGCCTGGCGGTGCTGGCGTCGGCCGCGGTGCCGTCGGCCTGGCTGCTCGTGCCGATCTGGCTGGTCGGCGGCGTGGGCAACGGCGGCGACAACGTCTTCAACAACCTGCTGCTGGCCCGGCGGGTGCCCGAGGCGGCCCGGGGCCGGGCCTACGCGGTCTTCGGCGCCGCGGCCCAGGGAGCCGGGATGGCCGGCTACCTGATCGGCGGCCTCCTGCTGGAGGTGGCCGCACCCCGGCCGCTGGTCGCCGGCTGCGGGGTGGCCGGGGTGCTGGTGGTCGTCGCGGCGGCCTGGCCGGTGTGGCGGGCGGTCCGCGCCGAGCGCGCAGCCGAGCCAGTCGCCGGGGCCGGGAGCGAGCCGCGTGCGGGGTTGGCCACTTCCTCCCCCACCCGCTGAGCCGGCCAGACCGGGCGGCGATACGGTCGGGTCATGGCCGACCGAATCGCCCGCCCCCGGGTGGGGCACATCCAGTTCCTGAACTGTCTGCCGATCTACTGGGGGCTCATGCGGTCCGGCGCGCTGATCGACGTCGACCTGCACAAGGACTCGCCGGACCGGTTGAACGCCGGGTTGGTCGCCGGTGACCTGGACATCGGCCCGATCTCGCTCGTGGAGTACCTGCGGCACGCCGACGAGCTGCTGCTCCTGCCGGATCTGGCGGTCGGCAGCGACGGCCCGGTGCTCTCGGTCAACGTGGTCTCCACCCGGCCCCTCACCGAGCTGGACGGCGCCCGGGTGGCGCTCGGTTCCACCTCGCGTACCGGGGTGCTCCTGGCCCAGCTGCTGCTCGGCGAGCGCTACGGGGTGCGCCCCGAGTACTTCCGCTGCCCGCCCGACCTGACCCAGATGCTGCTGGAGGCCGACGCCGGCGTGCTCATCGGCGACGTGGCGCTGCGCGCGCTCTACGAGGCGCCGCGCAAGGGCCTCGCGGTGACCGACCTCGGGCAGGCCTGGCGCGAGTGGACCGGCCTGCCGATGGTCTTCGCCGTCTGGGCGGTCCGCCGCGAGTTCGCCGCCGCCCACCCCGGCCTGGTCAAGGAGGTGCACGAGGCGTTCCTGCGCTCGCGCGACCTGAGCCTGGCCGAGCTGGACCAGGTGGCCGAGGCCGGGGCCCGCTGGGAGCCGTTCGACGCGGCGACCCTGGCGACCTACTTCCGGACCCTCGACTTCTCGCTGGGCGAGCGGCAGGTGGCCGGCCTGCGGGAGTTCGCGCGCCGCGCGGCCGCCGTCGGCGAGGCCCCGGCCCTGCCGGAGGGCGGCCCGGAGTTCTTCCAGGGCTGACGCCCTCCCGGAACGACGAAGCGGCGGTGCCCCGGCGGACCGGGACACCGCCGCTTCGCGCAGCGGGTGGGATCAGGTGGCGTCGCGGAGCAGCGCCTCGGTGATCTTCTCGCAGTTCTGCATGCCGTAGTCGTAGCCCATGCCGATCGGGTAGCGGACCATCACGCCCATCGTCCAGGTGTCGCCGATCGCCAGGCAGTTGATGTGCATCTCCTGCTCCCGGGTCCGGTCGATCCAGCCGTTCTTGATGGCGATGGTCTTCTGCACCTTGGCCGGGAACGCCTTGCGGATGCCGAAGTCACCGGCGCCGCGCACCAGCCGCATCTCGTTCAGCAGCCACTTGGTCCACTTCGGGCCGGCCGCGCGACCGTCGTCGATGCAGCGGCCGAGCCGGGCGGTGTCGCGGGGGGACAGCTCGGTCCGGCTCCAGCCGCCGTCGGTCGCCACCTTGCTGTCGGTGAGGTCGCACATCGAGATCAGGCGCTTGATCGAGGCCGACCGCCCGACGCCGTTGTAGAACTGCTCGGCCCGGGTGTTGTCGCTGTCCCGGATGATCTTCGTGGCGTCGGCCAGCTTGGCGTCACTCGGCGTCTGCCCGGCGTCGGCCGCGCGCCGCAGGTAGTCGGCGACGATCCAGGACTTGATCATCGAGGCGGTGGTGCTGGTCTCGCCCATGTTCTTCGAGCCGATGATCGCGCCGGTCCGCTTGTCCAGCACGCTCCAGGCGTACCAGCCCTTGATGTTCAGGTCGTCGAGGTTCTGTGCCTCGAACGGCAGCGGCGCGAGCGAGGGCGACGGGGACGGCTCGGGGCGCGCGTCGCGGTCGGTCGACGCGCCCGCGGACCGGCCGGCGCCGGTGGCGGCCGGGTGCGAGGCGGCCGTCGGGCGCAGCGGCGAGCCGGGGACCAGCCGGAGCGAGACGAGCACCAGGCCGACCAGGATCACGGCGATGGCGCTGTAGAGCAGGGGCCGCCGGTCACTGCCCGGCCGGCGCCGGCTGCCCGCCATCAGAGCTTCCCGACCGGCTGCTGCGGCACCTTGAGGGCGGCGCCCGGCTGCGGGGTCACCAGCTGGGTGGCGACGCTGGCGCAGACCTTCGCGCCGTACGAGGGGGTCTTCAGGTCGCCGGCGCCGGGGTAGCGCATCATCACGGCCAGGGTCCAGTCGTCGGCCACCGCGAGGCAGTTGACGTGCCACTGGCCGTCGGCCCAGAGCATGGTGAAGCCGTTCTTGATGCTGACCGGCCCCTGCGAGGTGATCGATTCGGGCAGGCCGTCGACGATGCCCCAGTGACCGCCCTGGACGGCCTCGGACTTCTGGTCCTTGACGCCGCCGCGCACGTGAGCCATCTCGTTCAACACCCACTTCGTCCACTTGGGCCCGGCGGCGGTGCCGTCGCCGATGCAGTCGCCCATGCGTACCGCGTCGCGCGGCGACATCTGGGTGTACGCCCACTTGGCCTTGGTGGGTTCAATCTTCGTGTCGGTCAGCTTGCACATCTTGATCAGCCGGGTCAGCACCTGCTTGCGGCCGCCGGCGTTGTAGAGCGCCTCGGCCGAGATGTCGTTGCTGTCCCGGATCGCGGTCTCGGCCTGCTTCTTGCGCGCCGCGCTGGGCGCCTTGTCGCCGAGCTGGCGCAGGTAGTCGGAGACGATCCACGCCTTGATCATCGACTCGGTCGAGTTGGTCGAGGTCATGTTCGGCGCACCGCTGATCTTGCCGGTCTTCCGGTCCATCAGCGCCCAGGAGAAGAACTTGCCCTTGAAGCTCACCGAGACCGGCCCGGCGGCCAGCGTCGGCTCCGGAGGCGTGGTCGGTGCGGGCGTGGGAACCTGCGCCACACCGCCGCCGATGCCGCCCAGGCTTTCGCCGCTGGAAAGCTTGGCGTACGCGGCGGGGACCAGCATGCCGCCGCCGATGAGGACCGCCACGATGGCGAGCACCATGGTCACGCGAGGTCGCATGAGTGGGTGAACTCCAGGTTGTCTGGCCGGGGGGACCGGCGCTTCCGAAGGTGTTTCGGCCTGATCGCCGAGGCCGGGGGAGAGGGCCTGGAGCCGTGGCGATCGTCAGCAGCCGATCGGTGTGCCGGGCGAAGTCTACTTCCGGACAGGCCGGATGCCAGATCCCCAGGCCCGGCAACTCGCCGTGAAGGCGGGATATTGGACCGCTATGCCGCTCTTGTGAGGATTCATCTTCGACAGGTGGTCGAGGTCACATCATTTGCGCAGGTCAGGCGCTGTCACGGGAAGCGGTCGGTCGGTGACGGAAGGTGGGCGGGGAAACCTGTTACACCCTCTGGTGTCATTGGGCGCGAGCTGTAACACTGGCCTCATGTATGGCAACGACTTCGCCCCGCCCGAGGACGGCCCGGGCGGCGGCCTGCTCGGCGAGGTGGAGGCGGCGGAGGCCGCGCTGCGCGAGGCGGCGGCACGCGCCCGGCGCGGTGGACCGGCGCCCGACGAGGACTTCGCGGCGTACTTCACGGACGTGATCGACGCGGACCAGAAGATCGAACCGCGCGACTGGATGCCGGAGGCGTACCGGAAGACGCTGATCCGGCAGATCGCCCAGCACGCGCACTCCGAGATCATCGGCATGCAGCCGGAGGGCAACTGGATCAGCCGGGCACCCTCGCTCAAGCGCAAGGCGATCCTGCTGGCCAAGGTGCAGGACGAGGCCGGCCACGGTCTCTACCTCTACGCCGCGGCGGAGACGCTCGGCGTCAGCCGGGACGAGCTGGTCGAGCTGCTGCTCGACGGCCGGCAGAAGTACAGCTCGATCTTCAACTACCCGACCCTGACCTGGGCCGACGTGGGCGCGATCGGCTGGCTCGTGGACGGCGCGGCGATCGTCAACCAGGTGCCGCTGTGCCGCTGCTCCTACGGCCCCTACGCCCGGGCGATGATCCGGGTCTGCAAGGAGGAGTCGTTCCACCAGCGCCAGGGCTACGAGATCCTGCACACCCTGGCCCACGGCACCCCCGAGCAGAAGGCCATGGCCCAGGACGCGGTGGACCGCTGGTGGTACCCGTCACTGGCCATGTTCGGCCCGCCGGACGGAGACTCGACGCACAGCGCCCAGTCGATGGCCTGGAAGATCAAGCGCTTCTCCAACGACGAGCTGCGCCAGCGCTTCGTCGACATGTGCGTGCAGCAGGCGGAGATCCTCGGTCTCGCCATCCCCGACCCGGACCTGCGCTGGAACGAGCAGCGGCAGTCCTACGACTACACCCAGCCCGACTACGACGAGCTGATGCAGGTGATCAAGGGCAACGGGCCGTGCAACCGGCAGCGGATGGAGCACCGGCGGCGGGCCCACTCCGACGGCGCCTGGGTGCGGGAGGCCGCCGCGGCGTACGCGGCGAAGCGGAACAGCAGGGAGAAGGTGGCGGCATGAGCGAACGCACCGAGCGAAGCGAGGGCCGTGAGGGCATGCCCGGCCAGCACGGCATGACCGAGCAGACCCCGTTGTGGGAGGTCTTCGTGCGCGCGCGGCGCGGGCTGTCGCACACCCACGTCGGCAGCCTGCACGCCCCCGACGCGGAGCTGGCCCTGCGCAACGCCCGCGACCTCTACACCCGGCGCCAGGAGGGCGTCTCGATCTGGGTGGTGCCGGCGAGCGCGATCACCGCGTCCAGCCCGGACGAGAAGGACGCCTTCTTCGACCCGGCGGCGGACAAGGTCTACCGCCACCCCACCTTCTACGAGGTGCCGGACGGGGTGGCGCACCTGTGAGCGAGCCGAGCGAGCTGTTCGACTTCACCCTCGGCCTCGGCGACGACGCGCTGATCGCGGCGCAGCGGCTCGGCGAGTGGACCTCCCGCGCACCGGAGATGGAGGAGGACGTCGCGCTGGCCAACATCGCCCTCGACCAGCTCGGCGCGGCCCGCCTCCTGCTCACCTACGCGGGCGAACTGGAGGGCGCCGGCCGGGACGAGGACGCGCTGGCCTACCTGCGCGGCGACCGGGAGTTCCGCAACCGCCTCCTGGTCGAGCTGCCCAACGGCGACTTCGGCGTGACCATGGCGAAGCTGTTCTTCCTGGCCGCCTACCAGCTCCCGCTCTACACCGCGCTGAGCGGGTGCGCCGACGAGCGGCTGGCCGCGATCGGGGCGAAGGCGCGCAAGGAGTCGGCGTACCACCTGGACCACGCCTCGCTCTGGGTGAAGCGGCTCGGCGACGGCACCGAGGAGTCGCACCGCCGCATGCAGGACGCGGTCGACCAGGTCTGGCCGTACACCCACGAGCTGTTCACCGCGGACCCGGCGGCGCCGGTCGACCCGGCCACCCTGCGGGCCGACTTCGACGCCGTCGTGTCCGCGGTGCTCGACGAGGCGACGCTGACCCGGCCCGCCGGCGGCTGGGCGCCGGGCGGCGGCCGGGACGGCGTCCACACCGAACACCTCTCCTACCTGCTGGCCGAGATGCAGGTGCTGCACCGCGCCCACCCGGGGGCCCGCTGGTGAGCAGCCCGAGGGAGGCCGTGGCGGCGGTGGTGGACCCGGAGATCCGGGTCGTCACCATCGACGAGCTGGGCATCCTGCGGTCGGTCGACGAGGATCCCGGCACCGGCCGAGTGGTCGTCACGATCACCCCCACCTACACCGGCTGCCCGGCCATGGACGTCATCCGGGCCGACATCCGCCGCGCGCTCGCCGCCGCCGGCCACCCGGACGCCGAGGTGCGCACCGTCTACGCCCCGGCGTGGAGCACTGACTGGATCTCCGAGGGCGGCCGGGCGAAGCTGGCCGCCGCCGGCATCGCCCCACCCGCTCCGGCCGCCCGGGGCGGTGGCGTCGTCCCGCTGACCCTGGCCGTCCGCTGCCCGCGCTGCGGCTCCCCGGAGACCGAGCAGGTCAGCCGGTTCGGGTCCACCGCGTGCAAGGCCCTGTGGCGCTGCCGCTCCTGCTCCGAACCCTTCGACCACCTGAAGGCGCTGTGACTGTCACGATCACCCGACCGGTCCGTCGCCGGCCGGCCTTCCACCCGCTGCCCGTCGCCGCCGTCGACCGGCTCACCGACGACGCCGTGGCGATCACCTTCGCCGTGCCCGAGGAGCTGCGGGAGACGTTCGCGTTCTCCGCCGGGCAGCACCTCACGGTCCGGCGGGTCGGGGCGGACGGCACGGAGGTGCGGCGGTCGTACTCGATCTGCTCGACCCCCGACGAGCTGGCCCGGCACGGCCGGCTGCGGATCGGGGTGCGGGAGGTTCCCGGCGGCGCCTTCTCCGCGTACGCCTGCGGCGCCCTGCGCGGCGGCGACACCGTCGAGGTGCTGCCCCCGCTCGGGCACTTCACCTCGGCGTTCGCCCCGGACCGGGCCCGCCACTACGGCGCGGTGGTCGCCGGTTCCGGCATCACCCCGGTGCTCTCGCTTGTCGCGACCGCGCTGTCCGTCGAGCCGGCCAGCACGTTCACCCTGGTGTACGGCAACCGCACGGCGAACACGGTGATGTTCGCCGAGGAGCTGGCCGACCTGAAGGACCGGTGGCCGACCCGGCTGCACCTCGTGCACGTGCTGTCCCGGGAGATGGGCGAGTCCGCGCTGCTCTCCGGCCGGATCGACGCCGACCGGCTGACCCGGCTGCTCGACACCGTCGTCCCCGGCGAGGTGATCGAGGAGTGGTTCCTCTGTGGCCCGTACGGGATGGTGGTGGACGCCAAGGCGGTGTTCGCCGACCGGGGCGTGCCCGACTCGGCCGTGCACGCCGAGCTGTTCCACGTCGACGCGCCGCCGGAGCCGATCCGCCGCCCGACCGACGAGCCGGGCGCCGGCGCCGAGGTGACGATCGTGCTGGACGGGCGTTCGTCGAGCTTCACGATGGGCCGCGACGAGCGGGTGCTGGACGCCGCGCTCAAGGTCCGCGGCGAACTCCCGTACGCCTGCAAGGGTGGGGTCTGCTCGACCTGCAAGGCCAAGGTGGTCGCCGGCGAGGTGACCATGGCCCGCAACTACGCCCTGGAGCCGGACGAGGTGGCCGCCGGCTACGTCCTGACCTGCCAGTCCAGCCCGGTCACCGACAAGCTCACGGTCGACTACGACGCCTGAGGGCGCCACGGGTGGTGCCGCGCCCACCGCCCGCCGGGCGCCCCGGGCTCGGGACGATCGGCGGACGGAAGGGACGGGGTCAGCGGTTGGGACCGAGGCAGAGCAGATACTCGTCCGACCTCTGCCGCTCGGTGTAGCTCGCGACGACGCCGGAGAACCGCCCGCACGGCGCGTCGGTGGTGGCACCGTCGATCCGGCCGACGATGACGTAGCCGGCGGCCGGATCGCCGCAGTCGACGACGCTGACGCTCGAGTGGGTGACCAGATCGGTCACCTTGACGCAGTCGCCGACGGCGGCGTACGCGGGATCGTCGGCGATCGACCAGCCGATGACGGCGACGAGGGCCACGGGTATGAGGAGACCGAGCGCGGCGGCCCGCCGGAACACGGGCTTGCCCGGCACCGCCGGCGTGCCCGGGGCCCCAGGTTGCGGTTCCGCCAGGCGGCCGAGGCGGACCCGGGTGACGAGGTTCCCGAGCAGAACCAGCGGAGTGAGGATCATCGAGGCGGCACCCCACCAGCCCTGATAGAGGGTGTCCGCGGTCATGTCACGGCAGACCGCGATGCCGCAGGACCGGCAGAACGGGCCACGCCGGCTCAGCATGCGCCAGAGGAGGACGAAACCCTGGTGCCCGCGCACGGTCGCCTTGATGGCGGGCACCGAGCCGCAGCAGCGGCAGGTGAGCTCGGTGCTGGTGGGCGGGAACACGGGCGCGGTGTGGGGTGGGTTCGCGGAGGGTGCGGTCATGGCCGTTCCTTGATCGAAGTCTGAGAGCACCGCACGATAAGCCAGGATCGGCAAATTCGTTGTCCCGTCGACGCGGCTCGTAGAACAAACCGTTCTACGCTCGGAGCATGGAGCAGATCGCGGTCCGGGAACTGAACCAGCACACGAGCCGGGTGCTGGCGCGGGTCCGTGCGGGTGAGACCGTCGAGGTGACCGATCGCGGAGAGCCGATCGCCCGTCTCGTCCCGGTGCTGGCCGGCGACGCGCTTCTCGGTCGCCTGGTTGCCGAGGGGCGGGCGACCGCACCGACCGCGGCAGGGCCGATCCCGATGCCTCCTGTGCTCGGCGACCCTGCCGTGGACGTCGCAGCGGTCCTGGCGGACGCGCGGGACGAGGAGCGTTGGTGATCTACCTCGACTCGGCGGCGGTCATCAAGATGCTCCGGCGTGAGGAGGAGACGCCTGATCTGATCGCCTGGCTCAACGACCACGCGGGGGCGCCGCTTGTCTCGTCGGCCCTGGTCGAGGTCGAGGTGCCGCGAGCGTTGCGTCGTGCCGCGCCACAGGCGCTGGTGGCTGTTCCGTCCGTCCTGGGACGGCTCTACCGGGTCGAGATCGACGCGGCGGTCCGGGCGGCGGCCGGTGCGTATGGCGAACCCCTGCTGCGCGGTCTCAACGCCATCCACCTCGCCACGGCGGAGAATCTGGCTCGCCAGGCCGGCGCCGACTTCGTCGCGTTCGTCACCTACGACCGGCGACTGTTAGGCGCCGCGAAGGCCGTCGGCCTCGTGGTGGCCAGCCCCGGGATGAACTGAGCCGGCGGAGGCGTCACATCGCGGAGCACCCCGCACGGCCTCGGCGTCACAGCGGCGTACCCTCGGGGACGTGACGGTGAGCCGGGAGATCGACGACATCCTGCAGCGCGGCGCGGACGGCGGGCGGATCACGCCCGAGGAGGCCCTGCTGCTCTACACCGAGGCGCCCTTCCACGGGCTGGGCGAGGCGGCGGACGCGGTGCGCCGGCGGCGCTACCCGGACAACATCGTCACCTACCTGATCGACCGCAACATCAACTACACGAACGTCTGCGTGACGGCGTGCAAGTTCTGCGCCTTCTACCGCGCCCCGAAGCACAAGGAGGGCTGGACCCACCCGACCGAGGAGATCCTGCGCCGGTGCGGCGAGGCGGTCGAGCTGGGCGCCACCCAGGTGATGCTCCAGGGTGGCCACCACCCGGACTACGGCGTGGAGTACTACGAGGAGCTGTTCTCCGCGGTCAAGCAGGCGTACCCGCAGCTCGCCATCCACTCGATCGGTCCCAGCGAGATCCTGCACATGGCGAAGGTCTCCGGGGTGAGCCTGGACGAGGCCATCGCCCGGATCAAGGCCGCCGGGCTGGACTCGATCGCCGGCGCCGGCGCCGAGATGCTGCCGGACCGGCCGCGGAAGGCGATCGCGCCGCTGAAGGAGTCGGGCGCGCGCTGGCTGGAGGTCATGGAGCTGGCGCACCGGCAGGGCCTGGAGTCGACCGCGACCATGATGATGGGCACCGGCGAGACCCACGCCGAGCGGATCGAGCACCTGCGGATGATCCGCGACGTGCAGGACCGCACCGGCGGCTTCCGCGCGTTCATCCCGTGGACCTACCAGCCGGAGAACAACCACCTGAAGGGCCGCACCCAGGCGACCACGCTGGAGTACCTGCGGCTGGTCGCGGTGGCCCGGCTCTTCTTCGAGACGGTGCCGCACCTGCAGGCGTCGTGGCTGACCACCGGCAAGGACGTCGGCCAGCTCGCCCTGCACATGGGGGTGGACGACCTCGGCTCGATCATGCTGGAGGAGAACGTCATCTCCTCGGCCGGCGCCCGGCACCGCTCGAACCTGCACGAGCTGATCTCGATGATCCGCACCGCGGACCGCATCCCCGCCCAGCGGGACACCCTCTACAACCGGCTCGCGGTGCACCGCACCCCGGCCGACGACCCGAGCGACGACCGGGTGGTCTCGCACTTCTCCTCCATCGCCCTGCCGGGCGGCGGCGTCGGGAAGTCCCTCCCGCTGGTCGAGGCCAACTGACGCCGGTTCCGTCGGCCGGACGACCGGGTCGCTGGCCGCGGAGATAACAGGACGGCGGCGACCAGCGCGACCTCGGCCCGCGCGACGGGGCTGCCGGTTACGCTGTCGTCGTCCGCCTGACGGCGTCCTCCATCGGCCCGCGAGGGTCGTTCACATAACGCACAGCAGCAGGGGCGGGATGGGTCACCATCCCGCCCCTGCTGTCTTCGTCTCCGCAGAGGACTGACGAATTCATCGACCATGTTCTGGCGTGTCCCGACGTCGCTCCGGTAGCGTCCGTTCGTTCCGCAACCATCGGTACGTCCCGTCCCCGGGGGATCCATGACTTTCCTGCACCGATCGGCGCTGGCCCGTGCCGGCGTCGTCACCCTTCTGGCGGCCGGCGGTCTCGGTGTCGTCGCCGGCCCCGCGCACGCCGCCGACCAGGCCGACCTCCAGCTCATCCCGCTCAGCTACCAGCTGGCCAAGGGCGTCGAGGAGGCCAAGGCCAAGCCGTTCAAGTTCCAGGTGGACAACACGACCGGCGCCGTCGACGCCAAGGGCGTCCGGGTCACCGTGGAGACCAAGGGTCTCAAGCCCCGGAAGGTCGGCGTGGTGCTCCCGGAGGGCTGCGAGGTCGACGGCACCCGGTTCTCCTGCCTGCTCGGTGACCTGGCCGCCGGCACCACCGAGGACTTCGGCATCCCGCTCTTCTCCACGGGCGGCAAGGGCGCCGCGGGCACGCTGGTGGTGACCATCAGCGCGGCCACCGCCGATCCCGACCGGAAGAACAACACCGTCAAGCACGACATCACCGTCACTGAGCCCGGCTACGACCTCACCACGTGGGTGCAGGACGTGTACGCGGACGTGCAGGTCGACGGCGACGAGGCCGGCGAGTCCGGCCTCAAGCCGGTGCGGCCGGGCGAGACGGCCCCGCTGGACTGGGCCGTCTTCAACGACGGCAGCCGGCGCGCCACGGGCGTCGCGTACGGCGTCACGCTGCCGGCCGGCGTCACCTTCGCCGAGCTGCCCGACGGCTGCGAGGAGCAGGATCTGGGCGGGCTGGCCACGGCGTACTGCGAGGACGGTGGCGCGGTGCTGGCGCCGGGCGAGTACTACACCGCCGGCGTCCGGGTGAAGGTCGGCGCGGACGTCACCGAGCCGGTGCTCCGCCCCGGCTTCGTGTTCGCCGCCGGGCTCGACGCCGCCTCCGGCGCGCCCGAGGAGGAGCCCCGGGTGGCCAGCTCGGCGCAGCGGCGCACCTTCACCGAGACCGACGACGGTGACAACACGGCCCAGTTCGACGTCTTCGTGGACCTGACCACGCAACCCACCCCGACCCCGACCCCGACCCCGACGGCCGAGCCGACGCCGACCGCCGGGCCGACCCCGACCGGCGGCGCGACGGCGAGCCCCGCGCCGACCGAGGGTGGCGGCGCGGGCGGTGGCCTGCCGGTGACCGGTGTGCAGGTCGGGCTCATCGGTGGGGTCGGCGCGGCCATCCTGCTGGCCGGCGGGGCGCTGCTGGTGCTCTCCCGCCGCCGGAAGGTGGTCCTCGTCACCCCGACCGACGAGCGGGCCGAGGACTGACCAACCCGGACACCGAGGGGCGGGGTGGGTGACCACCCCGCCCCTCCGCGTACCCGGGGGGAGCCGGGCGCGGGCCGGCTGGCAGAGTGGAGACGTGAGCCGTACCCCCCAGGGCCAGCGCGCCAGCCTGGACAAGCAGCCGCACGAGGTCGCCGCCATGTTCGACGGCGTGGCCGCCCGCTACGACCTGACCAACACGGTGCTCTCCTTCGGGCAGGACCGGTCCTGGCGGCGGGCCACCCGGGCGGCGCTGGGGCTGCGGCCCGGCGAGCGGGTGTTGGACGTGGGCGCCGGCACCGGCGTCTCGACCGAGGAGCTGGCCCACTCCGGGGCGTACGCGGTGGGCGCCGACCTGTCGCTCGGCATGCTGTACGCCGGCAAGCGCACCCGGCCGGGGGTGCCGCTGCTCGCCGGGGACGCCCTGCGGCTGCCCTTCGCCGACGCCAGCTTCGACGCGGTCACCATCTCCTTCGCGCTGCGCAACGTCAACGACACCGACGCGGCGCTGCGGGAGTTGGCCCGGGTCACCAGGCCCGGCGGCCGGCTGGTGGTCTGCGAGTTCAGCACCCCGGTCAACCCGGCGTTCCGCACCGTCTACCTGTCGTACCTGATGCGGTCGCTGCCGGCGGTGGCGCGCACGGTGTCCAGCAACCCCGACGCCTACGTCTACCTGGCCGAGTCCATCCGGGCGTGGCCGGACCAGGCGGCGCTGGCCGCGCGGATCGGCGCGGCCGGCTGGGGCCGGGTGGCCTGGCGCAACCTGACCGGCGGCGTCGTGGCGCTGCACCGCGCGACCCGGGAGTGACGCCCGGGTCGGTGACAAACCGGTCCTTTTCGTGAATATCCCTTTTTGGGTCTACATTGTTCCGTAAGCTCGCCCCCATGACGGGACCCGACCGAGCGACCACCGACGACGACGCGGCGGAACTCATCGCGCAGCTCCGGGAGCTGGCCGGCGCGGATCCCGCCGACGTCCGTCAGGTGGTCGCCGAGGTGCTGGCCGCACTCGACCGCGCGGCCGGCGGCGCGCTGCGCGATCACCTGCCGGAGGCGATCCGGCTCGACGCCGGCCTGGGGCCGGCCACCGCCGCCCGCTCCTGACCGCCGGACGCACCCGTGCCGACCTGTTTCCGCGAGTTAGGCCCCCCTCAGCGCATACAGGTGTAACGCCGGTCATAGACTCCAACCCGATCGGCTTGTGAAGCATTTCACGAGCATGCGGGAGGAGGCGCGGATGACCGCGGTGGAGAACGACGCCGACGTCATCGTCGTGGGCGCCGGTCCCGGAGGATCGGCGACGGCGTACCACCTGGCGCGGCACGGCGTACGCGTGCTGCTGCTGGAGAAGACCGAATTTCCCCGGGAGAAGGTCTGCGGCGACGGGCTCACGCCCCGGGCCGTGCGGCAGCTCATCCGGATGGGCGTGGACACCTCGCCCGAGGCCGGCTGGCTGCACAACAAGGGCCTGCGGGTGATCGGCGGCGGGGTACGCCTGGAACTGGACTGGCCCGACCTGGCCAGCTTCCCCAACTACGGCCTGGTCCGGACCCGGCTCGACTTCGACGACCTGCTCGCGCAGCGGGCCGTCGCCGCCGGGGCGAAGCTGCGCACCAGCGTCAACGTGCTGACCCCGGTGCTCGACGCGGACGACCGCGTGATCGGGGTGCAGGCCGAGGTGGGCCCGGACAAGGAGCCGGCCACCTTCCACGCGCCGCTGGTGGTCGCCGCCGACGGCGTCTCCGGCCGCTTCCCCCTCGCCCTCGGGCTGGCCAAGCGGGAGGACCGGCCGATCGGCGTGGCGGTCCGCCGCTACTACCGCTCGGCGGCGAAGCACGACGACGACTACCTGGAGTCCTGGCTGGAGCTGCGGGCCAAGGGGAACGACGCGCTGCTGCCCGGCTACGGCTGGATCTTCGGTCTCGGCGACGGCCGGGTGAACGTCGGCCTGGGCGTCCTCAACTCCTCCTCGGCGTTCGGCAAGACGAACTACCGGCGGCTGCTCACCGACTGGCTGGCCAACACCCCCGAGGACTGGGGGATGACCGACGAGGCCAACGCGGAGGGGCCGATCCTCGGCGCCGCGCTGCCCATGGGCTTCAACCGGGTCCCGCACTACACCCGCGGGGTCCTGCTGGTCGGCGACTCCGGCGGCATGGTCAACCCGTTCAACGGTGAGGGCATCGCGTACGCCATGGAGTCCGGCGAGCTGGCCGCCGAGGTGGCGGTGCAGGCGCTGGCCCGGCCGGCCGGCGCGGAGCGGGAGCGGGCGCTGCTGGCCTACCCGCAGGAGCTGAAGGCCCGCTTCGGCGGCTACTACCGGCTCGGCGGGATCTTCGTGAAGCTCATCGGTCGTCCCGAGGTCATGCGGATGGCCACCAAGCACGGCATGCCGCACCCGATGCTCATGCGCTTCGTGCTCAAGCTGCTGGCCAACCTCACCGATCCCCGGGGCGGCGACGCCATGGACCGGGTCATCAACGCGATGACGAGGGTGGCACCCGCCGTGTAGACCACCGGTCCCGGCCCCCGGGACCGACAAAGATCGACCCCCGCCGTCGAGGTCGTGAGGGACGTGAATAGTGTGATTTTCGCCAACCACCGAGGTCAGGGAAGGATGAGCAGGGGACAACGATGACGCTCTCTCCTTACGCACCGATCATCGGGCTGTTCGCCCTCGCCGCGGGGTTCGCGCTGTTCTCCGTGGCCGCCGCCCGATTCGCCGGCCCCCGGCGTCTGAACAAGGCCAAGCTCGAGGCGTACGAGTGCGGCATCGAACCGAGCCCGCAGCCGGTCGGCGGCGGCCGGTTCCCGATCAAGTTCTACCTGACGGCGATGCTCTTCATCGTCTTCGACATCGAGATCATCTTCCTCTACCCCTGGGCGGTCTCCTTCGACGCCCTGCCGATCTTCGGCTTCGTGGAGATGGTCCTGTTCATCGTCGCGGTCTTCGTCGCCTACGCCTACGTCTGGCGGCGCGGCGGCCTGGACTGGGACTGAGGGAGGTACGTCAGATGGGCATCGAGGAGAAGCTCCCGGCCGGCGTCCTGCTCACCTCCGTGGAGAAGCTGGTCAACTGGTCGCGGAAGTCGTCCGTCTGGGGCGCCACCTTCGGCCTGGCCTGCTGTGCCATCGAGATGATGGCCGCCGGTGGTCCGCACTACGACATGGGCCGCTGGGGCATGGAGGTCTTCCGGGCCTCGCCGCGGCAGGCGGACCTGATGATCGTGGCCGGCCGGGTGAGCCAGAAGATGGCCCCGGTGCTGCGGCAGATCTACGACCAGATGGCCGAGCCCCGCTGGGTCATCTCGATGGGTGTCTGCGCCAGCAGCGGCGGCATGTTCAACAACTACGCCATCGTGCAGGGCGTCGACCACATCGTGCCGGTCGACATGTACCTCCCGGGCTGCCCACCCCGGCCCGAGATGCTCATCGACGCGGTGCTCAAGCTCCGCGAGAAGATCATGTACGAGCCGCTGGGCGCGAACGGCCGCAAGATGCTGGAGGCCCGCAAGGAGCGCGGTGACGTGCCCGTCGTGCCCTACGGCTCGATGCCGTCGTCGTACCGCAACGACAAGGCCCGGCGCGCCGAGTGGACGAAGGCGGTCCGCGAGGGGCGCGAGGAGCAGTTGCGGATCGAGAACTGGATGAAGGCGCAGAACCACCTCCAGTCGCAGGGGGGTCCGAAATGACGGCACCGAACGACAAGAACAACGACGGCGGCGTGCCGGTCCCGACGACCCCGGCCGGCGCCAGCGGCACCGCCCCGGCCGAGTACCCGCCGGCCAGCCCGGCCGGGCGCGGCATGTTCGGCAACCAGGGCACCGGCGACGTCTCCGGCTACGGCGGCCTGGTCCGCCAGCGCAAGCCGATCGAGGAGGCCGCCCGCCCGTACGGGGGTTACTTCGACGAGGTCCGCGACGCGCTGGAGGAGGCGTACCCCCAGTTCGGCGACGCGATCGAGAAGGTCGTGGTCGACCGGGGCGAGCTGACCCTGCACGTCCGCCCGGAGCGGATCGCCGAGGTCTGCCAGGTGATGCGCGACGACCTGGCGCTCCGCTTCGAGCTCTGCTCCTCGGTGTCCGGCGTGGACTACCTGGGCGCGGACGGGCGCCGGCTGCACGTGGTCTACCAGCTCACCTCGATGACCTACCGGCGCCGGGTCCGGCTGGAGGCCGCGGTCTCCGCCGAGGACCCGCACCTGCCGAGCGTCACCGCCGTCTACCCGACCGCCGACTGGCAGGAGCGGGAGACGTACGACATGTTCGGCATCGTCTTCGACGGCCACCCCAACCTGACCCGGATCCTCATGCCGGACGACTGGGAGGGGTACCCGCAGCGCAAGGACTACCCCCTCGGCGGTGTGCCCGTCGAGTACAAGGGCGCGGAGATCCCGCCGCCGGACAAGCGGAGGTCGTACCAGTGACGACGTCGAACTACGCGACCGAGCGCGAGACCACCGAGGGCAAGGTCTTCACCGTCACCGGTGGGGACTGGGACCAGGTCGTCTCCGGCACCGACCCGATCAACGACGAGCGGATCGTCGTCAACATGGGTCCGCAGCACCCGTCCACGCACGGCGTGCTCCGGCTGATCCTGGAGCTGGAGGGTGAGACGGTCCGCGAGGCCCGCTCGGTCGTCGGCTACCTGCACACCGGCATCGAGAAGAACCTCGAATACCGCAACTGGGTCCAGGGCTCGACCTTCGTGACCCGGATGGACTACCTCTCCCCGCTGTTCAACGAGACGGCGTACGCGCTCGCGGTGGAGAAGCTGCTCGGCATCACCGACGAGGTGACCGAGCGGGCCACCACCATCCGGGTGCTGATGATGGAGCTCAACCGCATCTCGTCGCACCTGGTCTGGCTGGCCACCACCGGCATGGAGCTCGGCGCGATCAACATGATGTTGTACGGCTTCCGCGAGCGGGAGTACATCCTCGACATCTTCGAGACCATCACCGGCCTGCGCATGAACCACGCGTACGTGCGGCCGGGCGGGGTGGCGCAGGACGTGCCGGACGAGGCGATCGTCAAGATCCGGGACTTCCTCAAGCTGATGCCGAAGAAGCTCAAGGAGTACGAGGACCTCCTCTCCGGCCAGCCGATCTGGATCGAGCGGACGAAGAACGTCGCCGTGCTCGACGTGACCGGCTGCCTCGCGCTCGGCGTCACCGGCCCGGTGCTGCGCTCCGCCGGTCTCGCCTGGGACCTGCGCAAGACCATGCCGTACTGCGGCTACGAGACGTACGAGTTCGACGTGCCGACGCACACCGACGGCGACGTCTGGGGCCGCTACCTGGTCCGGCTGGCCGAGATCCGGGAGTCGCTGAAGCTGGTCGAGCAGGCCCTCGACCGGCTCAAGCCGGGCCCGGTCATGGTGGCCGACCGCAAGATCGCCTGGCCGGCGCAGCTCGCCATCGGCGTCGACGGCATGGGCAACTCGCTCGAGCACGTCGCCAAGATCATGGGTCAGTCGATGGAGTCGCTGATCCACCACTTCAAGCTCGTCACCGAGGGCTTCCGGGTCCCGCCGGGCCAGGTGTACGTCGCCGTCGAGTCGCCCCGCGGCGAGCTCGGCGTGCACGCGGTCTCGGACGGCGGCACCCGGCCCTACCGGGTGCACTACCGGGAGCCGAGCTTCGTGAACCTCCAGGCCCTCCCGGCGATGGCCGAGGGCGGCCTGATCGCCGACGTTATCGCCGGTGGCGCCTCGCTGGACCCCGTGATGGGCGGTTGTGACCGATGACGACTTTCACTGAAGAGACCCGGGAGCGGGCGCGGGAGATCATCGCCCGGTACCCGGCGGACCGGTCCCGCTCGGCGCTGCTGCCGCTGCTGCACCTGGTCCAGTCCGAGGAGGGGTACGTCTCCCCGGCCGGGGTCGAGTTCTGTGCCGAGGTGCTCGGCCTGAACAAGGCCCAGGTCGGCGCGGTCGCCACCTTCTACACGATGTACAAGCGCAAGCCGACCGGTGACTACCTGGTCAGCGTCTGCACCAACACCATGTGCAACGTGCTCGGCGGCCAGGAGGTCTACGACACCCTCGCCGAGCACCTGGGCGTCGGGCACGACGAGACCACCGCCGACGGCACGATCACGCTGGAGCACGCCGAGTGCCTGGCGGCGTGCGACTACGGCCCGGTCATGACCGTCAACTACGACTTCTTCGACAACGTCGACCCGCAGGGCGCGCTCGGCGTGGTGGAGGAGCTGCGGGCCGGCGGGCGGCCGATGCCGACCCGGGGTGCCCGGCTGTGCACCCTCAAGGAGATGGCCGTCCAGCTCGCCGGTTTCGCCGACGAGCGGGACGGCGCGGTGGCGGACGGCGGGCCGGGCGAGCCCACCCTGCGCGGCCTGCGCCTGGCCGAGCAGCACGGCATCTCGGTGCCGGGCTTCGACCCGAACACCCCGATCCGCAGCAAGGCCGAGGCCGACAAGGCCGCCGCCGAGGCGAAGGCGAAGGCGGAGGCCGCCAAGCCGGCCCCGGCCGAGGCCGCCGCCGCTCCGGTCAAGGGTGGCGACGGGGCGTCCGCCCCCACCGGCAGCACCGCGCCGGACGTCAAGGCGCCGGACGACAAGTCGCCGCAGGTGCGTACCGCCGAGACCCGGCAGCCGGACGCGAGCACCGCGGTGCCGGACGCCCCCGGCACCAGGGTCCCGACGGACACCACGGCGCCGGCGCCCCGCGACGCGCAGGCGGCGGAGGACGCCGGGGCGGCGGCCAACCCGCCGGCCGGTGACGGCAAGCCCGCCGGCGACGAGGCCGGGGCGCAGCAGCGCAACCTCAACGAAGCGTCCTCGGGCGGCAACGGCACGACCCCGGCGGACGCGAGCGGAACGGGGGTCCAGAAGTGACCGCTCCTCGGCCGGAGACGCTGGCCAAGCTGACGCCGGTGCTCACCAAGCGCTGGCTGTCGCCGGACGCCTGGCGGATCGGCACCTACGAGAAGCTGGACGGCTACGCCGCCCTGCGCAAGGCGCTCAAGGCGCACCCGGACGACCTGATCCAGCTGATCAAGGACTCCGGGCTGCGCGGCCGCGGTGGCGCCGGCTTCCCGACCGGTCTCAAGTGGGGCTTCATCCCGCAGGGCGACGGCAAGCCGCACTACCTGGTCGTGAACGCCGACGAGGGCGAGCCGGGCACCTGCAAGGACCTGCCGCTGATGACCCACGACCCGCACTCGCTGGTCGAGGGCGTCATCATCGCCTCGTACGCGATCCGCGCCAACCGGGCGTACATCTACATCCGCGGCGAGGCTGTGCACGCCGCCCGCCGGCTGCGCAACGCCGTGCGGGAGGCGTACGCCAAGGGCTACCTCGGCCGGAACATCCAGGGCAGCGGCTTCGACCTCGACCTGGTGGTGCACTCCGGCGCCGGGGCGTACATCTGCGGCGAGGAGACCGCGCTGCTGGACTCGCTGGAGGGCTTCCGGGGCCAGCCCCGGCTCCGCCCGCCGTTCCCGGCGACCCACGGCCTGTACGCCAGCCCGACCGTGGTGAACAACGTCGGCACCATCGCCAGCGTGCCGTACATCGTGCTGGGCGGCGCCGACTGGTGGAAGACCATGGGCACCGAGAAGTCGTCCGGCCCGATGATCTACTCGCTCTCCGGCCGCATCGCCAACCCGGGCCAGTTCGAGTGCTCGATGGGCATCACCCTGCGCGAGCTGATCGAGCTGGCCGGCGGCATGCAGCCCGGGCACAACCTGAAGTTCTGGACCCCGGGCGGCTCGTCGACGCCGCTGCTCACCGCCGAGCACCTGGACGTGCCGCTGGACTTCGAGGGGGTGGCGGCGGCCGGCTCGATCCTGGGCACCACGGCCACGCAGATCTTCTCCGACCAGGACTGCCCGGTGTACGCGACCTACCGGTGGCTGGAGTTCTACCACCACGAGTCGTGCGGCAAGTGCACCCCGTGCCGCGAGGGCAACTACTGGATGGTCCGGGTCTACCGGCGGATCCTCGCCGGCCAGGGCACCCACGAGGACCTGGACACCCTGCTCGACACCTGCGACAACATCCTCGGCCGTTCGTTCTGCGGCCTGGGTGACGGTGCGACCAGTCCGGTGACCTCGTCGCTGAAGTACTTCAAGCAGGACTACCTCGACTACATCGAGGGACGTACCGCGCCGAAGCTCTCCGAGAAGCAGCTGGTGGGAGCCCACTGATGACCGACGTAGCCAAGCAGACCGAGACCGTCACCCTGACCATCGACGGCGTCCAGGTCACCGCCCCGAAGGGGGCGCTGCTGATCCGGGTCGCCGAGCAGCTGGGCACCGAGATCCCGCGCTTCTGCGACCACCCGCTGCTGGCCCCGGCCGGCGCCTGCCGGCAGTGCCTGGTGGAGGTGGAGGGCCAGCGCAAGCCGGTCGCCTCCTGCACCCAGACCGTGGCCGACGGCATGGTGGTGCGGACCCAGCTCACCTCCCCGGTCGCCAAGAAGGCCCAGGAGGGGGTGATGGAGCTGCTGCTCCTCAACCACCCCCTCGACTGCCCGATGTGCGACAAGGGCGGCGAGTGCCCGCTGCAGAACCAGGCCATGTCCACCGGCCGCACCGACTCGCGGTTCCACGAGCACAAGCGGGAGTACCCGAAGCCGCTGCCGATCAGCACCCAGGTGCTGCTCGACCGCGAGCGCTGCGTGCTCTGCCAGCGCTGCACCCGGTTCTCCGAGGAGATCGCCGGCGACAAGTTCATCGACCTGATGGGCCGGTCGTCCGCCGAGGAGATCAACATCTACCGGGACGACGCTTATGGCGAGGACGGCGACGCGGGGGACGTTCCCTTCAACTCGTACTTCTCCGGCAACACCGTGCAGATCTGCCCGGTGGGCGCGCTGACCGGCGCGCAGTACCGGTTCCGGGCCCGCCCGTTCGACCTGGTCTCCACCCCCAGCGCCTGCGAGCACTGCGCGGCCGGCTGCGCCCAGCGCACCGACTGGCGGCGCGGCAAGGTGCTGCGCCGGCTGGCCGGTGACGACCCGGCGGTGAACGAGGAGTGGAACTGCGACAAGGGCCGCTGGGGCTTCCAGTACGCCCGCGCGTTCGACCGGCTCACCACCCCGCTGGTGCGGGACGAGAAGACCGGTGAGCTGCGCGAGGCGTCCTGGAGCGAGGCGCTGACCCGGGCCGCCGAAGGGCTGCGCGCCGCCCGGGACGGCGAGCGGGGCACGGCGGTGCTGACCGGCGGCCGGCTCACCGTCGAGGACGCCTACGCGTACGCGAAGTTCGCGCGGGTCGCGCTGCACACCAACGACATCGACTTCCGGGCCCGCCCGGTCTCCCGCGAGGAGGCCGACTTCCTGGCCAGCAGCGTCGCCGGGGTCACCGACGTGACCTACGCGGACGTGGAGAACGCGCCCGCCGTGGTGCTGGTCGGCCTGGAGCCGGAGGAGGAGTGCCCCATCCTCTTCCTGCGGCTGCGCAAGGCGTACCTGAAGAAGAAGCTCACCGTGTACGCGCTCGCGCCGTTCGCGACCCGCGGCCTGGAGAAGCTCGGGGCCAAGCTGGCCCGGGTGGTGCCGGGCGAGGAGGCCAGCGTGCTGGCCGAGCACGCCACGGTGGCCGAGGCGCTGAGCCAGCCGGGCGCCGTCCTGATCGTCGGCGAGCGGCTGGGCGCGGTGCCCGGCGGCCTCTCCGCCGCGGCGGACGTGGCCCGGCGTACCGGGGCCAAGCTGGCCTGGGTGCCGCGGCGCGCGGGTGACCGCGGCGCGGTCGACGCGGGCTGCCTGCCCAACCTGCTCCCCGGCGGCCGCGTGGTCACCGAGCCGGCCGCCCGCGCCGAGCTGGGCGAGGCGTGGGACATCCCGGCCGGGGTGATCCCGAGCCAGGCCGGCCGGGACACCGACGGCATCCTCACGGCCACGGCCAACGGCCAGATCGGCGCCCTCGTGGTGGCCGGCGTCGACCCGGCCGACCTGGCCGACCCGCGCCTGGCCGAGCAGGCCCTGGACGCGGTGCCGTTCCTGGTCAGCCTGGAGCTGCGGATGAGCGCGGTGGCCCGCCGGGCCGACGTGGTCCTGCCGGTCGCCCCGGTGGTCGAGAAGGCCGGCAGCTTCCTGGACTGGGAGGGCCGGCTGCGCCCCTTCGAGAGGGTGCTGGACACCGGGGCGATGACCGACGGCCGGGTGCTCGACGCGATCGCCGCGCAGCTCGACGTGCGGCTCGGCACCGGCGACGTGCAGAGCGTCCGCCGGGAGCTGGGCGCGCTGCCGCCGACCCGGGTGGACCGGCCGTCCGCCCCGTCCGTCGAGCCGGTCGCCGTGCCGCAGCCCGGCGTCGGCGAGGCCGTGCTGGCCACCTGGCACCAGCTGCTCGACCTGGGCAGCCTCACCGACGGCGACGAGCACCTCGCCGGCACGGCCCGCCCGCCGGTGGTCCGGCTGGGCAAGGGCACCGCCGAGGCGCTCGGCGTCGCGGACGGCGACCCGGTGACCGTCGGCACCGACCGCGGCGCGGTCACCCTGCCGGCGGCGATCACCGAGATGCCGGACGGCGTCGTCTGGCTGCCGACCAACTCACCCGGCTCGACCGTCCGGCGCAGCCTCGGCGCGACGTCCGGTGAGGTCGTCACGGTCTCGGCCGCGGCGGTCGCCGCCGACGTGGCCGGCCGCCCGGGTCCGCTCCTCAACACCGGGAGTGTCCAGTGAACCTCTACCTCGCGGCGCAGGACCCGACGCTTGCCGACTTCGGCAGGGACCCGTGGTGGCTGGTCCTCGGGAAGATCGTCTTCGCGTTCGTCTTCGGCCTGCTGGCCACGCTGCTCGGCGTCTGGTTCGAGCGGCGGGTGGTCGGCCGCATGGCGGTCCGGCCCGGCCCGAACCAGGTCGGCCCGTTCGGCCTGCTGCAGACCCTCGCCGACGGTCTGAAGATGGCCTTCAAGGAGGACATCCTCCCGCGGACGGCCGACAAGGTGGTGTTCTTCTTCGCGCCGACCATCTCGGTGATCTGCGCCGTCACCTCGCTGTCGGTGGTGCCGTTCGGCCCGGTGGTGAGCATCTTCGGTCACCACACGCCGCTGCAGGTCACCGACGTGTCGGTGGCGGTGCTGGTGATCCTCGCCTGCTCCTCGATGGGCATCTACGGCATCGTGCTCGGCGGCTGGGCCTCCGGCTCGACGTACCCGCTGCTCGGCGGTCTCCGGTCCAGCGCCCAGATGATCTCGTACGAGGTCGCCATGGGCCTGAGCATCGTGGCGGTGTTCATGACCGCCGGCACGATGTCGACGAGCGGGATCGTCGCCGCGCAGGGGGACGCCACCGAGCTGACCATCGCCGGCCAGCAGGTCCCGGCCCCGGGCTGGTACGCGATCCTGCTGCTGCCCAGCTTCATCATCTTCTTCATCGCCATGGTCGGTGAGACCAACCGGGCGCCGTTCGACCTGCCCGAGGCGGAGTCGGAGCTGGTCGCGGGCTTCATGACCGAGTACAGCTCGCTCAAGTTCGCGCTGTTCATGCTCTCCGAGTACGTCTCGATGGTGACCATGTCCGCGGTCACCACCACGCTCTTCCTCGGCGGCTGGCGGGCACCCTGGCCGATCACGCTCTGGGCGGGCGCCAACTCGGGTTGGTGGCCGATGCTCTGGTTCTTCGGCAAGGTCATCATCCTGGTCTTCGTCTTCGTCTGGCTGCGGGGCACCCTGCCCCGGCTCCGCTACGACCAGTTCATGCGCTTCGGCTGGAAGGTCCTGCTGCCGATCAACCTGGTCTGGATCCTGGTGCTGAGCGGCCTCCGCTCGATCGAGGACTGGCAGACCAAGGACCGGCTGCTCGCGACCGGCATCGGCGCGGGCGTGCTCCTTCTGGCCACCCTCTTCTGGCCGAGCCGGAAGAAGGCGCCGAAGCCGCCGCTCCAGGAGCAGGTGAACAGCCGTCCACACGGCAGCTTCCCGCTGCCGCCGATGGATCTTCAGGTTCCGCCGAGCCCGCGTATCAAGCGCGTGGTCGCCGAGCGGGAGCCGGCAAACGTCGTCGCCGGCTCCGAGTCAGGGGAGGTGTGACGTGGGCGCGATCACCGGAACGTTCAAGGGCTTCGGGGTCACCTTCTCGCACATGTTCAAGAAGGTCGTCACCACCGACTACCCGTTCAAGCCGCCGGTCTCGGCGCCGCGCTACCACGGGCGGCACATCCTCAACCGACACCCGGACGGGCTGGAGAAGTGCATCGGCTGCGAGCTGTGCGCCTGGGCCTGCCCGGCGGACGCGATCTACGTGGAGGGCGGCGACAACACCGAGGAGCAGCGCTTCTCCCCGGGTGAGCGGTACGCCAGCGTCTACCAGATCAACTACGCCCGGTGCATCTTCTGCGGGCTCTGCATCGAGGCCTGCCCGACCCGCTCGCTCACCATGAGCAACGAGTACGAGCTGGCGCGGGACAACCGGCAGGACCTGATCTTCACGAAGGAGCAGCTGCTCGCGCCGCTGCTGCCGGGCATGGAGCAGCCGCCGCACCCGATGCGGCTGGGCGACAGCGAGAAGGACTACTACGTCGGCGCGCTGACCAACCCGGGCACCTCGGCCGGCGCCGAGCACTCGCCGATGGGCCCGGGCCGGTACCAGGTGGAGGAGCACCCCGGCGTGACCTTCCCCGGCGCCGAGCAGGCCGCCCAGCGGGCCGAGGCGGGCAAGGGAGCAGGAGCATGACCAGTCAGACGGTGCTCGCCGCGGCGAGCCAGGTGTCCGGAGGTGAGCAGGTTACCTTCTGGATCCTCGCCCCGCTGGCCCTCCTCGGGGCCATCGGCATGGTCTGGGCGCGCAACGCGGTGCACTCGGCGCTCTGGCTGGTGCTGACCATGCTGTGCCTGGGCGTGTTCTACGTGCTCCAGGCCGGGCCGTTCATCGGCATGGTGCAGATCATCGTCTACACCGGCGCGATCATGATGCTGTTCCTGTTCGTGCTCATGCTGGTCGGCCGGGACGCCTCCGACTCGCTGATCGAGACGCTGCGCGGCCAGCGGGTCGCCGCGGTGGTGCTCGGGCTCGGCTTCGCCGGCCTGATCGGCTCCGGGCTCTACCGGGCGCTGGAGGGCGTGCGGGCCGTCGGCCTCGACCGGGCGAACGCCGAGGGCAACGTGCAGGGCATCGCCCGGCTGCTCTTCACCAGGTACGTCTTCGCCTTCGAGCTGACCTCCGCGCTGCTCATCACGGCGGCGGTCGGCGCGATGGTGCTGGCGCACGTGGAGCGGCGCAAGCAGGACCGGATGGACCAGGTCGCCACCATGAAGGCCCGGTTCCGGCCCGGCAACTACCCCGGCCCGAAACCCGGACCGGGCGTCTTCGCCACGTCGTCCTCGGTGGCCACCCCGGCCCGCCTGCCCGACGGCCGGCTGACCGACCGCAGCATCCCGGAGATCCTGCCGGTGCGGGAGCTGACCGCCGAGGAGACCACGCTGAAGGGGACCGACAAATGACCCCGGACTACTACCTGATCCTCGCGGCGGTGCTGTTCACCATCGGCGCCGTCGGCGTGCTGGTCCGGCGCAACGCGATCGTGCTGTTCATGTGTGTCGAGCTGATGCTCAACGCGGCCAACCTGACGCTTGTCACGTTCAGCCGCATCAACGGCGACCTGAACGGCCAGATCATGGCGTTCTTCGTGATGGTGGTGGCCGCGGCCGAGGTCGTGGTCGGGCTCGCCATCATCATGTCGATCTTCCGGACCCGGCGCTCGGCGAGCGTCGACGACGCCAACCTGCTGAAGTACTGAGGGGCTCCTGGTGGAAGAGACTGTGGAATTCGCCCAGGCCAGCGGGCTTCTGGGCAGTGTCTGGCTGCTGGTGGCCATCCCGCTGGTGAGCGCGGCGATCCTGCTGCTGCTCGGCAAGCGGGCGGACCGCTGGGGTCACTGGCTGGGCGTGGCGGCCATCGGCGCCGCCTTCGTGCTCGGCCTGACCTACTTCTTCCAGCTCCGTGGCCTGGAGAACAAGCAGGTCGAGCAGAGCCTCTGGCAGTTCATCACGGTCGGCGACCTCAAGGTGGACTTCGGTCTGCTCTTCGACCCGCTGGCCGCCGTCTTCGTCCTGCTGATCACCGGGGTGGGTTTCCTGATCCACCTCTACGCGGTCGAGTACATGGCGCACGACGAGGGCCGCCGTCGGTTCTTCGGGTACTTCAACCTGTTCGTCGCCGCCATGCTGCTGCTGGTGCTCGGCAACAACTACGTGATGCTCTACTTCGGCTGGGAGGGCGTCGGTCTGGCGTCGTACCTGCTGATCTCCTTCTGGTACGGCCGGCCGAGCGCGGCCACCGCCGGCAAGAAGGCGTTCCTCATGAACCGGGTCGGCGACGCCGGCCTGGCCATCGGCATCTTCGTCATGTTCGCCATGCTGGGCACCACCCAGTACGACGAGGTCTTCAACGGCGTCGGCGCGCTGAGCAGCACCACCGTGCTGGTGCTCGGCCTGCTGCTCCTGCTCGGCGCCACGGGCAAGTCCGGCCAGTTCCCGCTCCAGGCGTGGCTGCCGGACGCCATGGAGGGCCCGACCCCGGTCTCCGCGCTCATCCACGCGGCCACCATGGTCACCGCGGGCGTCTACCTGATCGCCCGCTCCAACCCGATCTTCTCGGCCGACCACACCCTCCAGCTCGTGGTGGTCAGCGTCGGCGCCGTCACCCTGCTGATGGGCTGCGTCATCGGCGCGGCCAAGGACGACATCAAGCGGGTGCTGGCCTGGTCCACGGTGAGCCAGATCGGCTACATGTTCCTCGGCGTCGGCCTGGGCGGCGCGGCGTACGCGCTGGCCATCGTGCACCTGCTGGCGCACGGATTCTTCAAGGCCAACATGTTCCTCGGCGCCGGCTCGGTCATGCACGGCATGAACGACCAGGTGGACATCCGGCGCTTCGGCAAGCTGTCGAAGTACATGAAGGTCACCTGGCTGACCTTCATGATGGGCTGGCTGGCCATCATCGGCATGTTCCCGTTCTCCGGCTTCTTCTCGAAGGAGCCGATCATCGTGGCCGCGTTCGAGCGGGAGGGCTGGACGGCCTGGCTCTTCGGCCTGGCCGCGCTGCTCGGCGCCGGGCTCACCGCGTTCTACATGACCCGGCTGTTCGTGCTCACCTTCCACGGCCCGGCACGCTGGACCGAGGACATCGAGCACCCGCACGAGTCGCCGAAGCTGATGACCGTCCCGCTGGTCCTGCTGGCCATCGGCTCGGTCGGGGCGGGCTTCCTGCTCGCCACGTCCGTGCCCGACTGGCTGGAGGCGACCGCCGGCCTGGGCGGCCAGGAGGAGGGCCACGAGGCCGTCCTCGCGCACTGGCTGATCACCACGCTCTCCCTGCTGGTGACCGTGCTCGGCGCCGGGCTGGCCTGGTTCCTGTTCCGCAACGGCACGGCCACCGAGCCGCAGCCGGCCGGCGTGCTGGTCACCGCCGCCCGCAAGAACCTCTACACGGACGCCGTCAACGAGGCGGTCTTCGAGAAGCCGGGCATCTTCCTCACCCGGGCGCTGGTGTTCCTCGACAACCGGGGCGTCGACGGGCTGGTCAACGGCCTCGCCGCCGCGGTGGGCGGGGGCTCGGGCCGGCTCCGGCGGCTGCAGACCGGTTTCGTGCGGTCGTACGCGACCTCGATCCTGACCGGCGCGCTGCTCGTGGTGGCGGCGTTCCTGGCGGTGCAGGCGGGGTGGCTGGCGTGATCGACCTCAACGCGGCCGCCCCCGCCGGCGGGCCACGCAGTCACGACGGAGGTAAGGCCGAATAATGTCCAACTTCCCGTTCCTCTCGGTGCTGACCGTGGCACCGCTGGTCGGTGCCCTGATCGTGGCGCTGCTGCCGCGGCGCAACCCGGACCTGGCCAAGGTGGTGGCGTTCGGCTGGTCGCTGCTGGTGCTGGTGCTGTCGGTGGCCATGTGGATCGCCTTCCAGGCCGACGGTGACCGGTTCCAGTTCCGCGAGTCGTACGCGTGGATCCCGAACTGGGGCGTCAACTTCACCTTCGAGGTAGACGGCATCGCGCTGGTCATGCTGATGCTCATCGCGATCCTGGTGCCGCTGGTGATCCTGGCGTCGTGGCACGACGCCGAGTCGTCCAAGCGCTCGGTGCCGGTCTACTTCGCGCTGCTGCTCGTCCTCGAGTGCACGATGATCGGCGTCTTCGCCGCCGCCGACGTCTTCCTGTTCTACGTGTTCTTCGAGGTCATGCTGGTGCCGATGTACTTCCTCATCGGCAGCTACGGCGGCCACCAGCGGCAGTACGCGGCGGTCAAGTTCTTCCTCTACTCCCTGGTCGGCGGCCTGTTCATGCTGGCCGCGGTGATCGGCCTCTGGGTGGTCGGCGGGAAGACCTTCGACTGGCAGGCGCTCAGCCAGGCCGAGTTCGCCACCGACACGGCCCGCTGGCTGTTCCTCGGCTTCTTCCTCGCGTTCGCGATCAAGGCGCCGTTCTTCCCGTTCCACACCTGGCTGCCGGACGCCGGTGGCGCGGCCCCGGCCGGCGCGGCCGCACTGCTCGTCGGCGTGCTGGACAAGGTCGGCACCTTCGGGATCCTGCGGTATTGCCTGCCGCTCTTCCCCGAGGCGTCGAGGTGGTTCGCCCCGTGGGCGCTGGCGCTCGGCGTGATCGGCATCATCTACGCCGCGCTGCTGGCGGTCGGCCAGAACGACCTCAAGCGGCTGGTGTCGTACACCTCGATCGCGCACTTCGGGTTCATCGGGGTCGGCATCTTCGCCTTCACCACCCAGGCCGGCACCGGGGCGGTGCTCTACATGCTCAACCACGGCCTGGCCACCGGCCTGCTCTTCCTCGTGGTGGGCATGCTGATCGCCCGCCGGGGCTCGGCGCTGATCAGCGACTTCGGCGGCGCCGGCAAGCTCGTGCCACTGCTCGCCGGGGTGCTCTTCTTCGCCGGTCTCGCCTCGCTGGCGCTGCCCGGCACCGCGCCGTTCGTCTCCGAGTTCCTGGTGCTGATCGGCACGTTCACCACGAACAAGCCGGTCGCGGTGATCGCCACGCTCGGCATCATCCTGGCCGCGGCCTACGTGCTGTGGATGGTGCAGCGCACCACCCAGGGCACCCTCAACCCGGCCCTGACCGAGGTCGACGGCATGCGCCGGGACCTCAGCCTGCGCGAGAAGGTCGTGGTCGCCCCGCTGATCGCGCTGATCGTGCTGCTCGGCTTCTACCCCAAGCCGGTCACCGATGTCATCAATCCCGCCGTCCAGGCGACCATGCAGGACGTCGGCAAGACCGATCCCGCCCCTGAGATCGGCAGCGTCCAGGAGGCCGCGAAGTGAGTGAACTGAAGCTTCCGTCGATCGACTACGCGGCGCTCGCTCCCATCCTGATCATGCTGGGCGCCGCCCTGGTCGGCGTCCTGGTCGAGGCGTTCGTGCCGCGCCGCCTGCGCAACGCGGTGCAGCTCACGCTCGCCCTGCTGGCGGTGCTCGCCGCGCTGACCATGGTGATCCTGAACGCCGACGACCGGCTGATCACCGCCGGCCAGGCCATCGCCGTGGACGGGCCGACGCTCTTCCTCCAGGGCGCCATCCTGATCCTGGCGGCCATGGCGCTGCTGCTCGTCGGCGAGCGCACCGTGGAGCGGGGCGGGGCCTTCGTGGCCCAGGCCGCGGTCACCGCCGAGTCCGACGACGACCGGCGGCAGGCCGACGGGATGGGTGGCACCACCGAGGTGTACCCGCTCGTCACCTTCGCGATCGGCGGCATGCTGATCTTCGTGGCGGCGAACGACCTGCTGACCATGTTCATCGCGCTCGAGGTCTTCTCGCTGCCGCTGTACCTGCTCTGCGCGCTGGCCCGCCGCCGGCGGCTGCTGAGCCAGGAGGCCGCGCTGAAGTACTTTATGCTCGGCGCGTACGCCTCGGCGTTCTTCCTCTTCGGCGTGGCCCTGATCTACGGTTTCACCTCCGGGATCCCGAACCGCGGTGCCGGCGTCGACTTCGCCACCGTGCACGCCGCGGTGGCCGAGTCCTCGTCCAGCCCGGTGCTGCTCTTCGCCGGCATGGCGCTGCTCGCCATCGGCCTGCTCTTCAAGGCCGCCGCCGCCCCGTTCCACGTCTGGACCCCGGACGTCTACCAGGGCGCCCCGACGCCGGTGACCGGCTTCATGGCCGCCTGCACCAAGGTCGCCGCGTTCGGCGCCCTGCTGCGGGTCTTCCACGTGGCCTTCGCCGGTGCCTCCTGGGACTTCACCCCGGTGCTCGGCGCGGTGGCCGTGCTGACCATGCTGGTCGGCGCGGTGCTGGCGGTCACCCAGACGGACATCAAGCGGCTGCTGGCGTACTCGTCGATCGCGAACGCCGGCTACCTGCTGGTGGGCGTGCTGGCGCCCAGCAAGGACGGGCTCTCCGGCACGATGTTCTACCTGGTCGCGTACGGCTTCTCGGTGCTCGCCGCGTTCGCCGTGGTGACCCTGGTCCGGGACGCCGACGGGGAGGCCACCCACCTGTCCCGCTGGGCCGGGCTGGGCCGCCGGTCGCCGTTCTTCGCGGCCATCTTCACGTTCATCCTGCTGGCCTTCGCCGGTATCCCGCTCACCAGCGGGTTCACCAGCAAGTTCGCCGTCTTCGCCCCGGCGCTGGACGCGAACCAGGCCTGGCTGGTCATCGCCGGCGTGCTGACCAGCATGGTGCTGGCCTTCCCGTACCTGCGGGTCGTGGTGATGATGTGGCTCTCCGAGCCGGGCGACGCCACCCCGACGGTCACCGTGCCGGGGGCGCTCACCTCGGCCGCCCTGGTCATCGGCGTGCTCGCCACGCTGGTCCTGGGTGTCGCCCCGGCGCCCCTGCTCGACCTGGCCAACGGCGCCGCCGAATTCGTGCGATGACCCAGGTTCCCCCCGGGGGCCGGTACGCCGTGGCGTACCGGCCCCCGGTCCGTATCCCCCTCGCTGGGCAGGTCGAACGGGTGTGGCATGGTTGATGGCGTGGTGATTCCGGCTGGCGAGCGTTCAGGTGCCACCGGGCCGGGCGGTCGTCCGGGCCCGGAGAGCACGGGTCAGTTCGGCGCGCTCGGACTGCACCTCGCCGATCCACGCGTCGAGGCGTCCGTGCTGGGCCTCCTGGATCGGGTCGAGACCGAGCTGCGCGCCAGCGTGGCCAGCGCCGACCCGCTCGTCACCGAGGCGGCCCGGCACCTGGTCGAGGCCGGCGGCAAGCGGTTCCGCCCGCTGCTCGTGGCGCTCGGCGCCCAGTTCGGCGACCCGGACGCCGCGAACGTCGTCCCCGCCGCCGTGGTGATGGAGCTCACCCACCTGGCGACGCTCTACCACGACGACGTCATGGACGAGGCGGCCGTGCGCCGGGGCGCCCCGAGCGCCAACTCCCGCTGGACCAACTCGGTCGCCATCCTGGTGGGCGACTACCTCTTCGCCCGGGCCGCGGACATCGCGGCCGACCTGGGCCCGGAGGCCGTCCGCCTCCAGGCGCGCACCTTCGCCCGGCTGGTGCACGGGCAGATCGCCGAGACGGTCGGCCCGCGCGGCACCGACCCGGTCGCGCACTACCTGCACGTGATCGCCGAGAAGACCGGCTCGCTGATCGCCACCTCGGCCCGCTTCGGCGGCATGTTCGGCGGGGCGTCCGCCGAGCACGTCGAAGCGCTGGCCGGCTACGGCGAGGTCATCGGGGTGGCCTTCCAGCTCTCCGACGACCTGCTGGACATCGCCAGCGAGTCGGTGCAGTCGGGCAAGACGCCCGGCACCGACCTGCGCGAGGGCGTGCCGACCCTGCCGGTGCTCTACGCGCTCGCCTCCGACGACTCCGACGCGGCCAGCGTCCGCCTGCGGGAGATCCTGGCCACCGGGCCGCTTGTCGACGACGCGCTGCACGCCGAGGCCCTCGGCCTGCTCCGCGAGTCCCCGGCCCTCAAGCGCGCCCGGGAGACCGTCCGCAGCTACGCCGAGGAGGCCCGGGCCCACCTCGCCCCGCTCCCCGAGGGCCCGGCCCGCCGCGCCCTCGAATCCCTCTGCGACTACATCGCCGACCGCACCAGCTGACCCCTTACCGGCCCCAGGACCACCCCCCGGCGTCCGCCCGCCCCGAGGCGTCGATCATGAAGTTATCGCCACGACACGCCGTGCCCGATGGCAATAACTTCATGATCAACGGGAGGTGGCCGCCGGAGAGGTGGCCGGGGAGCGGGACAGGAGGCGGGCACCCGCCAGCATGAAGGCGGCGGCCAGGAGCATGGCGGCCGCCGCGGTGCCCCACATCGCCTGGTAGCCGAGGGTGTCGGCGATCGTGCCGAGGCCCAACGGGCCGAGGCAGCCGCCCGCGTACACGCCGGTCTGGGTGATCGACGTGGCGGCGGCCGGGGCCTGCGGGTGGAGCCGGACCACCGCGAAGTTCATCAGCCCGGGCCAGGCCCAGCCGAGGCCGAAGCCGAGCACCACGCCGGCGACCAGCGGCACCGGGCCGGCCACCGCGAGCAGGACCAGCCCCACGGCGCCCACCACCAGCATCCCGGCGATCAGCGCGACGTGCCCGCTCTCCCGGCGGTCGGCCAGCCAGCCGGCGCCCACCCGGGCCGCCACGCAGACCGCGCTGCCCAGGGTGAGGGTGAGCCCGGCGAGCGCCGGGGACAGCCCCCGGTTGGCCGCCGAGTCGACCACGAAGGTGCCCAGCGCGTTCGCCGCGGCGGCCGCCAGGGTCGCCGCCACGCCGACCACCACGAGCGCCGTCGTGGCCCGGCCCGCCCGGCCGGCGGCGGCGGGCCGGACCCGGTCCCGCTCGGCCGGAGGTACGGCCGGCAGCGCGGCCAGCGCCGCGACGGCGGCGGCCACGAACGCCCAGCGCCAACCGGCGGTCAACGCGACGGTCGGCACCGCCGCGCCGGCCAGCAGGGTGGAGACCGGGATGGCGGCCTGCTTCACCCCGAAGGAGAGCCCCTGCCGGTGGGCGGGCACGTGGCGGGCCAGCGCGGCGTTGCTGGCGAGCTGGCCGAGGGCGTTGGCGGCGGCGCTGAGCGCGAGCAGCGCCACCAGCACCGGGTACGAGCGGGCCAGCCCCGCCACGGCCAGCAGTGAGCCGGCCGAGAGCAGGATGCCGGCGCGGGCCACCACGGCCGGCCCGTACCGCTCGACCAGGGCCCCGGAGGGCACCGAGGCGAGGGCGCTGACGCCGAAGTAGACCGAGACGGCCAGGCCGAGCCCGGCCGGGGTGAAACCGAGGTCGTCGCCCATCTGCACGGCGAGGCCGCCGACCAGGAAGACGGGCAGGACGCAGGCGATCGTGGTGACGATCGCGCCCGCGTTGACCCGGAGGGTACGCCGGGACGCGGGCGGAGCGGGGTGCAGCGTTGTTTCGGTCATGGTCCGGCAAACCTACGCCGGCCACGTTTCGGCAGCTGATCGTGTCTGTCGGTGCACTGTCTGTGCCCGGTGATCTGGCATCCTCGATCCGAACAGGCATTTCGCACTCGGCCTGTTTTTCATATGGTGTAAGTCCCCGGCGGCGGAGGTGGTTGTGCGTGACCCCTTGGCGGAACCTTCGGACCTGATCCGAAGTGTCTCCCGCGCGCTACGAGTGCTCGAGTCGGTCGGCCGTGCGCCGAAGGGGCTCACCGTCAAGCAGATCGCCCGCCGCTGCGAGCTGACCGTCGCCACCACCTACCACCTGGTGCGCACGCTGGCGTACGAGGGTTACGTGATCCGCCGGGAGGACGGCACGTACATCGTCGGGCTGGAGGTCGCCGACCGCTACCGGGAGCTGGTCACCGCGTTCCGCGGGCCGCCGCCGGTCGGGGAGGCGCTGCGGCGGGCCGCCGCGGACACCGGCTGGAGTCACTACCTGGGCCGGTTCGTGGGTGGCCAGGTGGCGATCACGGCGGTGTCCGAGGGGCCGCGCTCGCCGTACCTGGAGGACCTGGTGCCGGGCTTCGACGAGGGGGCCCACGCCACGGCGCTCGGCAAGAGCCTGCTCGCCACCCTCACGGCCGAGCAGCGCTTCCGCTACCTGCGCGAGTACGGCATGCGCCCGTTCACCAGTGCCACCCTCACCACCGTCGAGGCGTTCGAGGCCGACCTGGCCGCCGGCGACCGCCGCGGCATGCAGCTGGAGCTGGGGCAGTTCCGGCAGGGAGTGGCCTGCGCGGCGGTGCTGGTCACCCCCGACAAGGACATCGAGCGCCGGGTCGTCCTGGCCTGCGCGCTGCCGGCCAGCGAGATGATGACCTCCGCCCGGGTGGTCCGGGCCAAGCTGCTCACGGTCGCCCGCGCGGTCGCCGACGGGATCGCCGCGGACACCTGAGATCCGGCACGGCGTGCGGGTCCCTTCCGGACAGGGTGGGCAGGCCCGCGGCCGCACGTGCACACCTGCGGTGTGAGCTGGGGCTGAACCGTTCGGCGTCACGGCACGTATCAACGGGCGAACGCATCGCCGGTCTCCCCGCCGCCGGAAGCGAGGTACCGCCATCAGTGACCACGACGCCCAACTGCTGCGCGCGCTGCACGACGAGCATGCCGACGCGCTCTTCGCGCATGCCCTCCGGCTGGTCAACGGCGACCGGTCGCGCGCCGAGGACCTGGTGCAGGAGACGCTGCTCCGGGCCTGGCGGCACCCCGAGTCGCTGGATCCGCGGCGTGGCTCCGTCCGCGCCTGGCTCTTCACCACCGCCCGGAATCTGGCCATCGACGCCTGGCGCCGGCGGTCCACCCGGGTCGGCGAGGTCTACACCGACGAGCTGCCCGAACCCGCCGAGACGGTCGACGAGACGGAGCGCGCGGTGGAGGCGTGGACCGTGGCCGAGGCGCTGAACCGGCTGAGCACCACCCATCGGGAGGTGCTGGTCGAGTGCTTCTACCAGGGGCGGTCGGTGGCGGAGGCGGCCGCCCGGCTCGGGGTGCCGCCGGGCACGGTGAAGTCGCGGACCCACTACGCGCTGCGCTCACTACGGTTGGTGCTGGCCGAAATGGGGGTGACCGGATGACCCGCTGCGAGTTCGAGCACGACGACGGCGCGTACGTCCTGGGCGCCCTCGCCCCCGCCGACCGGGCAGCCTACGAGCGGCACCTCGGCGGCTGCGCGTCCTGCCGGGAGGCGGTGGCCGAGATCGCGGTGCTGCCCGGCCTGCTCGGCCGGCTCGACCCGGCGGGGCTGGAGCAGTTCCTGCCGTCCGCCACCGAGACGTCCCGGGTGCCCGCGCTGCTCGACGCCGCGCGGGACCGCCGGCGCCGCGAGCGGTCCCGGTCCCGCCGCCGATACGCGCTGACCGCCCTCGCCGCGGCCGCGCTCGCGGTGCTGGCCGGCGTCGGGGTGTCCCTGGTCCGCCCGCCGGCCGCCCCGCCGCCGACGGCCACGGCCACGACCACCGCCCCGGCGCCGGTGACCATGACGGCCATGCGGCCGGTCGCCGGTGCGGTGCCGCTGCACGCCGAGGTCGGCCTGACCGACAAGAGGTGGGGCACCGAGGTCACCATGCGCTGCGGGTACGACCAGCGCGCCGGTCACCGGGAGGCGTACACCTTCCGGCTGGTGGCGCACGGCCCGGACGGCGCGACGGAGCAGGTCGGCACCTGGCTGGCCGCGCCCGGTGACAACGTCCGCGTGGTGGGCGCGACCCACTTCACCCACGGAGAGCTGGTGCGGCTCGAACTGGTGCGCGCCGACGGCACCCCGGTCCTCGCCTTCGACGCCCGCTGAGGCGCGGTCAGCGGGCCTCGGCGGGCACCAGGGTGGCGGCCCGCGCCTGCGCGCGGGTGCGGCGGGTGTGGCGGACGGCGTCCACGGTGAACACCACGAGGGCGACCCAGACCAGGCCGAACCCCGCCAGCCGGGCCGGCGGCATGGGCTCGTGGAAGACCAGCACGCCGCAGCCGAGCTGGAGGATCGGCGCCAGGTACTGCAACATGCCCAACCCGGTGAGCGGCAGGCGGTTGGCCGCCCCGGCGAAGAGCAGCAGCGGGATCGCGGTGGCCGCGCCGGCCAGCACCAGCAGCGCCGTGTGCCCGGCCGAGCCGTGCCCGAAGGTCGCCTCGCCCTGCCGGCCCAGCCAACCGAGGTACGCCAGGGCGGGCAGGGCCAGCACCGCCGACTCGACGAACAGCCCCTCCGCGGCGGGCAGCCCGAGCCGCTTCTTGACCAGCCCGTACCCGGCGAAGCTGAAGGCCAGCACGAGGGCGAGCCAGGGCAGCCGGCCGTAGTCGACGGTCAGCACCGCCACCGCGAGGCCACCCACGCCGAGCGCCGCCCACTGTGCCGGGCGCAGCCGCTCGCGCAGCACGAAGACCCCGATGAGCACCACGACCAGGGGGTTGATGAAGTAGCCGAGGGCCGTCTCCACCACCCGGTCGGAGTTCACCCCGTAGATGTAGGTGCCCCAGTTGACCGCGATGAGCGCGGCGGCGGCCGCGATGGCGGCCAGCGCGCGGGGTCGCCGGGCCAGTGCCCGCAGGAAGCCGATGTTGCGCATCGCGGCCAGCAGCAGCGCCACGAAGACCACCGACCAGACGATCCGGTGCGCGAGGATCTCCACCGGGCCGGCCGGGCGGAGCAGCTTCAGGTAGATCGGGAAGAAACCCCAGATCAGGTACGCGCCAAAGCCGTAGAGGTAGCCGAGACGGGTCTGGTTCACGCCTCCACCGTAAGTGGTGAAGCGGCGCTTTGCTCCTTTCCAGTGAGCTGGGTCACGCGCTGGTCGTACTCCATCCAGCGGTCCGGCTCGACCGGCGTGAAGCCGACCTTCGCGTAGACGCCGTGCGCGTCGGCGGTGGCCAGCACGATCCGGCGTACGCCCCACTCGGCCAGGTGGTCGCGCGCCGCTCCGGCCAGCCAGGTGCCCAGCCCCCGGCCGCGCTCGGCCCGGTCGACGTAGACGTCGCAGAGCCAGGCGAAGGTCGCCCGGTCGGTGACCACCCGGGCCACCGCGACCTGGCGCCCGTCCCCCGGGCGGTAGACGCCGAAGCCGATCGACCCGGCGAAGGCCCGCGCGACGGTGTCCCGGTCCCGCCCGAGCGCCCAGTACGCGTCGGTGGAGAGCCAGTGGTGCACCCGGTCCAGGTCGAGCCGGTCCGGATCGGTGCTGAGCAGGTAGCCGTCGGGGTGGGTCAGAGTGAACACCCCTCCGACCCTAGTTGCGGCCCCGGCGGCCCTCACCGGCCAATTCCCGCCCACTGGACCGGGCCGGCGGGCGGGAATCGGCGGGTGGTCCGCGCTCAGTCGCGGTCGAGGACGGCGCCCAGGATCCAGGTCACGATGCCGACGAAGAGCGCGCCCAGCACCGCGGCCGGCCAGAAACCGTCCACGTGGAAGGGCAGCCCGGCCTCACCGGCGATCCAGCTGGTGAGCAGGAACAGCAGTCCGTTGACCACCAACGCGATCAGGCCGAGGGTCAGCAGGTAGAAACCGCAGCCGACGGTCTTGATGATCGGCTGGAGCACCGCGTTGACGACACCGAAGATCACCGCGACGAGCACCAGCGTGGTCACCGTCTCGGTGGCCGAATCCGAGTCCAGCGTGATGCCCGGAATGAGCAGCGTGGCCAACCAGAACGCCACGGCCGTCGTGCCCAGCCGGATCAGAAGACCCTTCAGAAAATCCATGGCCGGGATCGTGCCACGCCGCGTCGACTCGCGGAACCCGTGCCGGCTCAGTGGCGGGCCGGGCGACCGACCAGTTGAGACTCGATCGGCGTCGGCGAGAGCAGCGCCCAGCGCAGCGCCCGCCGGTTCACCACCGCCACCATGTCGTCCCGGATCCGGGTCAACCACTCCGCCGAGCCGCCTAGGCCGAGCGTCGCGCCGGCCAGCGCCGCCTCGCCGACGTCGAGCGGTTGCAGGATCGCCAGGTCCGCGCGGGCCAGCGCGGCCGTGTCGGCCGGGGTCAGCTCGTCGCGGACCACGAGGACGGACTGCCAGGGCACCGCCGGACCGGCCTCCGGCGGCACCGGGCCGGCGTCGACCACCAGCAGCAGGGGGCGCAGCGGGGAGCCGGGTGGGCCGCCGACCGGCCGCCCCGGCGGGACCAGCGGCACCGCGCCGCCGGGCACGCCGACCCCCCGGACGAAGGGCTCCCAAACCCGGGGCCGCGCCGTCTGCACCGCGACCCGCGCGCCGAGCGCCAGCGCCCGCAGGGTCAGCAGCTGGGCGGCGCGTACCCCACCTACCAGCAACAACCGGGTCGTCGTGGGGCGGAACAGGCGTACGGTCACCGCGCCGCCGTGCCGGTTGGCCCCCACCATCAACCCGGCCTCGCCGAGGGCGAACTCCAGGGCGGCCAGTTCGGGCCCGACCGGGGGTGCGTCCGGCCGGGCCACCGCCAGCGGCAGGGTGGCGGCCAGCCCGCTCAGGTGCTCGCCGTCCAGCCGGCGCAGCTCGGCACCGAGGTCCCCGGCGAGCCGGCGCAGCGCCCGCTCGGCCACCGCCAGCTCCGCGGTGGTGCGGGCGGCCAGGCGTACGGTCAGCTCGGCCGGTGTGGGAGCCGGGTCGGCGCCGGACCGCGGGCCCGCGCAGAGCGAGACGGTGGTGGCGGTCGCCGGCAGCGCCAGCAGCCGGGGCACCAGCCGCCGTGCCGCGTCGGTGCGCGGGTCCGGCCAGCGGCGCAGCCGCCAGGTGGTCTGCGGCAGCCCGCCCACTGTCACGGCCGGCCAGCTCTCCCGGACCGGCGCCCCGGCGTCGTGGTGTGCCAGTTCGGCCACCACGCGCAGCGCCGCGGGACCACCGAGGGGACGACCGGTGAGCGGGCCGAGCCGGCGCACGACCCGCCGGACCGTGCCGGAGAGCGCCCGGCGCAACTCGTCGTCGGACCAACCGTCGGCCCGGAGCGCCCGGACGGCCAGCACCACCCGGGCCCGCGCCGCCAGCCGCCCGCCGGTGAGCTGCCGGTACGAGGTGCCGGCCGTGCCCGCTGCGGCGGCGGGCGCCGGCGCGCGCGACGCGGAGAACAGCAGCTGGATCCGGACCGGCGGACTCTCCGGCCCCGCCGGGGGCAGCAGGCCGAGCGGCGGCGGCAGCTCCCGCGCGCCGTCGCCGAGCAGGTCGTCCGGGTCGCCGATCTCCAGCAGCGCGGTCATCCCGGCGGCGTCCTCCAGCACCGCCGCCGGGCCGCCGGCCAGCTCGGCCGCGTGCACCACCGCCCCGGGGCGGGCCAGCTCCAGCAGCGCCGCCGGCCCGGCGGTTGCCGGGAGGGCGCGCCGCCGGGTCAGGTGGGCCGCGCCGACGGCGAACCACTCGAACAGCCAGCGGCCCCGGAGCCGCACCCAGGCGGCGGGCAGCAGCACCGCCGCCAGCAGCAGGGCGGCCGCGGTCACCAGCACGCCCCGGCCCACGGCTGCGACGAGCGCGGCCACGGCCACCTGCGCCGTCACCACCTGCCCGGCCCGGACGGTCGACACCGGGCGGCGCGTCCGGTGTGGAGGGCGGACGGACGCCGGCCGGATCCTGGTGGTCGCGGTCACCGCACCTCCTCCGCCCGTTCGCCGAGTGACGCCGCCGTGGCTCATCGTAGAGCTTCGCCGTCCACAGGGGAGCCCGAAGGGGTAGCAGAACCGGAGTCGGACGGCTACCGTCAGCGACGAGTTCCGTCGAGCGCGCCCGCCGTCCCCTTCCCCCCTTCTCCGGTGGCGCGCTCCGGCGAGTCCACGGTGGTCGTTCCGGCGGCCAGCCACGACCGAGGAGACGAGGTGACGTCCGGGGTGTCCCAGACTCAGGCAGAAGCCGCGGTGATGCAGCACACCGCCGCGAAGTTCGAGCAGGTAGACCAGTCGTTGCAGACCATGCTCAGCGGCCTCATGGCCGAGCTGGAGGTGTTGCAACAGGCCTGGCGGGGCGCCGGCGGGCGCTCCTTCGAGCAGGTCAAGCAGCAGTGGGCGCAGGACCAGAAGGCCCTGCAGCGGGCGCTGCGGGAGACCGCGACGGCGATCCGCACCGCCGGCCGGCACTACGACGTGTCCGACACCGAGGCCGCCGGCCGCGTGGCGGGCACCAACCGCGGCATCCAGCTGCCCCTCTGACGGGAAGGACCGATCGATGGACCACGGTGTGCTGGTCGTCAACTTCGCCGCTCTGCAACAGGCCGGCGCCGACATCCAGAGGGCGCTGACCACCCTCGAGAGCCAGCTCGGGCAGCTCGAACGCGACGCCGCCCCGCTTGTCGGGAGCTGGTCCGGCGAGGCGCGCGAGGCGTACGAGCACCGGCAGGCCCGCTGGCGGGCCGCGTCGCAGGACCTCCAGGCGATGCTGCGCGACATCAAGCTGGCCGTGGAGGACTCCGCGGCCGACTACCTCGACACCGAGAAGCGCAACGTCAACCTGTTCCAGTGACCCCCGCGGGGCGGCACGGGCTCCGGCCCGTGCCGCCCCGTCGCTGTCCGCCGGCAGCTGGCGCGGCGGTGCGGGTCAGGCCGGGCCGGCCGGGCGCCAGCGGCGGCGCACCCCCCGGGGCAGCACCACGGCGAGCAGCACCACCGCCAGGGCCGTGGCACCGGTCGCGGCGGCCACCAGCAGCGCCCGGTGCCGGGCCGACGTGCGGCGGGCCTGCCGGGCCAGCTCCGCCGGGTCCGGCCGGTCGACCGGCAACGCGGCCCCGGCCCGGGGGCGAGCCGCCGTGACGACCGGTGACTCGGTCACCGCGCGGTACGGGTTCAGCACCCCGGCGCCGTAGCCGTCCTCCCGCCCCGGGGCCGGGTCGGCGCTGGCCACGATCCGCCGGGCGATCTCCGCCGCGCCCAGCCCGGGGTGATACTGCCGGAGCAGCGCCGCCGTGCCGGCCACGAAGGGCGCCGCGTAGCTCGTCCCCTCCGCCCGGTGGTGGCCCTGCCGGGGCGCCGCCATCAGCACGTCGCTGCCCGGGGCGACCAGGTCGACGTACGGGCCGGTCTGGGAGAAGGCGGCGCGGGTGCCGTCCGCCCCGATCGCACCCACCCCGAGCACCCCGTCGTACGCGGCCGGGTACGGCCGGGGGTCGCCGTTGTCGTGCAGGTTGCCGGCGGCGGCAACCACCACCACGTCCCGCCGCACGGCGTAGGCGACCGCCGCGCGGACGGCGGGGTTGTCCGCGTACAGGACGACGGAGAGGTTGACCACGTCGGCGTCGTGGTCCACCGCCCACCGGATGGCCCGGGCGAAGTCGGCCGCCCCGACCGTACGCCCCGACTCCCGCCCGTCGACGACCTGCTGTTCGCTGACGCGTACGGGAAGGATGCGGGCGCCCGGGGCGAGCCCCCGGAAGGCCACGCCCGGCCGGGGCGCGGCGGCGATCAGGCTCGCCACGCCGGTGCCGTGCCCGGCGCAGTCGCGGGTGCCGTCGCCGCCCGGGTCGAGGAAGTCGGCGCCGTCGAGGACCCGGCCGGTGAGCTGCGGGTGGGACCGGTCCACCCCCGAGTCGACCACCGCGACCACCACGCCGGCGCCGGTGGCGAGCGGGGCCAGCCGGTCCGGCGCGTACCGTTGCTGCGGCCACGGCTGCTCCGCGACGGGACGAGCCGGCGCGGTCGGTGCGGCGCAGGCCGAGGGCGCGCGGGCCGAGGCCGGGGCGGCCGGCAACCCGGCGACGAGGAGGGCCGCCAGGACGGCCAGGGAGGGGCGCGCGGTGGGCCGGGACATCGACGGCCTCCGTATCGTGTCGACTCCGGAACGGGATGTTAGCGCCTCGCCGGCGACCCGGCCGACCGCCGCCAACCAGGCATTTGTGATCTTGTTACCACCTTGTAGGTTGTAGGCGATGCCTGTGGCCTGTTCACGGAAGGAGAGGTGGCCGTGACCGGATGGGAACCGGCCACCGAGGCCGAGGTGGCGATGCGCGATGCGTTGCGCGCACAGGACCAGCAGCTCTACTTCCGCATCCTGACCCGCCTGGAACTGCTCCTGCCGGTCGCCGCGGAGACGCATCCCGGGCAGGGCCCGGCGGGCTGGGGCACCTGGACCACCGGGGGCCGCACGCACGTGCTGGCCTTCACGTCCGCCGCCGCCCTGCGCGCCTGCCTGGGCGAGAACGCCGGCGCCACCCGCCGCCTCCCCTACGCCGACCTGGCCGCCGACTGGCCCAACCACGAGTGGTGGCTCGCGGTCAACCCCGGCCTGCCGGTCGAGGGCTACCTGCCGGCCTGGTTCGTGGCGCAACTCGCCCGGGGTGACGTCCGGCTTCCGGGCCGGACCATGGGCGCCCGGGCCCGCCTGGAGCGGGTGGAGAGCGCCACCCGGGCCGCCCGGGGTGGCCCGTCCGCGCCCGGCCGGGACGTCCCGCCGCCGGTGCCCGGCGGGCGGATCCCGCCCGAGCCGGTCCGCACCGGACACGGCCCGGCCGTCCCCGAGCCGTCGACCGTCCCGATCCCCACCGTTCCCGCCCCGAGCACCCGGCCCGCCGTCCCCGACGCGGCCGCCCCGCCGCCGTCCCTCCGCCCCGATCCGGCGAACGGCCGGTCGACCCGCCCGCTCGGCCGTCGTACGCCCGAGGACGCGCGGCCCGCGGGTCCGGCCGGTGCCGATCCGGGCCTGGACAACCTCGCCGGCTGGCTCACCGACCTGCGCCGGCGCCCCGACGAGTCGGACCCGTTCGCCGACACCCGCAGCTCCGGGCCGGCCAACGGTGGGCCGGCCGAGCCCGCTCCGCCGCCCGCCCGGTCCTTCTTCGAGCCCACCTCGGGAAGTTCGCCCCGACGGCCCACGCCGCTCGACACGCCGCGCCGCGGTGGCGACCGGGCGGTGCCGCCCTCCCGGTTCGCCGGCGGCGGCCAGCCGTTCCCCCGCCGGCGGCCGCTGAACGAGCCGGTTCCGGGAGAGCCGACGCAGGCGTTCCGGGTGGACTCCGCCGACCCGGCGCCCGCGGATCGGCCGGCGGAACCGGGCCGGCCGTTCCGCCCCGCCGCCCCGCCCGCCGAGACCACCCAGGCGCTGCCCCGCCGGCACGCGGGCGCCGGGGGCGGGCCGGGCCCCGACGAGCGCACCCGACCGATCCCCGCCCCGGGCGACCTCGCGGAGGCCGAGGAGCTTCCGCCGTCCGTCGCCGAACCGGTGTCCAGCCCGCCCGCGCCGCGCCGGGGCTTCACCCCGATCGTCATCGAGGGCACCGTCATCGAGTCCCGCGACCTGACCGAGCCGCCCCCGCCCTCCACCGTCGGCGCGCCGGCCGAGCCGTACGGGGTGCCGACGGTGCCGGCGGCGTCCGCGATGGCGGCGGCGGCCGCCTCCGGGGCCGACGGTGACCCGACGGTGCCCTGGGCCGGGCCCACCGACCCCACCCTGCCGCTGAGGGGCGATCCGCCCGCCTCGCCCGCCCCCGGCCGTGTCGCCACCGCGCCCTCCGACCCGGGGGAGCGGCCCTCCGGGGCGCCGGGCGAGCCGACCGTGCCGATGTTCGGCCCGGCGGACGACCCGCGTCCGTCTCTGTTCACTTCCGCCGGCCCGGGCGACGACGCCGGCGGGCCGCCGGACGAGCCGACCGTGCCGCTGGGGCCGCCGATCGCCCCGGCGGTGTCCACACCGGACCGGTTCGCGCCGGCCGACGAGGCGACCACGTCGCTGTTCGCACCGACCTCCCCGGCGCCCGAGCCGACCACCACGCTGTTCCCGCCGACCCCGCCGCCGGCTGAGCCGACCACCTCCCTGTTCGCGCCGACCTCACCCACGGCTGAGCCGACCACCTCGGTGTTCCCGCCGGCCGAGCCGGCCGTGCCGCTGTTCGCGCCGACGGCCGCCGACGAGCCGACCACGTCGGTGTTCGCGCCGACCGCCGCCGACGAGCCGACCACGTCGGTGTTCGCGCCGACGGCTGCCGCCGCGCCCGCGCCGACGGGGGAGGGGGCCACCGGCATCCCGTCCCCGGCAAGCGCCACGGGCAGCACCGCGGAGGCCGACTTCGTGCCGGCGAACGAGGTGGAGGAGGAGCTGCTCACCGCGGCCGGCAGCGGCAGCACCGACGGCTTCCTCACCACGCTCCTGCTGGCCCGGGTGCTGCTGCCGGTCGCACCCGAGTCGGCGGCGGGCAGCCGTCCGGGGGACGCCGGCTTCGTCTGGCGTACCGAGCAGATCGACGGCGGGACCTATGTGGTCGTCCACACCTCCGCCGAGCGCCTGGCGGATCGGGCCGGCGGTCCGGTCGAGACGGTACGGGTCAAGTTCGTCCAGCTCATCCGCCGCTGGCCGGACGTGAGCTGGTCGTTCGCCGTGAACCCGGGCACGCCGGTCGGGGCGACGTACCCGGGGGAGCAGGTTCTCGCGCTCGCCAACTGGGCCGCCGAGGTGGGGTTGGGCGACGACCCCGAGACCGAGCCGGAGCCGCCCGCCGCCGCACCGGCGCCGGCGGCCGAACCCCGGCCGGCCCCGCCGCCGGTGGACCCGACGCGGCCGGTGGCCATGCAGAAGGCGATCGCACCGAGCCAGCTGGCCTACTACCTGGAGCGGGGCTACGACCGGGTCTCCGGCTTCGTGCACCGGGCCAGCGAGCTGGCGCACCTCGGCACCCCGGCGGAGCTGTACGACGCGCTCGGCCTCGGCCATCCCGGCTCGCCGTTCTCCCGGGACGCCGAGGAGATCTACGTGCTCCGCTGGCCGGCCTACCGGCCGAGCCTCTACCGCATCCCGTACGGCGGGCAGAACGAGGCCGCGATGCGGGCCATGGAGGGCTGGGTCATCGAGCGGCCGCCGTTCCGCGGCAACGGCTTCGCGCCGGGGGAGAGCAGCGACGTGGTCGCCGAGTTCAAGGTGGACAGCGCCCGGCTGCCGCACGGCACCGAGCTGTGGCGGATCGGCGCCGATCGCAGCGAGCGGGTGGTCGCCGTGCTGGACACCGACGCGCTGCTCTGGGTCAGGGCGGACGACGCGTGACCCGCGACGGCTACGTGGCCCGCTGGCGCGGCCGGGAGTACCAGGCCAGCCCGGACGGCGGCGACGTCCGCCTGTACCAGCCGGAACCGGGCGAGGGCTTCACCGAGGTACGCCCCGGCCGGCACGTCCGGGTGGTGCCGGCGGCCGAGGTCGAGGACCTGGCGTACGTGCGGACCACCTGCACCTGGCAGGGGCAGCCGTTCATCGTGCTCGCCGAGCACGACGGGTGGCTGCGGGTGGAGTACACGGGCGGCCGCTGGCCGGTGGCCCAGAAGATGGGGCTGGAGGCCTTCGACTTCGGTGTCTACCAGGGCTGGGCGCCCGCCAACGAGGTGACCGACCTGCGCGAGCAGCGGGTCTGAGTCAGGATTTCGTCCAGCGCAGGATCTCGCCGAGCACCAGGTCCCGGGCCTCCACATGGGGGAAGTGGCCGACGCCGTCGAGGAGCCGCCACTCGTAGGGGGCGGTGACGTAGCGGCCGGAGCCCTGGGCGGTGCGGGGCAGCGAGGCCCGGTCGAGCGCGCCGTGCAGCTGCAGGGTCGGGGTGACGAGCGGTTTCTGCATGAGCCGGACGAACCGGTAGCCGTGCAGGCGCAGCACCGACCGGAACGCCCAGCGGTAGCCCTCCATGGCGCAGAACGCCGCCTGCGGAATCTGCATGGCCACCCGGCAGCACCGGGCGTACGCGTCGAAGTCGGGCCCGTTCACCCAGCGCGGCCCGCCCCAGCGGCGCAGCATCGCCTCCACCTCGGCGGCGTCGTCGCGGGTCAGCACGTGCTCGTAGCGGGGGAGTTGGAACTTCAGCGTGGGGGTGGACGCGGCGAACTGGCCGCGCGGGTCGGCGAAGAGGGCGGCCCGCAGCCGGAGCGGGTGCGGTGCCGCGAGCACCACGAGCCGCCGGACCAGGCTGGGGTGGAAGGAGGCGGCGGTCCAGGCGACGAGGCCGCCGGCGCCGCTGCCGACCAGGGTGGCCGACCGTTCGCCCAGGGCGCGGATCAGCCCGGCCACGTCGGCGGCGAGGGTGTAGCCGTCGTACCCCCGGGGTGGCTTGTCGCTCGCGCCGTAGCCGCGCAGGTCGACCGCGACCGCGCGGAAGCCGGCGTCGGCGACGGCCGGCAGCATCTCGCGCCAGGCGTACCAGTATTCGGGGAAGCCGTGCAGGAAGAGCACCATGGGGCCGGTGCCGGCCTCGACGACGTGGAACCGGCTGCCGTTGGCGCCGACGAACCGGTGGGTCCACGGCCCCTCGGGGAGCACGCAGGACTCGTCGGCGGGTCCGCCACGCTGGTCGGTCATGGGGCACAGCCTAGGGCCGGCACCGCGCGGGCGGCCCCACAGGTGCGCAGGATCAGGGGATTCTCCGGGACGTCGCCGGACCGGCGGTGGGCGGCCCGGGTGCCGGAAAGGGCGATGCCCGGGCAGGTGACCTGCCCGGGCATCGCGGGGTGTAGCGGTGATCAGCGGCTCAGGAGAAGCGGACCTTCATCGAGGTGCCGTTCTGCTTGAGGACCTTGATCTTGACGCCGGTGGCCGGGAGCTTGACGCCGTGGTTCGGCAGCTCCGGGTACCAGTACTGGTCGGTGTCGTCGAACAGCGGCTGCGCGGCCTGGCCACGGATGTACTGCGGCTGGCTGTTGATGTGCAGCGTGAACGAGTCGGCCTTCTTGAGGCTGAACGGCGCGTCGTAGACCTGGACGCGGGCCCGCCACGGGTCGCCGGTCAGGTTGTAGATCGGCCGCGGGTGCGCGTCGATGTAGAGGTTACGACCCTCACCCGGGTGCTCGAAGGTGTCGTTGTCCGCGTACCGGAGGTTCCAGTACGAGATCAGCAGACCCTCCTGGTACGCGTAGTGGTCTACCCAGTCCGGGCGGGTGTTCGCGTAGCCGAAGTAGTACGGGCCGGTCTTCAGGTACTTGTCGTACGAGACGTACGACCGGTTGCCCGCGATGTAGTAGTTGTCGAAGAGCCGGGTGTAGCTCTCGCCGGTGATGCTCCAGCCGGCGAGCGCCCAGTCGCCGGCACCGGTCTCGGCGCCGTCGCTGAGCAGGGTCTGGCCGTCGGCAGTCACCGTGATGGCGTCACCGAAGAAGCCGCCCGAGGCCACGCCACCGTCGGTGACGTAGTGGAAGCGGAACTGGGCGACCTTGCCGGCCAGCGCGTCCATCGGGATGTTGATGTCCACCCACTTGCCCGCGCTGCTGCCGGTCAGGCCCGGCGTCGGGTCGGTGTTGGACACCGGCGGGATCGGCTTGCCGTTGACCGTGCCGTTCAGCGCGGCCCAGGTCTTGCCGCCGTCCGTCGACGCCTCGAAGAAGAGGTAGTCGTAGCCGGTCTCGATGTTGAAGCGGCCCTTCATGGACAGCGACGCCGAGGTCTTCCCGGTGAGGTCCAACGTCCTGGTCATGGTGTTGTTCAGGTCGTCGTCGTTACCGGAGAAGTACTGCTTGGTGCCCTCGAACGGAGCGCCGTACTGGAAGGTGTACTCCCGCTGTGGCAGCACCACGACCGCGGCCTGCGCCTTCTTGGAGTTGTACTCCTCCGGGCCCAGGTCCAGGTCGCGCTTCTGCCCGGCCTTGATCACCTCGTAGTCGAGCCAGCCGAGCTGGAGCTTGTTCCAGGCGCCGAGGTCGCCACCGCGCTCGCCGATGCCCTGGTCGTTCTTGTCACCGAGCCGGCTCTGGGCCATCAGGGTCCAGTGCTCGTTGTTGTTGTCGCCGCCGTTGATGTTGTTGTAGTCGTCCGGCAGGCCCAGGTCGTGGCCGTACTCGTGGTAGAAGACGCTACGGCCACCGTTCTCCGGCTGGATCGTGTAGTCGCGGATCCAGACGCCGGTGTTGCCGATCTGGGTGCCGCCGATCGGGAAGTTCGCCGGACCCACGCGGGACGTGTTGTACGCCGCCCAGCGGTGGCTCCAGATGGCGTCCTCACCCTGGTGCGGGTCGCCGTCGGCCTGGTCGCCGCCGGAGTGGACGATCTGGAAGTGGTCGATGTAGCCGTCCGGCTCGTTGAAGTTGCCGTCGCCGTCGTAGTCGAACCGGTCCCACTGGTCGAACGACTGCATGTCGGCCTTGATCTGGGCGTCGGTGCGGCCCTTGGCCTTCTGGTCGGCGACCCACTGGTTGGCGGCGTCGCGGATCAGGTCCCAGGTGTTCGGGCAGACGTTGTCCGCGCAGACCGCCGGGTCGCCCGTCGGGTCGTCGTCGGCCTTCGGGTCGTCCGAGCGGCCGTACCGGGCGGCGTTGTACTTGACCTTCACCCAGTCGGTGACCGTGCCGTCGACGGTGTAGCGGCCGGACGACTGGGCCTCGTAGTACTGCTTGAGCGACTCGTCGCCCGGGTTGGTGCCGAAGTACAGCTGCCGGAAGTGCTCGGCGCTGTAGTCGGCCTGCCAGACGGTGGAGTTGTCCACGGCCCGGTTGGGCTGCGGGATCTGGTTGTGCTGCGGACCGTTGTACCCGGTCGGACCCGCGATGTCCGGGTTGATGTCCTTGTCCGGGTAGGCCGGGTCGCGCTCGTCGCCGAACTCGGCGAGGATCACGAAGATCTTGTCGGTCCGCTCCCGGGCCAGCTCGACGTACTGGTCCTTCTTGCCCGCCTTGGCGGTCCGGGCGCCGGCCGCCGACGCCGCGCCGCCGGCGGTCTCGCCGACCTTGACGACGGTGCTGCCGTTGATCTTCTGGGCCTTGGCCCGGCCGGACAGGACCTCGCTGAGACCCTCCTGGCGGAGCGCCCGCCGCTTGTCCTCGAGCTTGTCCGGCAGATCGTGGGGGGCCTGCGGCTCGGCGGCCGCCGGAGCGGCAGTCGGCAGCTTCGGCGTCGGCGCGGCGCTGGCGGCAGTGCCGGCCACCAATCCCGTCGCCGTCAGCGAAAGCCCGAGCAGACCCACTGCGACTTTGCGCACGTGGTACCTCCGGTGTGAGGGAACCGGCCCAACGGGGGTAGGGGCCGGTGGAACGTCCCACAAGTGGGACCACTGGTGAAGATAAACACTCCCGTGACCCGTGGGAAGACAGACGCGTCGATTTGTAGCAACTTTTTGACGGGAACGCTCCTCACCGTCACATCAGAATCGGTCGATCGGCTGTCATGAGCTGGGGCGAAAGGCTTCGGGGTACGCGAAGGGGCCGCCGGCGTCGCCGCCGACGGCCCCTCCCGTGTGGTGCTACCCGATCAGTTGGTGACCTTGACGACCATGTCGCTGGTCGGGGTGGTGCCCTGCTTGAGGACCTCGATCTTGGTGCCGGTGCCGGCGACCTTCACCGAGTTCCACGGGTTGTTGGTGTTCCAGTATTTGTTGACCCCGTTGTCGGTGAACACCGGCGTCGGGTCGAGCTTCGGCACGGTGACCCCCACGCCGTTCAGGTGGAAGGTCTGCGCCGGCTTGGCGTACAGGCTGAAGGTGGCGTCGTAGCCGTTGCGCCGGTTGGTGATGGTGCCCTGGCCGCCGACCTGGATCTTGCCCGGGCGGACGTCGACCGGCAGGTTCAAGCCGTAGCCCGGGTGCTCCGACGTGTTGTTGTCGCCGTACGCGTAGTTCACGTACCAGACCAGCATGCCGGGCTGGCTCGAGTAGCGCTCCACGAAGTTCGGCCGGGTGTTGAGGAATCCGAAGTTGTACCCACCGGTCCGCAGCGTGTCGTCGTAACCGAAGTAGGTCCGGTTCTCGGCGATGTAGAAGCGGGGGTAGGAGTCGGTCACGGAGCCGCCCATCCGGGTCCAGCCCTTCGCGGTCCACTCCGCGGCCAGGGTCTCCGCGTCGTCGGTCCACGCGACCGAGCCGTTCTTGGTCAGCGAGACGTTGTCCAGGAACGGGCCGGCGAAGTGCGTGCCGCCGTCGGTGGCGTAGCGGTAGCGGAACGTCACGGTCTTGCCGGCGTACGCCGACAGGTCGTAGGTCGAGTCGACCCACGCGCCGTTGCTGGAGCCGTCGATGCCGCTGTCACCGGCGTCGACCAGGTTGTTCTTGACATCGGCCCAGGTGGCGCCACCATCGGTGGACACCTCGGCGTAGAGGTAGTCGTAGTCCTCTTCGGTGTCGTACTGCATCTTGGACGTGATCGACGCGGAGCTCGCGCCGGTCAGGTCCAGGGTGCGGGTCAGCGTGCTGTTCAAGTCGTCCGCACTGCCGCCCCACCACTCGTACGACCCGCCGAACGGCGTGTTGTAGTTCGTGGTCTGGGTCTGCGCGGGCAGGTTCACCACGACCGCCTGGGCCTTCGGCCCGTCACTGTCGCCCGCCGGGCCGAGGGTCACCTGAGTGGTGCCCGAGCCGTAGTCGACGGTCGAGTGGTTCAGCCAGCCGAGGAAGAGCTTCGACCACGGGTCCATGTAACCCGGGGTCGTACCGATGTCGTCGGTGCCGTGGTTCAGCCACGACCCGGAGGCCATGACGCTCCAGAAACCGACGCCGTTGTCGCCGCCCGCGGTGTCGTACAGGTCCGGCAGGCCGAGGTCGTGACCGTACTCGTGGGCGAAGACGCCGAGACCGCCGTTCTCCGCCTCCGTGGTGTAGTCACGGATCCACAGCCCGGTGTCACCGATCGGCACACCACCGGCCAGGTTGCCCGCCGGTCCGGCCTTGCCCTCGAGGTTGGGGAACGCCGCCCAGCGGTGCGACCAGATGGCGTCCTCGCCCTGGGCGCCGCCGCCGGCGTCCTCGCCCTCGCCCGCGTGCACCGCCTGGAAGTGGTCGATGTAGCCGTCGGGCTCGTTGAAGTTGCCGTCGCCGTCGAAGTCGTACCGGTCCCAGACGTCGAACTGCTTCAGGTAGTCCTTGATCTGCTGCGGCGTCTTGCCGGCCTTGACCTGGGTGTCGTACCAGGACGTGGCGCTGTCCTTGACGAAGTTCCAGTAGCCGTCGGACTCGGGGATCTTGTTGCTGCCGTACCGCGCCTCGTTGTACGGGACGGTGATCCAGTCGCTGACGTCGCCGCCGACGGTGTACCGGCCACCCGACTGCTTGAGGTAGAAGTCCCGGAACGACTCGCCCTCACCGTAGAACAGGTCCATGTAGTGCTCCCGGTGGAAGTCCGGGCGCCACATGGTGCTGTTGTCGTCGGTGGAACTGCCGTCCCAGTTGCGGTCCGGCTCGGGGATCTGGTTGACCACCGGGCCGGCAGCTCCACCGGTACGGGGGTCGGTCTTGTCGCCGAAGTTGACCAGCATCGTGAAGATCGGGTCGGTCTTCGGGGCCTGCTGGTACTCGACGAAGAGGTCGTCCTTGACCTGGATGACCTTCGAGCCGTTGCGCGTCTGAAGCTTGGCCTTGCCGGTCAGCAGGTCGGCGATCGCCTGCTTCTTGATCTCCCGCTTCTGGTCCGCCTTCGCGTCCGGGAGGTTGTCCTTGCCGTGCTTCGCCTTCTCGACGCCGGGGGTGCGCTCCGCCGCCGGGGCGGCGGACGCCGGCGTCGTGACGACACCGGCTGCCAGCAGCGCGGCCGCGGCCGAGGCCAGGCCCACTGTGACTCGTCTCCTCAAAGGTCCTCCTCCTTTGTGGATCTGTTACATGACAGAGGCAGCCAAAGCCATCACTGTCATGTCATGCGTCACTCACAATGGCAGGTGTTTGCATCGTTGTCACCGGTCAATAACCCGGTGATTCGGCTTTTTTTCCTGCTCAAATCGGGGCGAAAGCGTCCAGCGATCGGGTGCCGGCTCACATTACGTTTCGGCCACGATCACGTTGTGTGACGGCGATTATGAGGTCCCCAAAGGGGAGCGCAACGGCACTGGAAAATGTCACACGGCCGCAGCGGAAAACTGTCCGCGCGTAAGAAGGGCGGGGCCCGTCCGGAGCAGTGTGCTCCAGACGGGCCCCGCCGTTCGGGTTCCGACGCGCCTCGGCGTGTCAGATCACGGTTTCGGTGGGGTCACCCACACCAGGGCGTACGCGTTGTCGCGGGCCGCCCACTTGATGGTGATCGAGACGCCGTACGCGACGCCCGAGTCACGCGGGTTGCCGGTGCCCAGCACGATGGCCCCGCCGCCGAGCGTCGAACCGTAGTAGTCCGTCGCCGGCGTCCCGTCCGGGTTGACCACCCGGGTCGTGTACTGCGCGTTGCCCTTCGACGGGACGACCACCGAGGCGTCGTTGTCCCGGGCGTACGCGGCGCCGTCCCGGATCTCGATGCCCGGGTACCAGCCCTTGGCGTCGGTGAATCCCTTCACCGGTGCCTGCGCGGGGAACTTCGTGCAGTACTCGCTGTACGGCTCGTCCGCCGCCTCCAGGCACTCCCGGAACGGGTACGTCGGCTTCAGGGTGAAGGCCGCGTTGGACGACTGCGGGCGGCTGGGCAGGTTGTCCAGCACCGACGGGTCCTTGACGGCCGCCTCGCCCTTGCGGCGCAGCGGGTCGTTGTGCGAGTCGACGATCAGCAGACCGCCCTTGGCCCCGTAGCTGGGCAGCGAGGTCATCTGCGCGGTGACGTGGTTGACGTCGCCCAGCTCCGTGTCCCGGTACCAGACCAGCATGCCCGGGGCGTTGTACGCGATCCGGTCGACCTTCCACGCCTCGTGCGAGTAGATCGTGTCGTACGCGTACTTCAGGCCCTTGTCGAAGCCGTCGAAGTTGCGCCACTCGGCCAGGTAGTAGTGCGCCTTGACCTGGGTGCCCGAGTCGACGTGCCAGCCCGCGCCGGTGGTGTCGGTGAAGGTGCCGACGGTCTGGGTCCAGCCGTTGGCGCCGCCCTCGACGTCGTCGCTCCACGTGGTGGCGCCGCCGCCGGTGACCGAGAGGTCGTCGGCGAACCAGCCGCGCTCCTGGAACGCCTCGTCGGTGGCGTACCGCAGCCGGACCTGGACGGTCTGGCCGGCGTACGACGACAGGTCGACGTAGTCGTGCCGCCAGCCGCCGGTGGTGCCGGTCAGGCCGTACTTCTTGTTGCCGAAGTCGACCATCCGCCCGTTCGGGTCGGCGTAGCCGTCGTCGGTGGTCACGAGCTTGCCGGTGTCGTCGTACACCTTCCGCTCGGTCCAGGTGTTACCGCCGTCGGTGGACACCTCGACGAAGCCGTAGTCCCAGTCGGCCTCGATGACGTAGTTGTTCCACATCCAGAACTTCGCGTCCGCGGCGTTCGGGACGGTCACCGTCCGGCTCAGCTTGACGTCCGCCCAGGCCTGGTCGGCGCCGGAGTACCACATGTTGGCGCCGCTGTGCGGCTGCGCGAGCGTGATCACCTTGTCCGGCAGGTCGATCTTGATGCCGTCCTCGGTGCCGACCGGCGTCCGCGACGTCTGGCCGAGCTTGACCAGCCGCGAGCGGTCACCCGCGCTGACCTCCAGCGGGTCGGCCCAGCCGAGCACCCACTTGTCCCAGAGGCCCATGTGGGTCGGCAGCGCCTGGAAGATCTCGCCGGTGTGCGAGCCCGAGGCCATCAGGTCCCAGAAGTCGACGTCCGAGTCGGCGTTGCCGGAGGTGTCGTAGAGGTCCGGCAGGCCGAGGTCGTGGCCGAACTCGTGGGCGAACACGCCGACGCCCGCGTCCTCCGGCTGCACGATGTAGTTCGACACCTTCAGGTTGGTGCCGGGGATCGTGTAGCCGCCGGCCACGGTCGAGGAGTGCGCCCACACCGAGTAGACGCCCACGTCGCCGCCGCCGCGGGACTTGCCCTGGTTGGCGTGCACCAGCACCAGGTGGTCGATCACGCCGTCCGGCTCGTTGACGTTGCCGTCACCGTCGCGGTCGCTCTGGTCCTCGATGTCGTAGTCGGCCCACGGGAAGTTCGGGTCCTTGGCCGCCAACGCGTCGATGGCGTCGGTGGCCAGCCGGCCCGCGCCCTGCGGGTTGTCCGGGTGGCCGTTCATCGACTGTTCACGACCGGCGACCCAGTTGCCGTTCTCGTCCTGGAAGCAGCGGGAGGCCGCGTACCAGCCCTCCGAGTGCGGCACCGTGATCCACGGGCTCGCCTGCCCGTCCACGGTGTACGCGCCCTTGGACATCTCCAGGTACATGTTGTGCATGGTCCGCCCGGCGAGGCTGATGCCCGGCTTGCCGTCCGGCCCCTTGAGGTCCTTCCGGACGCGCTCGGTGATGCCCGTCTTCGTGTAGAGCATCTTGTCGTAGTGGGCCGGCGAGAAGTCCGGCACCCACATCGAGTTGTTGTCCTTGTGCGGCAGCGTGGCCGGGTTGGGGATGGTGTTGTGCCGCGGCCCGTTCTGGACCGTGCCCGGCACGCACGTCCGGTCCTCGAAGACGGTCTTCGGGACCATCACGTTGGTGAAGTCGTCGTTCGCCTTGTCGTTGAACTCCACCAGCAGGGTCAGCAGCTTGGCGGTCTGGGTGCTCTTGGCCTTCTTGAACCGGCGCGGGCTCTGGCCCGTCCGGATCGCCTTGGCCTCCACCCGGGCCAGTTCCCGCGCCGCGACGGGGTTGCCCCCGGCGTATTTGCGGTCGTAGGCCCGGGCCTCGTCCGCCGCCGCGGTGAGGACGCCGTCCCGGCCCTTGACCTCCTTGCCGCCGGTGTCCGGCTGCACCTCCGGCTCGGCGTAGTTGATGTAGTACTCGTCCGCCCCGATGGCGACCGGCGCGGGGCCGGACGTCTGGGCGGCCGCGCTGCCCGTCACGGTCAGCGACGTGGCGGCGAGGGCGATGGCGGGCAGCGCGACGAGTAGGCGTCGGCGTGACCCGTTCCGTGGAAATGTGTGCATGCCACTCCGTTCGTGGGGCATGAGGGGAGAGAGCCGGCCGACCGGCCGTCACAGTGACGTCCGTCTAATCCGACCGATGCGGCTGAACCTAGATGAGAACGGTCCCTCACCGACAGGGGGGCACTGCCCCTCTGGCCGTTCAGCCCGCCGCCCCTCCACCGAACTTCCGACGCGTGGCCGGAAAACGACGATGGGTGACGGCCCGTCCGGACCGTCACCCATCTCGCGATACGCCTGCCGTCAGTCCTCGTCGGACTTGCCGCCACCCATGCCGGAGGAGATCAGGTCCATCACCGAGGAGTCCTGGAGCGTGGTGACGTCGCCGAGCGAACGGTTCTCCGCGACGTCGCGCAGCAGCCGGCGCATAATCTTGCCGGAACGGGTCTTCGGCAGCTCGGGCACCAGCATGATCTGCCGCGGCTTGGCGATCGGGCCGAGCGTCTTCGCCACGTGGTTGCGCAGGTCGGCGATGAGCTGCTCCCCGGCCTCGCCGGAGATGTCGGTGCTGCCGCGCGGGATGGCGAACGCCACGATCGCCTGGCCGGTGGTCGGGTCGGTGGCGCCGACCACCGCCGCCTCGGCCACCGACGGGTGGCTGACCAGCGCCGACTCCACCTCGGTGGTGGAGATGTTGTGGCCGGACACCAGCATGACGTCGTCGACCCGGCCGAGCAGCCAGATGTGCCCGTCGTCGTCCTTCTTCGCGCCGTCACCGGCGAAGTAGACCCAGTCGTCGCCGTTGTTGGCGCCGGCGCCGAAACGCGACCAGTAGGTCTCGATGAAGCGGTTGTCGTCGCCCCAGATGGTGCGCAGCATCGACGGCCACGGCTCCCGGAGCACCAGGTAGCCGCCACCGCCGTTGGGCACCGATTGGCCCTGGTCGTCCACCACGTCGGCCACGATGCCGGGCAGCGCCGTCATCGCCGAGCCGGGCTTGGCCTCGGTGACGCCCGGCAACGGGCTGATCATGATCGCGCCGGTCTCGGTCTGCCACCAGGTGTCTACGATGGGCAGCTCGCCCCGGCCGACGTGCTGCCGGTACCAGATCCACGCCTCCGGGTTGATCGGCTCCCCGACGCTGCCGAGCAGGCGCAGCGAGGACAGGTCGTAACCGGCGGGGATGTCCTCGCCCCACTTCATCATGGTGCGGATCAGGGTGGGCGCGGTGTACAGGAGGGTCACCTTGTACTTGTCGACGATCTCCCAGAACCGGCCCTTGTGCGGGGTGTCCGGGGTGCCCTCGTACATGACCTGGGTGGCGCCGTTGGAGAGCGGGCCGTAGACGATGTACGAGTGCCCGGTGACCCAGCCGATGTCGGCGGTGCACCAGTAGACGTCGGTCTCCGGCTTGAGGTCGAAGACCGCGTGCGTGGTGTACGACGCCTGGGTGAGGTAGCCGCCGGTGGTGTGCAGGATGCCCTTCGGCCGGGCCGTGGTGCCGCTGGTGTAGAGGATGTACAGCGGGTGCTCGGCGTCGAACGGCTGCGCGGTGTGCTCCGGCGACGCCGTCTCCACCGTCTCGTGCCACCAGTGGTCCTTCGCCGACCAGGCGACCTCCTCACCGGTGCGGCGGACCACCAGCACGTGCTCCACCGACGGGCGGTTCGCCACGGCCTCGTCGACGGTCGGCTTGAGCGCCGACGGCTTGCCCCGCCGGAAGCCGCCGTCCGCGGTGATCACCACCTTGGCGCTGGCGTCCTGGATCCGGTTGGTCAGCGCGTCGGCCGAGAAACCGCCGAAGACCACGCTGTGCGTGGCGCCGATCCGCGCGCAGGCGAGCATCGCCACCGCGGCCTCGGGGATCATCGGCAGGTAGATCGCGACCCGGTCGCCGGCCGCCACGCCCAGCTCGGTCAGCGCGTTCGCCGCCTGGCAGGTGAGCTTGTGCAGGTCCGCGTAGGTGACGGTGCGGGTGTCACCCGGCTCGCCCTCCCAGTGGATCGCCACCTTGTCGCCGCGGCCGGCCTCCACGTGCCGGTCCAGGCAGTTGTACGCCACGTTGAGCTGACCGCCCACGAACCACTTCGCGAACGGCGCGTTGGACCAGTCGAGCACCTGGTCCCACTGCCGGGTCCAGTGCAGCCGCCCGGCCTGGCGCTCCCAGAAGGCGAGCCGGTCGTCGGCCGCCTCGGCGTACGCGTCCGCGGTCACGTTGGCGTTCGCGGCGAGTTCGGCCGGCGGCGGGAACTGGCGCGTCTCGTTCAGCAAGTTGGCCAATGCCTCGCTCATGCGGTGACTCCTTCATCGCGTGACCTGCGTCTCCTACCCGGGAGAGGTTAGTCCGGGCACGCCCCCGGCCGCGACCGCCCGTCCACCGGCCACGCGCCCAGTAGCCCTCCGCGCGCGCCGAGCTGTCCGGAAGGGCCCCGGGGCCATCCCACGCGCGGTGTGGCCGGCGGGCGGTGGGCGTGGTGCCGGTCGCGTTCCGGCCGCCTCGCGCTCCGGCGGGGTGCGGGGATCGCTAGCGTGGCGGGGTGACCACCGACCCGCTCGCCCCGCTGCTCGCGCTCGCCGACATCGCGCCCGCCGTCGAACGCGCCCGCGACCGGGTCGACGAGGCCCACCGGCACCGCGCGCTGCGCCGCCAGGGCGGCCAGGTCGCCGCCGAGGTCAGCCTCCGCTCGGCAGTGGCCAGCGCCGCGCTGGAGGGCCGGGTGCACGACCGCGAGGAGGTACGCGCCGGCACGGTCACCGATCCGCTGCTCCAGGGCGCGCTGCGGGTGGCCGGGGCCTTGCCCGGGCTGAGCGAACTCTGGCCGAAGGCGCCGCGCCAGGCCCTGGCCCGGCTGCACGTCCTCGCGGCCCGCGACGTCGTGGCCGAGGCGGAACTGGGCCGCCCGGTGGCCGACCCGGTGGTGGCGGCCCGCCTCGACGGGCTGGCCGGGCTGGTGGCCGGAGGCACGAAGGTGCCGCCGCTGGTGCTGGCCGCCGTGGTGCACGGCGAACTGCTCAACCTGCGCCCGTTCGCCGGGCCCTCCGGGGTGGTGGCCCGCGCCGCCGCCCGGCTCGTGCTGATCTCCACCGGGTTCGACCCGCGGGGGCTGGTCGCCGTCGACGTCGGCCACCGCGAGCGGGAGCCCGAGTACGTCGGCGCGGCCGGCGCCTTCGCCACCGGCACCCCCGACGGGCTGCGCTCCTGGCTGCGCCACTACATGGCGGCCGTGGAGGTCGGCGCGGACCAGATCACGCTCATCGGCGACGAGATCCTCGCCGCGTCCTGATCCTTTTCGGCTTCGCCCGGGCCGCCACGGTCGCGCGACGGGTGGTTCACCCGGAACGGTCAGGCGGTCGGGGTGGCGGCACGGGTGCGGCGGTGCCGCCCGTACCAGGCGATGCCGATGGCGACGCCGACGCCCACGCCGAGGGCCGCCGCGGCGACCGGCACGGCCGGGCGCTCCCGCAGCCGCCGGCCCAGCGGGACGGGGTGCCGGAACTCCAGCACCGGCCAGGAGTTCTCCACGGCCAGCTTGCGCAACGCCCGGTCCGGGTTGACCACGGTCGGGTGCCCCACGCACTCCAGCAGCGGCCGGTCGCTGTACGAGTCCGAGTAGGCGTACGAGTCGGCGAGGTCGTAGCCGCGTGCCAGGGCCAGCTCGCCGACCGCGTCGACCTTGCGCGGGCCGGCCGCGTAGAACTCGACCTCGCCGCTGTACCGGCCGTCCGCGACCGCCATCCGGGTGGCGATCACGTCGGTCACCCCGAGCAGCTCCCCGATGGGACGGACCATCTCCTCGCCGGAGGCGGAGACCAGCACCACGTCCCGGCCGGCGGCCTGGTGCTCCTCGATGAGGGCGGCGGCCTCGGCGTACACGTAGGGGTTGATCAGCTCGTGCAGCGTCTCCGCGACGATCTGGCGGACCTGCTCCACCGGCCAGCCCTTGCAGAGCGTGGCGAGGTAGTCCCGGGTGCGGGCCATGGTCTGCTCGTCGGTGCCGCCCAGCCGGAACATCAGCTGCGCGTACGCCGACTTGACCACGTCACGGCGCGTGATCAGCCCATCCCGGTAGAACGGCCGACCGAACGCGAGTGCGCTCGACTTGGCGATGACGGTCTTGTCGAGATCGAAGAAAGCGGCACTTCGGCCCACGGCGCGAAAGTCTAGCCGGAGGGGGCACGCTCGTCGGGTCCCCGGGGCCTCCGGAACGGATCGATCGGGGTGCACCACTCCTCAGAGTGACGGCCATCACACACTCGTACCATGAATTAGCGGTGCGTGGAGTGGACACCACTCGACGTATAAGGGTCCATTGCGGCATGCTTGTCCTCGCGACGAGAGTTCACGTCCCGTCGAACATGAAGGCTCTCGGCGGTTGCACCCCCCGTGACCGCTGAGTGGGTTCGGCTCGACCCCCCCGGAGCCGAACCACACGACGACCCCCGTCTCCCCCCGACGGGGGTCGTCCCTATTTGGGTGATCCGGACCGGACACCGGGCAACGGCTCAGAAGCCGGCGGCCACCGCGAAGCCGACGAAGATGACGACGGCGAGGGGCACGGCCACGGCCAACGCGAGCGCCCGCCGGCGGTTCGACCTGCCCACCAGCACGGCGGCCAGGATGCCGAGCCCGACGTCGATCGCCACGTTCCATCCCGCGCCGGCTGGCTGCCCGCGGTCGCCGACCCGTCCGGCGAACCGCGCCGCCTCCTCGAAGAAGACGGCGGCCGGCAGCGCGGTCCCGAGGATCTGGCGCACGCCGTCCCGGCGCGCCCAGTCGCCGCCCACGCCGAAGACCACCCCGGCGAGGACGCCGAAGGCCATCCACAGCAGCGACGTCGGCGCCCACACCACGGCCAGGTCGTCGCCCTGGAGCAGCGTCGCCGTGACGTAGTAGCTGGGCACCGCGACGACGAGCAGGACGGCGGCTCCGAGCGCCGCCCACACCGGGCCGGAGCGGACCAGGTAGCCGAAGGCGAAGGCCGCGACGGCCCAGGTGGCGGTGGAGTTGCCGAGTTCGGCGAAGGGGTACGGGACCCACTTGATCCACACGAAGTCGAGGGAGCCGAGCAGGAGGCCGGCCGGCACGGCGGTGAGCGCCGCCGTCCGATGATCACGATGCACGGCGGGAAGCATACTCAGTATGCCCTGCGGTGGTTCCGCGCGGGCATGGCCGGACTTCCGTCGCGCGAACACGCACGCCGCCATCGGCGAAGTAGGGGTGAGCCCTCGGCTGTGCAGGAGGGATGCGGCACCAGAAGGAGAATTCATGGGTGTGGTGACACGAGACGTGTGCACCGCCGCCGAGGAGACCGACGCGGAGATCATCAGCCGGATGCACGGGGATCCGGCCCTGTTCGACGCCATCTTCGACCGCTACTACCCGGCGATCCACGGTTATGCCACGCGGCGACTGGGCCGGGACCTGGCCGACGACGTGGCGGCGGAGACGTTCCTTGTCGCGTTCGACCACTGGCGGCGGTACGACACCACGCGACCGAGCGCCCGGCCCTGGCTGTTCGGCATCGCGTCCAACCTCATCGCCGGGCACCAGCGGGCCGAAGCGCGGCGGTACCGGGCGCTGGCCCGGGCCGAGCACACCGCCACGGCCGACCGGGACAGCCACGACTTGCCGGCCGAACAGGTGGCCGTACGGCTGGACGCCCAGGCCCTGCGCGGACGGCTCGCGGCGGCGCTGGAGGAGATCGCACCGGCCGACCGCGAGGTGGTGCTGCTGGTCGCCTGGGCCGACCTGACCTGCGAAGAGGTGGCCCGCGCGCTGGAGATCCCCGCCGGCACCGTCCGGTCCCGGCTGCACCGGGCGCGCACCAGACTGCGGGCGGCGCTGGGTGGCGCCGACCCCACGGCAATCGGAGAGGATTTCGCGTGATCGACGACATCACCGCGCTGCGGGAGAGCTGGAGCGAGGTCGAGCCGCCCTCGCCGGAGGCCCGGGACCGGGCCCGGACGGCGCTGCTGGCCCGGATCGCCGAACGCGAGGCCGCCGTGCCGGGCCGGCCGGAACGGCACGGCCGGCGCCTGCCGGGCTGGGCCTGGCGGTCCGGGCTCGCCGCTCTCGGGGCGGCCGCCCTGGTCGCCGGGGTGGTCGCGGCCGGCGGCCTCGGCCCGGAGACCCCGCCGGCACGGCCGGCGCCGTACGTGGCGAGCGGGTCGGTGGCGCAGACCTTCGAACTGGCCGCCGTGCACGCCGAGACCGAACCGTTCACGCCACCGCGCCCCGACCAGTGGACCTACGTCGAGCTGCGGATCGTCCGCGGCAAGATCGCCCAGGACAAGGGTCAGGCCACCCGCGAGACCACGCGGTCGTGGCAACGCGCCGACGGCCGGCAGAGCGCCGTCATGCTCGACGGCAAGCTCGAGGTCAGCACGGAGAGCTCGGACCTGCCGCAGGTCACGCCGCCGCAGGACTACCCGACGCTGGCCGGGCTCCCCACTGATCCGCGGGCGCTGCTCGACTGGCTCCGCGACCGGAGCCCGTCCGGCCGGGACGGCGACGAGGTCGCGTACAACCTGATCGACTCGATGCTGCGGGACAACGTGCTGCCACCCGGCGTGAAGGCGACCCTGCTGCGGGCACTGGCCCTGATCCCCGGTGTCACCCGGTCCAGCGAGCCGGTCGACTTCGACGGGCGCCCGGCGATCGCGCTCGGGATGGTGCAGGACGGCTGGCGGCAGGAGGACATCCTGCTCGACCCGACCACCCACGAGTTCCTCGGCGGCCGGACCGTCGTGGTCGAGGACCACACGACCCCGGAGGGGGTCAGCCTGAAGAAGGGCGACGTCGAGGTCGAGCTGATCCGCGTCGCCGGCCGGATCGTGGACGCGCCGGGCCAGACCGGCTGACCCATCGGGTACGGGGGCCACGGTTCCGCCCTGGTCAGGTCGCCTGCCACCGCTCCGAGCGGGGTTGATCCTCGCCGCGGTGGCCGGCGATCGCTCCGGCGGAACACCGCGTACCGGCTGGGCCATAGCAGATCGATCCGGTGGCCGGGGTCTGTCCACAACCGGCATGGCTGTCCACAGGGGAGACGGAACCGGGCGAGGGCCCGCCGCATTCGGCGGCAGGCTGCTTCGCGGCACGTCCGAGTCCGACCCGCTGGAGGCCGCCATGCCGCCCCGTACCCCGCTGCCGCCGTACCGCCGGCTGCCCCTGCTCGTCACCGCCGACGGCGACCTCCTCGACGAGCTGCTGCGGCTCGCCGCGGCCGGCGGCACCGAGGTCGAGCTGGCCGCCGATCCCGCCGCCGCGCGGGCCCGCTGGACGCCGGCCCCGCTGGTGCTCGTCGGCGCCGACCAGGCGCAGGCCTGCCTGCGGGCCCGGCTGCCGCGCCGGCCCCGGACGGTGCTGGTCGGCCGCTCCGGCCAGCTCGATCCGGATACGCGGATCGCTGAGCTGGTCGGCGCCGAGCACGTCGCCACCCTGCCCGCGGCCGAACCGTGGCTGGTCGACCGGTTCGCCGAATGCGCGGGTGAGCCCCCGGGCGGCGGCCCGTCGCGGGTCGTGGCGGTGCTCGGCGGGCGGGGCGGTGCCGGGGCGAGCGTGCTGGCCGGTGGACTCGCCGTCACCGCGGCCCGGGCCCGGCTGCGCACCCTCCTGGTGGACGCCGACCCGCTCGGCGGCGGCCTCGACCTCGTGCTCGGCTGGGAGCAGCTCGAAGGGCTGCGCTGGCCCGGGCTCACCGGCACCGATGGCCGGGTGGACCCGCCGTCGCTGGTCCGGGCCCTGCCCAGCCGCGGCGACCTGGTCGTGCTCTCGTGGGACCGGGGCGCGCTGCGGCACCTGCCCGCCGAGGCGATGGCCGCGACCGTCGACGCCGGCCGCCGGGGCCGCGACATGGTCGTCCTCGACCTGCCCCGGCACCTGGACGACGCGGCCGTGGTCGCCCTCCAGGCGGCCGACCGGGCGCTGATCGTCGTGCCGGCCGAGCTGCGGGCCACGGCCGCGGCCGCCCGGGTGGTCGCCGTGGCCGCCCCGCACTGCGCCGACCTGGCGGTGATCGTGCGAGGGCCCGCGCCCGGGCGGCTCAAGGCCGGCGAGGTGGCCCGCGCGCTCGGGTTGCCGCTCGCCGGCACGCTCCGGCCCGAGCCGGGACTGTGCCGCGGGCTGGAACGGGGCGAGGCGCCGGCCGCCGGCGGGAAGGGCCCGCTCGCCGCGCTCTGCCAGCGACTCCTCGACGAGCTGACCGACGTGTCCGCCGCGGGTGCGGCGTGAGCGGCCCGGCCGACTCCGGGGACCTGGCCGTCCGCGTCCGGCACCGGTTCGCCGCCGAGGCCACGCCGGTCACACCCGCGGCCATCGTCTCCGCCGTACGCGCCGAGCCGGACGCCGCCGTGCTCGGCGACACCGCCCTGCTCCGCATCGCCGACCGGGTCCACGACGACCTCGTCGGCGCCGGTCCACTCGCACCGCTGCTCGCCGACCCGCACGTCACCGACGTGCTGGTGAACGGCACCCGGGTCTGGGTCGACCGCGGTCGGGGGCTGCACCAGGTGGCCGTGCCGCTCGGCACCGTCGACGACGTGCGCCGGCTGGCCCAGCGCCTCACCGCGGCCGCGGGGCGCCGGCTGGACGACGCCTCCCCGTACGCCGACGCCCGGCTGCCCGACGGCACCCGCCTGCACGCGGTGCTGCCGCCGGTGGCGACCGACGGGCCGTACCTGTCCCTGCGCACCTTCCGGCAACGGCCGTTCACCCTCGACGAGCTGGTCCGGCAGGGCACCGTGCCCCGGCCCGTCGCCCCGCTGCTCGCCGCCGTGGTGGCCGCCCGCCTGGCGTACCTGGTGACCGGCGGCACCGGCTCCGGCAAGACCACCCTGCTCAACACGCTGCTCGGACTGGTGCCGGGGACCGAGCGGATCGTGCTGGTGGAGGACGCGGCCGAGCTGCGGCCCGTGCACCCGCACGTGATCGGCCTCCAGGCGCGGACGTCGAACGTGGAGGGTGCCGGGGCGGTCGGGCTGAGCGACCTGGTCCGGGAGGCGCTGCGGATGCGGCCGGACCGGCTGGTGGTGGGCGAGTGCCGGGGCGCCGAGGTGGTCGACCTGCTCGCCGCGTTGAACACCGGCCACGACGGCGGGGCCGGCACCCTGCACGCCAACGCCCCGACCGACGTGCCGGCCCGGCTGGAGGCCCTCGGGATGCTCGGTGGCCTCCCCCGGGCCGCCCTGCACGCCCAGGTCGCCGCCGCGCTCCAGGTCCTCCTGCAGGTCCGCCGGACCCCGGAGGGCCGCGTGCTGGAGTCGATCGGTCTGCTCCTGCCCGAGGGGCCCGAGCGGGTGGTCACCGTGGTCCCCGCCTGGATACGCGGGCGCGGGCTCGGGCTGGCCGCCCGGCCGCTCGGCGCCCTGCTCCGCGAGCGGGGCGTGACCGTGCCGCCGATCCTCTGCGCGGCGTGGCCCGGCTCGGCGGGCCCGTCGTGACCGGTCAGGTGTGGCTGGTGGGTGTGCTGCTGGCCGCCGCCGCGGTCACGGTCGCCTGGCCGGTACGCGCCAACCGCGTCCGGCAGCACGCCGTCCTCGACCTGGGCGGTCACACCGGTCGGGGCGGCCCGCGGCCGAGGTGCGCCGGCGCGGGACCGGGTCCGGTGGTCCGGCCGTCCGGCCCTCAGCTGCCCGGCACGCTGCTCGGACATCCCGCTGACCGCGCCCTTGCGGGGCGGCCGCCCGGGCGGCGCGACCCGACGCGCCCGACCACCGGACCGGTCCCGACCGGTCGGGCGCACCGGCCAGGGCTGGGCGCCGCTGCGATCCCCACCGGTCGCGCACACCGCTTCCGGCTGGCCGCCACGCTCCCCTTCCGGCGATCGGATGGCGCCTCGACGGCGATCGGCCCTGCCGCCCGTGCCGCGCTGTCCGAGCGAGCGGCCCTGCCGGCGGCGGCCGTGCTGTCCGGGCGAGCCGCCCTGCCGGCGGCGGCCGTGCTCGGCGCCGGCGCCGGCGCGCTGCTCGGCGGCCCGGTGGCCGCGCTGGTCCTGGCCGCCTACGGCACGCTCGCCGCCCGGGCGGTCCTGCGCCGGCGGGCCCGCCAGGCGGCCGACCTGAGCCACCGCCGCGACCTGGACCAGATCGGCGCGCTCGCCGCCGACCTGCGGGCCGGGCTGCCGGCCGGCGGCGCGATCGCCGACGGGCCGCGGCGTACCGCCCGGCTGGCGCGCGCCGCCGTGCGGCTGGCCGACCGTACCGGAGCGCCGCTGGCCGAGCTGCTGGAACGGGTCGAGGCCGACGCCCGGACGGCGGACCGGGGCATGGCCGCGGCCGCGGCGCAGGCGGCCGGCGCCCGGGCGACCGCCTGGCTGCTCGCCGCGCTACCCCTCGGCGGGATCGCGTTGGGGTACGCCATCGGCGTCGACCCGGTGGCCGTGCTCCTGCACACCCCGGTCGGCGGCGGCTGCGCCCTGGCGGCGGTGGCACTGCAGATCGGCGGGCTGCTCTGGGCGGAGCGCCTCGGCGCGGCACCCGGGCGGGCCTCGTGATGTCGCGGCAGGTGGTGGCCGCGGCCTGCCTGGGCGCGGCGGCGTTGCTCGTGGTCGCGTCCCGCACCGCTGTCCGTCCGGCCCGGCGGCTGCGCGGTCTCACGCTCATCCGGCGGGCGGAGCGGAGCCGCCCGGCCTGGTGGCCGGACCGGATCAGGCTCGGCGCCGGCCTGGCGGGCGTGGCGGCGCTGGTCGTGGTGGGCGGGTGGCCAGGTCTGTTCGCCGGAGCGCTGGCCGGGACGGCCGCCGATCGCCTGCTGCGCCGGGTCGAGCCGCGGGCCGTCCGGGACCGCCGGCTCCGGGAGACCGCCGACCTGCCGCTGGCCGCCGATCTGCTGGCCGCCGCGCTCCGGGCCGGCGCACCGGTGGACCGCTCGGTGCTGGCGGTGGCCGAGGCGCTCGGTGGGCCGCTCGCCGACCGGCTCGGCCGGGTCGGGCGGACGCTCGAACTCGGCGGCACGGCGGCGGAGGCGTGGGAGCACCTGCGACCCGTGCCCGGGGCGGACCGCCTGGTCACCGGCGCCATCCGCTCGTCGCGCAGCGGCGCCGCACTGGCCGGTGCGCTCACCCGCCTCGCCGACGACCTGCGGTCCGACCGCTCGACCGCGGCCGAGGCGGCCGCCCGACGGGCCGGCGTGCTCATCGTGCTGCCGCTCGGGCTCTGTTTCCTGCCCGCCTTCATTCTCGCCGGCCTGGTGCCGGTGATCGTCGCCGTCCTCGGCGACGTGCTGTGACCCTTCGAGAAAGGAAGCACGACATGCGCAAACTCCTCACCCGCCTGCGCGGCGACGCCGGGATGAACACGGCCGAGTACGCCGTCGGCACCCTCGCGGCGGTCGCCTTCGCCGGGATCCTGCTGAAGGTGCTCACCTCCGGCAACGTGCAGTCCGCGCTCACCGCCGTCATCGACCGGGCCCTGAAGTGACCGGTCGCCGGTGGGCCGGCCGCCAACCCGGTCCGGACCGGGGTTCACCGTCCTGCAGCCGTGGCCGCGGCCGTGGCCGTGGCCGTAGCCGTGGCCGTGGCCGTGGCCTTGGCCTTGGCCTTGGCTTGAGCCACGGCCCTGGCTCGGGCCCCCGCCTGGAAAGCGGGACCGGGACCGGGCGGTCGGGGCGGGCCGGTGGGCAGCGACCGTGGGGCGCGCGGGAGCGGGGCTCGTTCACGGCCGAGTTGGCGGCCGGCCTGCCGGCGCTGATGCTGCTCCTCCTCGCCGGCCTCACCGCGGTCGGCGCGGTCACCACGCGGGCCGGCTGCCTCGACGCGGCCCGGGAGGCGGCACTGGCCGCCGCCCGGGGCGAACCCGGGTCGACGGCCGGCTCCCGGTACGCCCCGGCCGGAGCGGACATCTCGGTGACCGTGGCCGGCGACCGGGTCACCGTGACCGTCCGGGCGCCGGTCCGGAGCTTCGGCGCCCGGCTGCCCCGCCTCACCGTGGCCGGCACGGCGGTGACGGCGGTCGAACCGGGTGCCCCCGGACCACGACCATGACCGCGCGGGACGGGACTGGCCCGGCGGGCCCGGGATGCCGGCGGGCACGCCGGGCCGCGACGGCGGCCGGCGGGCGGCCGCACCGCGACGCCGAGCGGGGTGGGGCGACCGTGTGCCTGCTCGCCGTGGGGTTGGTGCTCGTGCTGGTCGGGCTCTTCGGCGCCGGGCTCGGCGCGGCCCGGTGCGCCCGCCACCAGGCCCGGAACGCCGCCGACTTCGGGGCGCTCGCCGGTGCCGGCCGGGCCCTCGAAGGCGCCGAGGTGGCGTGTGGGCGAGCCGCCGACCTGGCCGTGGCCAACGGCGGCCGGCTGACGGCCTGCCGGCTCGACGGTCTCGACATCGTCGTCACGACGCAGGTGGGCGTCGCCCCGCTGCCCTGGCTCGCCCGCGCGGCGACCGCCAGCTCCCGGGCGGGCCCGGCCCGCGGCTGACGACCGTGGCCGGTGCCGGAGCGGAGAAACAGACCGCCCGGCACCGGCCACGTCGAGCCGTCGACGTCAGCGGGACTGGAGGGCGTCCAGACCGACCGCCATGGCGATCACGAGTCGCCGGTCGATCTGCGGGTGGTGGATGTCGACCACGTAGCGGTCGCGCAGGCCCCACTTCTTGTCGACCGAGAACACCGGCTGGCCGTTCGCCACGAAGTCGAAGTGGTAGGGCAGCCAGGAGAGCGAGTCGACGAAGCGGCGCAGCAGGGCCACCGGCAGGCTCCGCTCCTGCCCGGTGATCTGCGGCAGGCCGGCCTGCTCGACGTGCCAGGTGGAGCGCAGCAGCGACTGGGCGAAGTCCTTGCGGAACAGGCCGATCGGGGTGCCGGCGTGGTCGGTCACGTCGTACGTGGCGCCGAGGTCGAGGCGCTGCCGGGCCTTGAAGCCGAGCAGGGGGTACTGCTTGGAGTCGTCGGTGTAGATGGTCACCTGCTCCTTGAACGCGAGCCGCTTCTGCTGCGCGAACGCGAGCAGCCCACCCTCCGAGCCGTCCGGCGCCGCCGAGTGGACCTCGTACTGGTTGACCATCATCCGGATCCGCTGCCGGACGATGAACCGCTGCTGGGCCTGCAAGCTGTCGAGCTGCATCAAATTCTCCTTGAAGAGGTGAACGCCGGAGTCTCGCACAACCCCACCGTCACCGTCCGCCCGCGGCCGGCCCGTTCCGGACGCTGATCCGGTCGCCGCCGGCCGATCAGCCCATCAACGTCCGTCGACCGCCGCCTTCATGGCCCAGGCGTTGAGCACCTGGTGGATGCCGCGCAGGCGCTCGTTGATCTGCTCCAGGCGCTCCGCCTGGGCCAGGTTGGCCAGCGCGACGCCCAGCGCGATCTGCTGGTCGGGGGTGAGGTTCTCCTGGTCGATCGTGTAGAGCAGGTCGACGGTCTCGGCGATCGTGTCGGCCACGGCGGTACCTCCGGCGCGAAGAATCTCGGGGACATGGAAGCGCTCCCATGCATCAATGCCCCGATGCCGACCCACTCATGCGCCCGTCCCACGAACCAGGAGGTCAGTCCGCGGCCCGCCCCTCCTGCCGGGGCAGCCCCGCCCCGCGCCCGCCCTCGACCGCCGCCAGGTTGGCGAGGACCACATCGAGGACCTTGACCGCGTCCGGCTTCGAGAGCGGGTTGTTGCCGTTGCCGCACTTCGGGGACTGCACGCAGGACGGGCACCCCGACTCGCAGCCGCACTCGGCGATCGCGTCCCGGGTGGCGCGCAGCCAGGCGGCGGCCGTCCCGTACGCCCGCTCGGCGAAACCCGCCCCGCCCGGGTGGCCGTCGTAGACGAAGACGGTGGGCGCCTCGGTGTCCGGGTGCAGCGCGGTGGAGAGCCCGCCGATGTCCCACCGGTCGCAGGTCGCCATGAGCGGCAGCAGGCCGATCGCGGCGTGCTCGGCGGCGTGCAGCGCCCCCGGGATGTCCGCCGCCTCGACGCCGGCCAGGGCCAGCGACTCCGGCGAGAGGGTGAACCAGACCGCGACGGTGCGCAGTTCCCGCGCCGGCAGGTCGAGTGGCCGGGTGTCGATGACCTCGCCGGTGGCGATCCGCCGCCGCTGGTACGACACGACCTGGCTGGTCACGTCCACCTCGCCGAGGAAGAGCCCGACCGGCCCGGCGTCCACGTACGACCGGACGGACACCACGGACAGCGAGGTGACGTCCCGGGCGTGGGTGGACCAGTCCGGCTCCTCGGCGTGCACCAGCGCGCACCCGTCGGCCAGGTCGAGCGAGTCGACCACGTACGAGACGCCCTGGTGCAGGTAGACCGCGCCGGAGTGCAGCAGGAAGTGCGAGGAGCCGCCGTCGACGGTGCCGAGCAGCCGGCCGGTGGACTCCTCCACCACGCAGACCGGGGCCCCGCCCTCGCCGCGCAGGTCGACCTCGGGGCGTTCCCGGTGCCGCCAGTACCAGCCGGTGGGCCGCTGCCGCAGCGCACCCGCCTCGACCAGCGAGTCGACCGCCTCCTTCGCGCCCGCACCGAAGAGTTCCAGGTCGGCCGGGGTGAGCGGGGCCTCGTGCGCGGCGCAGGCGAGCTGCGGCGCGAGCACGTAGGGGTTGGCCGGGTCGAGCACTGTCGTCTCGACGGGCCGCCCGAACAGCGCCTCGGGGTGGTGCACCAGGTAGGTGTCGAGCGGGTCGTCCCGGGCCACCAGCACGGCGAGCGCCTCGTCGCCGGAGCGGCCGGCCCGGCCGGCCTGCTGCCAGAGCGACGCCCGGGTGCCCGGCCAGCCGCAGATCAGCACGGCGTCCAGCCCGACCAGGTCGACGCCGAGTTCCAGGGCGTTGGTGGAGGCGAGCCCGAGCAGGTCGCCGGTGAGCAGGGCGCGTTCCAGCTCGCGGCGCTCCTCGCGCAGGTAGCCGGCCCGGTAGGCGGCCACCCGGTCGCCGAGCCCGGGCACCGCCTCGTCGAGCGACCGCCGGGCGTTCGCGGCGACCACCTCGGCGCCGCGCCGGGACCGCACGAAGGCGAGCGTGCGTACCCCCTCGATCACGCTGTCGGTCAGCAGGTCGGCGGTCTCCCGCAGCGCCGACCGCCGGACGGACACCAGGTCGGCGACCTCCTCGTCACCGGACGGAGGAGGCAGCAGCGGCGGTTCCCAGAGCGCGAAGGTCACCCCGCCGCGCGGCGAGGTGTCCTCGGTGACGGCCGTGACGGGCAGGCCGGTGAGGCGCCCGGCCGCCGTCGCCGGGTCGCCCGACGTGGCCGAGGCCAGCACGAAGACCGGGGTACGCCCGTAGCGGGCGCACTGCCGGCGCAGCCGCCGCAGCACGTGTGCCACGTGCGAGCCGAACACGCCCCGGTAGGTGTGGCACTCGTCGACCACCACGTACGCGAGCCGGCGCAGGAAGCCCGACCAGTGCGCGTGCCCGGGCAGGATGCCGTGGTGCAGCATGTCGGGGTTGGTCAGCACGAACCGGGAGTGCCGGCGGATCCACTCCCGCTCGGTGCGCGGGGTGTCCCCGTCGTAGGTGGCGGGGCGTACCCCCTCCAGCTCCAGGCCGGCGACGGCGCGGAGCTGGTCGGCGGCGAGCGCCTTGGTGGGAGCCAGGTAGAGCACCGTGGCGCGCGGGTCGGCGAGCAGGGTGCCCAACGCCGGCAACTGGTAGGCCAGCGACTTGCCGGACGCCGTCCCGGTGGCCACCACGACGTGCTTCCCCGCGTACGCCAGCTCGGCGGCCTCGGCCTGGTGCCGCCACGGGGCGACCACGCCGCGCCGCGCGAACGCCGCCCGCAGCTCGTCGGGCGCCCAGTCCGGCCACGGCGCCGGCTCGCCGGCCCGGGCCGGCACCCGCTCGACGTGGGTGACCGGGTCGGTGGCGTGCCGCAGGCGGAGCCGGCGCAGCAGTTCGCCCGGCGCCCGGCCGGGACCGCCGCCCGCCGATACGGTGGCCGCTGACGACTGCTCCAGGTCGCGGCGCGGGGCCAGGCGCGCCGCGCTGAAGCTGTCAGAGGTCACGTCCTGCACTCTCGCACTGGTGTTCGGAATTGAAAACCCGGGGGCCTGGGTACGGGGAAGCCTTCGCCGGTGACCTGGAAGGGGCCGCGCGGGGGGATGGTTAGATGCCCAGAAGAGTTTACCGAGGAGGGACCGATGGAGCTGTCGCTGGCGACCCGCACCGTGGGGGAGCACACGGTGCTCGAGGTCGGCGGTGAGGTGGACGTCTACACCGCGCCGCGCCTGCGGGAACGGCTCCTGGAGCTGATCGACGGCGGTGCGCGCCGCGTCGTGGTGGACCTGGGCCGGGTGGACTTCCTCGACTCGACCGGCCTCGGCGTGCTGGTGGGCGCGCTCAAGCGGCTCCGCTCGGCCGGCGGTTCGTTCGCGCTGGTCTGCGACAAGGAGCCGCTGCTCAAGATCTTCCGGATCACGGCCCTGGACCAGGTCTTCCCGTTGCATCCCACGGTCGACGCGGCTATCAACGCCGATCCGACCGGCGCCGGCGCGTGATGGCGACCGTCAAGCTCTCCTTCTCCCCGGCTCCGGTGCACGTCCGCACCGCCCGCCTGGTCGGCGTCGCGGTGGCGCGCCGCGCCGGGGTCCGCGAGGACCTGCTCGACGAGGTGCGCCTGGCCATCGGCGAGGCGTGCACCCGGGCGGTCGCGCTGCACCGGCAGTACGGGCTGCCCGATCCGGTCTACGTGGAGATGTCCGACAGCGGGTGGTACACGGTGCGGGTGGTCGACCGCGCCCCGATCGAGGCGAGCATCGGTCTCGCCGCGCTGCCCCCGGACGAGCTGGCCAAGGAGTCGCTCAGCGAGGACGCGCTGACCACCGGCGTGGGGTTCGCCCTGCTCGCCGGCTTCGTCGAGGACCTCCAGGTCCGCCCGGTCGACGAGGGCGTCGGCACCGAGGTCCGGATGGTCTGGCCGGTCGGCCGCGCCTGACCCTGTCCTTCCGCAGGCCGCGTTCCCCTCGGGGAGCGCGGCCTCGTCGTGCTGCCCGGCGCTTATATCAGATTTCTTCACATAGCACAGTTACGAAGATCATCGAGACACCCTGGCCCCTCGGTGTGACCCTCACCACGCCGGAGGGCTACAGTACCCGGGTTGTCAGCAAGTGACCCGACTCGCAGCCAGCGGGAATGGGTGTTCATCGCTGGTCCGCCGGGGTGGGTTGGCGCGCGCTTGCGAGTCCGCAATCCAGGCGTCGGTCCGTGCGTCTCCACTGGCCGGCGCGAGTGTTCGGTACAGGAGGACATAGATGTCCGGGACCTTGGCCGCCGACGGCGGCGCACTGTCCCTTACCGGAGCCAACGTGACGTACGTCGTCATCGCCGCGGTCATCGCGCTGGTGGCGCTCGTCTTCGCGGCCGCCCTCACCAGGGCGGTCCTGGCAGCCGGTACGGGAACCACCAACATGCAGGAGATCTCCGGGGCGGTGCAGGAGGGCGCGTCCGCGTACCTGCTGCGGCAGTTCCGCACCCTGGCGATCTTCGTGGTGATCGCCGTCGTGCTGCTGTTCCTGCTGCCGGTGCACGACACCGACGGCAGCGAGATCCTCGTGAAGATCGGCCGGTCGGCGTTCTTCGTGGTGGGCGCGCTGTTCAGCGCGTTCATCGGCGGGGCCGGCATGTGGCTGGCCACCCGCGCCAACCTGCGGGTCGCCGCGGCCGCCCGGGAGCGGGAAGGCGGGCGCGAGGGCGCCATGAAGATCGCCTTCCGTACGGGTGGCGTGGTCGGCTTCCTCACCGTCGGTCTCGGCCTGTTCGGTGCGGCGCTGGTCGTCATCCTGTTCAAGGGTGACGCCCCGACCGTGCTGGAGGGCTTCGGCTTCGGCGCCGCGCTGCTCGCCATGTTCATGCGGGTCGGCGGCGGCATCTTCACCAAGGCCGCCGACGTGGGCGCCGACCTGGTCGGCAAGGTCGAGCAGGGCATCCCGGAGGACGACCCGCGCAACGCCGCCACCATCGCCGACAACGTGGGCGACAACGTGGGTGACTGCGCCGGCATGGCCGCCGACCTCTTCGAGTCGTACGCGGTCACCCTGGTCGCCGCGCTGATCCTCGGTCGCGCCGCGTTCGGCGAGGACGGCCTGGTCTTCCCGCTGATCATCTCCACCATCGGCGTGCTGGTCGCCATCGTCGGCGTCTTCATCACCCGGCTGCGCACGAGCGACCGCAACGGCCTGACCGCGATCAACCGGGCCTTCTACCTCTCCGCCGTGATCTCCGCCGTGCTGGTGGCGATCGCCGCGTTCGCCTACCTGCCGGCCACCTTCGGCGAGCTGGAGGGCGGGCTGACCGACGTGGACCGCAACCCGCGTCTCGTCGCCATCGGCGCGGTGGTCATCGGCATCGTGCTGGCCGCCGCGATCCAGGCGCTCACCGGCTACTTCACCGAGACCAACCGGCGCCCGGTGCAGGACATCGGCAAGAGCTCGCAGACCGGCGCGGCCACCGTCATCCTCGCCGGCATCAGCGTCGGCCTGGAGTCGGCGGTCTACTCGGCGCTGCTGATCGGCGCCGGCGTCTTCGGCGCGTTCCTGCTCGGCGGCAGCTCCATCACGCTGTCGCTGTTCGCGGTGGCGCTGGCCGGCACCGGCTTGCTCACCACCGTCGGCGTCATCGTCGCGATGGACACCTTCGGCCCGATCTCCGACAACGCCCAGGGCGTCGCCGAGATGTCCGGCGACATCGACGAGCACGGCGCGCGGACGCTGACCGAGCTGGACGCGGTCGGCAACACCACCAAGGCGATCACCAAGGGCATCGCGATCGCCACCGCGGTGCTGGCGGCGACCGCGCTGTTCGGCTCCTACACCGACACGCTGCGCTCCTCGTACGAGGACGCGGGCGTGGGCGACGTCGGCACCGAGATCCTCAACTCGCTGAACGTGGCCAACCCGCGCAACCTGGTCGGCCTCATCATCGGCGCCGCGGTGGTCTTCCTCTTCTCCGGCCTGGCCATCAACGCGGTCTCCCGCTCGGCCGGCGCCGTGGTGATGGAGGTCCGCCGGCAGTTCCGCGAGCTGCCCGGCATCATGGACCGCACCCAGCGCCCGGAGTACGGCAAGGTCGTCGACATCTGCACCCGGGACGCGCAGCGCGAGCTGATGACCCCCGGCCTGCTGGCCATCCTGGCCCCGATCGCCGTGGGCTTCGGCCTCGGCCCGGGCGCGCTGGCCTCCTACCTGGCCGGTGCGATCGGCGCGGGCACCCTGATGGCCGTCTTCCTGGCCAACTCCGGTGGCGCCTGGGACAACGCCAAGAAGCTGGTGGAGGACGGCGCGTACGGCGGCAAGGGCTCCGAGTCGCACGCCGCGACCGTCATCGGCGACACCGTCGGCGACCCGTTCAAGGACACCGCCGGTCCGGCGATCAACCCGCTGATCAAGGTGATGAACCTGGTCTCGCTGCTGATCGCCCCGGCCGTGGTGGCCTGGAGCGTGGGCGACGACAAGAACCCGGCACTGCGCATCACGGTCGCCGTGGTGGCCGCGCTGATCATCGTGGCCGCGGTGGTGTTCAGCAAGCGCAAGGGCATCGCGATGGACGACTCCGACAGCGGTGCCGGCACGCCGGACCAGCAGGTGGAGGCGGTCAACGCCTGACCCGGACGACGCGACGGTTCCCGGTCGGCCTCGGCCGGCCGGGAACCGTGCCGTCCGGCGGTCCCGTGCACGAAACCTGACCGGTGGCACTTCCACCGCAAGGTCGTACGCTGCTTCGCATGCGTACGCGCCGGGCGGCAACCGCCGGAAAGCTCACGGTGGTCCTGGCCACGCTGGTCCTCGTCGTCGCCGGCTGCGGCGGCCCCAGCCCGCAGGCGTGGGCCGCGTCGGTCTGCCAGGCGCTCAGCCCGTGGCGCGCCGAGATCAACAAGCTGACCAGCAGTACCCAGCAGCAGATGACCGCGCGGACCACCCCGGCGCAGGCGAAGGAGAACCTGGTCCGGCTCTTCGCCGGGGCCGAGGAGGCCAGCGAGACGGCCCGGCGCAAGGTCGAGGAGGCGGGCGTGCCGGAGACCGACCACGGCGACGAGATCTCCGCCGGGTTCCGCGCCTCGCTCAGCAAGGTGCGCGACGCGTACGGGCGGGCCCGGGACACCATCGACCGGCTGGACACCGCCCAGGCCGGCCCGTTCTACGACGGCGTGCGGGCCGCCGTGGACACGCTCAACACGGAGTACGACGCGAGCGCGCTGGACACGAGCCGGCTCAACTCGCCCGAGCTGAAAAAGGCCTTCGACGAGGTCCCGGAGTGTCGCTGACCCCATCCGCGGAGAACCCGGCCCGCCAGCCCTCGCTGTTCTCCACCGAGGCGGCCGATCCGTCGCTGGCGGACCTCGCCGGCCTGCTCGCCGGGCCCGGGGAGGTGGTCCGGATGGGCGGGACGGCCCGGGTCTCGGTGGTGGTGGACGCCGCCTGGCGGGTGCACGTGCTGGTGGCCGAGCTGGGCGCCCGGGGGATCCCGGCGAGCTGGGAGCCGACCGGGGACGGGCGGCACCTGGTGCGCACCGCGTACGCCACCACGCTGTCCCCCCTCGCCCTGGCCTGGCTGCGCGGCACGGTGAAGCGGCCCCCGGCCGCGTTCCACCTCAACGGGCGGCGGCTGCGGCTCTGGCTCGCCGCCGCCGGGGCGGCCGACCCGGCCGGGTTCCGGCTCCGGCTCGGCCCCGCCGACGAGGAGTGCTGGCCGCCGGTGCGCGCCGCGCTGGCCGCCGTGGGGCTGCCGGCCGCGTTCGTGGAGGCCGACGAGGGCGGGCCGGCGTACCGGATCACCGGTCGACGGCGCGTGAACCGGCTGGCGGAGCTGGTGGGGGACCGGCCGCGGGCCGTGCCGGCGGCCGAATGGCCGGAGACGCACGGCTGACCCTCCGGCGCAAGCCCGCCGCGTGTCCGATCCCGGACACACCGTGCGGGGGTTTGCGCAGGAAAACGACCGGTGTCCCCTCCGCCATGGATGCGTGATCGTCACAGTGACCCGCTCGGCGCCCTACCCACGGTGTACGGTGGCGCCGTCCGGCGGGGTGCCGGCCGATGGTCGACGCCACCTGATCATTTGCCGCCCACGAAACCCGGAACGCGGACGGCGCGTTACGTTGGACATCCGGACCGCTGGTGGTCCGGCAGGGTGCAACACGCCCCGAAGCGGGCATTGCGTAGGAGTGAGGTCGGGGAGAGACGTGCCGAGCAAAGCTGGAACCACCCGTCTGGTCATCGTCGAGTCACCGGCGAAGGCCAAGACGATCTCGGGCTACCTCGGCCCGGGGTACGTCGTGGAGGCCAGCTTCGGCCATGTCCGGGACCTGCCCCGCAACGCCGCCGAGATCCCGGCCGCCTACGAGGACAAGCCCTGGGCCCGGCTCGGCGTGGACGTGGACAACGGCTTCGCCGCGCTCTACGTGGTCTCCGCCGACCGGCGCAAGCAGATCACCAAGCTGAAGTCGCTGGCCAAGGAAGTCGACGAGATCTTCCTCGCCACGGACGAGGACCGCGAGGGCGAGGCGATCGCCTGGCACCTCGTGGAGACGTTGAAGCCCAAGGTGCCGGTCAAGCGGATGGTCTTCCACGAGATCACCAAGCCGGCCATCCAGGCCGCCGTCGCCAACCCCCGGGAGATCGACCGGGACCTGGTCGACGCCCAGGAGGCCCGGCGCATCCTCGACCGGCTCTACGGCTACGAGGTCTCCCCGGTGCTGTGGCGCAAGGTCCGCAGCGGCCTCTCCGCCGGCCGGGTGCAGTCCGTGGCGACCCGCATCGTGGTCGAGCGCGAGCGGCAGCGGATGGCGTTCCGCACCGCCGAGTACTGGGACATCCTGGCCACCCTGGCGGTGGCCAACCCCGGCGAGGGGCCGCGCACCTTCAACGCCACCCTCATCGCGCTGGGCGGCGACCGGATCGCCACCGGCAAGGACTTCGAGCCCACCACGGGCCGGGTCCGGGCCGGCGCCGGCGTGGTCCACCTGGACGAGAGCGGTGCCCGGGGGCTGGCCGCGCGGCTGGACGGGCGTCCGTTCACGGTCACCCGGGTCGAGGAGAAGCCCTACCGCCGCCGCCCGTACGCGCCGTTCATCACCTCCACCCTCCAGCAGGAGGCGGCCCGCAAGCTGCGGCTCTCGTCCCAGCAGACGATGCGCACCGCGCAGCGGCTGTACGAGAACGGCTACATCACCTACATGCGTACCGACTCGGTGAACCTGTCGGAAACCGCCATCGCGGCGGCCCGCCGGCAGATCGGCGAGCTCTACGGCGAGCGCAGCGTGCCGCCGGAGCCGCGCCGCTACACCGGCAAGGTGAAGAACGCGCAGGAGGCGCACGAGGCGATCCGCCCGGCGGGCGACAACTTCCGCACCCCGGGCGAGGTGGCCAAGGAGCTGTCCGCCGAGGAGTTCAAGCTCTACGAGCTGATCTGGCGGCGCACCATCGCCTCGCAGATGACCGACGCGGTCGGCTCCAGCGTCTCGGTGCGCATCCGGGCGCTCTCCTCCGCCGGCGAGGAGGCCGACTTCGGCGCCACCGGCAAGACCATCACCGACCCCGGCTTCCTGCGCGCCTACGTCGAGTCCAGCGACGACGAGAACGCCGAGGCCGAGGACGCCGAGCGGCGGCTGCCCACCCTGACCAAGGACCAGCCGCTCACCGCCGACGAGCTGGCCCCCCAGGGCCACCACACCCAGCCGCCCGCCCGCTACACCGAGGCGTCGCTGGTCAAGGCACTGGAGGAGCTGGGCATCGGCCGCCCGTCGACCTACGCGTCGATCATGCAGACGATCCAGGACCGCGGGTACGTCTTCAAGCGCGGCCAGGCCATGATCCCGTCGTTCCTGGCGTTCGCGGTGATCGGGCTGCTGGAGCGGCACTACCCGCGGCTCATCGACTACGACTTCACGGCCAGCATGGAGAACGAGCTGGACGAGATCGCCGGCGGCGACCACGCGGCCGTCGACTTCCTCACCTCCTTCTACTTCGGCAGCGCCAACGGCACCGGCGACCAGGCCATCGCCCACGCGGGCGGCCTGAAGAAGCTGGTCACCGAGAACCTCAGCGACATCGACGCGCGCAGCGTCAACTCGATCCCGCTCTTCACCGAGGACGACGGGCGCGAGGTCGTCGTCCGGGTCGGCCGTTACGGGCCGTACCTCCAGCGGGCGCTGCCGGGCGAGCAGCCCACGCCGGCCGCGGAGGGCGAGGAGGGCGGCAGCCAGGGCGACCGGGCGCCGATCCCCGAGGGGCTGGCCCCCGACGAGCTGACCCCGGAGAAGGTGCACGAGCTGTTCCTCGGCGGCGGGGGCGAGCGCAAGCTCGGCGACGACCCGGCCACCGGCGAACCGATCCTGCTCAAGTCCGGCCGGTTCGGCCCGTACGTGGCCAGCGGCGAGCGGAAGTCCTCGCTGCTGCGCTCGCAGTCGCCGGACAGCCTCACCCTCGAGCAGGCGTTGCAGCTGCTCAGCCTGCCCCGGGTGATCGGTACCGACCCCGAGGGCGCCGAGGTGGTGGCCAACAACGGCCGCTACGGGCCGTACGTCAAGCGCGGTGACGAGTTCCGCTCGCTGGACTCGGAAGACAAGATGTTCACCGTCACGCTGGACGAGGCGCTCGCCCTGCTGGCCGCCCCGAAGACCCGGCAGCGCCGGGCCGCGGCGCCGCCGCTGCGGGAGATGGGCAACGACCCGGCGACCGAGAAGCCGCTGGTCATCAAGGATGGCCGGTTCGGCCCGTACGTCACGGACGGGGAGACCAACGCCTCGCTGCGGCGCGGCCAGACCCCGGAGGCGCTGACCCTCGAGGAGGCCTCCGAGATGCTCGCCGAGAAGCGGGCGAAGGGTCCGGCGCCGAAGAAGAAGGCGGCGAAGAAGGCCGCCCCGGCCAAAAAGACAACGGCAGCGAAGAAGACCGCCGCCGCGAAGTCCACGGTCGCCAAGAAGACCACGACGGCAAAAACCACCACCGCCAAGAAGGCCCCGGCCAAAAAGGCAACCCCGCGGAAGGCGACCACCTCCCCGGAGTAAAGGCACCCGTCGAGATCTTGGAAGGAAACGGCCCTCATGGGGGCCGCTTTCTTCCAAGATCTTTTCTCTGTCCACAGGGGCGGCGCGGAGACGTGCGCTCGGGCAGGGTCGGTCCGGTGAGGGCTTCCTGGGCGGGATTGCGGCGGGCTCTGCCAGGTGACGCCGCGGACGAGCTGAGCTGGTTGCTCTTCCGGCAGGACGACGTGATCAGCCTGGGACAGGCGCGGGAGCACCTGACCAGCAAGGCGATCCGGCACCGGGTGGCGACCGGTCGGTGGCGTCAGGCGCACCGCGCGGTCCTCGTCGCGCACAACGGCCCGGTCGGCGCGGCCCAGCTGCGGTGGATCGCCGTGCTGGCCGCCGGTCCCACCGCGCTGCTCGGCGGGCTCACCGCCGCCCAGGCGGGCGGGTTGCGCGGGTTCCCCGACCGGGTCGTGCACCTGCTGCTACCGGCGGCCCGTCGTCGTGCCCCGCTGCCAGCGGGTGTTCGGGCACACCGGACCAGTCGCCTACCCGACCGGGACGTGCTCCCGCTGGGCCAGCCGCCCCGGACGGCGACCGCCCGGTCGATCGTCGACGCGGCCCAGTGGGCGCTCAACGACGGGCAGGCTCGGGCCGTCGTGGCGGCGGCATTCCAGCAGCGGTTGGTGGGCGGCGACGACCTGCACGAGGTCATCGACCGGATGCCGCGCCTTCGCCGGCGCCAACTGATCCTGACCACCGCGACGGACGCCGCCGGTGGCGCGCATTCGCTGGGCGAGCTGGACCTGTTGGGCCTGGTCCGCCGCGCCGGACTGCCGGAACCGACACGCCAGCAGGTCCGGCGGGACGCGGCTGGCCGACGCCGCTACCTGGACGCGTACTTCGAGGAGTGGCGGGTGCACGTCGAGGTGGACGGTGGCAGCATCTCGACCCGGCCCACGCCTGGGCGGACATGCGCCGGCAGAACGACCTCTGGATGGAGGGCGACCGGGTCCTCCGGTTCCCCTCGTGGGCCCTGCGGGCAGACCCCGAGGCGGTCGTCACCCAACTCCGCGCCGCCCTCCAGGCCGGCGGCTGGTGCGGCTGACGGCTCCCCGAGATCTTGGAAGGAACCGGCCCCCATGAGGGCTCTTTCCCTCCAAGATCTTCGGGGTCAGGCGCCCAGCACCTGCTGGAGGTAGGGGTTCGTGAAGCGGTGGTCGGGGTCTAGGCGCTTGCGGACCGTTAGGAAGTTGGTGAACTTTGGGTAGGCGGTGGCCAGGGACTCCGCAGTCCGCCAGTGCAGCTTGCCCCAGTGGGGGCGGCCGCCCAGGTCGGTGGCGACCTTCTCGAAGGCTCGGAAGTACGGCTCGTACGGCATCCCCACGTACTGGTGGATGGCGACGTACGCGGAGTCCCGCCCGTACCCGTGGGAGAGCCAGATGTCGTCGGCCGCGGTGAACCGCACCTCGACCGGGAACAGCACCTTGAACGGCAGCCCGTCCACGATCCGCTGCAGTTCCGCCAGCGCGGTGGGCAGTGCGGCGCGCGGGAGGCCGTACTCCATCTCGACGAAGCGGACCCGGCGCGGGGTGCAGAAGACCCGGTCGGAGCGGCCGGTGTAGGTGCGTTCGGTGAGCGCCCGGGCGGAGATCGCGCTGATCCCGGGGGCGAGCGAGGGCACGGCACGGCCCAGCCGGCAGGCGCCGGAGAAGACGGTGTTGGAGAGGAACTCGTCGTCCAGCCAGCCGCGCCAGCGGGGCAGCGGCCGGTCGTCGGCGGGTACCCGGTCGTTGGTCTTGACCTGCACCCGGTCGGTGTAGGGGAACCAGTAGAACTCGGCGTGGTCGTGCTGTTCGACGAGGCCGGGCAGGTCGTCGAGCACGGCGGCGAGCGCCGCCGGGCGCTCGTGCGCGCGGAGCACGAACGCGTCGACGCAGCGGAGCGTGAGCTCGACCAGCACGCCGACGGCGCCGAGCCCGACCCGGGCGGCGGCGAACACGTCGCGGTGCTCGTCGGCGGAGCAGCGCAGCACCTCGCCGGTGCCGGTTACCAGGGTCAGCGCCGTGACGAAGGTGGACAGGCAGCCGAGTTTCGCGCCGGTGCCGTGGGTGCCGGTGGAGAGCGCCCCGGCGACCGTCTGCGCGTCGATGTCGCCGAGGTTGGGCAGTGCCAGGCCGTGGGCGGCGAGCAGGTCGTTGAGCGTGTGCAGGGTCATTCCGGCCGGTACGGTGACCAGGCGGCGAGCGGTGTCGACGGTGACCCCGGTGGCCAGGTCGGCGAGGTCGAGCCGGTGCCCGTCGGCGACGGCGGTGCCGGTGAAGGAGTGTCCGCTGCCCACCGCCCGGATCGTCCGGCCGGTGTCGGCGGCGTGGCGCACCGCCTCGGCGACCTCCTCGACGGTGCGCGGGCGCACCGTCAGGGCGGCGGTGCTGCGCTGGTTGCCGGCCCAGTTGGACCAGGCGGCTGCCGTGCCGGCCATGGGACGCTCCTCGACGTGAATATGAACTGACTTCATATCAGGAACGTTGTACCTGGTAAATACCGCAATCGAGCCCGGCTCGTTGTACCGGTAGTCACAGACTCGTGACGTGCAGATATGTTCATCCGTCGAAGGGGGGTGGCGCCGAGTGTCCACACCAGCCGCCACGACCGGGCCGCTGCGTCGGGTACCGGTGCAGGGTCGAAGTGTCGCGCGGGTCCAGCGGATGCTGGACGCCTGCGCCGAGCTCGTCGACGAGGTGGGGTACGAGGGTTTGACCACGACCCTTCTCGCCGAGCGTGCCGAGGTGGCGATCGGGTCGGTCTACCAGTTCTTTCCGGACAAGCGGGCCATCGTGCAGGCGTTGACACTGCGCACGATGGAGTCCTACCTCCAGCGGCTCGACGAGAGGTTCTCCTCCGCCGACCTGACCCACTGGTGGGACGGCGTCGACGCGGCCATCGACGAGTACATCTCGATGCACCGCACGGTCCCGGGCTTTCGTACCCTGCACTTCGGCGACGTGGTCGACCTGCACCTGCTCGACGAGCAGCGGGACAACAACGGGGTGATCGCGGATCAGCTCGCCCGGGTGCTCACGGAACGGTTCGGTCTGGCCGGTGTGCCCGACCTCCGCTTCCACCTGGAGGTCGCGGTGGAGGCCGCGGACTCGCTGATCAAGCTGGCGTTCCGGCGGAAGACCGAGGGCGACGAGCGGGTGCTGGTCGAGGCGAAGGCGCTCATCCGGGAGTACCTGCACCGGCAGGTCGACGCCCGGACCGAGGCCGTCCAGCAGGGTTGAGCAGGACGTCACCGCCTGGTGCCGGCGGTGACGATTGAAGGTGCGACGCCCGGGTGCGACCGGGCAGGAGACGAGCGGCGGGTTCCCGAGGTGCGCCGGGGCCCGCCGTCACCATCTAGAGGAACGCGTGGCCCTCGCCGCGGTAGGTCGGCACGGTGGCCACCACGCTGTCGCCGTCGACCAGATGCACCTCGTTGACGTGCTCGCACAGCTCACCGGCCTTGGCGTGGCGGAACCACACCCGGTCGCCGATCCGCAGGGTCGTGGCGACATCGCCGGCCAGCGGGGTCTGCACCTCGCCCGCGCCCTCCGCGCCCAGCAGCTTCAGCCCGGCCGGCAGCCACGGTCGGGGCAGCCGGCTGTCCCCGGCCGCGCCCGAGGCGATCCAGCCGCCGCCGAGCACGGTGGCCAGCCCGGGCCCCGGGCGGCGGACCACCGCGCAGGCGAAGAACGCCGCCGGGGTGGGGCGCCAGGCACGGTACGCGTCGAAGAGCGTCGGCCCGTACAGGCCGGAGCCGGCGGTGACCTCGGTGACCGCGGGGTCGGCGCTGGTGGCGGCCACGCTGCCGGTGCCGCCGCCGTTGACGAACTCCAGGTCGGCGTGTTCGCGTACCGCGGCGACCGCGGCCGCCCGGCGGGCCAGCAGCTCCCGGTACGACCCGCGCTGGGTGACCCGGATGGCCGTGCCGAGCACCGCCTTCCCGGGCGGGGCGTCCCCGAGGCCGGCGATCTGCGCCTCGTACGACATGAGCCCGACCAGTCGGAAGCCCGGCCGACCGGCGACGGCGGCGGCGAGCGTGCCGGCCGCCCCGGCGCTGTGCACGGGCGAGCGCCGCACGCCGACGTGCACCCGGCCGCCGAGCGGCCGCCAGGAGGCGTCCAGTTCGAGGCAGATCCGCAGCGCCGGCCGGCGGCCGGGCGGGCAGACCTGGTCGATCAGGTCGAGCTGCCCGGCGTCGTCGACCATCAGGGTCACCGCCTCGGCGAGCGCCGGGTCGGCGGCCAGTTCGGCGAGCGCCCGGCGGTCGGCGGTCGGATAGGCGACCAGCACGTCGTCGCTGACGCCGCTGCGGGCGAGCCAGAGCGCCTCGGGGAGGGTGAACGCCATCACGCCGCGCCAGCCGGGCCGGGCCAGGGCCCGGGTCAGCAGCTCCCGGACCCGGACCGACTTGCTGGCGATCCGGACCGGCTTGCCGGCCGCCCGGTCGACCAGCGCGCCGGCGTTCGCGTCGAAGGCGGAGAGGTCGACCACCGCGTACGGCGGGTCGAGGTGGGCGGTCGCCCGATCGAGGCGATCGCGAAGTTTGTCACGGTCGATGGCCACGTGTGCACGCTAACTGTCTGGACGCCAATGCGAAATACCCTCGCGTCTGTCCGGGCTGCGGGCGGTGGTCCCGGCGGCCTAGGCTCGGCGAGCAGGCGAATGTCGCGGAGGGGGTCGCATCTCGCCGCGACTAGAGTGTTCCACCGGGGATGCCCAGCTCTGGGCCGGCACGTGGAGGTACGGCCATCGAAAGCCAGAACAACGGCGAGTCGCCCGGCGTGTCGTCGCCCGCCGACCGCTCCGGCGCGGCCGCCATCCGGTCGGTGCTGCGCATCCGGCCGTTCCGCCGGCTGTGGATCGTGCTCGGCGTCGCCTCCTTCGGCGACTGGCTCGGCCTGCTCGCCACCGCCCTGTTCGCCGCCGCCCAGGTCTCCGGCAGCACCGCCCAGGGTGCCGCCTTCGGCGGCGTGACCGCGATCCGGCTGCTCCCGGCGCTGGTGCTCGGTCCGGTGGCGGGCGTCTTCGCCGACCGGTTCGACCGGCGGTGGACGATGGTCATCTGCGACCTGCTGCGCTTCGTGCTCTTCGCCTCGATCCCGCTCTACGCGCTCTCCGGCGCCGCCGGAGGGCTGGTGGTCGGCTGGGCGTTGATCGCCACGTTCCTAATCGAGTCGGTCACCCTGCTGTGGATCCCGGCCAAGGAGGCCGCGGTCCCCAACCTGATCCCGCGCACCCGGCTGGAGACGGCCAACCAGCTCACCCTGATCACCACGTACGGCCTGACCCCGGTGGCCGCGGCCATCGCCCTGGCCGTGCTCGACCGCGGGGTCCGCGGGGCGGTCGGCGGCGAACTGCCCGACTGGGCCGAACCGGCCCAGCTCGCCCTCTGGTTCAACGCCTTCTCCCGGCTGGCCACCGCGCTCGTGGTGGCCTTCGGGATCAAGGAGATCAGCGAGGCCCAGCGCGGCGAGACGGAGCGCGTCGAGCAGAGCATGTTCCGCCAGTTCGCCGACGGCTGGAAGTACATCGGCCAGACCCCGCTGGTACGCGGCCTCGTGCTGGGCATCTTCGGCGCCTTCGCCGGCGGCGGCATCGTGGTCGGCACCGCGAAGTTCTTCGCCAGCTCGCTCGGCGCCGGTGACGCCGCCTTCTCACTGCTCTTCGGCGCGATCTTCGTCGGCCTGGCGCTGGGCATCGGGCTCGGGCCGATGATCGTCCGGGACATGTCCCGGCGCCGCTGGTTCGGCATGAGCATCGTGCTGGCCAGCGCCTCGGTGCTGGTGCTCGCCTTCGCCATCCACCTGTCCATGGCGATGCTCGGCGCGATCCTGGTCGGCGCGGGCGCCGGCATGGCCTTCCTCGCCGGCACCACGCTGCTCGGCGGCGAGGTCGCCGACGAGGTGCGCGGCCGGGTCTTCGCGGTGGTGCAGATCGGCACCCGGCTGGTGCTGATCCTGGCCATCGCGCTGAGCAGCCTCCTGGTCGGCGTCGGCGGCTCCCGCCAGCTGACCATCGCCGACCTGGGCATCTCGGTCTCCTCGACCCGCCTGCTGCTGCTCGCCGCGGGCGCTGCCGGCATCTTCGCCGGGATCAGCGCCTTCGGCCAGATGGACGACAAGAAGGGCGTACCGGTCCTGGCCGACCTCTGGGGCTCGATCCGGGGCCGCCCGCTGATGCCGTCCGAGCCCTTCGTCTCCAGCGGCCTCTTCGTGGTCTTCGAGGGCGGCGAGGGCGCCGGCAAGTCCACCCAGCTCGCCGCGCTCGCCGACCGGCTGCGCGAGCAGGGCCGGGACGTCGTGGTCACCCGCGAGCCCGGGGCCACTGGCATCGGGGAGCGGATCCGCTCGCTGGTCCTGGAGACCTCCGGCGACGGGGCCCCGTCGCCCCGCGCCGAGGCGCTGCTCTACGCCGCCGACCGGGCGCACCACGTGGCCACCGTGGTCCGGCCGGCGCTGATCCGCGGCGCGGTCGTGATCAGCGACCGGTACGTCGACTCGTCGCTGGCGTACCAGGGGGCCGGGCGGACCCTGCCGGTCCAGGAGGTCTCCTGGCTCTCCTCGTGGGCCACCGGGGGGCTCAAGCCGGACCTCGTGGTGCTCCTCGACGTCGACCCGCACACCGGCCGCTCCCGCGTCGACTCCCGCAGCCAGGGCACCGACCGGCTGGAGGCCGAGTCGCTCCCGTTCCACGAGCGGGTCCGGTACGCCTTCCTCGACCTGGCCGCGGCCGATCCCAAGCGCTACCTGGTGCTCGACGCATCCCGCCCGGTCGAGGAGATCGCCGCGGCGGTCGCCCGGCGGGTGGACGAGTTCCTCGTCGACCCGGCCGGCATCGTGCACCCGCGCCCCGCCCAGGGCCCCGACACCACGGTTCAGCCCGAGTTATCCGACGCGGAGCTGGTGACGATGGAGCGCCCCCGACGATGACGGACGTCTTCGCCGACCTGGTCGGGCAGGACGAGGCGGTGGCGACGCTCCGGCGGGCCGCCGCCTCGGCCGCCGCCCTGCTGCGCGCCAACGCCCCGGCGCCGGCGCGGGCGGGCGGCGGAGCGGGCCCGACCGGCGACGACGACCTCGACGCGCTCGCCGAGGAGTTCGACGAGCCCGCCGGCGCCACCCCCGACGGCGCGGACGGCCTCGCCCCCGGCGCCGGGATGACCCACGCCTGGATCTTCACGGGGCCGCCCGGCTCGGGCCGGTCGGTGGCCGCGCGCGCCTTCGCCGCCGCCCTGCAGTGCGTGCACGGCACCGGCTGCGGCCACTGCCCCGGCTGCCACACCACCCTCACCGGCACCCACGCCGACGTGCGGCTGGTGGTGCCCGAGGGGCTCTCCATCGGCGTGAACGAGATGCGCGCGCTGGTGCTGCGCGCGGCCAGCACGCCGTCCGGCGGCCGCTGGCAGGTCGTCATCATCGAGGACGCCGACCGCCTCACCGAGGCCGCCGGCAACGCGCTGCTCAAGGCCATCGAGGAGCCGCCGCCGCGTACCGTCTTCCTGCTCTGCGCCCCCTCCACCCACCCGGACGACATCTCGGTGACGATCCGGTCGCGGTGCCGGGTCGTGCCGCTGCGGCAGCCACCGGCCGGCGCGGTGGCCGAGGTGCTCGTACGCCGGGACGGCATCGCCCCCGACGTGGCCGGGTGGGCCGCCGCGGCGGCGCAGGGACACGTGGGCCGGGCCCGGCGGCTGGCCCGCGACCCGGAGGCCCGGCAGCGCCGTGACGCCGTGCTCGCCGTGCCGCGCCGGCTGACCGGGGTCGGTGCCGCGTTCGACGCCGCCTCCGCGCTGATCGAGGCCGCCGAGGCGGAGGCCGCCGCGGCGGTCGCCGAGACGGACGAGTCGGAGCGGGCCGCGCTCCAGACCGCGCTCGGCGCGGGCGGCACCGGCCGGGGTGCGGCCGGGGCCATGCGGGGCGCCGCCGGGCAGCTCAAGGACCTGGAGCGGCGGCAGAAGTCGCGGGCCACCCGCGCCCAGCGGGACGCGCTCGACCGGGCGCTTGTCGACCTGGCCGGCTTCTACCGGGACGCGCTCACCATGGCGCTGCGGGCGCCGGTCGCCCCCGTGCACACCGACACGGCGGCGCTGGCCGCGGCCGGCGCGCAGAAGTGGGACGCCGAGGGGGCGCTGCGCCGGCTGGAGGCCGTGCTGGAGTGCCGGGCGGCGATCGAGGCGAACGTCAAGCCGCGGATCGCGGTGGAGGCCATGATGCTCGCCCTGTGGAAGGGCTGAGACCACCGGTCGAGGTTGTCCACAGGGCATCGACAGGCTTTGTTGACTGCGGTACGGTCCGGTGTGGCCACGCGGTGACGGTGGCGGCACGCTCAGTGACGGGGTCAGCCGGGAGGAGTCCGCCGATGTCACGGGGGGAGATCGACGAGGCCTGGATCGAGGAGGCGGTGCGGCGCTACCGGCGCATCGAGACCCTCCAGGCCGAGTTCGACCAGGCGGTGGCGACGGTCGAGGTCACCGTCCGCTCGCCGGACGGCCTCGTCGAGGTGGTGGTGACCGCCGGCGGCCGGATCACCGACGTGCGTTTCCTCGGTCCGCTGCACCAGCGCAACCCTCGGGACGTCGCCGGCTCGGTGCAGGCCGCCGTGACCGCCGCCGCCGACGCGGCGCAGTGGGCCCGGGAGAAGCTGCACAACGAGACCTTCGCGGCCTACCGGCCGCTGGCGGGAGCCTGACATGGAGACGTTGCGCGCGCTGGCCGCCCGCCTGGACGAGGCCGGCGCGACCCTCGCCACGCTGGCCCACACGGTCACCGCCACCGATCCGCCGCACCCCGCGTTCGGCGCCCACGCCACCGGCCGGCCCGGCGAGGTCGGCCGCGCCCTGCACCGGCAGTGGACCGAGGCCACCGGCGACCGGGCCCGCGAGGCGCAGGCCGCCGCCAACCGGCTGTCCGCCGCCGCGGCCGCCCTGCGCAGCGCCGCCGACCGCTACCCGGCCACCGACGAGTCCGTCGCACGGCGGCTGGCCCGGGAGGCGTGATGGACGGGCTCGACCGCCTCGCCGAGCCGGGTCTCGACCTGCTCGTCCGGGTCGACGCGCTGCTCGCCGCCGGCGCGCCCGAGGGGCACCGGCTCTGGCCGCTGCTGCGCCGGATGCGGGTGCTCCCCGGCGCGGCGGTGCGCGAGTTCCTCGACCTGCACCCGGCGCCGCTGACCGGCGCCGGCCACGCCGTGCGCCGGCTCGTCCGGGGGTACGACGACACCGGCACGGTCCTCGCCGACCCGGTCGCCTGGTCCGGGCCGGCCGCCGCGGCCTACGACGAGGCCCGCACCGCCCTGCTCCGGCACCTCGACGAGGGGCCGGAGAGCCTGGTCGGGCGGCTGGAGTCGACCGCCGGCTACGCCGACGCCCTGGCCGACTGGGTGGAGGGGAGCCGGGCCGCGCTGGCCCGGGCGCTGGCCGACGCGCTGCGCTCGGCCGAGGCGGTCACGGTGCACGCCGCCACCCGTCCGGGGGCCGAGCCCGGCCGGTCCGGGGCCCTCGCGGCCGCCGAGATCGCCACCCGGGTGCTGGGCGTGCTCGGCGTGGCCTACGACGGCGCGGAGACGCTGCTGCGGCAGTGGGCGCCGAGCCTCGCCGAGACGACCTGGCGGGACCGGCCCACGAGCGTGCCCCGCTACGGGGCCACCACCCGGATCGGGCACTGACCGGGCCCCCGCAAGCCCACGGCGTCGCACGCCGAACCGGCCGTGGCCGGGCTCCGGCGGCGACGCCGTGGCTTCCCCTGCACCCCCCGCAGGTATGGCTTCACTCAACGCGGTCGGCCGCCGTTTGTCCCGTAGCTGACTCATGTTTCAGCCGTCCGGGCGAGGACCAACGACACGAGGGGTCGGGGTCGGTTCGGTCGAGTCGACAATCATGGATCGCTGCGGCGGGTGACCGGACGGCGACGGGCGGCCGACCCGGATCCGTCCGGAGGTCGTAGGGTGGTGGACATGGGCATGCTCTGCGCGGTCAGTTTCAACCGGTACGGGCGCCTCTTCTACCTCGACCCCGGTGAGCTGCGCCCCCAGGTGGGTGACAAGGTGCTGGTGCCCACCGACGACGGGCCTGAGGTGGCCGAGTGCGTCTGGGCCGCGCAGTGGGTCAGCGAGGACACCGAGGGCTTCCCCCGGCTCGCCGGCCTGGCCGGCGAGGACGACCTGCGCCGCGACGAGCTGCTGCGCCGCCGGAAGGCCGACGCCAAGGTGGCCGCCAAGCGGCTGATCCGGGAGCACGGGCTGCCCATGAAGGTGGTGGCGATCGACCACGTCTTCGCCACCCCGGAGACCGGCAGCGACCGCACGACCGTCTACTTCACCGCGCCGCACCGGGTCGACTTCCGCTCCCTCGTCCGCGACCTCGGTGCGACCCTGCACTGCCGGGTCGAGCTGCGGCAGCTCTCCGCCCGGGACTCGGCGCGCGTGCAGGGCGGGATCGGCTCCTGCGGGCGGGACCTGTGCTGCGCCACCTTCCTCACCGACTTCGAGCCGGTGACCATCCGGATGGCCAAGGACCAGGACCTGCCGCTGAACCCGCTGCGGATCTCCGGCGCGTGCGGCCGGCTCATGTGCTGCCTCAAGTACGAGCACCCGCTCTACCAGCGGTTCCAGGAGTCCGCGCCGGCCATCGGCAGCCGCGTGGCCACGCCGGAGGGCGAGGGCAAGGTCGTCGGCCACAGCGTGCCCCGCGACTCGGTCACGGTGCGCCTCGACGCCGACGGCTCCCGCTGCTCGTGCAGCCGCGCGTCCGTGTGCGCCCCCCGCCAGGCCCACGACCAGCACTACTCCTGACCGCCCCACCCCACCCGCCCGCGGCGCCTGCCCGCGGCGCCGGCCCGCGTGCCTGCCCGCGTGCCTGCCCGCGGCGCCTGCCCGCGGTGCCTGCCCGCGGTGATCATGAGGTTAGCGGCAAATTTGATCTCTTTTCATGCCGCTAACCTCATGATCAACGCTGCTTGACGGCTCGGTGCGGTCAGCGGAGGACGATCGGGGGTTCGGCCAGGCGGGGGGCCAGGGGGTTCTTCGGGAGGATCCAGCTTGCGGTGGGGGACTGGTCGGGGTTCAGCTGCCAGGAGTGGGAGACCCTGTCGACGGCGATCGGATAGATCGTCAGTGTGCCGTCCGGGTCGATGCGGAGGCGGAGGAACGACTTCGAGTCCTCGATGCCCTGGCCGGCGAAGAGCTCGTTGACGTTCACCCCGAACGATCCCGCCACCAGCAGGTAGAGCGCCACCAGCTGGCTGGCGACCAGCCCGGCCACCGGCCCGTACAGGACGGCGGCGGCGACCGCCGGCAGCGGCCACGGCCAGTCGTAGAACGGCAGCTGCAGCCAGAGCCAGGTGCCGCCGGCGGCCAGCGCCACGTGGGCCACCCCGTGCGTCACGCCGAGGATCCAGTGCCGGGCGTGCCGCTTCCCGCCGGCGCTGGGCGGCTTGGCGAAGAACGCCGCGCCCAGCAGAGTCACCGCCAGCATGATCACCAGCGGCACGCTGAACAGCCGCTGCTCCGTGGTGCCGACGTGGTTGCCCGCCACCCCGGCCATGGCCAGCATCAGCAGCGTGTGCAGGGTGCCCAGCAGGGTGGCGAAACCGGGGTTGCGGAACGGCAGCCGGGCGAAGATTCCCCAGCCGTACCGCCGGGAGCGGGCCTTGTCGGGATAGCGGGCGGCCAGCTCGTACTCGCGGGTGCGGCTGGACCGGCGGGCCAGGGTGTCCCGCGGCGGCACCTCCAGCCGCTCGGGCAGCTGGTGCGTCGGGTAGAGGTAGGCGCCGCCGCCCCCGCAGGTGATGAGCTGCCGCTCCGGGCCGGTGTAGCGGGCGTAGTGGTGCAGGTCGCCGGAGACCAGCAGCCGCACCTGCGCGCCGGTGGGCGCGACGATCGTACGGATGAAGTAGTCGATCGAGTCGTAGGCCGTGGGATGGTCGTGGGCCTTGACCCAGGTCGGCGCCGGCACCGCCAGGATCACCTTCGACCTTGGGGTCAGCTTCCGGGCCACCTCGTCGAAGTAGGTGAGCTGCGGGTCGTCCAGGTACGACCCGGACTGGTCGTCGAGGCCGAGCAGCCACCAGTCGGCGGGCAACTCCACGGCGAAGTACGAGCGCGACTGGCCGGTGCCCCAGCCCGCGAAGTGCCGGTCCCGGGAGCGCACGAACAGCCGCAGGAACGCGGTCAGACCGTCGTACCAGTCATGGTTGCCCGGCACCGCGAAGAGCGTCGGGCGCTGCGGCGGTGCGATCGGCAGCGCGGCCTGGTACGGCCCCTTGCACCGGTCCTCGTACGCCTCGTACGCCGCCGACGGATAGACCTGATCGCCTCCCATCACCAGGGTCTGCGCCCGGGGCAGCCGGTGCCCGTCCACCTCCAGCTCCGGCCGGGCCAGCAGGTACGCCACCGAGTACGTGGCGTCGAAGCCGTCACCCAGGTCGGCCACGTAGTCCAGCCAGAGCCCGCCGTCCGGCCCCACCTGCCGGAACGTGTCGTCGCCGAACGCGTTCTGCAACTCACGCTTGTCCAGGTACGCCCCGAACAGCATCGCCAGCAGCGTCCGCAGGCCGGTGCTGATGAGCAGCAGCGGCGCGAGCCACGGCACCGGCTTGCGCGGGGTGAAACCCAGCTCCAGCGGGTCGAGGCTGCGCGGGCGCCGGCTGGCCCGCTCGCCCGGGTGCGCCTCGGGGGTCGGCTGCTGCGGCGGCACGTGATCGTCACTCACCCGCCGCAGGGTAGTCCCGACCGGCCGCGAAGTCTCTCCCGCGCAGGTGCCGAAACTCCCGGATGTCCGGTTCGAAGGGCGGGGGGATCCCGTTCGGCGTCCGGCGGGGTGTGCCGTACACTTGACGATCGTTGCCGCCTTAGCTCAGTCGGCTAGAGCGACGCACTCGTAATGCGTAGGTCGACGGTTCGATTCCGTCAGGCGGCTCGGTGAAGAAGCCCAGGTCAACGACCTGGGCTTCGCCGTTTCCCAAGGTCGATAACCTCGCCGCTGGCCATGCCAGTCCGCAAATAGTCCGCATCCCGCGCCGCGACCGCCTCGTCCAGCCGGTTGGCGACCGCGTCCAGGTCGTCACCGAAGAGCCCCGCGTACGTCCAAGGTCATCGACGCCGAGGCGTGCCCGAGCATCCGCTGCACCGCCTTGACGTTGGCACCCGCCGCCACGGCCAGACTCGCCGCCGTGTGCCGCAGGTCGTGCGGAGTTAGCCCAGCCAGCCCGACCGACGCCGCGGCCGGCGCGAAGACCCGCGACCGGAAGTTGGTGTTACGCAGCGGCCCGCCGTTCGGAGCGGTGAACACCAGCTCGTCCCGACGCTTGCCAGCGACGTGCGCGGCCAGCTCGTCGACGAGGAACCGCGGAATCGGCACCGACCGGCGCTGATGGTTCTTCGGTGTGCCCTCGACCAGTTCCCCGCCGACCTCCGCGAACGCCACCGCCACCGTCACCCGCCGCCGCAGCAGATCCAGCCGCGACACCCGCAACGCCGACGCCTCACCCCACCGCAGCCCGGTGTAAGCCAGGAACCGCACCAGCAGCCCGTACCGCCCGCACGCCTCCGCGAGCCTCGCCATCTGGTCGTGGTCAAGGAACACCGGTTCCTCCCGTACGACCCGAGGCAGCCGGACGCCATCTGCCGGATTCCGGGACATCGGCCGTCAAGGCGGCCCGCAAAGCGGGCCGCGCCGGCCCGGCCCCGGCCTGCTGGCGACCTCCGGCCGGCATCGGCCGGGCCGGCCGGCCAAGCTTGGGATGACCAAGCCCTTGAAGACCTCGGGGCTCCGCCCCGAACCCCGGCCCTCCTCAGAGACCGGCTGGGCGGATCACCTCGCCGGGCACCACAAGGGCTACCAGCCTCCCCGGACGGGGACAAGGTGGAGCGCCCTACCGGACGAACGACCTTGTCCCCGTCCGGGGAGGCTGGACGGTCTACGACTGCCCGACGAGGAGATCCGCCGACCCTGCGGCTAGTGACTATGGCTATGCCAAGCGGCATGGGGATCGCGGACAGCACCCAGGGACCGGAGCAGACGGCGTGGTTGGAGGTCAGGTGAAGTCGGAGTACGCGAGGTGGACGCCGCAGTGCAGGCACCTGAAGAGGTAGGCGGTCGGCTGCCCGTTCTTGTCGAGCGCGGCAAGGTATCGCTCGACCTGGTCGGCGGGCCAGCCGTCGAGGCGCCCCTCCCTCCGCAGCGATTCAAGCGCGTCAGAGAGGCCGGCCAACTCGGCGACCCCGGCCGCGCCAAGGAAGGCGGCGGCGTCGCCGCAGTGGTGTAGCCATCGCTCCTGCTGCCATCCGCTGAATCCCGGCGTTCGGTGAACCACTTCGTCGGTTGCCGCCTCGGATACATCATCGGGCACGGACCAGGTGATGTCGGTGAACTCGGCGTCGAACTGGGCCGCAGCGCTGCCATTCGCGATGCACCACGGGCACAACACGTCCACCAGTTCCTCCACCGCGTACACGGGCCCGGTGTACGTGTATGGCCGTAGCTGCTCGCAGCTCACGCATGCCACCTCGGCGGCGATCACGGACCCGGTGCCGAGCGGGTCGGGGTGATAGCGGAAGGAGGATAGTGGCGGTGAGTCACAGTCGTCCTTGTCCACGGGGTCCACACGACGATTCTGCCGTGCTCAACAGGCGAACCAGGCCGGCAGCGGCAGGAAAGATCGCATGGGCCAGCCGCGGGCCAGTAACCGGCTCCTCGGACGGTCGCCAACGGGCACGAGCGGTCACGGACACCGGCCGGGTGACCTGGCGATCCGGACATGCCAGGACAGTGATCCACGGACTTCCAAACTGCGGCTACGACCCAGCGGCGGGCCAGAACTCGTCGTCCTCCTCGTGCGGCGACGAAGGGGCGTACTGCCGCAGAGTGCCGTTGCGAATCATCCAGACGCGGAAGAAGGACTCCTCCTGGTCCATCACGAACAGCTGCACTGCATTGGGGTTGTGCCAGGCCAGGGAACCGAAGTGCTCCACAACAGCAGCGAGGTCGGCTTGGTTGAGCGCCCCGGCGTACACCTCACATTCGGGGTTCTTGTGTCCGCCCCACTGGTTGTCCACAGCGGTGATCAGGCGCAGGTTGCCGCAGCCGCCCGGCCTCATGCCTCGCTCGCGACGGGGGCACTCGTTGTCGAGCCATCCGCTGAACGCCTCAGCGTTGAGGCCGTCCTCCGGGGCCACCGACAGCATCACGTTGGCAACCCAGCTCACCGCAGCCCCCTATCCACGACCCGGGACCGTACAGCCATTCGTACAAGACCATCCGCTTACGCCGACAACGCTGGACGGTCACGGACGGGCCGACCAACGCCGAGCACAGTCGACCAGCCAGTCTGGAGCTTCTTCTAATCCCAAGGCCCTGCGGTGCCTGGTAGAACGGGCGACGTGGAGATCAGCCAGTTGGACCGGGCCTTGGACGAAGTCTTCGACCAGGCGGTGGTGTACCACGCCTACACCGACTACATGCGCGACTACGAGGTCGTCCTCTACGCGACCGCCGACCCGAGGACGGGCATCCAGTCGGCGCACCTCCGTTACCTCTTCAAGTGCTGCGTCGTGGCCGAGGCGACCACGGCCTTGAGCCCGGATACCTGGCGCGATTCGTTGGACGAAGGGCTGACGGACCCGGAGGGCGGGCCGGATCTCGATGGCTACGTGTGGGCGGTGAGATGGCAGGCCCTCTACCCCGGAGCGCAGCGGATTGCCGACTCGCGGCGCGCCCAGGAGTGGGCCGAGCGGGTCGGGATCGACTTCCATGAGGTCCGCTTCGAGATGAACGGGCACAACCTCACCTTGATCTTCAGCGACCTGGAAGTGACCGGGCTTCCCATCGGCTACGCGCCCTTCCGGGTGACCGAGGGGAAATAGCTGGATCGTGGGGCGGGCTGTCGGCCGGGTGATTCGCGCTTGACCCCCTCAGCGCAGGCGGTCCGCATCTGGTCCGCAAGAGGTCGACGGACGGCGGGGGAGTGGTGCGAGACGTCGAGAGGTGTTTCCGCTGCTAGGAGCCCATCCGCGCAGCTCGCCGGGTCGCCCATCTTGATCTCGTAATGCGTAGGTCGACGGTTCGATTCCGTCAGGCGGCTCGGTGAAGAAGCCCAGGTCAACGACCTGGGCTTCGCCGTTTCCCAAGGTTGATCACGTGGGCGCTCGCGGGCCGAGTCCTTGAATCCACAGGCCGACTCTGCGCTCGGACGTTCCGTTACAGGGAGACGGGGACCGTTCTCGATCCTGCCAGGCTCTCGGACCTGGTAGCGGTCTTCTCTGCGAAGCGCGGGTGCGGCCGGCGAACATGCAAGGTGCTGCCGTCCATGGACAGATACCCCGACGCGATCGTGGTCCATCCAGTCCTTCCGGCGGACACCAAGCCTGTGAAGAGCATGAGAAGGCAGAAGATGACAACAACTGCGGTCGCGCTGCTTTCCGGTGGCAGCACGGCCGAGAAACCGATCACACCGACGAAACCGAGCAGCATCAGCCCGATACCGCTGAGCCGGCGGCGCACCCGAAGCCGTCCACACTTTGCACAAAACGGCCAGTTTGGCACTCTTACCCGCTTCTGCAGAATCGATGCGACGATCGCGAAGGGCAGCACGCCGACGAGGATCAGAAGGTACGACCAGGCAGGAGGGAGCGACCGAAACAACACGGGGCGGCGGCGCGTGGCCGGGTCGCCGTGTTTGGCGCAAATCGGTGGAACGCCTCCTCCGTTGGCAACGGTCGAAGCAGGCAGACGGGCGGTCATGAGGAGCCTCCAGCTAAGCGGAGCGGCCGTACGTGGCAGGGAGTATGCCCTACTCGATCTTGGCCAGGAGGGGGCCGGCCTCCGAGTGGGACGACAGGCCCGAGGGACGTGAACAGGTCGATTCCGAGATGTTGGCTGAAGCATCGGCGCTCCTGGCCGAACGACGACGGGGCAATGGGGCTAGAGACGTCACTCGGAGCCGGACGAGCCCGGACCGATCCAGTTGCCGAGCGCGCGGCGACCAGGGCGACGCGGACGTTGCCGAACGGCTGCGGAGTGGTCTCGGAATCTACGGATCAGATGGCGGCACCGCGCTGCATCAGTCCTCGCAGGTAGACCGAGGTGGGCAACTTGATCTCGTAATGCGTAGGTCGACGGTTCGATTCCGTCAGGCGGCTCGGTGAAGAAGCCCAGGTCATTGGCCTGGGCTTCGCCGTTTCCAAGGCGCTGGCGGGTCGAGTCCTTGAATAGTCCTTGTCCCGTGCGGCGACTGCCTCGTCCAGCCGGTTGGCGACCGCGTCCAGGCCATCACCGAACAGGGCCCGGGGGTCGGCGGTGGCGTGGTCATCCCGAACAGGTCGGGGACCAGACCGCTTCCAGGATGTGCGGCCTCACGACGGAGATGGGCTTCGGGCAGAGGAGCGCTTGACCGGCAGCGCCGAGGGATACCGACAAGGACAGCGGCGACGGCAGGGCCAGCGATGAGAGCCGAGCACGGACTAACCTAACGCGGTGTCAGTCGACAGCAGCGAGTGCGAGGCGTGGCGGCGGCTTTTCACCTACCGTGCGGGCATCTGGCTCTACCGTTTGGCGATCCTCTTGGCTGTTCTTCCGTGGCCGTTCCGGGCGGCAGGTGTACGGCTGATGCCCCCACAGGCGGCTGCGCCGATGGCCGCCGTTGGCGTCATCCTGATATTCGCTGGCCATCGTCTTGTTCTCCGCTCTTATCAGCGAGCGGAGTACGTCCGCGACGGCTACGACCCGTCCCGGCCGCCGGGCGGCCTGGTTGCCCGAGACGTCGTCCGCCTGACGTACTGGTAGCCGCATCGGTGCGACCAGCCTGCGGTGGTTGTGCCGGGCCGATCAGCAGAGCGGAACGACCTGGAACCGGTCCGGGTGCCCGTTGCGTGCCGCTTGAGACGGACGACGGTCAACTACGGTCAGATCCCATCGCGGTGGGGGTTGATCGAGCGCGACCAACGGCGACGAACGGTGACAACGTCTGCCCAGGTGAGAAGGCATCGTTGGGACCATAACCAGGCCGGCCAGGACCGCCTGGCCTGTAGTTGGTGAACCGCAGTGCGAGGACTGAAGCACCGGAACCGTGTGTGGTTTCCACATTACTGATGTCGACTGGATCGGCGGGTCAGGCTCCGATGAAGCTCACCGTTTCCGTCATGTCCGCCCGCCCGGTACGCAGCCGTGGCACGCCTTCCTTCTCAAATCCCACCGCGACCCCGCAGAACAGTACGAACCCGTTATCGGCTCCGACTATCTCCCTGACGGTCTCGCGATACATCGTCCACATCACCTGCGGGCAGCTGTGCAACCCTTCCGCCCTGAGCAGCAGCATGACCGTCTGCAAGTACATCCCCGCGTCCCCCCACTGCCCCGGCCCCATCGTCCCGTCGAGGTAGCAGAACAGTACGACCGGCGCGCCGAACGCTTCCGAGTTCAGGGCGGCGATCTTCTTGGGCCTGTCGACGTCGTCGCGCTCGATTCCCAGCGCTGCGTATCGTTGGGCGGCCGCGGCAGAAAAACGGTCCAGGTACGGTGAGGTCAGTTCGGCCGGGTACATCGGATACTGCCGCTCGTCACCCGGGTCTCCCGCCAGAGCCCTGGTCGTCGCACGCCTCTTCAGCTCTAGCAAGGGCTCGCCGGTTACGACATACACATGCCACGGCTGGAGGTTCCCACTCGATGGGGCCCGCGTCGCTGCTGCCAGCACTCGTTCGAGTACCTCTCTGGGCACCGGCTCATCGCTGAAGGCCCGCACGGCCCGGCGACTGTCCACGGCTTCATACACATCCATGCCTTCTCGTCCTCCTACTCCATGGCTGGCAGCGAAGACACGAGGATGATCATGGCAGCCGGCAAGCGGGTCAAGCGTCTGCGGGGGGAGGAGGCGGGTGCGGCCTGGGCTGAGAAGGCGGGACGCTCACCGCTGCTACTCCCGCAGGTACCCGGTGGCGGGGTCGATGTCGCGTAGGAAGTTGCGGATGGCCTCCTCCATCTCAGGCAGGGTCATCGCGGAGCCGGAACTGGTGAAGCCGTAGTCGTGCGGCCCGCTGAGCCAGTCGAAGTCGTAGGCGACGGGCCTCTCAGCACGTTCACGAATGCGGAAAACCTGCCCGTCGACCGTCACCATGATCGGCTCGTCCTCGGTATGGCGAGGCCCCATGTGCTCGGGCGCGAGGCCCGGTTCCGGTTCGGTTGACATGCATGGTCCTTACCACGGCTACCCGTTGGGCGCGCCACGGTCGGTGGTCACGATGCCGGGTTCTCCGCCTCACGCAGGTCGACGGCCGGTCCCGCAAAGCCTGACACGGTGGACCAGGGAGTAGAGCCCAGAGGGCGATGGTCGGATCAGAGCCGGCCGTACTGATCCCGGACCAGCGACTCGACGGCGGTGACGGCGTCCGGTGGCCCGCCGGCCACGTTGACCAGCACGACGATGTCGTCCCGGCGCGCGATCCCGCGTACCTCGGTCTTGGCCTCGCCGGTGACGGTCAGCGCCCCCGGCACGTCGGGGATCTCCACCAGGTTGCCGAGGCCGCGGGCCGGGGGCTGGAGATCGACGTAGGTCCGCTGGAACTGGTCGGCCGCCGACACCGAGTCGAACTGGAGCAGGGTGACCGTCACCGAGGTGGAGTCCGGTCGGGTCCAGGCCGCGCCGGCGGCGTGTTGCACGGTGTTGCGTGCCGCCGCGACGAGCATCAGGGACCGGAAGTCCTCGCCGAGCGGCAGGAGCCGGCTGATGTCGACCTGATCGTCGACCGCGGCCGGCGTGGTGGGCGTCGAGTCGGCGGGGCCCGCCACCACCAGCGCGCCGAGGTCGCGGTCCTGACCGGCGCGCGCGTGGACGGCGTACCAGACCACCGTTCCGACGATGGCCGCCGCGGCGACGGAAGCCGCCACGCCGATCACCGGCCCGGGCCGCCGCCACCAGGGAGCCGGCGCGGGGCGGGCGGGGGTCCGATATGGACCGGGTGCGAAGGACGCGGCCGGGAGCGGCGGATCAACCGCGGCGGTCTCGCTGAGCGGGGCCGGCTCGGCCGGGATCGAGCGGGCGGCCACCGGAGGCTTCGGCGCCGCCGTCGGCGCCGGGACGGCGGCGGCCAGCAACAGCGTGCCGGCCACCGCGAGCCAGATGCCGGCGAGGAACTCGCTGTGGGGATGGTCGGCTCGCGGGAAGCCGCTGGCGTCCACGGCGTCGCCGCCGGACAGGAAGGCGAGAAGCGTCAGCGCCACGCCGAGCACCCCGGCGCCCCACCGTGCGCCGGGTCGCCACCGGGGCTTCACCCAGGCTGCGGCCAGCATCGCCAGCAGCAGCACCCACCCGACGTACAGCGACGCCCGGGAGCCGGGGAAGTCGGTCAACGCGTAGGTCCGTACCTCGCCGGAGGGCGGCCGGCCCAGCAGCAGGTCGTCGGTGCTCTGCCCGGGTCGTACCGCCACCCACGGCACGGAATGGGCGGCCGCCAGGACGATCAGGCCGACGATCGCCGTCGCCGCGGCCCGGGCATGACGTCGGCCGTGCCCGGCCGGAGCCGGCTGGCCGGATCGCGTCCGCCCCGACCCGGAAATGATCTTCACGGCGCACATCATGGCACCGCCGGGGCAGGCCGTCGACCCCGTGTGTCTACGCCGCACGACCTGCGCTTTCGGTCCCCTGAAGCGGTCTGATCACCAGCCGGATGCTCGCGTACGATCCGCCCTGGCAGACAACGTGAGGGTGACTGATGGAATCCAATCCCGGACGGCCTGAGTTGACGGTCAGCGCCGAGACACCGGCGGCCGGCCGGGCAGCCCGTAACCGGCGGGTCACCCTCGTGGTCGCGGCGGCCGCCATCGGCGTGGCGCTCGCCGGCAGCTTCTTCGTCAGGCAGCAACGCGCGACCGATCAGGTGGCGCCCCGGCCGTCGGCACCGACGGACGTGCCGTCGGCCCTGCCGTGGCTGTCGGCGATGGTCGCCCGGGACGGCACGTCCGTGACCGTGTACGCCGGCACGGGTGTGCAGTGTAAGGAGCTGTTGCAGCCTCGGGCGGAGGTCACCGGGCGGGACGGCGCCCAGGTGGTCGTGGCCGTGCGGGCCCGTCTCCTGAGTGCGGCCGACTGCGCCACGAGCGGCGTGGCCGTTCCCGTCGCGCTGTCGCTGCCGGAGCCACTCGGCGACCGGGTGCTCCGTGACGGTGCCTCCGGGGAACTGCCGCCGACCTACTTCGCACGTGACCTGCCGGACCTGGGCCAGCGGTGGACCCCGCACCCGGGGCAGTGGGACGCCACGGACGAGGGCTGGTACCAGGGCTACAACGGCCCGGAAGGCTTGCATCTCGTCGTGACCGCGGGCCGCACCGCCGAGGTGCGGCGACCCACCGGCGGCACGCCCGTCACGATCGGCGCGCGCGACGGCGTCGTCACCGGCGCGGCGGAACGTTCGTGGACCGTGTGGTGGGCGGCGGGGGAGGTCACCTATTCGCTGCGGTTGACACCGGCCGAGGGGACCACCCTCACCCGCAGGGAGTTCCAGCGGGAGATCAGCCGGTTGACCTGGCGTTGACCGCGGTTCAGCTCGGCAGTCGCATGATCCAGGTCGGCAGCGGTTCGGCGACCTGGCGGACCACCTGCCAGCCGGCCCGGCGGTAGACCTCGACGTTGGCGGGATTGCTGGTCTCCAGCACCGCCGGCAGCCCGTCCGCCGCGGCCCGGCGCAGGCCGGCCCGCATGACGGCGTGGCCCCAGCGCCGGCCGGTGCTGTCGGGGTGGGTGCCGAGCACGCCGAGATACCAGAAGGGGCCGGCGGGCAGCGCGGCGTGGATGGCCTCGTCGTAGGCGCGCACCCGGGCCAGCGCGTCGGCCGGCAGGTGGGTGGCGAGCGGATCGGCCGGCTCCGGTTCCGACCGGGTTGGCGGCTCCCAGATCGCCACCGAGGCGCCCCCGCCGATCGTCCAGACGGTGTTCTGCCCGACGCGCTTGTCGAAGAGGTGCCCGAAGAAGGCGGCGGCGTGCCGGGGATAGCTGGCCGGGTCGGGGAAGAGATGGGTCAACACGGCGTCGGCGGCGAAGGCGGCGACCAGCGAGTCGACCACCCGCCCGCGGTCCGCCGGGGTGGCGACGGTGATCTCCGGCTGGCGTGGTCCGAGGTCGGTCACGGCAGCAACGATACTCGCCACACGAAGCGAGCCCGGCGAACGTCCCGCCCTGCGGACGGGGCCTCGGCATCTGCGAAGAACTGTTTACACTGCTGCGAAATCGCAGCTCAGGCAGTGAGTCAGGCCCGGCCGGACGGAGGGAGCAGGATGCTGGAGGCCGTCGGCGTCGAGCCCGCCGAGGAACGGGTCTACCTGGCGCTCGCCGCCAGGTCTGCGCTGGATGCGGACGAATTGTCTGAACGGACGGGGTTGTCCGGGCCGGAGATCCATCGGGCGATCGAGGGCCTGCAGGCCAAGGGGCTGGTGGAGATCCGGGCCGACCCGACCGGTGCGATCCGGGCGGCGCCACCCGACCCCACCCTCAAGCTCCTGGCGTTGCGCCGGATGGACGAGCTGCGCAAAGCGCAGACCGTCATCGCGGAGCTGACGGAGCGGTTCCACACGAGTGGGGCGTGGCGCGACGCCGAGGCCGTCGAGGTCGTCCGGGGCGCGCGGGCCATCGCCGAGCGTTACGCGATGTTGCAGCGCGAAGCGGTGCGGGAGATCTGCTCGTTGAGCAGGCGGCCGGCCGTCGCCGTGCCGGCCGCCGAGAACGCCGCTCAGCGGGAGGTGCTGCGGGCCGGCGTCCGCTACCGGGTCGTGTACGACCGTGACCTGCTCGACCCGGAAAGCATGCAGATCCCGTTGCTCCTGGAGCAGTGGGCCGCGCTCGGCGAGGAGATGCGGGTGGCCGCCGTCCCGTTCAAGTTGATGGTCATTGACGGGAGGCAGGCGGCGCTCGTGCCGTCGGATCTGCCTCCCGAGGAGCCCGTGCTCCTGGTGCTGCGCGCCCGTCCGGTGGTCGACTGCCTCGCCTGGATCGTGGACCGGATCTGGGAGTCGGCGCTACCGGTGCCGGTCGCACTGTCCGACGTCTCCGACGGTCCGCTGGCCGCCGACGACCGCCGCCTGCTGGCCCTGCTCCTGGCCGGCTACACCGACCAGGCGATCGCCTCGCAGGTCGGGGTGAGCATGCGGACGGTCCAGCGGCGGGTGCAGCGACTCCTCACTGTCGCCGGGGTGCAGAGCAGGATCCAACTGGGATGGCAGGCCGCGCGCCGCAACTGGATCTAGCCGGCGCGACGCCGGCCGGACCGCTGACGGTTTTACGTCATGGCGTTGAAGTGCCAGCTCAGAGCCCTGATGACCGGGCGGCAACCGATGGCAGGGTGTGCGCGTCAGCCCATCCCTGCCACGAAGGATGCCGAGTGACTTCCCCTGTCAAACGCACCCGCCGCGCTGTCGCCGCACTGGCCACCACACTCGTTGTGGGCGGACTGTCCCTGTCCTCCATCCCTGCCCACGCCGACCCGTCCGCTGCGCCGGGTGGCATCGCCGACAAGCTGGGCAGCCACGACCGGGCTCTGATCGCCGGATACTCCGCCCAGTTCCGGACCCGCGCCGTCCCGGCCGATGCCAACCGGGCGGTACCCGACTTCGTCACCCTGATGTTTGCGGTGACGTCGGGCAGCACCGACGAGGCGGCCCGGCAGCTGACCGACCTGGGCGCCGAGGTCACCCGGACCGACCCGGAGGTCGGCTACGTCAAGGCGAACGTGCCGTTCGCCCTCGTGGACCGGGCGGTCGCGCTCGACACCGTACTCCGTGTCGACGCCGACGAGCTCCTCCAGCTGGAGGAGACCACCGCGGGCTCCGCGGGAGTCACCGTTGCCAGCGGGGACGCCGGCAGCCTGCCGTCCGCGCCGACCGCGGCGACCCCGGACGACAACCCGTACATGCCGACCCGGGAGACCCGTTCGGTGGCGTTCAAAACCGACCACCCCTCCTACGACGGCCGCGGCGTGACCATCGGGATCATGGACTCCGGTGTCGACCCGACCCACCCGGCGCTGGCCGCCACCACCACCGGCGAGCGCAAGCTGGTGGACACCGTCGTCGGCAGCAACCCGCGGAACCTGATCGACCTGCTCTTCGACCGCACCTGGATGGTGATGACCGCCGGCAACAAGGTCACCGGACCGACGGCCGTCAAGTACGACATCACCTGGACGATGCCCGGCGGTGGCGGCGACGACATGTACCTGACGGGCAAGAACCTCGCCCTCGCCGGCTACGCCGACCCCACCCTGACCGGCTACCTGGGCGTCGCCTACCGCGAATCCGACAACGCGGTCTGGATCGACCTCAACCAGGACCACGTGTTCACCGAAGACGAGCTGCACCGGCCGTACCGGGAAAACCACCAGATCGGCTACATCGGCACCGACAATCCGGCCACCGACCTCAACGAGCGCCAGCCCTTCACGGTGGAGGCTCGGCGGCTCAGCCCGGCGCTGATCGGCGTCAACATCAACACCCTCGACGAGGCGCACGGCACTCACGTGGCCGGCATCACCGCCGCCAACGGGATCCTCGGCGGGCGGATGAACGGGCAGGCGCCCGGCGCGAAGCTGGTCTCCATGCGGGCCTGTACCCACAGCGGTTGCTCCAGCGCCGCCCTCACCGACGGCATGGTGGACCTGGTCACCAACTACCACGTGGACGTCGTGAACCTGTCCATCGGCTCCAGCCCCGCGCTGAACGACGGGCAGAGCTCCATGGCGCTGTTGTACGACCGCCTGATCGACACCACCGGCGTGCAGATCTTCTCCTCGGCCGGCAACTCCGGGGCCGGCACCAACAGCGTCGGCGATCCGTCCTCCGCCGACACGGTCGTCAGCGTGGGCGCCTCGGTATCCAAGGAGACCTGGTGGGTCAACTACGGGTCCCCGGTGCGGCAGGCGAAGTCCGTCTTCCCGTTCTCCTCGCGCGGCCCGCGCGAGGACGGCGGCTTCAAACCGGACGTGACCGCACCCGGCGCGGCGATCTCCCCGACGCCGAGCTGGATCGCCAACAGCGTCGTAGCCGACGCCGGTTACACGCTGCCCGCCGGGTACTCGATGCTGCAGGGCACCTCGATGGCCTCCCCGCAGGCCACCGGCGCTGCCGCGCTGCTGCTGTCCGCCGCCCGGCAGAACGGCCTCGACCCCACCCCGGCGGAGCTGCGCCGGGCGATCTTCTCCACGGCGGACTTCAACGTTGACGAGCCGGCCATCGCCCAGGGCCGCGGCCAGTTCGACGTACCGGGCGCCTGGAAGGCGCTGTCCAAGGGCGTGGCCGATACCGATGAGGTCGCGGTCTCGGCGCCGGTCTGCACCGTCCTCTCCGACAAGCTGGTCGTCCCGAACACCGGAAGCGGCCTGTACAACAGCTGTGCTCCGGCCAGCGGCGGCCAGGCGGTCGGTGAGTCCCGTACCTACGACGTCACCCTGACCCGCACGACGGGCACGGACGGAGCCCGGCCCTACAAGCTGGACATCCAGGGTGACGACGGCACCTTCACCGCGCCCCGGCTGGTCAAGCTCGAAAAGAACGTCCCGACCGTCGTCCAGGTGACCGCCGCACCGGCCACCCAGGGCATCCACAGCGCGGTGCTGACCATCGACAACGCCTCGACGCCGGCGGTCGAGCAGTACGCCATGCTGGCCGTCGAGGCCGCCGCTCCGCTGACCCCGGGGTCCACCTGGTCGGTGGACGGCACCGTCGACCGTAACGACACGGTCGTCTACAGCGTCGCCCTTCCGGCCGGTGCCACCAACCTGACCGTGAACCTCTCCGGCCTGGCCGCTGGCAGCCAGACCCGCTGGTGGGCGTACGGGCCGGACGGGCTCAGCGCGGAGAAGTCCTCCGCCGGCACCATCTACTGCTACGGCAACTACCAGGACGGCAACGGCTGCGACCCGGCCACCCGCACGTACGCCAAGCCGAAGCCGGGCGTGTGGGAGTTCGTGGTCGAGGCCCGCCGCACCAGCCCGACGCTCGAGAACCCCTTCCACCTGACGGCGGCCGTCACCCAGTGACCCCCTGATCTGCGGGAGGCCCGGGTCGACATGTCGACCCGGGCCTCCCGCAGATCAGGGGGTCAGCCGTCCTCGCGGTCCGGGCTCTCCAGCCGGAAGAAGTTGCTCTGCTTCCCGTCGGAGCGTTCCTCCTGGTAGATGAAGTTGAGCCGCCGCTCGTCGAAGGCGCGGAACCACTCCTCCCAGCTGAGTTCGCGCAGCCGCTGATCGCGCCCGTTGCTCGGGAAGTCGAAGCGCAGCACCCCGGCGTGCCCGTCGTGCTCGGTGCCGTCCACCGTGCACGGCACGCCCTTGCGGGCCTCCGCCCACTGCCGGATCACCTCGTGGTCGGTGGTTACGAGGCTGCGGCCAGGCCGCTCCGGCTCGTCGTCGACGGAGGTGACCTCCTGCGAGTACTTGATCGACTTGGAGGTCTGCGAGCCTGTGCGGACGCCCCCGCCGGAGGAGCCGGAGCCCGGCCCCGGGGCGGAGGCGTCGCGCAGGCTCTTCACCAGGGCCTTGACCAGGTCCGGCTTGTGCATGTCGGAGGTGCCGGCGACGCCCCGGGCGCGGAGCCGGCTGCGCAGCTCGTCGACCTTCAGCCGGGCGATCTCGCTCTCGTCGATGTCGGGGGTGTTCGGGGTCTGGTTGCCCGGCGGGTTGGCCGACGACGAGGTGCTCTTCTTCGCCGACGACCTCGCCGACGACCTCGCCGACGACGAGCCGCCGGCCCCGGCGGACGTGGTCTTCTTAGCGCCGTCCCGCATGCTCTTCACCAGGGCCTTGACCAGGTCGTCCTTGCGCATGTCGGCGGTGCCGGTCACGCCGCGCCGGCGCAGCCGGTCGCGGAGCTGGTCGACCTTGAGCCGGGCGATCTCGCTCTCGTCGATGTCGGGGGTGTTCGGGGTCTGGTTGCCCGGCGGGTTCGTCGCGGTCGAGCCGCTGCCGCGGCCCGAGCTGCTCGTCGTCGGCATCGCACATCATCCTTCCTCGACCCGGTTCCAGGGGGTTTCCAGCGCCGCGTGCGCGGTGGGCCGTCGGAAGATCTGTACCCTCAGCCGACGGCCGAAACGTCCGACGAGCGGTGCGGCGTGCACCGGGCGGGGGCGAACGGGCACCTTTCGGGGTGTGGCTGACCTGCGCCGTCACGATTGCCCGCCGCCGGAGCGGCCGCTATTGTTCCGGGCGGCGCCCCCGAGCTTGAGGATCGTGATGACTTCCCCGGAGTTGACGACAGTTCCCGCCCGGGGAAGAGCAGACATCGGGAAGGGGTTCGTCCCGGCCCAGCCCGGCACCTCGCCGGGGACGGCCCCCGAGGACGGGCCGCGCCCGGCGCCCTCGCCGAGTCGCTTCCGAGCCGACGTCGCCGGGCTCCGCGCCGTGGCCGTCGGGCTGGTGCTGCTCTACCACGCCGGGCTGCCGTTCCTGCCGGGAGGGTTCGTCGGGGTCGACGTCTTCTTCGTGATCTCCGGCTTCCTCATCACCGGGCAGCTCATCGGTGAGATCGACCGCACCGGCCGCATCTCGCTGGTGGGGTTCTACGCCCGGCGGGCGAAGCGGATCCTGCCCGCCGCGACGGTGGTGCTGGCGGCCACCGCCGTGGCGGTCCGGTTGTTCGTCCCCCGGGGCCAGTGGCAGGAGATCGGCGGCGACATCGCCGCCGCGGCGATCTACGTGGTGAACTGGCGTTTCGCCGACCGCGCGGTCGACTACCTCGCCGCCGACAATGCCGCCACCTCACCGGTCCAGCACTTCTGGTCGCTCGCCGTCGAGGAGCAGTTCTACCTGCTCTGGCCGCTGCTGATCATCCTCGCGATCCTCGCGGCGAGGCGGCTCCGTCGGACGAACGTGCGGCCGGTCCTGTGGGTCGGTCTCGCGGTCCTGGCGGTGCCGTCGTTCGCCTGGTCGATCGTCGAGACGGCGACCTCGCCGGAGCGTGCGTTCTTCGTCTCCACGACGCGGTTGTGGGAGCTCGCGGTCGGTGCGGGCATCGCACTGGCCGCGACCGGTGCCGCCCGCATGCCGCGGGCGCTGGCCGTCGTCCTGGGGTGGCTCGGTCTCGCCGCGATCGTGGCGGCGGCGCTGCTGGTCACGAAGAAGACGGCGTGGCCCGGGTACGCTGCGGCGCTGCCCACGCTCGGCGCCGCCGCGGTGATCGCGGCCGGCGCGGCGGCGGGCTCCCGCGGGCCGGTCCTGGTGCTCGGCACGCGCCCGTTCCGGTGGGTCGGTGACCTGTCGTACTCCCTGTACCTGTGGCACTGGCCGATGCTCATCGTCGCCGGCGCGTACTGGGACGGCCTCTCCGTGAAGCGCGGCCTGGTGGTGGCGCTCGCCTCGGTGGTTCCGGCCTGGATCACCTTCCGGCTCGTGGAGAACCCGCTGCGGTACTCGCGCTCGGTCTCGAAGTCGCCGCGTCTCGCGCTCAGCCTCGGCGGCAACTTCACGATGGCCGGGATCTGCGCCGGCCTCGCCCTGGTCCTGATGGCCGCGTGGGCGGCCAACGCCCAGCCGACCCGGCAGCACTACGCACCCGGCGCGGCCCTGCTGTCGACCACGCCCGGCACCGCCCCGATCGGCCCGGTCCCGGAGCGGTTCGACGTCATCACGCCGGACCCCCTGCAGATCCGGCAGGGCTTCATGGATGTGCCCGTCACCAACCGGGACAAGTGCTTCCAGCAGGTCGTGGGGTCGGAGCTCCTGTGGTGCACCTACGGCAATCCCACCGGGGCCACCACCGTCGCCCTGGTGGGGGACTCCAAGATGGACCAGTGGCTGCCGGCGTTCCAGGTGCTCGCCGCGCAGAACGACTGGAAGCTGGTCATCGCCGCCAAGGCGTCGTGCCCGTTCACCAGCGCCCCCGCGCTCCGGGCCGATGATCCCACCAAGCTCTACACCGACTGCATCGAGTGGAACAAGGCGCTGCTGCGCAGGCTGACCGAGGAGCGTCCCGACTACGTCGTCACCTCGCAGGGGGCGTCGCGCGCCCTGGACGCCAAGTCCGGCAAGGGGACGGTCGAGGCGATGATCGCGGGCGTGCGCTCGTCGTGGAAGGCGCTCGACGCCGTGGGGTCGAAGGTCGTCGTCCTCGCCAACAACCCCGGTCCCGGCCCGGCCGTGACGTGCGCCGACAAGAACCGGAACCACCTGTCGGCCTGCGCGTTCGACCGGAAGCGCCACGACCAGGACGCCGCCTACGTGATGCAGCGCAAGGCGGTGGCCGGGGTGCCCGAGGTCAAGATGATCGACCTGTTCGACGCCATCTGCCCGACCGAGAAGTGTCCGGTGGTGTTCGGCAACGTCCTCATCTACCGCGGGGGTTCGCACATCGGCGCGGCCTACGTCAAGACCACGGCCCCCCACCTCGCTCGGGCGCTGTCCGACATCGGTGTGCCGGCGCGCTTCTCCCCGTCGAACTGATCGCCGCCGCGCCCGGCCGGCCCGTGGCGGCGGGCGCGGTCAGGCGTAGATGGTGGTGACGTAGTCCGGGCCGTAGTGGCGTTCGAGGTCGGCGAGGTTCTCGCTCGGCGCCTCGACCTCCTTGACCAGCCGGGCGCGGGTGGGCAGCGCGTCGGGCTGCCAGGTCTCCGGCCGCCACAGCTCGGAGCGGAGGAACGCCTTCGCGCAGTGGTAGAAGATCTGCTCGATGGCCACCTCGACGGCGAGCACCGGCCGGTGTCCCTTGACCACCATGTCGGCGAAGTACGGCGCGTCGGTCACCAGCCGGGCCCGGCCGTTGATCCGCAGCGTGTCGGTGCGGCCGGGGATCAGGAAGATGAGCCCGACGTGGGGGTTGGCCAGGATGTTGCGGTAGCCGTCGGCCCGCCGGTTGCCCGGCCGCTCGGGGATGGCGATGGTGGTCTCGTCCAGCACCAGGGTGAAGCCGGCCGGGTCGCCCTTCGGGGAGACGTCGCAGCTGCCGTCCGCGCCGGCCGTGGCGACCAGGCAGAACGGTGAGGCGGCCAGCCACTCCCGGTCCCGCTGGTGCAGCACCGTGCGCTCCTTGTCCCGCGCCCGCGGTGTCGGCGCGCCCAGCAGGTCCGCCAGTTCCTCCGGGCTGGTGATCTCCCGTGTCGTCACGTCTGCCTCCCCCGTCCGTTGACCTTGACGGCGGTTCCGGCGCGTCGACGGCCGGTTTCCGCCATCGTCAGCCTAGGAGAGCGCGTCGACGGCGAGGTTTGCCACCCGGGCCCGCGGGTACGGACTGAGCCGCAGCGCGCCGCGAGCGATGGAGGCGGAGATGGAGAGCCGACTGAAGGTGCTCGGCCATCCCGTGCACCCGATGCTGGTGATGTTCCCGGTGGGCCTCCTGGTGACCGCGTTGATCTTCGACGTGATCGACACCGTGGGCGGGCCGGACTTCCTCGGCGAGGTCGCGTACTGGAACATCACGGTCGGCCTGGTCGGCGGCCTGCTGGCCGCGGCGGCCGGCGCCTTCGACCTGCTCGCCCTGCCCACCGGCACCCGCGCCAAGCGGGTCGGGCTCACCCACGCCGCCGCCAACGTCGCGGTGATCCTGCTCTTCGCCGCGGTCTGGGTGGTCCGGCTCAACGCCGACTCCCGGGGCGCCGGCGGCGCGCTGATCGCCATCGAGGTGGTCGCCGTGGCCATCCTCGGCGTGAGCGCCTGGCTCGGCGGGGAGCTCGTGGACCGGCTGGGTGTGGGCGTCGACCCGGAGCACGACCTGAACGCCCCCAGCTCGCTGCGACCCCCTTCGGCGACCCAGCGGATCGGAGACGTGCGATGACGGAACAGAGTGGCGGCGGCGGCCGGGGCTGGCGGGGCCGCCAGCAGGGCTGGGACCCGATGGGTGAGCTGCAGTCGCTGCGCGCCGAGCTGAGCCGCCTGGTCGGTGGCCGCGCCGGCAGCCCGGACGTGGAACTGAGCGAGGTCGCCGACGGCTGGGAGGTGGTCGTCCGGCTGCCCGGTGTGGCGCCCGAGGAGGTCGCCGTCGAACTGGACGACCGGGAGCTGTGCGTGCGGGCCCGGTCGGAGGCCGAGGTCAACGCCGACCAGGGCATCCCGGGCGGCTTCACCACCCGGGGCTTCGAATACCGGGTTGACCTGCCGTCCCGGGTGGACCCGGACGGGATCGACGCGGTGATGGACCACGGCCTGCTCCGGGTGCGGCTGCCCCGGGCGGCCCGGCCGGCGCCGCGCACCATCACGGTCGGCCGCACCGGCCCGAGGGCGACCTCCGGGGGTACGCGGGGCTTCGTCGACCCGGCCGCCGACCGGGAGCTGCACCACCCGGACACCACGGCCGACGAGATCGACCGGCCGTAGGGGTCGCGTGACCACCCTGTCCGACGACTCCAGCTCGGCGCGTCTGCCGCCGCGCCGCGACCTGGAGCCGTCGTCCGACAACACCAGCTCGGCGCGTCTGTCACTGCGCGGCGACCTGGAGCCGTCGTCCGACAACACCAGCTCGGCGCGTCTGTCGCCGCGCCGCGACCTGGAGTCGTCGTCGGTGCTCGGCCCGGTCGGCGAGCGGGTCCCCGACGTCGAGCGGATCGCCGTGCTGCGGGCGAACGCGCTCGGCGACTTCATCTTCGTGCTGCCGGCGCTGGAGGCGCTGCGCGCCGCGTACCCGTCGGCGGAGATCGTGCTGCTCGGTGCGCCGTGGCACGCGAAGCTCTGCCGCGACCGCCCCGGCCCGGTGGACCGGGTCCTGGTGGTCCCGCCGGCGCCCGGCATCCGGGAGCCCGGCCCGGACGAGGCGCCCGCCGAGCTGGCGGACTTCCTGGCGTCGGCCCGCAAGGAGCAGTTCGACCTGGCCCTGCAACTGCACGGCGGGGGCGCGAACTCCAACCCGGTCGTCGCCGGGCTGGGGGCGCGGGTCACCGCCGGCCTGCGGGCCGAGGACGCACCCCCGCTGGACCGCTGGATCCGCTACGTCTACTACCAGCACGAGGTGATCCGCTATCTGGAGGCGGTGGCCCTGGTCGGCGCGGGGGCCGTGACGATCACCCCGGCGTTGGCGGTGACCGACGCCGACCGGGCCGAGGCCCGCGAGGTGCTCGGCGCGCCGGCCCGGCCCCGGGTGGCGCTGCACCCGGGTGCCACCGACAGCCGCCGGCGCTGGCCGCCGGAGCGCTTCGGCGAGGTGGCCCGGGCGCTGGCCGGCGAGGGCTACGAGGTGCTGGTCACCGGCACTCCCGCCGAACGGGAGACGGTGGACGAGGTGGTCGCGGCGGCGGGCGTGCCAGTCCGCCCGCAGGTCGGCACGCTGAGCCTGGGCGGGCTGGCCGCGGCGTACTCCGGCTGCGCGCTGGTGGTCTCCAACGACACCGGCCCGCTGCACCTGGCCGCGGCGGTGGGCGCACCGACGGTCGGCATCTACTGGATCGGCAACCTGATCAACGGGGCGACGCCGCTGCGCGTCCGGCACCGGCCGATCGCCTCGTGGACCACCCACTGCCCGGTCTGCGGCATCGACTGCACGCGGGACATCTATCCGCACCGGCCGGGCGGCGGGGAGTGCCCGCACCGCGACTCGTTCGTGGCCGACGTGCCGGTGGCCGAGGTGGTCGAGGCGGCCCGCGAGCTGCTGGCCGGGTAACGAGGGGCTCAGGCCGGCTGCGGGGTGTCGGACACGGCCACCACGACCTCCCACGCCTCCACCTCACGCTCGGTCACCGTGGTCGGCGACTCCAGGTGGTAGGCCCCGCTGGGCAGCACGCCGGCGCCGCCGTGCCGCTCCAGCACCGCGAGCTGCGCGGCCACGTCCTCGCCCTGGTGCCGCTCGGGCAGCCGGCGCCAGAAGTCGAAGCCGCCGGAGTCGACCAGCTTGGCCCGGTCGTAGAGCACGCACCCACCGATCCACGAGACCTTGTACGCACGCCACGCCCCGGCCGGCAGCCGCAGCTTCTCGGTGACGTGCAGCAGGTTCGCCGCCGGGTGGATGGACGCCCGCTGCCACTCCGGGCTGCCGGGGCGGATCCGCTCGGGCACCGGCCGGCCCTGCCACTCCTCGTAGTGCCCGTGCGTCTCCGGGCGCACGTCGTCCGTGTAGGAGAGGCCGTGCACGGCGTTGCCGACGAACCCACAGCCCAGCTCCCGGATGGCGGTGACCAGCCGGGACAGCGTGCCGGGCTCCAGCCAGACGTCGTCGTCGAGGCAGAGCACGTACCGGGCCGCCGACCGGTCCAGCAGGTAAGCCCGGTGCTCGGCCAGCCCGCGCCGGGGCAGCCGGCGGGTCAGCAGCACCGGGTGGCCCCGGTGGCGCAGCGCCCGGACCATGGTGGCCGCCGCCGGGTGCGCGTACGCGGGGTCGCCGTCGGACTGGTCGCTCACCACCACCCCGAAGTCCGGTACGCCCTCCTGCGCGGCCAGGCCGGAGAGGGTGACGGCCAGTTCGGCGGGGCGGTTGCGGGTGGGGACCAGCACGTCGAGCTGCCGGGGGCGGCGGAACCCGTCGGGCGTGCCGGGGTCGAGCGGTCGGTTCACGCCGGCCTGCCCTCGCCGACCGGCGGGACCACCGGGTGGGCCCGGATCCGGTCGATGATCGCCGACGTGGAGCGGTCCGGCACGTACCCGAGGGTGCGCACCTGGCCGCCCAGCCGGCGGACCAGCGGCGCCTCCGGGACCATCTCGGGCGGGTAGTCGCCGCCCTTGACGTAGACGTCCGGGCGGACCGCCTCGATCAGCTTCGCCGGGGAGTCCTCCTCGAAGACCACCACGTGGTCGACGCACTCCAGCGCGGCGAGCAGGGCCGTGCGGTCCTCGACCGGGTTGACCGGCCGGTCCGGGCCCTTGAGCCGCCGTACGCTGCCGTCCGAGTTGACGGCCACGATCAGCAGGTCGCCGAGCGCGCGGGCCTGGGTCAGGTAGCGGACGTGCCCGGGGTGCAGCACGTCGAAGCAGCCGTTGGTGAAGACGATCGACCGGCCGGCCCGGCGGTGCTCCGCGACGATCGCGGTCAGCTCCTCGGCGCCCACCTGGGTCGGTCGCCCGACCTCCTCCGGCCCGGTGCCCAGCGCGTCGAGCAGGTCCTCCCGGCGGCACACGCAGGTGCCGGTGTCGGAGACGGTGATGGTCGCGGCGAGCTGGGCGAGCTGCGCGGCGGTCGGCAGGCTCGCCTCCGCCGCCAGCGCCAGGGTCATGGCCGCCAGGTACGCGTCCCCGGCCCCCACGGCGTGACTGGCCGGGACCGGCGTGCTGTGGCTGCGGCGGGGTTCGCCGTCGGCCCCGCCGACCACGGCGCCCTCGGTGTCCAGGGTCACCGCCACGACGTCCGCGCCGGTGTGCTCGCGCAGCTCGTCCAGGCGGGACTCGGCCAGCACGGCCCGGTCCACGCCGGCGCCGGCCGCCGCGTTCACGGTCACGCCGGTGCCGGTGACGGTCAGCCCGTCCCCGGTCAGCGCGACCCGTTCCTCGCCGGGCGTCGGCTCGCCGGTCGGGCCGGCGATCCCGCCGCCGTGCTCGGCCGTGGGCGCGCCGGAGGTCGGGTGCGGGCTGCCCGGGGCTCGTTCACCGGCCCCGCCCGGCGCCGCGCCGACGACCAGCTCGGAGGGGCCGTCGGCCGGGTCGGCCAGGTGGTCCAGGTGCAGGTCGGCGGCGGTCGCGCCGCGCGGGGCGCTCCGGTGCCCGCTGCCGAAGCCGGCGGCCGCCCGGGCCAGCAGCCGGGTCGCCTCGGCGAAGCTCGGGGTCACCACGGTCGGGTTGAGCCCGCGCCAGTCGGCCAGGTCGTGCGCGTCGAGCGCCACGGTGGCGTACCGGTCCCGGTTGGCGACCAGCCAGGCGCGCACCCCGGAGGGCAGCGCGCCCAGGCCGTAGTCGCAGACGACCAGGGTGAGCGGCTGCCCGGCGGCCGCGGCGCGCAGCTCCTCGGTCGCGCAGTGCAGCGCGGTCAGCAGGCGGGCCACCCCGTCGTCGTCGAGCGCGTCGTCCGGGTCGCCGGAGTCCTCGCGGAGCAGGATCTGGTTGCCGGCGAGCATCCGCCGCTTCACCGGCGTGGGACGGCCGGGCTGGTTGACCGTGCGGTCCCAGACGCCGGCCCGGTCGAGGCAGTCGTGCAGCTCGTCGCCGGCCACGTCGGCGCCGACCGGGGCGACCAGGGCGGCCCGGCCGCCGAGCGCGGCCACGTTGACCGCGGTGTTCGCCGCCCCGCCGGCGGCGGAGATCCGCCGGCGCAGGGTGAGGACCGGCGCGGGCGCCTCGCGGCAGAGACGCTCCGACTCCGCGAACCGCCACTCGTCCAGCATGGCGTCGCCGACGACCAGCACGGGACGCCCCTGCCAACCGGCCACGACGGTGGCGAGCCGGCGCTCTTCCGCTGCTGCTGCCATGCCCCTTCGGGTCCCCCGAGCGGGACCGGCCAAACCTGCGGTGCGGGCCACCCACGGCGTCCGGTTTCGGCCGGTCACTCCCGGGAACGGGTGCAGACACACCCCCGGAGAGGAGAACCACCATGGCAGCGACACTGCAGGGCAAGCGGATCGCGTTCCTGGCCGCCGACGGCGTCGAGGAGGTCGAGTACGTGAAGCCCCGCGAGGCGGTGGAGAACGCCGGCGCCCGGGTGGAGCTGGTCTCGATCGAGTCCGGTTCGATCCAGGCCTTCAACCACCTCGACCACGGCAAGCAGTACCCGGTCGACGTGACGACCAAGGAGGCGGACGCGGGGGCGTACGACGCGCTGGTGCTGCCCGGCGGCGTGGCGAACCCGGACTTCCTGCGGACCGACCCGAACGCGGTGCGGTTCGTGAAGTCGTTCTTCGAGGCCGGCAAGCCGGTCGGCGTGATCTGCCACGGCCCGTGGACGCTGGTCGAGGCGGACGTGCTGCGTGGCCGCACGATCACCTCCTGGCCGAGCCTGCGCACCGACCTGACCAACGCCGGCGCGAACTGGGTCGACCAGGAGGTCGTCACCGACAACGGCCTGGTGAGCAGCCGCAAGCCGGACGACCTCCCGGCCTTCTGCGACAAGATCGTCGAGGAGTTCGCCGAGGGAAAGCACTGACTTCTTCTCCCACCGGGGGCATGATCCGCCCCCGGTGGGAAAGGAAGCGGGATGACAGCCCAGGCCGCTCGTCCCGTGCTGCACGCCCGCCAGATCCGCCTGCTGATGCTCGGCCTGATGACCGGCATGCTGCTGGCGGCGCTCGACCAGACCATCGTCGGCACCGCGTTGCCCACCATCGTCGGGGAGCTGGGCGGGATCAACCACTACTCGTGGGTGGTCACCGCGTACCTGCTCGCCTCCACGGCCTCGACGCCGCTGTACGGCAAGATGGCCGACCTGTACGGGCGCCGCCCGGTCTTCCTCTTCTCGATCGGCACGTTCCTGCTCGGTTCGCTGCTGGCCGGCCTCTCGCAGAACATGACCCAGCTGATCATCACCCGCGGTGTGCAGGGTATCGGCGCGGGCGGCCTGCTGACGTTGGCGTTCACCATCATCTCGGATGTGGTCCCACCCCGGGAGCGGGGCCGCTACCAGGGCCTGTTCGGCGCGGTCTTCGGCATCTCCTCGGTCGCCGGCCCGCTGGTCGGCGGCTACTTCGCGGAGACCAACTGGCGGTGGATCTTCTACATCAACGTGCCGCTGGCCATCCTCGCCATCGTGGTCTGCTACCACGTCATGCGGCTGGTCCCGTTCCAGCGCCGGGAGCACACGGTCGACTGGATCGGCGCCGGGCTGCTGGTGGCCGGGGTGAGCTGCCTGCTGCTCGCGCTGAGCTGGGGCGGCAACGAGTACGCCTGGGGTTCCGGCGTGATCATCGGTCTGTTCGTGGCCGGGGCGGTGCTCGGCGTGCTGTTCGTGCTCCAGGAGGCCCGGGTACGCGAGCCGATCCTGCCGCTGCGGCTGTTCCGCAGCCCCACCTTCGCGCTGGCCAACTCGGCGGGCTTCGTGCTCGGTCTGGTGATGTTCGGGTCGATCATCTTCATCCCGCTCTACCTCCAGATCGTCAAGGGCGCCTCGCCGACCCGCAGCGGCCTGCTCATGCTGCCGATGATGGCCGGCATCATCGTCACCTCGATCATCACCGGGCGGGCGATGAGCCGGATCGGCCGGTACAAGTGGTTCCCGGTGGCCGGCGCGACCGTGCTGGTCGCCGGCATGCTGCTGTTCCGGCAGCTCCAGGTGGCCACCTCGCTCTGGGCGGCCTTCGGCTACATGGTGGTGATCGGCGTCGGGCTGGGCCTGTGCATGCAGTCGCTGATCCTGGGCGTGCAGAACTCGGTCGACCCGCGCGACCTGGGCGCGGGCACCTCCTCGGCGACGTTCTTCCGCTCGCTGGGCGGTTCGTTCGGCGTGGCCATCCTGGGCGCGGTGCTGTCGTCGCGGCTCAGCAGCGAACTGGCCGGCCGGCTCCCGGCGGCCATCGCCCAGCTCCCGCCGGACCAGCGGGCGGCCGTGGCGGCGAGTGGCGGCGCCAACGTCTCGATCAACGACCCGGCGACCGTCCTGGCGCTGCCCGGGCCGGTGCGGGCCGCCATCCAGGCCTCGTTCGTCGAGTCGCTGCACCTGGTCTTCCTGACCACCGGGCTGATCGCCATCCTGGCCGTGCTGGTCACCCTGCTGATGCCGAACGAGCAGCTGCGCGGCGCCGGCCCGCAGGGCTCGACGGGCGGCGCCGACCCGCTCGGCGGCCCGGCGGCCGCTCCCGGCGGCAAGCCCCTCACGAAGGAGTCGAAGGACGAGGCCGCCGCGGACATGGAGTCCAAGTCGCAGACGATGCTCTGACCGGCGGCCCGCGGGCGCGTCGGTGGCTCAGCCGGCGCCCCGCGGCGGGGCGGTGAGCAGGTCGAGGATCAGTGCCAGCGGTGGCCAGGCCGCCCGGCCGCGGCGGGTCACCGCGTGGGCGCGCAGCAGGGCCTGCGGTCCGGTCAGCGGCAGCAGCCGTACGCCGGGCGCGGTGGGTTGGTCGCCGGGAAGCAGACCGACGCCGAGCCCCGCGACGACGAGGTCCTGGACCAGGTCGAGGCTGTCCGCCCGGTGCGTGATCCGGGGCTCGAAACCCGCCATCGAGGCGATGGTCCGCACCACGACCTCGTCGGCCGTGTTGCGCGAGTTGACGATCCAGTCGGCGTCGCGGAACCGGTCGAAGACGGCCGGGGCGTCGGCCCCCGGGCCGGGTGGCGCGCCGGCCGGCACCCCGAGGTGCCAGGCCGCCGACCACAGCGGCGTGACGTCCAGCGCCGGGTCCGGCGAGAGCGGGGCCAGGTTGTAGTCGTAGGTCAGCGCGAGGTCGACGTCGTCGGCCGCGAGCGCCGCGTACGCCTCGGCCGGCTCGTGCTCGTGGATGCGGAGGCGCACCCCGGGGTGGTCCGCCGCCAGCCGGGCGGTGAGCGGCAGCAGCGAGCGCCGGACGGCGGTGGCGAAGCCGGCGACGCGTACGGTGCCGGCCGGCTCGGCCCGCGGGTCCAGGTCGAGCCGGGCCGCGTCGACCGCGGCGAGGATCGTCACGGCGTGTTCGGCCAGCCGGCGCCCGGCCGGGGTGAGCCGGACCCGGCGGCCGTGCGGCTCGATCAGCTCGGTGCCCACCTCCCGGGCCAGCACGGCGAGCTGCTGCGACACCGTCGACGTGGTGACGTGCAGCTCGTCGGCGACCTGGCGCATCGAGCCGAGCCGGGCCAGTTCCCGCAGCAGGCGCAGGCGACGCAGGTCCATGGCGCAGATTGTTCATGATTGCCGAATGGTTCGTCCAGGAATGGCACGTGGACGTGAGCGGTCCGGACCGGTTCTACTGTCGGCATGAGCACCGCGACTCCGGCCCGCGCCGGCACCGCCATGGCCGTCGCCTCCATGACCTGCGTCCAGCTCGGGTTGGCCGCCTCGGTGGGGCTCTTCGACCGGGTCGGACCGGAGGGCGCCGCCTGGCTGCGCCTGGCCTGGGCCGGGGTGCTGCTGGCGGTCGTGGTCCGGCCCCGCCCGTCGGCGTTCACCCGCTCCGCCCTCTGGGCCTGCGTGGCGCTCGGTGTGGTGACGGCCGGCGTCACCATGCTGTTCATGGCTGCGGTGGCCCGGCTGCCGCTGGGCACGGCCAGTGCCCTGGAGTTCCTCGGGCCGCTGGGCGTGGCCGTGGCGCGTGGTCGGGGCGGCACCAAGGTCTGGCCGGCGCTCGCGGCGGTCGGGGTGCTGCTGCTCACCGAGCCGTGGCACGGCGGCGCGGACCCGGTCGGGGTGGCGTACGCGCTCGGAGCGGGGGCCTGCTGGGCCGCGTACATCCTGCTCACCCAGCGGGTGGGCGACGCGGTCTCGGGCATCCGCGGCCTGGCGGTCTCCATGCCGGTGGCCGCCCTGGTCGCCACCGTGGTGGTCGGTCCGTCGGTGTTCGGCGACCTGACCTGGCCGGTGCTGCTGGCCGGCCTGGGGCTGGCCGTGCTGCTGCCCGTCGTCCCGTTCGTGCTGGAGCTGCTGGCGCTGCGCCGGCTCACCACCGCCGCGTTCGGCACGCTGATGAGCCTGGAGCCCGCCATCGCCCTGGTGGTCGGCCTGGTCGCGCTGGGTCAGGTGCCCGGCCTCGGCGCGGTGGCCGGCATCGCCTTCGTGGTGGTGGCCGGGATCGGTGCGGAACGGTCCGGCGCCCGGACCGGCCCGGCCGGGACGGCCCCCGACGGGCGACCCGTGGCGGCCGGTGCCGTCACTTGAGGATGAGGCGGTTCGTCTGCTCGAAGACGTCCAGGTCGGCGAGGGTCTCCACGACGCTGCCGGACAGCGGGGTGGGCAGCTCCTGCGGGGGGAAGAATCCCGCGTCGGTCGTCTCGTCGGTCACCCGGGCCAGCTCGCCGTCCCACTCCTCGACCCGAAACGCCGTGGTGAAGACCTGGTAGGTGTGCCCGTACATGTTGGTGCTGGTGAAGTCGGGGCCGGTGTAGAGGGCGAACGCGCACACCCGCAGGGCGCGCAGGCCGGTCTCCTCGCGGACCTCGCGGACGGCGCAGTCGGCGATTGACTCGCCCAGCTCCATGGCGCCGGCCGGCAGCGCCCACTGGCCGTTGTCGGAGCGGCGGATCAGCAGCACCCGGGCGGCGTTGTCGCGCACCACGGCGCGGGCGCCGACGAACATCAGGGTGCGGTCACCGGCCAGGGCCCGGAGCTGCCCCACGTACGAGTCGGCCCACGAGATGCTCACCCGGACAATCTACGCAGCTTCCCCGGCCGGCTCGGCCGTTCCGGGGGTTCCGCTGGTGTGACCGGCGACACTACCTTGTTACCCATGCGTAGCACGATGATGGACGCCCCCCTCCAGGTCGCCCGGATCCTCGAACACGGCACCACCGTGCACGGCACGGCCGAGGTCGTCACCTGGACCGGCGCCGAGCCCCGCCGGATGACGTACGCCGAGGTCGGCAGGACGGCCGCCCGGCTGGCCCACGCGCTGCGCGACGAGTGCGGGGTGACCGGCGACGAGCGGGTCGCCACCTTCATGTGGAACAACAACGAGCACCTGGTGGCCTACTTCGCCGTGCCGAGCATGGGCGCGGTGCTGCACACGCTCAACATCCGGCTCTTCCCGGACCAGGTCGCCTACATCGCCAACCACGCCGAGGACCGGGTGGTGCTCGTCGACACCACGCTCATCCCGCTGCTGGCCCGGGTGATCGGCGAGATGACCACGGTGCGGCACGTCGTGGTGGTCGGCGGCGGCGACCCGGCCCCGCTGGTGGCCGCGGCCGGCGACCGGATCGCCGTCCACCACTGGGACGCCCTGCTGGCCGACCGGCCGGACACCTACGCGTGGCCCGAGGTGAACGAGCGCGACGCCGCCGCGCTCTGCTACACGTCCGGGACCACCGGCAACCCCAAGGGGGTCGCCTACTCGCACCGCTCGATCTACCTGCACTCGCTCCAGGTCTGCATGCCGGAGGGCTTCGGCCTCGGCCCGAAGGACCGCGAGCTGGCCATCGTGCCGATGTTCCACGCGATGTCCTGGGGGCTGCCCTTCGCGGCGTTCCTCTCCGGCGCGTCGCTGATCATGCCGGACCGGTTCCTCCAGGCCGAACCGATCGCCGCCATGATCGCCGCCGAGCGTCCCACCCTGGCCGGCGCGGTGCCGACCATCTGGACCGACCTGCTGGCCTACCTGGACAGCCACGACGTGGACACCTCCTCGCTGACGGAGGTGATCGTGGGCGGCTCGGCCTGCCCGCCGTCGCTCATGCACGCCTTCCAGGAGCGGCACGGCATCGAGGTCATCCACGCCTGGGGCATGACCGAGATGTCGCCGCTGGGCTCGGTCTCCCGGCCGCCGGCCGGCGCGACCGGCGAGACGGCGTGGCGCTACCGCTACACCCAGGGCCGGGTGCCGGCCGGCGTGGCCGCGCGCATCGTCGGCCCGCTCGGCGAGCCGCTGCCCGCCGACGGCACGTCCGTGGGCGAGCTGGAGGTCCGCGGGCCGTGGGTGACCGCCCGGTACGTGGGCGACGAGACCCCGGACGAGGAGAAGTTCCGCGACGGCTGGCTGCGGACCGGGGACGTCGGCACGCTCTCGCCGGACGGCTACATCACGCTCACCGACCGCGCCAAGGACGTGATCAAGTCGGGCGGGGAGTGGATCTCCTCGGTCGAGCTGGAGAACGCGCTGATGGCGCACCCCGCGGTGCTGGAGGCGTGCGTGGTGGGCGTGCCGGACGAGCGCTGGGACGAGCGTCCCCTGGCGACAGTGGTGGTCCGGGAGGGCGCCTCGGTCACCGCCGAGGAGCTGCGGGAGTTCCTGGCGAAGTCGGTGGCGCGCTGGCAGTTGCCGGAGCGGTGGGCGTTCATCGATTCGGTGCCGAAGACGAGCGTGGGCAAGTTCGACAAGAAGGTGGTGCGTTCCCGGTACGCCGACGGTGGTCTGGACGTGCGTGAACTGACCGCGCCGTAACACTTTCCGGCGTACCGTCGCCAGCACGGGTAGGAGCATTCCTCCCCAGAGGGCGGCCCCGGCGTTCGCACCGCGCCGGGGCCGCCCGCCCATGCGGGGTGACCCGCAATGTCATTCTCGCGAAACTTGTTCGTCTCTGTCCCGATGATGGCGAAATACGTTTCGCGTTCTCACGTGTCGCTGGTCGTGATCAGCACCTTGCCGACGACCGAGTTCTCCACCGCCTCGTGGGCCGCCCGGGCCGCCTCCAGCGTGTGGTGGTGCAGCGGCAGGCCCGCCTCCTCGCCCACCCGCACCGCGCCCTGGGCCACCGCCGCCGCGATGTCCGTCACCGCCTGCGCCTTGGCCGCCTTCGGTGCCGTGTAGATCAGCACGAACTGCCACCGGGCGTTCGGCATCATGAGCTGCCGGATCGGCAGCGTCACCTGCTCACCGCCGTCGTCCGCGTAGACGCAGACCGCGCCCCCGGTGCGCAGCACCTGCACGTCGGCGGCGGCGTTGCGGGCGGCGGAGACCTCCACGATCGTGTGCACCCCCTCGGGCGCGATCTTGCGGACCTCCTCGACCACGTCCTGCTCGCGGTAGTTGATGACGAAGCTGGCCCCGGCCGCCGCCGCGAGCTGCGCCTTCTCCGGGCTGCTCACCGTGGCGATCACGCAGGCGTCGGCCCAGCGGGCCAGCTGGATCGCCGCGTTCCCCACCGCGCCCGCCCCGCCCTGCACCAGCACCACGTGGTCGCTCAACGCGCCGGCGTGCAGCTTGTCCGGCATGAACTCGCCGGCCGTCAGGCAGCGGTGCGCGGTCATGAAGGGGATGCCCAGCGCCGCGCCCAGGTCGAACGAGGCCGAGCCGAGGCTCACGGCGTGCCGGACCGGCACCAGCGTGTACTCGCTCGCGGTGCCCCAGGGCCGCTGCCAGGCGGCCTCCCACAGCCACACCCGCTCGCCGACGAGGATCTGGTCGACGCCCTCACCGACCGCCTCGATCACCCCGGCGCCGTCCTGCCCCGGGATCTGCCAGCCCTGCGGCAGCGGCCAGGCGCGGCGGGCCTTCCAGTCGGTCGGGTTCACCCCGGCCACCGCCATCCGCACCAGCACCTCGCCGGGGCCCGGCTCCGGCACCGGCCGGTCCACCACCTGGAGCACCGAGGCGTCCCCGTTGCTCTCGTACACGATCGCCCTCATCGCCGTCCCTCCGCCGTCCTGCCGGCTGCGCTACCCGGACGCCTCGCGATCATTCCGATCGGGAGCGCCCCGGAAACCGTACAACCGGGCGGTCGGCGGACAACGGCCCTGTTGGTGGAACGCCATGGGTGCCGACCGCCGACACCCATGGCGTTCCCGTCAGCCGGCGGCCGCCGCGCGCTTCACGTACTCGATCAGCTCGGGGGAGGGACCGCCGTGCTGCTGGGCGATCTCCGCGCTGTTCTCCGCCTGCATCCGGTAGAGCGAGTCGCGCAGCCCCGGGTCCCCGCCGTGGAACGCTTCCAGCAGCTCCATCCAGCGCGCCGCCAGCGCCCGCACCCGCGGGTCCGCCGGGTCCGTCCCGGCGTCCAGTTCGGCCCGGACCCGGGCGATCAGCTCGGGCCACTCCGCCTCCACGCCGCGGATCGCGTCCTCGCCGAGCCGCTCCCGGCGCTGCGCCAACGCGGCCAACTGCTCCTCGGTGAAGTAGTTCCGCACGGTGTCGTCCACCCTGGTCACCTCCTCGATCAGCGCGAGCAGGTCGACGGACGGGGCGTCCCCGGCGGCGCGGACGGCAGGCACCAGCGCGCTCAGCCGGTCCCGCAGGCCGCCCAGCACCGCGAGCTGCCGTTCCACGTGCGCCAGGTGCTCGCCGAGCAGCTCGGCCAGCTCCGGCCCGCCGTTCCCACCACCGTCCAGCACCGTGCCGATGGTCTCCAGCGGCAGGCCCAGCTCGCGCAGCGCGACGATCCGGTACAGCCGGCCCACGTCCCGCTCGTCGTAGAGCCGGTGCCCCGACGAGGTCCGGCCGGACGGCCGCAGCAGCCCCACGTGGTCCCAGTGGTGCAGGGTCCGGACCGTCAGCCCGGTACGCCGGCACAGCTCACCGATCCGCCAGGTGGACGCCACGTCCCACTCCCTCTCGCGTCACCGCGCCCTGCGGCGACCTGGGCGACGCTATGACCTGACGTCGCGTCAGGTGCAAGCCGCGCGTTCCACCACCTCGGGGGTCAGCGCGTCGATCGAGGGCAGCAGCACCGCCGCCAGGGCTTCCGCGTCCGGATCGAGGGGGTAGGAGCCGTGCGGCACGGCCACCACCCGGCACCCGGCGGCGGCCGCCGAGCGGACCCCGTTCGAGGAGTCCTCCACCGCCACGCACCGGGACGGGTCGACGCCCAGCCGCGCCGCCACCGCCAGCCACACGTCCGGCGCGGGCTTGCCCCGGGCGGTCTCCTCGGTCGACAGGGTCGCGCCGAACGCGCCGGCCAGGCCGGTCGCGTCCAGCGCCGCCGCGATCAGCCGGGTGGGGGAGGAACTGGCCAGCCCGAGCGGCCACCGCGCGGCCGTGCGCCGCACCACCGCGTCGGCGTCGTCGATCAGGGGTACGCGCTGCGCGTACCGCCGGGTCATCTCCGCCACCACCTCGGTGGCGACCTGCTCGGGGCTGCGGTCGACGCCCAGCTCACCGCTGAGGTACGCGGCCCACTCGCCGGTGCTCATCCCCATGAGCCGGCGCTGGGTGTCCGGCTGCCAGGTGCCCCCGTGCGCGGCCACGTACGCCCGCCGGACCTCCTCCCAGACGGGCTCCGAGTCCACGATCACGCCGTCCAGGTCGAAGAGCACCGCGTCCACCACGTACCCATCCTGCCGGACGGCCCGGCGTCAGGTCAGGAACGGCGCCCACTCCCGGACCCGGGTGACCTCCACACCGGGGGTGGTGAAGTAGGCGTCGGCCGCGAGCAGGCGGTCCAGCTCCGGCCGGTCCGGCACGTCGAAGACGATCACGGCGCCGGAGTCGCCGGCCAGCGGGCCGGCCATCCGGACGATGCCCTTCTCGTGCAGCTCGGTGAGGAGCGCGCGGTGGGCGGGGCGGGCGGCGAGCCGCTCCGGAGCCTCGGTGAACGTAAGTTCCACGATCCACATGTCTGGCAGGCTACGCCGCCCGCGCTCAGCGGGCGGGGCTCGTCGCGTCCGTGCGGAGGCTGCGCTGCGCCGGCAGGCCGATCGGGGCCTGCGGCGGGATGATCGTGCGGCACCGGGTGGCGATCGGTTCGAGCAGCTCGCGCAGCCGGGCGGTGCGCTCCGCGCCCAGCGCCCGCCACGGCCCCAGGGCCGCCCGGTCGGTGGCCTCCTCGACGGCCCGGAAGGTCGCCGTGCCGTGCTCGGTCGGCCCCCGGTCAGCCGTCAGCCAGCCCGCCTCGACCAGCCGCTCCTCGGCGGCGGCCCACTCCTCGTCGGTCCAGCCCCGGGCCGGCTGGTGGAACTCGCGGGACTGGTCGACCCGGCACCGCCAGGCCACCACCTCCACCGGCGCCAGGCCGGTGCCGACCAGCGCCGCCACGTGCCCGTCGCCCCGGTGCTCGCGCAGCGTGGTGGCGGCCTGCCAGAGCCGGGCCAGCGGGTACTCGCCGCGCGGCAGCGCCGCGTTGACCGCGCCGAGCACCCGGCCGGCCGTCTCCACCCGCGAAGCCGCCTCCTCCAGCAGGTCGGCCGCCTCGACCAGGTGTGACTCGGGCAGCTCGTAGGTGAACTCGGCGAGCGCCTGCACGGCGCCGGTGAGCCGGGCGCGCAGCGCCTCCTCCGGGGTGGCCAGCCGCCACACCGAGGGCAGCGCCCGGGCCACCATCGACGGCGCGAAGCTGAAGAACGCGGCCACCACGGTCGGTGCGCCGACCGGCCCGAGCGGGGCGGCCCGCCCCGCGAAGTAGCCCCGCCAGTAGCCGCGCAACCCGACCGCCTCGTACGCCGAGCGGGCCCGGGGGTGGAAGTAGGTCACCGCGTGGACCGGCTCGAAGTGCGTCCACATCAGCCGGGCCAGCCCGGTGTCGTCCAGCGCCGCCACGTGCACCTCCGCGTCGTCGGGCGGGTCGCCGCGGGCGGGTGGACCGCCCGCGGTGACCATGAACCTACTGCCGCTGGGTGACCGGGCGGAAGCCTTCTGTGAGCTACTGCGCGGCGAGCACGTCCACGACGAAGCGCAGCGGCCCGGCCGGACGGCCACCCGATGCGTTCTTGCCGTAGGCCAGCTCGGCCGGGATGTCCAGCTGCACCCGGCTGCCGACCGGGACGCCCACCAGGCCCTGGTCCCAGCCCGGGATGACCTGCCCGACGCCGATCGGGAAGGTGGCCGGCTGGCCGTTGTTCCAGGAGGCGTCGAACTCCTTGCCGTCCTTGTAGAACACGCCCACGTAGTTCGTGGTGATCTGCTGGCCGGCCTTGACCGCCGGGCCCTTGCCCTTGATCAGGGTGGTGACGCCGAGCTTGGTCAGCTCGCCCTTGCCCGCCTCGACGGTCGGCTTGGTCTTCAGCGCCGGGTCGAGGTCGGCGGGAAGCTGCTGCTCCGGGGCGGCGGTGGGCTCGGCCGGAACCGTCGCGCTGGGCGTGGCGGACGTGCTCGCCGTCTTGTCGTCGTCGCCGTTGTTGAGCCAGACGATGCCGGCGATCAGGGCCGCGACGGCGATGACACCGGCGGCGGCGCCCAGCATCGACTGCCGGCGGCGCCTCGCCTCGGCGGCCTTCTTCGCCGCCAGCTGGGCGGCCAGTCGCCGCTCCGCCTTGGTGCCCGGGCTCTGGCCCGCCGACCGGTTCTCCACGCGCTCGCTCACGTCGACTCCCTGCTGGGTGGGTGGGTGCGCCTCCGACGGGCCGCCGCCGAGGCCAGCGCACACGGTACCCGCCCGGACGCCCGCGGTGCTCCCTCGGCCGGGTGGATCCCGGCACGCCGACCCGCAGGGAACAAGGGTGACGACCGGGACGGACCCGGAGGGGCCCTTCCTGGCCGGGGTCAGGCGGTCTTGCGGGGGGCGGCCTTCTTCTCGGCCGTCTTCTTGGCGGGTGCCTTCTTCGCCGGGGTCTTCTTGGCGGCGGTCTTCTTGGCCGGCTCGGCCTTCTTCTCCGCCGCCTTCTTGGCGGGCGCCTTCTTCGCCGTGGCCTTCTTCTCGGCCGCCTTCTTCGCCGGCGCCTTCGTGGCCTTGGCCGCCTTCTGCGCCGAGCGGGCCGCCGAGATCGGCGTCGGCTCGCCCGCGCCGCCCTCCGGCGCCTCGCCCCGGGCCGCCCGGGCCCGCTCGACCGACGCCTTCAGGGCGGCCATCAGGTCCACGGCGGCGGCCGGCGCGGCCTCTTCCTCCTCCGGTTGGACCACCTCGCGGCCCTCCACCTTCGCGTCGATGACCTCCTGCAACGCCGCCCGGTAGTCGTCGGTGAAGGCGTCCGGCTCGAACTCGCCGGCCATCGAGTCGATCAGCGAACTGGCCATCGCCAGCTCCGGCGGCCGTACCTTGAGGTCCTCGTCGAGGAAGCCGAAGTCGGGCTGGCGCACCTCGTCCGGCCACAGCATGGTGTTGAGCAGCAGCACGCCCTCGCGGACCCGCAGGGTGGCGAGCTGCTCGCGCTGGCGCAGCGCCACCTTCACGATCGCCACCCGCTCCGAGTCGGCGAGCGCGTCGCGCAGCAGCACGTACGGCTTGGTGGCCGAGCCCTCGGGCTCCAGGAAGTACGCCTTGTTGTAGAGGATCGGGTCGACCTGCTCGGCCGGCACGAACTCCAGCACGTCGATGGCGTGCGAGGTGGTCAGCGGCAGTTCGGCGAAGTCCTCGTCGGTGAGGATGACCATCTCGCCGCCGCCGATGTCGTAGCCCTTGGCGATGTCGTCGTAGGTCACCTCCTCGCCGCAGACCGAGCAGGTGCGCTTGTACCGGATGCGGCCGCCGTCCTCGCGGTGCACCTGATGGAAGCGGATGTCCTTCTCCTCGGTGGCCGAGTAGACCTTCACCCCGATCGACACCAGGCCGAACGACACCGCTCCCTTCCAGATCGCCCGCATGACGCGCTCCTCTCCCCGGTTCTGACCAGAATCGCAAATGATCGAACGGGACGCACGCGCTTCCGCACGCAACTACAGTCATGAGGTGCCCGGCGCGCCGTTGAAGCCGATGCTCGCGATGACCGGGCAGCTCCCGGCCGGTGACGGCTGGGCGTACGAGTTCAAGTGGGACGGGGTCCGCGCGCTCGCCGACATCAGCCGCGGCCACCAGCACCTGTACGCCCGCTCCGGCGTCGAGATCACCACCGCGTACCCCGAGCTGATCCCCCTGGCCGAGCAGGTCGACGACGCCCTGCTGGACGGCGAGGTGGTGCTGTTCACCGACGGCCAGCCCTCGTTCACCGCGCTCGCCGAGCGGATGCACGTCCGCAACGCGGCCAAGGCCGCCCGGCTCGCGGCAACCGTCCCCGTCACGTACATGATTTTCGACGTGCTCCGGCTGCGCGGCGCGGACCTGACCGGCCGGCCCTACCGGGAGCGGCGCGCCGCGCTGGAGTCCCTGGGGCTCGGTGCCGCCCGGTGGGCGGTGCCGCCGGTCTTCGCCGACGGGCCGGCCACCTACGCGGCGGCCGGCGAGCACGGCCTGGAGGGGGTGATGGCCAAGCGGGTCGACGCGGTCTACCGGCCGGGGGTGCGCTCGCCGGACTGGGTGAAGGTCAAGCTGGAGGTCACCGGCGACTTCGTGGTCGGCGGCTGGCGGCCCGGCGCGCGGAAGATCGGCGGCCTGCTGGTCGGGGTGCCCGGCCCGGACGGGCGGCTCGTCTACCGGGGCCGGGTGGGGGGCGGGATCGGCGCGGCGATCGAGCGTGAGCTGCTGCGCGAGCTGGAACCGCTGCGCGCCGCCGGGTCGCCGTTCCGCGGGGACGTGCCCCGGGAGGATGCCCGCGGCGCGATCTGGGTAAGTCCCCAGGTCGTGGTGGAGGTCAAGTACGGCCAGCGCACGCCGGACGGCCGGCTGCGCTTCCCCCGGATCCTGCGCCTGCGCCCGGACAAGCCTGCCGAGGAGGTCGACGATGCCAGCTGACCGCTTCAAGGTGGACGTGGAGGGCCGCTCGCTGGAGCTGTCCAACCTGGACAAGGTGCTCTACCCGAAGGCCGGCTTCACCAAGGGCGAGGTGATCGACTACTACACCCGGATCGCCCCGGTGCTGCTGCCGCACCTGCGCGACCGGGCGCTGACCCGGATCCGCTACCCCAACGGCGTCGACGGCGGCTCGTTCTTCGAGAAGAACGCGCCCGCCGCCACCCCCGACTGGGTACGCACCGAGAACCTGCCCGCCCCCGGGTCGAGCAAGGGGCGGGAGACCATCGACTACGTGGTCGCCGACGACCTGCCCACGCTGGTCTGGCTGGCCAACCTCGCCGCGCTGGAGCTGCACACGCCGCAGTGGAAGGTGGGCGAGCACCCGGACATGATGGTGGTCGACCTGGACCCGGGCGCCCCCGCGGCGCTGCGGCAGTGCTGCCAGGTGGCCCTGCTCATGCGGGACCGGCTCGCCGAGGACGGCATCGACTCGTACCCGAAGACGTCGGGGAAGAAGGGCATGCAGCTCTGCTGCCCGATCGCCGGGACGCAGGACGCCGACGACGTGTCCGCCTACGCGAAGCGGATCGCGCAGGAGCTGGAGAAGGCGCAGCCGAAGCAGGTCGTCTCGAAGATGGCGAAGAACCTGCGCCCCGGGAAGGTCTTCATCGACTGGAGCCAGAACAACGCGGCCAAGACGACGGTGGCGCCGTACTCGCTGCGCGCCCAGGACGTGCCGTCGGCGTCCACCCCGCTGACCTGGGACGAGGTCGAGGCGGGCGCGGCCGGCAAGCGGCCGTCGACGAAGCCGTACACGGCCACCGAGGTGCTGAAGCGGGTGGAGAAGCAGGGCGACCTGCTGGCCCCCCTCCTGGAGGGCGGCCCCGAGCTGCCGCTGCGCTGACCCGGCGCCCACCCCGGGCGGAGTGGACGCCGGGCCGCGCGGGTCAGCGGCGGCCGAAGACCTGCCGGCCGGTGCCGAGCCGCAGGAGCACCGTCTCGCCGGTGGCGTCCTGGACCGCGTCGTTGTCGGTGATCGCGTACACCTGGCCGTCGCCGGCCACGGTCAGGCCCTCCAGCTTCTCCTGGGTCCAGCCGTGCGTGGCGCGCAGCGCCGGCAGCACGTCGACCGCGAGGGTCTTCGGCAGCACGGGGAGCGTGCCGGGCGCGGCGGCCGCGTCGGGCAGCGGCACCGTGTAGACCCGCTTCAGGGCGGCGGCCGGGCCGTTCAGCTTGTCCCGCTCGATCACGGCGAGCCGGTCGCCGACCACGGTGATCTCGGAGAGCCCGATCCAGTCACCCGGAACGGTGGTGCCGTTCAGCCGGTAGCCGAACCAGCTCCAGGTGCCCGCCGCGACGTCGTACCGGCCCAGCCGGACGGTCCCGGCCGGGTCGGTGGACAGCTCACGCTGCACGGCCACCCAGACGATCTCCCGGCCGTGCCGGTCGGTGCTGGCCGTGACGCCTTCCAGGCCCTGCTTGCCCAGGCCGGCGGCCACCTCGGCGGGCAGCGGCACGACCTGCCGGGTCACCCCGGCCGCGTCCAGCCGGACCAGCTTGTTCTCCGGCCCCTTGGCGCCCTCGACGGCGAGCCAGAAGCCGCCCTGCGGGCGGGCGAAGATGCCCTCGGCGTCGTAGCCGACCGGCTGGCCGGCGGCGTCCCGGACCGGCAGCGCGGCGGTGACCACGGCCGGTGAGCGCTGGGCGTCGACGGTCAGGATCCGGGTCTGCGCGTACGCCGCGTCGGTGACGCTGTAGAGCTGGTGCGGCCTGCCGGGCACCGCGCTCAGCGCGCCGAGCGCGCCCCAGCCGATCGGCGCGCCATCCGCCCCGGTGGCGGAGACGACGCTCGGGAAGCCGGGTGTGCCCCGGCCCAGCCGGAAGAGCGAGACCGAGGCGCGCACGCCCACCGAGGCGTCGTCCTCCTCGCTGGAGACCGCGAGCAGCCCGCGGGACGGGATGGGCAGCAGCCCCTCCGGCCCGTTGGTGGTGGGCAGCACCTGCCGGAACACCGGCTTCGTGGGGTTGCTCAGGTCGTAGACGGCGACGAAGTTGCTCCGCTCCGACCCGACGAACGCGTAGCGGACACCGTCGTACTCGGCGACGGCCACGCCCTCCGGCTCGGTGCCCTTCTTGGCGGCCCGGTCCTCGTTGTGCAGCCCGTAGGTGACGGCGAGCCGCTCGAAGGTGTTGCCGGCGTCCCAGGCGACCGCGCCCGTGCGGCTGTCGAAGACCGACCAGCCGCGGGTGCCGCCCCGCCAGTCGCCCTCGTTGGCCGTCGCCAGGTAGCGGTCGTCGGTCCAGGCCACCGCGTCCGGCTCGCGCGGCACGTCGGTGATGCCGCCGGTCAGGTCGATGGTGCCGTCCTTGACCGTGTCGATCCCGCGCACCGTCGCGGTGCCCGCCGAGAAGACCTTGGTGATCCGCCCGGTGGGCAGGTCGACGAGGGCGACGCCGTTGTTCTCCTGGAGGGTCACGGCCAGCTGGTTGCGGCCGTTGATCGAGACGTACTCCGGCTCGGGGTCGGTGGGCGCGGCGAGCCCCGCCTGGACCAGGGCGGGCAACGCGGTGCCGCCCGGGCCGGTCAGCGGCACGGGCCGCAGCCGCCAGCCGGCCGGCGCCGCGCCGGTCAGGTCGACGATCTGCACGAAGCCGCCGGGAGCCTGGGGCAGGTCGCCCTCCTCGCCGCCGGGCGGGGTGGCCTCCTCGTCGCGCTCGTTCTCGATGGCGATCGCGGCGTAGCGGCGGTCCTTGCTGATGGCGATCGAGTCGGGCTGGCCGCCGAGGTCGAGGCTGCGGACCCGGGTACGGGTGGCCAGCTCGATCACGTCCAGCCGGCCGGACGGCTCGGTGTAGCTGCGGCTGGTGTTGACCACGACCAGCACGTACCGGCCGACCACGGCCACCGAGGTGGGCTCGTCCTCGGCGTCGCCGAGCTGGGCCAGGGAGAGGGTGCCGAGGCCGCGCGGCTGGTCGGCGCGGGAGATGTCGAGGAAGCCGATCCGGCGCGCCAGCGCGTCGGTGTAGATCAGGGTGCGGCCGTCCGGGCTGACCGCCGAGATCTCGGCGACGGTCGGTGCCGCGGGGTCCTCGCCGGCCGGGCGGTTCTGGAAGACCGGGTACGTGGCGACCCGGTCGAAGGCGACCGGCCCGCCCGGGTGGTGCCCGCCGGCCGACGCCGGGGTGCCGACGGCCAGGCCGGCGACCGCCACACCGGCGGCGATGAGTGCTCTTCTCACTGTCAAGGACTTCCTCCGTAGGTCGTGCCCCGACGGAGGCTGGCACCCGTGGAGGAGCATCAGCTTGCGGGCGCGTGAACACTGGACGAAGGCGCGCGCAGCCGCCACCGGGCGCCGCCGACCAGGGCAAGGACGATCACGCTGATCGCCACGTCACCCACCAGGGCCGCCGCCGGTGTCGCCGGGGCGTAGGTGGGCACGCCGTACGCGTACGCGGCCGCGACGAGCAGGCTGGCCGAGCCGGCGGCGAGCACGTGCCGCTGTCCCCAGCCGCGTCGGCGGGACCAGCGCACGAGCAGCACGGCGGCGGTGGCCGCCAGGGCCAGCGCGAGCGCGATGCCCGGCCAGCCCGGCAGCAGCCCCGCGCCGGCGTACGCGACGGCCACGACGAGCCCGACCCAGGCCGGACGCGGCGCGGGCGAGGTGGCCGGGCGGACGGGTTGCGGCCGGTGTCGCAGGGCGGCGGCGATCAGTGCCAGTGCGACCGCGGCGGCGAACGCCAGCTGTTCCGGGGCGGCCAGGAAGTTCTTCCGGCCGCCGTCGTCGGCGAAGACCAGCAGGCTGCCGCCCAGCCAGAGCAGCGCGACCACGGCCAGCCCCGGCCGGCCGAGCCACGGGCGCAGCCGGCGGTCCGCACCCAGGCAGGACTCGACGAGCGCGATCGGCCCGCAGATGCTCAACGCCACGTGGTTGCCCACGTAGTCGACCGCCTGTCGGGCGCTGAACCCGAGGCCGGGCACCATCGTCGCCTCGGCGGCACGCTGGGTGTCGGCGAACTCGGTGTCGTTCAGGAACTCCGGATTGAACAGCGACTGGTCGACCAGACCGGCCTGCACCACGCCGAACGCGGCGGCGAGCGCCACGATCCCGGGCCAGCCGAGGCCGAGCCGCCGGGCCGTCTCGCGGATCAGCAGGGCGGCGCCCCCGTACATCGGGGCGAGCACGAGGACCACGAACGGCATGCCGGCGAGCGTGAAGCCGCCCCAGGAGCACTCGGCGGCCCACGGGGCGAGCAGCAGGAGCGCGATGGCGGGCGCAAGGCGGCGGCGCTTGGCTGTCATGGCCGTACCGTGCCTGGTCGGCCCGGACCACCGAAACGGCCATCGGCCGACGGACCCGCGACCAAAGTCGACGGTCGCGGGTCCGGTCGTCGGTGTCAGCGGCGGGCGGCGTCCCAGGCGTCACTGCTCCGGAAGTACGTGTCGTAGAGCTCCTGCACCTCCAGCAGGCTCTCCGGCGGCACCTTGCCGTAGGCGATCCGCTCCAGGTGCCGGAAGTACTCGAACCGCTCGACGCCGGGGGTGATGACGATGAGGATGTCGGCGTTCTCGCCCGGGGCGGCGGCGAAGGCGTGCGCCACGCCGGGCGGCACGATCACCAGATCGCCACGCTCGGCGGTGACGACCTGCTCGCCGGAGAGCAGTTGCGCGGTGCCGTCGAGCAGGTAGAACAGCTCGGCCGAGTTGCCGTGGTGGTGGGGCCGGGCGCCGTCCGCGCCGTTGGTCAGGGTGACCCGCTGGGTGGAGAGCGCCCCGCCGGTGGCGCTGCTGTCGGCGAGCAGCCGGATCGTGGTGGGGGCGCGGCCCACCACCTCGGCGTCGGCGTCGCGGACGATGACGGACCGGTCGAAGTCGGGCGTGATCAGGGACATCGCGCTACTCCTGTCGTGGTGGTGTCGGTCAGAGGGCGAACAGCAGGACGGCGTTGAGCAGGACGACCACGGCGGTGGCGAAGTGGACGCCGAAGGCGACGGCCTTCCTGCCGTGGCGCAGCACGATGAGGGTGTCGCCCAGCGGGTTGATCGCGACGATCAGCATGTACCAGGCGACCGCCTCGGCGCTGGTGAAGGCGATCAGCGCGAGGCCGAGCAGGCCGTAGCTGAGGTCGCGCAGGCCCTTGATCGTGAGGTACGCGGGGTCCTCGTCCGGCTTGACCGGAACGCCGTAGCCGGCGGCCGAGGCGTGCGGCGCCAGGAGGAACCGGGCGCCGATGAGGACGCAGAAGAGGCTGAGGACGACGGCGAGCCCGTAGGCGATGGCGCTGAGCATGTCTGACTCCGATTGCTAGCAGTGCTAGATGTGAGAGCGACGCTAACAGAGCGCCGGCAGATTGGCTAGCGATGCTAGAGTTCCGTCATGTCGATTCAGGCGCGACGCGAGCGGGAGCGGGCGGAGCGGGAACGGGCGATCATCGCCGCCGCCCGGGAGCTGGCCGAGGCGGAGGGCTGGGACGCGGTCACCACCCGCCGGCTCGCCGCCGAGATCGAATACAGCCAGCCCGTCCTCTACAGCCACTTCAAGGGCAAGGACGCCATCATGGCGGCGGTCGCCGTGGAGGGCAGCGGCGAGCTGGCCGTCGAACTCGCCGCCGCCCGGGCCGCCGCCACCGACCCGCGGCAGGCGGTGGCCGGCATCGCCACGGCGTACGCCGAGTTCGCCGAACGCCGGCCCGCGCTCTACGACGCGATCTTCATCCTTCCCACCAGCCTGCCCTTCGCCAGCCAGGACGTGCCGGTCGAGCTGGCCCGGGCCTTCGCCGAGCTGGCCGAGACGCTGCGTCCCTTCGCCGGTGACGACGACCTGGAGGCGTTCACCGAGACCTTCTGGAGCGGGATGCACGGGCTGGTCACGCTGATGCGCACCGGCCGGCTGCGGCGGGAGCAGCACGAGCGGCGGCTGGCCCTCCTGGTCGACCGGTTCACCCGGCTAGGGTGAGCTGACCGCCAGGGAGGAGTGCATCCGATGGCCGACCACGCACCCGTCGCCGTCGCGACCGACGAGCCGCTGCTCAGCTACCTCGACGGCGCCACCGGCGAGCGCACCGACTTCACGGCGCAGCAGTTGGGCGCGTGGGCGGCCCGCAGCGCCGGGTTGCTCCGGGACGGCTGCGGGCTGCGCCCCGGTGACCGGGTCGCCGTGCTGCTGCCGCCGCACTGGCGTACCGCGGCCGTGCTCATCGGGGCCTGGTCGGTCGGGCTGGCGGTCTCGTTCCGGCCCCGGGCCCTGGCCGGGCTGGCGGTTCTCGAACCCGGCGCCGACCTGCCGTACGACGCCGTGTTCGTCACCCCGGAGCGCCTCGACGACTGGCTGGAGGACGTGCCCGAGGGGACGCACCGCTACCTCGTCGGCACCGGCCCCGGCCCGCTGTCCTCGGTGCCCCTCGGGTGGTTGGACTGGTCCGTCGAGGTGCTCCGGCACCCCGAGATCGCTCCCGACCTGGGCGCCCTTCGCCCGTCCGACCCGGCCAGCCCGGACGGCACCAGCTACGGCGAGTGGGGCGCGGTGGCCCGGGAGTACGCCCAGCAGCTCGACCTGCGCGCCGGCGACCGGCTTGTGGTCGACGTGGCCGAGCACGAGCAGCCGCTGAAGTGGCTGCTCGCTCCGCTCGCCGCCGGGGCGTCGGTGGTGCTCTGCGCCAACCTCGACCCGGCCGACCGGGACGCCCGCCTCAGCGGGGAGCGGGTCACCCGGGTGCTGTGACCTCGGCCGGATCCCGCAGGCGAGCGTCCGGCGGAGCGCGTCGCGTCGTCGCTGACCAGCGGGGAGGCCGATCCTAGCCATCCCGGGTCGCCGGGGCTCGCCTTCTCCCGGACCGCCTCCGGTGCCCTTCGCCGGGCCCTACCGTGCAGACGTCGGCGGGACGAGCACGAGGAGCGGCCGGGATGAACGCCAGCGGATCGTCAACGTTGTTCACCGACCTGCGGCAGGTCGACGCCGGCGTGCTGGACGTCGGGTACGTCGACGCCGGGCCGCCGGACGGTCCGGTCGTGCTCCTGCTGCACGGATGGCCGTACGACATCCACAGCTTCGCCGAGGTCGTCCCCCGGTTGACGGCGGCCGGCCACCGGGTGCTCGTGCCGCACCTGCGGGGGTACGGCACGACACGGTTCCGGTCGGCCGACACCATGCGCAACGGCCAGCCGGCGGCCCTGGCCCTCGACGCCGTGGCGTTCCTGGACGCCCTCGGGGTGCCCAAGGCGACCCTCGCCGGGTTCGACTGGGGCGCCCGCACGGCCGACATCATCGCGGCGCTGTGGCCGGAACGCTGCCAGGGCCTCGTCTCGGTGAGCGGCTACCTGATCGCCGGCCAGGAATCGGGGCGCGCGCCGCTCCCGCCCCAGGCCGAACTCTCCTGGTGGTACCAGTTCTACTTCGCCACCGACCGGGGCCGGGACGGGTACGCGAAGAACCTGGACAGCTTCGCCAGGCTGATCTGGCGGACGGCCTCCCCGAAGTGGACCTTCGACGACGAGACGTTCCACCGGAGCGCCGCCTCGCTGCACAACCCCGACCACGTCGACGTCGTCATCCACAACTACCGCTGGCGCCTGGGCCTGGCTGCCGGTGAGCCGCAGTACGACGAGGTGGAGGAGAAGCTGGCCGCCAACCCGAGCATCGGGGTCCCCACCATCACCCTCGAAGGCGACGCCAACGGCGCACCCCACCTCGACCCGTCCGTGTACGCCGGGCGCTTCTCCGGCCGGTACGAGCACCGGACGGTGAGTGGCGGCATCGGGCACAACCTGCCGCAGGAGGCCCCGCAGGCGTTCGCCGACGCGGTGCTGCAGGTCGCGACCTGACCCTCGCCCCGGTCAGCGTTGGCTGGCCCGGCCTTGTCCACCGGACCGTGCGTCGACCAGGCCCCCTCGATTCCCTGAGGCGTCCGTCACGGATCACGGGGATCCACCGTGCCCGCGCGCTGTGCAAGGCTGGTGATCATGACGAACGCGCTCGTACTCGCCGGTGGTGGCGTGGCCGGGATCGCCTGGGAGCTGGGCGTCCTCCGCGGCCTCGCCGACGCCGGCCCCGCCCTCGCCGACCGGATCCTCGCCGCCGACCTGGTCGTGGGCACCTCCGCCGGCTCCGCGGTCGCCGCCCAGATCACCAGCGGCGTTCCGCTCGACGACCTGTACGCGGCCCAGCTGCGCCCGGAGACCGCCGAGATCGAGGTCGACGTCGACACGGAGAAGCTCTTCGCGGACTACGCCGCCGTGCTCACCGGCGTGTCCGGGCCGCAGGAGGCCCGCCGCCGGTTCGGCGAGATCGCCCTCGCCGCGCGGACCGTCGACCCGGCCCTCCGGCTCGCCGCGATCGACGCCCGGCTCCCCGTGAAGCAGTGGCCCCACCGGCGCCTGCTGCTGCCCGCGGTCGACGCCGAGACCGGCGACGAGGTGATCTTCACCCGCGAGTCCGGCGTGTCCCTGCGCGACGCCGTGGCCGCGAGCTGCGCGGTGCCCGGCATCTGGCCGCCGGTCGCGATCGGCGGCCGCCGCTACGTCGACGGCGGAGTGCGCTCCATGACCAACGCCGACCTGGCCGCCGGCGCCGACCGCGTGCTGATCATCCAGCCGACCCTCGCGGGCGCGCCGCAGCCGTGGGGCGACCTCGACGCCGAGATCGCCGCGCTCGCCCCGGCCACCGTCCACGTGATCAGCGCCGACCAGGCGTCCGTCGACGCGTTCGGCACCAACGCGCTGTCACCGGCGACCCGCGCGGCGTCCGCCCGCGCCGGGCGGGCCGTCGGTGCCGTGCACGGCGCAACCGTCGCGGCGATCTGGAACTGAGGCGCTTGTTGCCGGAGGCGGGCACCACCTGTCGCAGGCGTTCGCCGACGCGCTGTGGCAGACCTGTTCCCGCCTCCGGTCAGCGTTGGCTGGCCCGGTCGACGCCCTTGTGCACCCGGACCGTGCGGTCGACCAGCTCGCGCAGGGCGCTCTCGTCGACGTCGTCGAGCCGCTTCAGGTAGAGGCAGCCCTTGCCGGTCTTGTGCGGGCCGAGCCGGGCCAGCACCGACGGGTAGCGCTCCTCGAACCCACCCACCAGGTAGACGACGAGCTGCTGCTTGCGCGGCGAGAAGCCGACCAGCGGCCAGTCGCCCGTGCGCCCGTTCTCGTAGGTGTAGCGGTAGCTGCCGAAGCCCACGATGCTCGGGCCCCACATGACCGGCGGCTCGCCGGTGACCTCGCGCAGCAGCGCGCAGAGGCGCTCGGCGTCGGCCCGGCGGCGGTCGTCGGGGACGGCCGCCAGGAAATCGTCGACGCTGGCGCCGGTCGGCACGGTCACCGGCTGCCTCGAGGTCGCCATGGGCTGATGCTCCCAGGCAGGTACGACAGCGCGCCGGATTGAATCTGGTTGACACCCGTCGCGGGTGCGGTGCCTACTGCCTGGCGGGCTTTGTCCCGCCGGCCGGGCGCTCCACCGACAGGGGCCCGCCGGTCGGTGGGCAGTTGACGACAGGGGTGGGAATGAACGGCACGGACGCGCTGACCTGGGAAGAGTTCGGCGAGGAACACCTCCCGGAGCTGACCCGGCTGGCCGAGGCGTGCCTGGCCGTCGACGGTGGGCTGCCGCTGTTCGCCCGTACCCCGTTGGTGCGGGCGCGGCTGCTCCAGACCCGTACCCTCGGTGCCTGGCACGACGGCGGCCTGGTCGCGGCCGTGGGTGTCGGTCTCGGCGGGCGGCCGGCCACCAGCACCGGGCTCGTGCATCCGAACTGGCGGGCGCGGGGCCTCGGCGGGCGGCTGCTGAGCTGGGCGGAGGAGCAGGCGGGCGACGCCGACCTGCTGGTGACCACCGAGTCGTGGAGCCCGGACGCGGACGCCCTGTTCACGGCGCGCGGCTACGCGCGGACGTTCACCGAGTGGGTGCAGCGGCACGACCTCGGCACGCTCCCGGAGGTCGCCCGGCCCGTCGACGTGACCACCGGGCCGGTGACGCTCGGGCCCGAGCTGTTCGAGACCTATCGGGCGTCGTTCGCCGACCGGCCCGGCTTCGCCTCGCCCACCGCCGAGGAGTGGCTGGGTGAGCTGGGGGAGGACGACGAGTACCGGCCGGACCTGTCGCTCATCGCGCGTGGTCCCGACGGTGCCGCCGTGGGCTTCGTCAACGTCATCGACAACTGGGTCGACCAGGTCGGTGTGGTCCCCGAGTGGCGGGGACGGCGGGTCGGGGCGTATCTGGTGGCCTGTGCGCTGCGGGGCCTGGCGTCCGATGGGGCGCGGGAGGTGTGGCTCTGCGTCAACGACAACAACCCGGCGGCCGGGCTGTACCGGCAGCTCGGGTTCCAGGACTTTGGCCGGCGGGCCCGCTACCTGCGCCGCCGTTCGTAGCCTGCCGTGAAGCCGACGCGCTCGGCCCTCGTGGAGGCCGAGCGCGCTGGCAGTGCCTGTCTTCACCGGACGGGTCGGTCCGGTGTGCCGGGCCTACTGGAAAAGGCGGCCGGGCCGGGTGGCCTTCGCCTTGGTGATCAGGGCGTCTCCCCGTTTACGGCGTACCTGGATGGTCTTTGTCGCCCTTTTGATCGGGGTGAGAATTCTGTCCTTCATCGCGTGCCTCTCTTCTCTCGTGCTCAGATCGGAGATGGCGCTCTCGCCGGCATGGCGCCTACCCGCCCTGCCTCCAGTCCGCGTACCCGCTGGGACCGTCGCCATTCGGTGCGCTGGCCGCGGCGTCGGGCGTGTTCAGCAGCGGGTGAGCCAGGGTGCGCGGCGCGCGCAGGGCGACGTGTGGTCGACCGGCAGGGCGCACCGGCCGCCGCCGGGCAGTGGACGGTCGCAGAAAACCCAGTGGCGTACGCACTGCTGGTCCTCGGGCGAGACGGTTACGCCGCCGGGCTCTACGCGGGCGCTGAGCTGGGCGAGCAGGCGGGCTGCGGTGCGGGCGAAGATCCGGGCGCGGTGCAGGTCGGGGGCGGTGACGGGGAGGTGGATCACCCAGCGGTCGGTCATCGGTAGAGGCGGTTCGCGGATTGGGTGCTCTGCCAGGAGCGCAGGGCGTTCTTGATGCGAACGTTCTCCTCCTGCACCGCGACCAGGGCGGTCTGGGCGACGGTGAGTTCGTCGGCGACCTGGTGGAGGAAGGTGCGGATCTCGACGGGGTCGAGGCCGCGTCGGCGGACGTTGAAGCAGCGTTCGCGGATCTGCCAGGGGCGGAGCGGCTGGCTCCGGTTGGCTTGTGCGACTGGTTGTCTCTCGTCGCGTCGGCCCGCCAGCCGACGGATCAGGTTGCGCATGGGGGACCGCCCTTCGTCGGGTCGCGTCGAAGTGTGGTGGGGCGGCCTCCGCCGGTTGCGGTCGGCGGAGGCCGCCCTGCCCTGCGGCCTGTTTCGGGTACGGCAGCAGGCGCCTTGCGTTCAGCGTTGGGGTGCTGGCACAGCCGACGAGCGAAGGCAGCCGTGCCAGCGAAGGTGGATGCCCAACCGGGAGGGCCGGTTGCCTACCAGGCGATCCAGTGCCGGGCTTCCGAGGAACAACATACAATGCAAAGCATGCAAAGAACAAGAGCCGAACATGCTAAGCACGCGAAGTCTTGGCTGCCGAGGTGGCGGCGTGGGAGGATCTTGGGGCCTACCAGGAGTTGCCATGCCCCGAATCCCAGACCGTCAGCGCATCGCTCAGGACATCCGCGACAAGATCAGCTCGGGCGAGTACGGCCCGGGGTTCAAGCTGCCTTCTCTGCGCGAGATGTCCGCGCAATACGGCGTCTCCGCCGAGCCGGTCCGATCTGCCCTTCTAATCCTTCAGGCAGAAGGGCTGATCGAAGGTCATCAAGGTAAGGGCGTATACGTAGCTGGGGATCAACCAGGATCCGACTAGGAGTATGCCGTCGGGTACGGCGGGACGTTGCTGCCTGCAGGGCCCAGCCGTCGCGCTCCACCCACGGTTCTCACACCGGCCGCCCGGTCACCAGCCAACGCCGACACCAATCGTGGCTGGGAGCTGGTCACCACACTCAGACCCGAGTGCGGCGGCCATGTGGTGGGAAGTCTGGCCAAAGGGCCGGCAGTTGATGGTCCTTCGGTCCTGGCCGCGGTGGGCGCACCGGCCGCCACGGCGCCGACACGTCGACCTGACCTGGACGACTGGTTGAGCAGGGTCTTGAGCGCCGGACTTACGGTCGGCAGGTGGGGTTCTCCATCAAGCTGGCACCCGGGGTCCGTGTCCGCGCCTCGTCGCGCGGGATCCGCACGAGTCTGGGACCGCGAGCTGCCAGGGTTCATCTCGGGGGCGGCCGCACCGGATTCTCCACCGGTGTCGGCCCGGTCGGCTTCTACACCTCCCTCGGCGGAGGCCGCGGCCGTAGCCGATCCGGCGGCCGCGCTACTTCAGCGGCGGCCTATCAGCGGCAGCTCGCGGTGCAGCAGCGCCATGCCGCCCAGATGCAGCGGGCGGAGGAGGCCCAGCACCTGGCGCAGGCGTTCCTGCGCATTCTCGACCTGCACCGGGTGGATTTCTCTGCCGCCACCCGACCGGTCGCGCCGGAGCCCGCGGCGCCAGACAGAGCCAGCATCTACCGGCACTACGAACAGCACGCCCTGGCCGGAGTCGGGTTCTTCGAGCGGACCAAACGGGCGCAGGCCAAACAGCGCGCCGCGCAGTGGACCGACGCCGAGGTGCAACGGCAATGGAGGGCCCTGCTTGAGCAGAAGGCCAGCTGGCAGCGATACCTCGACCAGCGGTGGCAGCAGCTGTGCAGCAACGACCCGGATGTCGTCCTGGAAACGCTCGAAGAAGCGTTCGAAGACAACGAGGCAGCCAGTGCCGCCGTCGGCGTCACCGACCACGAGGTTGCCCTCGTGGTGCTCGTCCCCACGATCGACCAGGTCGTGCCCGAGCGCATGCCCACCACCACCCAGGCCGGCAACCTGTCGCTACGCAAGCTGCCCCAGCGCGACCGCGCCGCCTACTACAAGCAGTTCGTCTGCGGCCAGGTCCTTGTCACCCTGCGGGAAGCCTTCGCCGTCGCACCCGGCATCGGCTCAGCGCGAGTGGCCGTGCTGCGCCACGAAGGCCCGGACAGCTATGGCAGACCCCTGGTGTCGTGCATTCTCGCCACCGAGATCCATCGTGCATCGCTGGCCGGCGTGCGATGGGCGGAAGCCGACGCTGCCTCCATCATCAACGACACCAGCAGCGAACTGCTGCTCAACCCGCGAGCGCGAACCGGCGAACTGCTACCCCTGAACCTCGCCAGTGAGGCCGCAATCAGGGACCTCATCAACGCCGTTGACCTAGCCGAACTGACTGATCGCTGAGCAAGATGCTGCCCTTCGCCCGTCGGGTTGGAACCCCGACAGCGGAAGCGGATCAGTCGAACGAAGGCAGCGACGGCCCGAGGACGTCGTCGGCGTCCACGATGGTGTACGCGTACCCCTGCTCGGCGAGGAACCGCTGCCGGTGTGCCGCGTACTCCGTATCGATCGTGTCCCGGGACACCACCGTGTAGAAGTGCGCCTGCCGTCCGTCCGCCTTGGGCCGCAGCACCCGCCCCAACCGCTGCGCCTCCTCCTGCCGCGACCCGAAGGTCCCCGACACCTGGATGGCGACGGCGGCCTCCGGCAGGTCGATGGAGAAGTTCCCGACCTTGGAGATGACAAGCGTCTTCACCTCACCGGACCGGAACGCGTCGAACAATCGCTCCCGCTCCTTGTTGGTGGTCGACCCCTGCACGATGGGCGCGTCCAGGTACTCCCCGAGCTGGTGCAACTGGTCGATGTAGCCCCCGATGACGAGCACCTGCTCGTCCGGGTGCCGGTCCACGAGCGCCCGCACCACCGGCAACTTCGTCCGGGCGGTGGCCGCCATCCGGTAGCGCTCCTCGGCCTCGGCCGTCGCGTACGCCATCCGCTCGGCGTCGGTCAGGGTCACCCGGACCTCGGTGCACTCGGCCGGGGCGATCCAGCCCTGCTGCTCGATGTCCTTCCACGGCGCGTCGTACCGCTTCGGGCCGATCAGGCTGAACACGTCGCCCTCGCGGCCGTCCTCGCGTACCAATGTCGCCGTGAGACCGAGCCGGCGGCGGGCCTGGAGGTCCGCGGTGAAGCGGAAGATCGGCGCGGGCAGCAGGTGCACCTCGTCGTAGACGACCAGGCCCCAGTCGCGGGCGCCGAACAGGTCGAGGTGGGTGAACGCGCCGCCGCGCCGCGAGGTGAGCACCTGGTACGTGGCGATGGTGACCGGGCGGATCTCCTTGCGCTCGCCCGAGTACTCGCCGATCTCGTCCTCGGTGAGCGACGTGCGGGCGATCAGCTCGCGCTTCCACTGCCGGCCGGCCACCGTGTTGGTGACCAGGATCAGCGTGGTGGCCTTCGCCTCGGCCATGGCCGCCGCGCCGACGAGGGTCTTGCCGGCGCCGCAGGGGAGCACCACCACGCCGGAGCCGCCGGCCCAGAACGCCTCGACGGCCTCCCGCTGGTACGACCGCAGGGTCCACGGCTTGCCCCCGTCCTTGCCGGCCTCGGCCAGCTCGATCGGGTGCGCCTCGCCGTCCACGTAGCCGGCCAGGTCCTCGGCGGGCCAGCCGAGCTTGAGCAGCGCCTGCTTGAGCCGGCCGCGCTCGGAGGGGTGCACCTGGATGGTGTCGTCGTCCAGCTTCGGGCCCAGCATGCCGGCGAGCTTCTTGCTCTTGGCCACCTCGATGAGCACCAGCCGGTCCAGCGCGCGGAGCACCAGGCCGTGGGCCGGGTCGTTGGCGAGCTGGAGCCGGCCGTAGCGGTCCATCGTCTCGGCCACGTCGACCAGCAGCGCGTGCGGCACCGGGTAGCGGGAGTACTTGATCAGCGCGTCCACCACGGCCTCGGCGTCGTGGCCGGCGGCGCGGGCGTTCCACAGCCCCAGCGGGGTGAGCCGGTAGGTGTGCACGTGCTCGGGGGAGCGCTCCAGTTCGGCGAAGGGCGCGATGGCCATCCGGCACGCCTGGGCGTCGGGGTGGTCGATCTCCAGCAGCAGGGTCTTGTCCGACTGCACGATCAGTGGTCCACCGCTCACGCCAGCGTCCTCTCCTTGAGCCGGAAATTCTCGCCCGCACGGCGGCTGACCTGCCGAAGGCGGACCATCCAGTGTTGCACGCCGACCGGTGTCCGGAAAAAGTCTCGCCGGACAGGCAACGGGACACCCCTCCCGCACGTCTAGCAAGCGGGACAACTGTCCAGGGGAGGGCCCATGAAGCGTGTCCGTTTCGCCGCCCGGGCCGTCGGCCTGGCAGCGGTCGTGCTGGTCGGCGTCGGTGCGTGCGCGCACGATCCGCAGGGCGACGGGTCCGGGGCCGCCGCTCCGCAGCCCGTCGGCGTGACGGAGGAGGCATCGGGGGCGAGCGCGCCGCCCGCGCCGGAGCAGCCGACCGCGTCCCCGTCGGCGCCGCCGAGCCGGACGGCCACGCCGAAGCCCAGCCGCACCACGCCGAAGCCGACCACCCCGAAGCCGGCGAAGCCCGCCGGGTGCCCGCAGGGGGAGCAGCAGAAGGCCGTGGAGACGTACCTGAGCCGGCTGGGCGGTTTCGGGACGCTGAGCGTGGACGGTAAGCAGTCGGCCGCCGACTGCGCCGCGATCAAGAAGTTCCAGACCCGGTACGGGATCAGCCCCGCCTCCGGTCGCGCCGGCCCCACCACGTACGACGTGGCGAAGCGGCTGGCCAGCACCGACACGGGGCGCTGCCGCGCCGGCTCCGGCACCACCTTCTGCGTCGACCTCACCCGGCAGACCGTCTGGGCGATGCGCGGCGGCAAGGTGGTCATGGGCCCGACGGTGACCCGCACCGGCATGGCCGGCTACGCCACCCCGTCCGGCACCTACTCCGTCGGCGGGAAGAACATGCGCGAGTGGTCCAACCCGTACGAGGTGTGGCTGCCCTACTGGCAGCGGTTCAACGGCGGGATCGGGTTCCACGAGACCACGACCTACCTGCACAACTCCTCGATCGGCTCGCACGGCTGCGTGAACCTGCTGCACCGCGACGCCGTGCGGCTCTGGGAGCTGGGCTCGGTCGGCACCCGGGTGGTCGTCTTCGGCCGCCGGCCCGGCACCTGATACCCGACCGGGCGTGACCTCCCGCCCGGATCAGGGTTTTATCCCCTGTCCGGGTGACCCCCTCCGGTGCCACGCTGGAGGTCAGGTCCACCACGGTGCGGGGGAGGGGCTGGAGATGACCGTCGACCACGACGTGCTTCCCGACGACGACCGGGCACACCAGCAGGAGGTCTCACCGGCGGCCCTGGTCGGCTACGCGGCCGCCGCCACCGGCATCTTCGGCTGGTTCCTGTTCGGGCTGCTGGTGCAGCGGCAGGGCTTCGTCGACTCCGTCGGCGAGTCGGCCGGCGCCGCGTTCGCCCTGCTGCTCGCCGTGTCGGTGGTCGGCACCCTGCGTCGCAACGGGGACTAGTCCTCGAGCACCGCCGCGGTGATCCGGTGCAGCGCGAAGGTGTGCAGCATCTCGGTGCGGTCGTCCTCGGCGCGCAGGTAGCCGGCCCCGATCGAGACCGGCCGGACCAGCCGGGACGCGGTCGCCCCGTGCGCGTCGACGTAGCCGACCCAGACCAGCGCCTTGTCCCGCACCGCCTGCTGGAGCACGGCGAGCGCGTCGCTGTGGGTGTGCGCCGGCCCCGGGCCGGTACGCGCCGTCGCGCCGCGGACCACCGCCGGGGCCCGCCGCGCCGCCCGGGCCGCCGCGTCGCCCCGGCGGATCTGCTCGACCACCCCGAGCAGCCGGGGCATCGGCAGCCGCGGCGCCGCCAGCGGGTCGAGGCTGCGGCTGGCCGCCGGCACCCGGGCCGGCGCCCGCCGGGTCTTCGGCCGGGCCAGCACGGCCGCGCCGCCGGCGTCCTCGGCCACCGGCGCGTAACCGGCGTCGCGCAGCGCGGTCAGCATCCGGTTCACCTGGTACGGGGTGACGAGCACCGTCGGGGCCAGCCGGCGCAACGCCAGCGACTCCAGCCGCTTGTCGGACAGCACCTCGGTGAGCAGCGCCTCGTCGTCGCTGCGCACGTAGCCGCCCGCCGACCCGAGCCGCAGCCCGCCGTGCTTGCGCGCCACGTCGTCCACCAGGTAGCTCATGCCCTGCGGCACCGGGGTACGCGACCGGCGGCGGAACAGCGCGTGCAGGTCGTCGGCCGAGTAGCCGGCGTCCAGGGCCCGCCGCACGCTGGCCGTGGTGACCCGGTAGACGCTCGCCCCGCCGGCCGACTCGTGCTCCGCCACCACGTCCAGCTCGGCGGCGAGCGCCGGGTCGGGCGGGCCGGGCACCACGACGGTCAGGTCGGCCTGCACGAGGAAGTGGTCGACCGGGGCGGGGAGCAGCGCGTCCAGCGCCCGGACGGCGGTGGACGGCTCGCCCGACTCGCTCTCCGAGTACAGCCCGAGCGGGTCGTCGGCCCGCTCGTCGGCGTCGTTCAGCTCGGCCAGCAGCAGCCGCCCGTACGAGGTCAGCGCCCCCAGCCCGGTCACCCCGAGCTGGGCCGCCTCGGCCAGCACCTCGCGGTGCGCCCCCTCCCGGCCCCGGGCGCGGCGCGGCGCCCGCCAGTCCAGCAGCTCCAGCACCTCGTCGGGGGTCGGGGCGGTCGCCGGGGGCAGGTCGGCCAGCACGGCGAGCACCGAACGCCGGGCGGCCGGCGCGCCGGCCCGTTCCGCCTCGGCGGAGAGCACCGCGATCGGCCGGTCCCGGTCGTCGCGCTGGCCGACCAGGCCCACCTGGCGGGTCAGGGTCAGCCAGGCCCGGGCCAGCTGCTCCCACCGCTGGGCCAGCGAGGCGGCCCGCCACACCTCGTACCCGCCGGTGGGCAGGATCTGCTGGTCGCCCCCGTACCGGCTGGTGGCCGACCCGGTCAGGTCCAGCTCGCCGACCAGCCCGGCCGCGTACGCCACCTCGAAGATCAGCGCAGTGGTCGGGTCGTCCAGCCCGAGGCCGCGGGCCAGCCGGCGCAGGTCGCGGACGCCCACGCCACCGGAGCGCAGCACCGGGGCCGGCTCGGCGGCCAGGGCCTCCAGGAGCCCCTCGGTGTGCCGGACCACCTCCATGGTCTGCCCGGCGCCGGCCGAGTCGACGGACTTGGCCTCCCGCGGCGGGCTCGACACCTCGGGCGGGCTGGTGCGCAGCGGGCCGAGCGGGCCGGTGTCCCGGCGCAGCAGCAGCCCCACCTCGCGGGGCAGCTCCACGGTGCCGCCGCCCTTGACGGCCGACATGCGGACGAGCAGCCGGTGCTCCACCAGCCAGCGGATCGGGGAGCCGGTGGCCGCCCCGCCGTTCACCAGGTCCGGGGGAAGGATGTCCTCCTCGCCGGTGGCGGGGGCCTCCAGCGCGCCCGCCGGCACGGTGCCGACCGGCGGGCCGGCGGCGAGCCGGTCCAGGATCGCCCGGGCCGAGGGCGGCGCGGCCAGCAGCGTCCGCCGCAGCTTCGCCGGGTCCGTGCATACGGCCGCCGCCCGCGGGTCCAGCTCCGCGGCCGGCCGGCCCAGGCCCGCCAGGTACGGGGACACCTCGTCGACGCCGCCCACCACGTGCAGGTCGTGCTCCGGCCCGTACAGCAGGAAGAGCGCGCGGAGCCGGTCCACCGCGCCGCGGACCGCGGTCGGGGCGGGCGGGTGCGGGCCGGAGGTGGCCAGGGCCAGGATGGCCTCGGTGGCGGTGCCGCCGCCCTCCGGGTCCCGGGTGAGCCGGGCGGCGTCCAGGATCTGGAGGGTGAACTGGTCCAGCCCGTCGAGCGCCCGCGCCACGGAGACCCGTGACTGGGCGCGGATGGCGAGGGCGGAGACGTCTGCCGGCACGGGCACGACGAGGTCCGGCCGCAGCTGGAGGAGGGCGGCCAGGGACTCGTCGGGAAGGGTCCGCAGGTGGTCGGCGAATGAGGTGGTCATCGTCGTTCCACGCTAGCCCGGCCGGGGGCTGTCGCGCCCCTCGGACGGGTACGTTCTCGACATGCCCCCGCTCATGGTCGGATTCGACCTCGACATGACCCTGGTCGACTCGCGTCCCGGCATCGCGGCCGCCTACCGGGCGCTGACCGCGCAGACCGGCGTGCCCGTCGACGCCGATCTGGCGGTTTCCCGCCTCGGGCCGCCGCTGCGCACCGAGATCGCGCACTGGTTCCCGCCCGAGCAGGTCGACGAGGCGGTGCTCGCGTACCGGGAGCTCTACCCGGCGTACGCGATCACCCCGACCCTGCCGATGCCCGGTGCGGAGGCCGCGATCGAGGCGGTGCACGGGCGCGGCGGCCGGGTCATGGTGGTGACCTCCAAGATCGGCCGGCTGGCGAAGCTGCACCTCGACCACCTGGGCCTGGCCGTCGACGAGCTGGCCGGCGACCTGTTCGCCGAGCAGAAGGCGACCGCGCTACGGGAGCACGGCGCCACCCTCTACGTCGGCGATCACGTGGCCGACATGGCCGCCGCAGAAGCGGCGGGAATCCCAGGCGTGGGAGTGGCGACCGGCCCGTGCACGAGGGAGGAGCTGAGCGCGGCCGGGGCCCACGTGGTGCTGGATGATCTCGCCGGATTCCCGGCGGCGCTCGACCGGATCATCCGGCTAGCCTTGGAGGGGTAGAGGTTCCGAGCGAAGCAGGGGTTTTCAGGTGCCGACGGGTCGAGTGAAGTGGTATGACGCGGCCAAGGGATACGGGTTCGTCACCAGTGACGAGGGTGGCGACGTGTTCCTGCCGAAGGGCGCGCTACCGGCGGGTGTCACCGACCTGAAGGGCGGCCAGCGGGTCGATTTCAGCGTGGTGGACAGCCGGCGGGGCGCTCAGGCGATGGGGGTCAAGCTGCTGGAGGCGCCGCCGTCGGTGGCGGAGCTGCGCCGGCGGCCGGCCGAGGAGCTGCACGGCCTGGTCGAAGACATGATCAAGGTGCTGGAGGCGAAGGTCCAGCCGGACCTGCGCCGGGGCCGCTTCCCGGACCGGAAGACCGCGCAGAAGATCGCTCAGCTGGTCCACGCGGTGGCGCGCGAGCTGGAGGTCTGAGGGACGAGCCCGGCGTCGGCGGCCCGGCCCAGCAGTGCCTCCACGGCGGCGAAGCCGGCCTCTCCGAGGTCGGCGGTGAACTCGTTGACGTAGAGGCCGATGTGCCGGTCCACCACGTCGGGCTCCATCTCCTGCGCGTGCGCCAGCACGTACTCCCGGCTGGCCTCCGGGTCGGCCCACGCCTGCCGGACCGACTCGCGGATCCAGGCGGCCGCCTCGACCGGGTCGACCGCGCCCTTGCGGGCCAGGATCGCGCCGAGCGGGATCGGCAGGCCCGTGTCGCCCTCCCACCACTCGCCCAGGTCGACCAGGGCGGTCAGCCCGTGCCGCGGGTAGGTGAAGCGCGCCTCGTGGATCACGAGCCCGGCGTCGTACCGCCCGGCCGCCACCCCCGGCATGATCTCGTGGAACGGCACCACCTCGATCCGCGCCGGCGCCTGATCCGCCGCCCAGAGCCGGAACAGCAGGTACGCCGTGGTCCGCTCGCCCGGCACCGCCACCGTCGCGCCGGACAGGTCGGTCCGGTCGCCCCGGGTGAGCACCAGCGGGCCGCAGCCCCGGCCCAGCGCGCCCCCGCAGGGCAGCAGGTGGTAGTCGTCGAGCAGCCAGGGCAGCGCCGCGTAGCTCACCTTCACCAGGTCGAACGCCCCGCGCTCGGCCGCGGTGTTGGTGACGTCGACGTCGGCGTAGGTCACCTCGACCGCCGGTGCGCCGGGGACCCGGCCGTGCACGAGGGCGTCGAAGACGAATGTGTCGTTGGGGCAGGGCGAGATCGCGAGGGAGAGCGCCACACCCCCACCGTAACCCCGCCCGTTCCGGTGCCCACCACCCCGGCCCGTCGCTGTGACGGGCGACCTGTCGCGCGCGCCAGTGAGCCCCCGGCGCCCCCTGTCCAGCCGCTACGAACTTGATGACGTAGACGGATCGCGACGGCCGGTTGACGACGCGCGCCGGACGCCGCATGCCGTGCGCCGGTGCAGGGTGCGGGGGTGCTGGCGGCGTGCTGGGCGTTCGGGGTGGAGCTCGCCGGTGCGCCTCGGCGACTGTTGTTCAGTGGCTAGGAACTTGATGACGTGGGCGGATCGCGGCAATCCGTTGACAACCTGCGCCGGGTGCGGGGCAATTCGCGTTGAGGTCCGGCTCACCGGTGTCGCCGCTCGACCGTCACGCGGCGGCCTATGGCGCCGGGACCGATCCATGGCCTCCGTAGCAGCCAAGCATGAGGACCTGACTCGCCCACATCATCACGTTCGTAGGCCTCCGCGGGGACCAGCGGGATCGCCTCGGTCCGAGGTCCTGACTCCACCACGCCATCAAGTTTGTAGTCGCTCGCGACCTCATCCGTCCCCAGGCGTCGGGGTTTTCCACATGGTTGTCCACAGGTGGAAAGCGCGGGTTGAGAGCGGCGCGGCACCGCACGAACATGGCTCGGGTGAGCGATGGAGAGTCCGGGACCGACCTGGCCGCGACCCTGCGGTCGCTGCGCCGCGCGGCTGATCTGAGCCAGCGGGAGCTGGCCGGGAAGTCCGGGGTGCCGCAGGCCACGATCGCCCGCATCGAGTCGGGGCGGTCGGCGGATCCCAGCTTCCGCACCGTCGAACGCCTCGTCGGCGCCGTGGCCGGCCGGATCGTGCTCCACGGGCCGGTGCTCGGTGAGCTGGCGCCGGTGCCGCACGAAGGGTTGCGGGACGCGGCGGGCCGGCACTGCCCGGCGCACCTGGACGCCCGCGAGGTGCGGGAGCCGAAGGACTGGCCCGGGGCCTGGTGGGCGCACTGGTTCGCGGTGCCACCCCACCGCTCGCCGCCGTTGCCCGCCGTGACGTTCCGGCTCGATCGCACCGTGCGGGACCGGGAGCGGCTGCGCGAGGCGGTGCGCCGCGACCATCGGGTGCGCCGCTACCTCGATCCGGCGCTGCCGTCGACCTCCTGGCGGTTCGTCGCCGAGTTGCCTGACGGTGATCTCGTCGGTGAGCTGCGCGCGCACGAACGCAGCAGCGACCTCCTCATCGGGCATCCCGAGCCGGGCCGGCGGCAGATGGTGCTGGACGGGGTGCTCGTCGCGCCGGCGTACCGGTTGCTGGGCATCGGACGGCGGCTGGTCGCCGCGCTCCTGGCCGAGATGGACGGGGCCGGCGTGCGGTCGGCGCATGCGATCGCGGAGAGCGGTGGCGCCGGTTTCCTCCTCGCGTGCGGCTTCGAGCTGGAGGCGAGGCGACCGGCGGCGTTGCGGTTCGACCGGCCGGTCAGCGGAGGGCGGCTGCCGCCGCGGTGAGCGCGGTGAAGGCCTCGCGCATGCGCCACGAGCCGCGGTCGCGGGGGCCGATCGGGTTGGACACCGTGCGCAGCTCGGCGAAGGGGAGGCCGGCCTGGGTGGCGGCGACGGCGACGCCGTACCCCTCCATGGCCTCGGCCACGGCGTCGGGGTGCCGGTCCGCGAGGGCCGCCGTGCTGGCAGCGGTTCCGGTCACCGTGCTGACCGTGAGCACGGCGCCGACGGTGGCCGCCGGGAGGGCGGTGCGCAGGGCGGCCAGCAGGCCCACGTCGGCGGGTACGGCGCTGCCGCCGCCGAGCAGCTCCGGGGGCATGCCCAGCTCCTCCAGCGGGATGAAGCCGGTGGGGGACTCGGCGCCCAGGTCCGCTGCCACGCTGCGGTTCGCCAGGACCGTGCCGCCGACCGGGGCCCGGCCGACGAAGCCGCCGGCGATGCCCGCGCTGACCACCGCCCGGTACGGGTTCCCGGCCGCCTCGGCGAGCGCCAGCAGCCGTGCGGTGGCGGCGCCGGCCACGGCGGGGCCGACCCCGACCGGCGCGACGGTGACCGTGGGATCGGTGAGACCGGCCCGGACCGCGTCGGCCTCGGCGGGGACCGCCGTCACCACCAGCAACCCGGTCACGCCACCGGTCCCCGGGGTTCCCGCCGGTTCTCCTCCTCGCTGCCGCCCGGCCCGCCCACGGAGGACGAGGGGCGGTAGATGTGGAACCCGGGCGGTGACAGCTCGTCGTCGTCGGTGGGGAGCGGCGGGTCGGCCCGGGGTGGTGCCGGCGAGGTGGGGGCGGGGTCGTCGAACTCCGTGCCCGCCTCGGTGGCCAGTTCGTCGTCGCCGAGCGGGCGGCCGACCAGGTGCTCCCCGCGCAGCCGGGTGGCGACGAGCACCCCGCGGGCGGCCACCAGGGCGGCTACGCAGGCGGCGATCGCCACGCCGACCGGGCCGGTGAACGGGACCAGGCCGAGCCCGCCGCCGGCCACGAAGGCCAGCATCAGCGCGGTCTCCGAGTGGGCGAACGAGCTGGCCCGGAGCCGCTCCGGGATGCGCTCCTGGATCGAGGCGTCCACCGCGAGCTTGGCGATCCCGCTCATCAGCGAGGTGACCACGCAGAGCAGCGCCACCATGGGCAGCGAGAACTTCAAGGCGGCGAGCACCGCCACCCCGGCCACGACGATCGTGCCGCTGGACTGGATCGCCGCCGGCCGGTGGATGCGCAGCCGGGTGCCGATGGCGGTGGCCAGGAAGGTGCCCACCGCGAGCGCCCCGCCCGCCAGGCCCAGCGCGCCCTGGGCGCCCAGGTCCCGCCCGAAGAAGTCGGTGGTCAGGTCGCCGGCCTTGATCGCGAAGGCCAGGAAGAGCAGCAGGAAGCCGTAGAGCCCGCGCAGCGCCGCCGCGCCGATCAGGGTGGCGATCACCAGCCGGCCGGCGGGCCGGCCCCGGCCCAGCGGGCGTTCCCCGTCCCGGCGGCGCAGCGCGCGCAGCGGCCTGGGCACCCGCTCCGGCGGCTCCGAGTCGGCCCGCGGCGGCAGGCGCAGCGAGATGATCATGCCGATCAGGAAGATGAGCGAGGCGACCCGGAGCGGCCACTGCGGTCCGAACCAGAACGCGGCCAGCCCGATCGGGGCGACCAGCGCGCCGGCCACCGTGCCGTAGACGCTGGCCCGGGCCCCCACCTGCGACAGCCCGAGCCCCTCGGGCAGCAGCCGGGGCACCGCGGCCGAGCGGGCCACCCCGTACGCGCGGGAGAGGGCGAGGACACCGAACGCGGCGGGATAGAGCCCGAAGCCGCCGATGTAGTCGGAGATCAGCCAGGCCAGGAAGGCCCGGCCCAGCATGGTGGCGGCCAGCGCGTAGCGGCGGCCGTGCCGGAAGTGGTCCAGCAGCGGGCCCACCACGGGGGCGAGCATGGCGAACGGGACCATGGTCACCAGCAGGTAGAGCGCCACCTTGTTGCGCGCCTCGCCGAGCGGGACGTCGAAGAAGATCGTGCCGGCCAGGCCGATGGCGATCAGCGTGTCCCCGGCGCAGGAGAGGGCGTGCAGGTCGAAGAGGCGGACCATGCCGACCTCGTTGCCGGCGCTGCGGGCCCGGGCCGTACCGGCCCGGCGGGTCATCCACCGCCCGCCGTGCAGCGAGCCCCGGAGCAGGAGGCGGGTGGCGCGGATGCCGGTGCCGACGGTCCGCCCGAGGACGGACCGGCCGGAGCGGGAGGACAGCGGCATGTGTCCCATCCTCGCCCATCTGATCCACGCGCGCCGCATCACCCGGAGAGAACGACTCCGGGGAGTGCCTGTCACCCGACGGCAGGCATGGGGAACAATGGTCCGGTGACCAGGCCCGCCTCCGCCCGCGCTCCCCGGCTCGACCAGGTGTGCGCCGCCGCCGTCGATGTGGCCCGCGCCGCCATCACGGAGGTGGACCCCGCCGACGTCGGCGATCACCTCCAGGCCGTCGCCGAGGGCGACCGGCTCGTCACCCACTACTTCGAGTGCCGGCTGGCCGGCTACCGGGGCTGGCGCTGGGCCGTCACGGTGACCCGGGTGCCGCGCAGCCGCACGGTCACCATCTGCGAGACGGTGCTGCTGCCGGGCGCCGACGCGTTGCTCGCGCCGGGCTGGCTGCCCTGGCAGGAGCGGCTCAAGCCGGGCGACCTCGGCCCCGGTGACCTGCTGCCCACCCCGGCGGACGACGAGCGGCTCGCTCCCGGCTACCTGCTCTCCGACGACCCGGCCGTGGAGGAGACCGCCTGGGAGCTGGGCCTCGGCCGGGCCCGGGTGCTGTCCCGCGAGGGCCGCACCGACGCGGCCCAGCGCTGGTACGACGGCGACCACGGCCCCAACGCCGCGATCTCGGTGGCCGCGCCGGCCGCCGCCCGCTGTGGCACCTGCGGCTTCTACCTGCCGCTCGCCGGGGCGCTGCGGCAGTCCTTCGGCGCCTGTGGCAACTTCTACGCCCCCGACGACGGCCGGGTGGTCAGCGCCGACCACGGCTGCGGCGCCCACTCGGAGACGCTGATCGAGGCGGCGGAGAGCCCGGTGGACGAGCTGCCCACGGTTTACGACGACAGCGCGGTCGAGGCGATGTCGGTGAGCCGGGCCCCGGGTTCGGTGGAGGCGGCCGAGCCGGCGGAGCCGTACGGCCACCCCTGACGGTCAGCCCTGACGGGCGGTGGCTTCCCGGCGGCGGCGCCGGTTGGCGTCGTGCCGCAGCATCACGGCCAGCCCGGGGAAGCCCCACAGGAATCCGGCCAGGCAGGTCCAGAGCCAGTTCTCGTGACCGTGCGCGGTGAGCCAGTCGCGGAAGAAGAGCAGCAGCACCAGCCCGACCACCGCCCAGGCGGCCAGCCCGGCGAGGGCGAACGGCACCATCGGCGGGTCGAGCGGCTCGGGCCGCGGCGGTTGCTCCTGGGGCACCCGCCCAGGGTACGCGATCGTCCTTCCCTGCCCGCGAGTGATCTGGGACGATGCGCGCGACAACCGGCCGATCGATATGTGAGGACCCGATGGCCATCGCGCCGCCGCCGGACCACGGCACCCCACCCGATCCCGCGCACCCGCGCAACGCCTTCGACCGCTTCTTCGAGATCTCCGCCCGCCGGTCGACGCCGGGGCGGGAGGTCCGGGGCGGGCTGGCCACGTTCTTCACGATGGCGTACATCGTGGTGTTGAACCCGCTGATCCTGGGCGGCGCGGTCGACGGGGACGGGCGCAAGCTCGCCATCCCGGCGCTGGCGGCGGCCACGGCGCTGGTCGCCGGCGTGATGACGATCCTGATGGGCGTCGTGGCCCGGTTCCCGATCGCGCTGGCCGCCGGGCTGGGCGTGAACGCGCTTGTCGCCTTCGAGATCGCGCCGCAGATGACCTGGGCGGACGCCATGGGCCTCGTGGTGATCGAGGGTGTGCTGATCGGCATCCTCGTGCTCACCGGGCTGCGTACGGCGGTGTTCCGTTCGGTGCCGACCCAGCTCAAGACGGCGATCGGCGTCGGCATCGGCCTCTTCCTCACGATCATCGGCCTGGTCGACGCCGGGTTCGTCCGGCGGGTGCCGGACGCGGCGAACACCACGGTCCCGGTCGGGCTGGGCATCAGCGGCCGGATCGTCAGCTGGCCCCTGCTGGTGTTCGTGGTGGGTCTGCTGCTCACCCTGGTGCTGGTGGTACGCCGGGTGCGCGGCGCCATCCTGATCGGCATCCTGGCCTCCACCGTGCTGGCGATCGTGGTGGAGGCGATCGGCAACATCGGGCCGTCGTTCGTCGACGGGAAGCCGAACCCGAAGGGCTGGGCGTTGAACGTGCCCGAGCTGCCGGCGAAGGTGGTGGACGTCCCGGATCTCTCGCTGCTCGGCAACTTCAACGTGCTGGACTCATGGACCCGGGTCGGCTGGCTGGTCCCGCTGATGTTCGTCTTCACCCTGCTGATCACGGACTTCTTCGACACCATGGGCACGATGGTCGCCATCGGCCAGGAGGGCGACATGCTGGACGAGCGGGGCACCCCGCCCCGGGCCCGGGAGATCCTGCTGGTCGACTCTATCGCCGCCGCGGCGGGTGGCGCGGCCTCGGTGTCGAGCAACACGTCGTACATCGAGAGTGCCGCCGGTGTCGCGGAGGGCGCCCGGACCGGGGTGGCCAACCTGGTCACCGGCAGCCTGTTCCTGCTGGCCATGTTCCTGGCGCCGCTGGCGGTGGTGGTGCCCTTCGAGGCCGCGTCGACGGCGCTCGTGGTGGTCGGCTTCCTGATGATGACGGCGGTCCGCACGATCGACTGGACCGACTACGAGATCGCCATCCCGGCGTTCCTCACGATCGTGCTGATGCCCTTCACCTACTCGATCTCGAACGGCATCGGCGCCGGGGTGATCACCTTCGTGCTGCTGAAGCTGGCGAAGGGGCGGTTCCGGGAGGTCCACCCCCTGCTGTACGGGGTGGCCGCGCTGTTCGTCCTCTACTTCCTGCGCGGGCCGATCGAGTCCGTGGTCCTCTGACCCCTGGTGAGCCTGGTCATATCGCATGTCGTTAGCCAGGCTCATTAGTTAAGCTAACTAACGTGACGGAGCGGACGGTGACGGCGAAACGCGTGCCACCGGCGCAGCTGGCCCCTCAGCTGCGTGATGCGATCACCCGACTCAACCGGCGGGTCCGACAGGCCCGACCGGTCGGCGACCTCACGGTCACCCAGCTCTCGGCGCTCACCAGCCTCAACCTGGCGGGCGCCCTGACACCCCGGGAGCTGGCCGATGTCGAGCGGGTGCAGCCGCCCACGATGACCAAGATCGTCGCGAAGCTGGAGGACCGAGGCCTCGTGCAGCGGACCCCCCACCCGACCGACGGGCGGCAGGTCATCCTGGCGGCAACCGAAGGAGGACGGGCCGTGCTCGAGCAGTTCGAGCGGGCCCGCAACGAGTGGCTGGCCAGCCGGCTGGCCGCCCTGACCGAGGAGGAACGCGACACGCTGCGGCGCGCCGCCGACATCCTCCAGGGCATCGCTCGCGCCTGAGCGGGTACCCGCGTCCTGCGGTCCGCTTCGTCCGTTGTGGATGAGGCGTACATGATCGCGAGGAGGCGCACCAAGAGTGCAGGCCAAGTTGAGCACGATGTTCCAGTCCCTGCGGGTCCGCAACTACCGACTCTTCGCCACCGGACAGCTGATCAAGTTGATCGGCGTCTGGATGATGTACATCGCCCAGGACTGGCTCGTCCTCGACCTCAGCGGCAACTCGGCGACCGCGCTCGGCGTGGTCACCGCGCTCCAGTTCACCCCCGTCCTGCTGCTGACGCTGATCTCCGGTCGCCTCGCCGACCGCTACGACAAGCGGATGCTGCTCTTCATCGCCAACATCTTCTGGACCGTGCTGGCGCTGGCGATGAGCCTCCTGGTGGTCACCGGGCTGGTGCAGCTCTGGCACGTCTTCGCGTTCGCCGCCCTGCTCGGGGTGTTCAACGCGGTGGAGACCCCGGTGCGGCAGGCGTTCGTCTCCGAGCTGGTCGGCATGCCGCTGCTCCCGAACGCGCTCTCGCTCAACGCGGCCACCTTCAACTCGGCCCGGATCCTCGGCCCGGCCGTCGCCGGCCTGGCCATCGCCGCCTTCGACGTCGGCCCGGTCTTCCTGATCACCGCGTTCAGCTCGATCGCCCCGCTGATCAACGTGGTCCGGATGCGCACCGACGAGCTGTACCGCAACGACCTGCCGCCGGCCGGGCAGCGCGATCAGGCCAAGGTGGTCGACGGCCTGCGGTACGTCGCGCGGCGCCCCGACATCCTGCTGCCGATGGCGCTCATGTCGGTGGTCGGGATGACCCTGTTCAACTTCCAGCTCACCCTCGCCGCGCTGGCCAAGACCGTGTTCCACACCGGCGCCGCCTCGTTCGGGCTGTTCACCACCGCGCTGGCGGTCGGCGCGCTGACCGGCGCCCTGGCCGGCACCGGGCGGCGCAGCCGGCCCACCGTGTGGCTGGTGCTCGGCGCGGCGGTCGGCTGCGCCAGCTTCGGCACGCTGGTCGGGCTCGCCGGGTCGTACTGGCTGGTGGTGGCGCTGCTGCTGCCCACCGGGTTCTTCATGGTCTTCTTCGCCCAGGCCGCCAACCAGCGGGTCCAGCTCGGCGTCGACGCCGCCTTCCGGGGCCGGGTGATGGCGCTGTGGGTGCTCGTCTTCCTGGGCACCAACCCCGTCGGCGCGCCGATCATCGGCTGGGTGGCCGAGACCTTCGGGGCCGGCGCGAGCATCTGGACCGGTGGCCTGATCTCCCTGGCCGCCGCGCTGCTGGCGCTCACCTGGCAGCTGCGCCGCTCCGGCGCCCGGCTGCGGATGCGGGTGCTGCCCATGCCGCGCTTCTACGTGGTGTCGCCCGGGGCGGAGTGACCCGTCGACCGCCCGAAGGACCGGTTCCCGACCGAGGGGACCGGTCCTTCCTCATTCATTCGCGTCCGGATGTCGCCAAACGGGTGGCGGGCGGCGACGACGCGGCTTAGCGTCGATATGTGGGAGTGGGACGGGGTCTGCTGCTGGTGCTGGCGATCCTTGCCGTCTGCTCCCTACCGGCCCTCTTCGCGCTGGTCTTCTGCGCCGACGAGATCATCGACCGGGTGGCCTGCGGATGGGCCGAGTGGCGCGAGCAGCGGCGGGAGCGCCGCACCATCGCCCGGCTGGACCGGGCCATCGAGGCCGAGTCGCTCACCCGGGACATCGACCTGACCGAGTTCGACCGGGAGGGCCGCCGCCCGCTGGAACAGCTCGCCGTCGACCTGCGCCGCCTCGGCGGCCACCGGCTCGCCGCCGCCGACCGCTCGGTGGTCTGGCACGGCGCGGTCATCGACGCGTACGACGAGCGGCTGCGAGCCGCCTGCGGCGCGCTGGGCATCGCCGAGCACCTGGCCGAGCTGGAGGGCGTCGACCGGGAGATCGAACGGGTCCGCGTCGAGGGCCTCCTGCACGCCGCCGGGCTCACCCTGCCCGCCGCCCGACCCGGCCACCACCAGCGGCACCGCTGACCGGTGCGGCTCTTCGTCGCGGTCTACCCGCCGAAGCCGGCGGTCGACGACCTGAGCGCCCAGGTGGCCCGGCTGCGCACCGGCGCCGCCGCGGCCGCCGGCACCAACGTCCGGCTGGCCGATCCCACCAACGCGCACCTCACCCTGGCCTTCCTCGGCGACACTCCCGACGACCGGCTGGTCGACGTGGAGAGCGCGCTCGGCCTCGCCGCGCAGACGTTCCGCGACTCCCGGGGCAGCTCCCCGAGGCTGCGGCTCGGTGGCGGGGGCAGCTTCGGGCGCGGCCGGTTCACGGTGCTCTGGGTGGACGTACGCGGCGAGGTCGACGGGCTGACCGTGCTCGCCCGGCTCATCCGGTCGGGGCTGCGCCGGGCCCGGCTGCCGCACGACGAGAAGCCGTTCCGGGCCCACCTCACCATCGCCCGCCCCGGCGACCGGATCGACCGCGCGGACGTGCTCGCCGACCGGGAGACCCTGCACGACTACCTCGGCCCGGAGTGGAGCGCCGACGAGCTGGTCCTGGTGCGCAGCCATCCGGGCCCGCGCCCCACCTACGACCGCCTCGCGGCCTGGCCCGTCTGACCCGCGAGGGCACCCGGCTCCGCCGGGGCAGGCGCGGGGCCCGCCCCGGCGAGGAGCCGGCGGGCAGGCGCCCGGCCTACCCCGGTGCGGGCGCTACCAGGCCCAGGCCTCGGGGCCCGGGCCGCCGTTGCCGACCGGCGGGAAGAGCTCGTCGAGCTTCTCCAGCGTGGCCTCGTCGAGCCGTACGGCCAGCGCGCCCAGGTTGCGGTCGAGCTGGTCCATGGTGCGCGGGCCGACGATCGGGGCGGTCACGCCCGGCCGGGAGAGCAGCCAGGCCAGCGCCACGTCCGCCGGGTCGTGGCCGAGGTCCGCGCAGAGCTTCTCGTACGCCTCGATGGTGGACCGGTGCTCGGCGAGCGCGTCGGCCGACCGGCCGCTGGCGCCGCGCGCCGCGCCGCCCTCGGCCATCTTGCGGATGACCCCGGCGAGCAGCCCGCCGTGCAGCGGCGACCAGGGAATGATGCCCAGCCCGTAGTGCTGCGCGGCCGGGACCACCTCCAACTCGACGTGCCGGGTCATGAGGTTGTAGATGCACTGCTCGGAGACGAGGCCGAGGAAGTTGCGGCGGCCGGCCGCGGCCTGCGCCTGCGCGATGTGCCAGCCGGCGAAGTTGGACGAGCCGACGTAGAGGACCTTGCCCTGGGCGACCAGGGTCTCCATGGCCTGCCAGATCTCCTCCCACGGGGTGGTCCGGGAGATGTGGTGCATCTGGTAGAGGTCGATGGTGTCGGTCTGCAGCCGGCGCAGCGAATCCTCGCAGGCCCGGATGATGTGCCGGGCGCTCAGGCCCTGCTCGTTGGGCCACTCGCCCATCTTGCCGTAGACCTTGGTGGCCAGGACGACCTTGTCCCGGCGCCCGCCGCCCTGGGCGAACCAGCGGCCGATGATCTGCTCGGTGACGCCCTCGCCGGTCTTCCAGCCGTAGACGTTGGCGGTGTCGAAGAAGTTGATCCCGTGTTCGAGCGCCCGGTCCATGATGGCGAAGCTGTCCGGCTCGTCGGTCTGCGGCCCGAAGTTCATGGTGCCGAGGCAGAGCCGGCTCACCGACAGACCGGTGCGTCCCAGGTTCGTGTACTCCATGGGTCCACCCTGGCACGCGGGCACTTAGAGTGCCTCACCTTGCCAGGGTGGACCGTCGGTCAGGAGGACTCGCGGGCCGCCGGGCCGGTGCCGAAGAGGACGTCGTCCCAACTCGGCAGGCGCTTGCGCGGCTTGCCACCGGCCTCGGTGGACTCGCCGCCGGTGCCGCCGGTCGCCGCCGCGGGACCGGTGCGGCGGGGCCGCAGCACGGCCAGCGACGGCACGGCGGGGATCTCCTTCGGCGCGTCCGAGTCGTCGTCGAACGCGGAGCCCTGGCCGCCGCCGAGCAGCGCGGCCGCGCCCCCGGTGACCGCCCGCTGGCGGGGAGCGTCGGACCCGGCCAGCGCGGCCGGGGAACGGGTGTCCAGACCGCGACCGGACGTGCCGCCGAGCGGCCGGTCCAGCGAGGCGAGCAGCGCGTCCCGGCCGGCGCGGATCGGGTCCCGCCCCGGACGGGCGTGCTCGGAGGGCGACGGCAGGCCGTGCCCGCCGCGGCTCGGCTCGCCGCGCGACGGGCCGGGCAGCGCGTGGCCGCCCCGCTCGGGCGCCGGCTCCTGGCCGAGGATCGGCGTGGGACGCTCGGCGCACAGGTACTGCGCCATGTCGTCGTGCGGTGCGACGTTCTGCCGGGTCTTGTCGAGATCCCAGACCGCCTGGGCGGTGGCCTTGCCGGACGGCCAGGTGGCGATGATCCGCCAGGTGCCGTCGTCGCGGCGGTAGGCGTCCCAGGAGATCTTCTCGGTGTCGATCCCGTGCTGGGCCAGCCGGCCGTTGACCACCTCGGCCAGCGGGGTCGGCTTCTCGGCGCCCTTGAGCCGGGTGCGCCGGGCGTGCTGGGCGAGCATGGCCCGCTCCTGGAGCACCGGGCCCGCGTAGCGCAGGACGCGGTCGACCGGGACGCCGGCAATCCGGGCGACGTCCTCGGCGGACTCGCCGGAGCGGATCCGGGCCTGGATGTCCCGCGGGGAGAGCGACGGGGTCGGGTCGGCGGCGCTCGGCACGACCGCGAGCGGGGCCGCGCCCGGCTCGGCGTGCAGCGCCGAGGCGATGCGCTCGTCGATGGGCAGGGCGAGCAGGCGCCCGACCTCGTCGGCGAGCACCAGTGCCTGGCCGTCCTCCGAGAGGGCGACGAAGCGTACTGGGCGCATGGGCTTGCCTCCGTCCCGCTTCGCTGGCCGTCACGCCACGAGCCGGCCACCCGGGCGTCTCGAACCACCGTACGCTCATCTACCCGAAGGTGGGGGATGCGACACCCCGGCATGTTGCGACTGAGCTGCGGCGATGATCACGGTGGGTGGTCGCCGGAGCCCCGACGACCACCCACCGTCACCGGACGATCAGAGTCGCTCGACCACGTAGTCGATGGACGCGGTGAGCGCCTCCACGTCGGCCGGCTCGACGGCCGGGAAGAGCGCGACGCGGAGCTGGTTGCGGCCGAGCTTTCGGTAGGGCTCGGTGTCCACGATGCCGTTGGCGCGCAGGACCTTGGCGATCGCCGAGGCGTCCACCCCGTCGGCGAAGTCGACGGTGGCGACCACGTTGGAGCGCAGCGCGGGGTCGGTCACGAACGGGGTGGCGAACGACGAGCGCTCGGCCCAGCCGTAGACGATGCCGGCGCTCTCGGCGGTGCGCTTGGCCGCCCAGGCCAGCCCACCCTGCGAGTTCATCCAGTCGGTCTGCTCGGCGGCCAGGAAGATGGTGGCCAGCGCGGGCGTGTTGTAGGTCTGCTCCAGCCGCGAGTTGTCGATCGCGGTGACCAGGTCGAGGAAGGCCGGGACGTAGCGACCCGACTCCTTGATCTCGGTGGCCCGGGCGAGCGCGGCCGGCGACATGAGGGCCAGCCAGAGGCCGCCGTCGGAGCCGAAGCACTTCTGCGGGGCGAAGTAGTAGACGTCGGTCTCGCCGACGTTGACCTCCAGGCCCCCGGCGCCGGAGGTGGCGTCGACCAGCAGCAGCGAGCCCTCGTCGGCGCCCGGCACCCGGCTGATCGGCACCGCCACGCCGGTGGAGGTCTCGTTGTGCGGCGTCGCGTAGACGTCCACGCCCGCCTCGGCGACCAGGGTCGGCGCGCTGCCCGCCTCGGACTTGCGCACGGTCGGCTCGCCCAGGAACGGCGCGTCCCTGACCGACTTGGCGAACTTGGCGCCGAACTCGCCGAAGCTGGCGAACTGGGCCCGGTCGCGGACCAGGCCGAAGGTGGCGACCTCCCAGAAGGCCGTGGTGCCGCCGTTGCCGAGCACCACCTCGTAGCCCTCCGGGACGGAGAAGAACTCGGCGATGCCACGACGCAGCCGGGCCACCTGGTCACGGACCGTCTTCTGTCGGTGGGAGGTGCCCAGGTAGCTGGTGGCGACATCGGCGAGTGCGGAGACCGCCGCGGGACGGACCTTGGACGGGCCGCAGCCGAAGCGGCCGTCGGCGGGCCTGATGTCGTCGGGAATCCGGATGGTCGGTGCGTCAGCCACGGTCTTCTCGATCCTTCCGCGTGGGCGAGGGCGGGCCCTTCAGCGGGCGCGGAGCGACGGCGGCCACGCGCGGGCGCGCGGCGGGGCCGGGTCCGAGCCCGGTCCGGCGGCACTGCCGGCCTTCATCCTCGCACCCGCGCCGCCCGTCCCGACGGCTGGTCCCACTCCCGGGACTGAGGGATGCGCCACACGCAGCAGGGCCCGGTCCGTCGCGGACCGGGCCCTGGTGCGGGGTACGCGGGAAGGGATCAGACGCCGTGCGGGATGGCGTCCCAGCCCTCGACCTGCTGCGGCTTGCGGCTGCCCGGCCCGACGTAGCGGGCCGACGGGCGGACCAGCCGCTGGAGCTTCTTCTGCTCCAGGATGTGCGCGGACCAACCGCCCATCCGGGCACAGGTGAACATCGAGGTGAACATGTGCGCCGGCACCTCGGCGAAGTCCAGCACCACGGCCGACCAGAACTCGACGTTGGTGGCGAGCACCCGGTCCGGGCGGCGGGCCTGGAGCTCGGCCAGGGCGGCCTTCTCCAGCGCCTCGGCGATCTCGAAGCGCGGCGCGCCCAGCTCCTTGGCGGTGCGGCGGAGCACGCGGGCGCGCGGGTCCTCGGCCCGGTAGACCCGGTGGCCGAAGCCCATGAGCCGCTCGCCCCGGTCGAGGACGCCCTTGACGTAGCCCTCGGCGTCGCCGCTGCGCTCGACGGCCTCCAGCATGCTGAGCACCCGCGACGGCGCGCCGCCGTGCAGCGGGCCGGAGAGCGCGCCGATGCCCGACGAGATGCAGGCGGCGGCGTCGGCGCCGGTGGAGGCGACGATCCGGGCCGTGAAGGTGGAGGCGTTCAGGCCGTGCTCGGCGGCCGAGATGAAGTAGGCGTCGACGGCCTTGACGTGCCGCGGGTCGGGCTCACCCCGCCAGCGCTTCATGAACCGCTCGACGATGGTCTCCGCCTTGTCGATCTCCTTCTGCGGCACGGCCGGCAGGCCGAGGCCGCGGGCGGACTGGGCGACGAAGGACAGGGCGGTCACCGACACCCGGGCCAGGTCCTCGCGGGCCTGCTCGTCGGAGATGTCGAGGAGCTGGTTGAGCCCCCAGTAGGGGGCGAGCATGGCGACCGCGGACTGCACGTCGACGCGGATGTCGCCGGAGTGCACCGGCACCGGGAACGGCTCGGCCGGCGGCAGGCCCGGACCGAAGCGCCCGTCGACCAGCAGCGCCCAGACGTTGCCGAAGGAGACCTGACCGATCAGATCCTCGATGTCCACGCCCCGGTAGCGCAGCGCGCCACCCTCGCGGTCCGGTTCGGCGATCTGGGTCTCGAAGGCTACGACGCCCTCCAGGCCCGGTTTGAAGTCGGCCATGTCGTCTCCTGGCTTCCGGCGGTGATGGTGGCCGCGCGGGCTGACGGGCCCGCGGCGTGGGCGACCCTCAGGGGTGTGTTCGGAACATCTTGCCTGCTCGGCAACCGGCTCCGCGACCCGCGGCGGGTGTGCGCCACATGACATCCCCGCCGGTGGACAAGCTCACGGGCTGGAGAAGACTGGACGCTGGGGCCTGGCCAGCGTCGGGGGACGCCGGCATCCCCGGGAGAGGGACGACGAGAGTGACGGGCGACACACCTGCCCCGGCCGGTATGCGTAACGAGTACGCCGCCGACCTGGGCCTTTCCGAATCGGATCTCGCGCCGGACTGGCACACCCAGTTCGCCCGCTGGTTCGCCGACGCGGTGGCGTATCCGCTGCCCGAACCGAACGCCATGGTCGTCGGCACCGCCGACGCCGAGGGGCGGCCGAGCGGCCGCACCGTGCTGCTCAAGGGGTACGACCCGGACGGGTTCGTCTTCTACACCAACTACGGCTCCCGCAAGGGCGGCGAGGCGACCGCGAACCCGTGGGCCAGCCTGGTCTTCCCGTGGTTTCCGATGCACCGGCAGGTGACGGTCACCGGTCGGGTGAGCCGGGTCGACCGGGCCGAGACCGAGGCGTACTTCGCCGCCCGGCCGCGCGGTTCCCAACTCGGCGCCTGGGCCAGCGCCCAGTCGCGGGTGGTGCCGGACCGGGCGGCGCTGGACGCGGCGTACCGGGCGGCAGCCGAGCGCTTCGCCGGCGTGGCCGAGATCCCCGCACCGCCGCACTGGGGCGGCTTCCGGGTGCGGCCGGAGACGGTCGAGTTCTGGCAGGGCCGGGCCAGCCGGCTGCACGACCGGCTGCGGTTCCGGCGTACCGGGGACGGCGCCTGGGTCACCGAGCGGCTCGCCCCGTGACGGGGGTGCGGGAGGCCCGGCCGCGCGGAGCGCGCCGCTGGGCGATCGACCTGCGTCCGCTGGGCGTGCCCGCGTACCGCCGGGTGTGGCTCGGCAACGCCGTGGCGATGTTCGGCTTCCAGTTCACCGCCGTGGCGGTGCCGGTGGAGATGTTCGACCTGACCGGGGGCTCGTTCTGGGTCGGCCTGCTCGGGATCGCCGGCTTCCTGCCGCTGCTGGTCTTCGGGCTGTGGGGCGGGGCGGTCGCCGACGCCCGGGACCGGCGGCGGGTGCTGCTGGGCGGTGGCGCCCTGCTCTGGGCGTCGACGCTGGCGCTGCTGGTCCAGTCGCTGCTGCGGGTGGGCAGCCCGCTGCTGCTGCTGGCCCTGGTCGCGGTGCAGTCGATCGCGTTCGCGATCACGTCGCCGACCCGGAGCGCGATCCTGCCCCGTCTGGTGCCGGCCGAGCTGGTGCCGGCGGCCAGCACGCTGAACTTCACCACGTTCACCGCGACCTCGGTCTTCGGGCCGCTCGCCGCCGGTCTGATCTTCGCCACGTGGCGCACCGACGTGGGGCTGCCGATCGCGTACGGGGTCGACGGGCTGCTGTTCACCGTGTCGCTCTGGGCCACCCTGCGGCTGCCGGCCATGCCCCCCGAGCCGGACCCGGACGGCGACGGGGCGCCGCGCAGGGCGGGGCTGGCCAGCATCGTCGACGGGCTCCGCTACCTGGCGACCACGCCGGTGCTGCTGCTCTCCTTCGCCATCGACCTGATCGCCATGATCCTGGCCATGCCCCGGGCGCTCTTTCCGGAGCTGGCGCACGAGCGCTTCGGCGGCGGGGCGGCGGTCGGCTGGCTCTACAGCGCCATTGCCATCGGCGCGATGCTGGGCGGCCTCACCTCGGGCTGGATCGGCCGGGTCCGCCGGCAGGGCGTCGTGCTGGTGGTGGCCGTGGTCGGCTGGGGCGTGGCGATCGCCGCCGCCGGGCTGGCCCGCCAGCTCTGGCTGGTGGTGGCGCTGCTCGGCCTGGCCGGCGCCGCCGACCTGGTGAGCGCCACCCTGCGCCAGTCGATGCTGCTGATCTATGCGCCGGACCGGATGCGCGGCCGGCTCCAGGGCGTCAACACGGTGGTGGTCGCCGGTGGCCCGCGCCTGGGTGACCTGCGGGCGGGCGCGATGGCCGCCGCGTCCGGCACGACCATCGCCATGGTGGGCGGCGGTCTCGCGTCGGCCGTGCTCGCGGTGCTGCTCGTGGCGGTCTTCCCGGCCCTGCTCCGCTACCGGGCCGCCGAGGCCGGCGAGCGGAGCACCGAGCGGACCTGACCGACGGCCCGGGGCGGACCGCCGCCCCGGGCCGGACCGGCCGCACGCTGGGACGCCGCCGGCCGCGCCGGGCGGCGGGCGGGGGAGACGGACTAAGGTCGCCGGCATGGAGACCGACGCGCGCCCGTCCCCGTCCGGAGCACAGTGGACCATTGCGGCCGGCGGCCACGAGGCCGTCGTGGTCGAGGTCGGCGGGGGCCTGCGGACCTACCGCCACGACGGCATCGACTACCTCGACGGGTACGAGGCGGACGAGCTGGCCCCCGGGTCGGCCGGCCACGTGCTGGCGCCCTGGCCGAACCGGATCCGCGACGGCGCCTACACCTTCGGCGACCGGTCGTTCCAGCTCGACCTGACCGAGCCGGCCCGGCACAACGCCATCCACGGGCTGGTCAACTGGGTGCGGTGGCAGCTCGTCGAGCAGTCCCCGGAGAGCGTGACGATCGGCTACGAGCTGCCGCCCAGCCCCGGCTACCCGTGGGCGCTGCGGCTGCGGAGCCGGTGGAGCGTCGGCGCGGACGGGTTGCGCGCCGACCACGAGGTGACGAACCTGTCCGGCGAGCCGGCCCCGTTCGGCTTCTCCGTGCACCCCTACCTGCAACTGCCGAAGGTGGGCGTGGACGAGCTGACCCTGCGGGTGCCGGGGCGGACCCGGGTGCTGCTGGACAACCGGCTGCTGCCGGTGGCCGCGACGGAGGTGGCCGGCTCGGAGTACGACTACACCGAGCCCCGGGCCATCGGCGACGCGGTGCTCGACCTGGCCTTCGGCGACGTGGCGCGGGACGCCGACGGCGGCTCGTCGGTGACCCTGGCCGCCCCGGACGGCTCGGCCGCGGTGCACATCTGGGCCGACGGCGAGTTCGGCTGGTGGCAGGTCTTCACCGGGGACACCCTCACCGGGGAGCGGCACCGGCGCTCGGTGGCGGTCGAGCCGATGACCTGCCCGGCCGACGCGTTCCGCTCCGGCAAGGACCTGATCACCCTGGCCCCCGGGCAGACCTGGCGGGGCACCTGGGGCATCCGGCCCGGGGCCTGAGCGTGGAGTTCGCCGAGGTTGTCCGGCGCCGCCGGATGGTGCGCAACTACGACCCGGACCGCCCGGTCCCGCCCGACGTGGTGGACCGGCTGCTCGACCACGCCGTGCGGGCCCCGTCGGCCGGTTTCGCCCAGGGCTGGGGCTTCCTGGTGCTGGAGGAGCCGGCGGACCGGGAGCGGTTCTGGGCGGCGGCCACCCCGGGCGGCGGCGGCCGGGAGCGCTGGCTGGCCGGGATGCGCAAGGCCCCGCTGATCGTGGTGCCGCACGCCAACCGTTCCGCGTACCTTGACCGGTACGCCGAGCCGGACAAGGGCTGGGCGGACCGTTCGGAGGACCGCTGGCCGGTGCCCTACTGGTATGTGGACACCGGTTTCGCCGCCCTGCTGATGCTGCTCACCGCCGTGGACGAGGGGTTGGGCGCCTGTTTCTTCGGCATCCCGCCGCAGCGCATCGGGGCGTACCGGGAGGCGTTCGGCGTGCCGGCGGAGTACCACCCGATCGGCGCGGTCACGGTGGGTTACCGGATGCCCGACCATCGGTCACCGTCGTTGCGGCGCGGTCGCCGGCCGGTGGACGAGGTGGTCCGGCGGGGCCGCTGGACCTGAGGGTGGTTCGGCGCGTCCGGCCCGGGTAACGGCGGTAGCGAAACCGACATGAGGGAGTAAAACGCGGTGTGGCGGGTGCGGCTAGGCTGGCACCGACATCATCAGCCCGGCCGGGGGGAGGGGAGCGTGCCGTGATCTTCAGGGCGGTCCGGGACGGGCGTCCCTACCCGGAGCACAACCTCACGCTCAAGCAGTGGGCCGAGATCCCGCCGCGCCCGCTGCGGCTGGACCAGCTCATCACGACCAAGCGGGAGCTGGCGCTCGACAAGCTCCTCGCGGAGGACTCCACCTTCTACGGCGACCTCTTCCCGCACGTGGTGCAGTGGAACGGCGGTCTCTACCTGGAGGACGGGCTGCACCGGGCGCTGCGCGCGGCGCTCCAGCAGCGCAACCAGATCCACGCCCGGGTGCTGGTGCTCAGCGGTCAGCCCGAGTGACCCGCCCCTGAGTCTTCGTTAAGGTGACGCCATGACCCCTCTCGACCTGCTGGACATCGACGCGTCGCTGGGCGAGGAGGAGCGGCAGATCCGTGCCGTCGTGCGCCAGCTCGTCGACGACCGGGTCCGCCCGCACGTCGCCGGCTGGTACGAGGACGGTCGCGTCCCGGCCCGGGAGCTGGCCCGCGAGTTCGGCAAGCTCGGCCTGCTCGGCATGCACCTCACCGGCTACGGCTGCGCCGGGGCGTCGGCCGTCGCGTACGGGCTGGCCTGCCTGGAGCTGGAGGCGGGCGACTCGGGCCTCCGCTCGCTGGTGTCGGTGCAGGGTTCGCTGGCCATGTACGCCATCTGGCGCTACGGCAGCGAGGAGCAGAAGCAGCGCTGGCTGCCCGCCATGGCGGCCGGCGAGGCGATCGGCTGCTTCGGGCTGACCGAGCCGGACCACGGCTCCGACCCGGCCTCGATGGCCACCCGCGCCCGCCGCGACGGCGACGACTGGATCCTCAACGGCAGCAAGCTGTGGATCACCAACGCGCCGATCGCCGACGTCGGGGTGGTCTGGGCGCGCACCGACGAGGGTGTGCGTGGCTTCGCCGTACCCATGGACACGCCCGGCGTGACGGCGCGGGAGATCCGGCACAAGATGTCGCTGCGCGCGTCGCTGACCGGCGAGATCGCCCTCGACGACGTGCGGCTGCCGGCGGACGCCCGGCTGCCCGAGGCCATCGGGCTCAAGGCGCCGTTGAGCTGCCTCACCGAGGCCCGGCACGGCATCGTCTGGGGCGCGCTCGGCGCGGCCCGCGACTGCCTGGAGACCGCGCTGTCCTACGCGACCACCCGGACCCAGTTCGGCCGGCCGCTGGCCGGCTTCCAGCTCACCCAGGCCAAGCTCGCCGACATGGCCGTCGAGTGGAACAAGGGGCTGCTGCTGGCCCTGCACCTGGGCCGGCTGGCCGATGCCGGGAAGCTGCGTCCCGACCAGGTCAGCGTGGGCAAGCTGAACAACGTGCGGGAGGCCCTGGCCATCGCCCGGGAGTGCCGGACCATCCTGGGCGCGAACGGGGTGTCCGGCGAGTACCCGGTGATGCGGCACGCCAACAACCTGGAGAGCGTGCTGACCTACGAGGGCACCTCGGAGATCCACCAGCTGGTCATCGGGCAGCGGCTGACCGGGCTCTCCGCGTTCGCCTGACCTGCTGATTCACCCGATCGGGTCGCTCGGCGAGCGACTGTCGCACGGTGGCCGTACCGTCATTCCCAGTCGATGTGTCTGACGAGGACGGTGAGGGGCGATGGCCCGCGACGGTGACAGCAACGAGCCCACCAGGGAGTTCCCGGAATACCCGACCGGCGAGTCCCTCCGGGCCCGGTCCGACGGTCCGTCCGAGGCCCGGCCCGGCGCCCCGGTGTCGTCCGGCGGCCCGGTGCGCGGCCTGCTCTGGGTGCTCGGCGCGGCCGCGCTGGCCGTGGTGGTGCTGCTCGGCGTGCAGGCGACCGGCCTGCTGCCGGAGTTCCGCAACCCGTTCGCCAAGGAGCAGACCGACCGCAGCCAGCCGCCGCTGCTCAAGTCGATCCGCGACCTGAGCCGCTACGTGGCCGCCGAGGGCAACTTCCAGGTGGTCGTCGACGTGCAGAAGGACCGGCGCAACGTGCCGGACTTCCTGCTCAACGAGCGCACGCTGTTCGTCGGGGCGGGGCGGATCGAGGCGTACGTCGACTTCGGGAAGATCGCCGACGGGGCCGTGGTGGTCTCCGACGACGGCAAGTCCGTGGAGATCAAGCTGCCCGCGCCGCAGCTCGGCGAGACCGACCTGGACATGGACAAGAGCTACGTCTTCGCCGAGCAGCGCGGTCTGATCAACCGGCTGAACGACCTGGTCGGCGGCGACCCCAACCGGCAGCAGCAGGTCTACCAGCTCGCCGAGGACCGGATCACCGCGGCGGCCCGCGACAGCGGGCTCACCGCCCGGGCCCAGGAGAACACCCGCAAGATGCTGGAGGGGCTCCTCCGCTCCCTCGGCTACCAGAAGGTGACCGTCACCTACACGGCGCCCTGACGCCGGCGCGCCCGCCCCGGGTGGTCCCGGGGCGGGCGCCGCGGGTCAGTGACGGCCGGCGGCCAGGTAGCGGTCCTCGTTCGGCATGAGGACCCAGAGGATCAGGTAGACGATCACCTGTGTGCCGGGCAGCAGCAGCGACAGCAGGAACAGCAGCCGGACCATGCCGGCCGACATGCCGAACCGCTGGGCCAGGCCGGCGCAGACGCCGGCGAACATGCGCCCCTGGCGGGGCCGGACCAATTTGCGACTCATCGTCGAACTCCCACTTCTGCGGCGATCCGCCGCGCTGATTCCACGGTAGGAATGGACGCGCCTCCCGCCCTCGGTCCCGAGGAGGATCGGCGACCCGGGAACCCGTAGGTGCTTTACCCCGGCGGCCCCCGCCCGACCCTCGTCCGGGTCCGCCGGCCCGTCCGGCTCCGCCGGTCCCGGCGTGGGCGGTGGCGGCGGCACGCGCCGGTGACGGCGGCGCGCGGCGGTGACGGCGGCGAGCGGCGGTGACGGCGGCGCGCGGCGGTGACGGCGGGGAGACGGGCGGAGGCGCAGGCTGGGGGCGTGCCGGGGCGCGGGCGGGAGGTGGCGGGGGCGGGTAGGCTCGCCGGTCGGGCGCCCACACCCCGGGTGCCGCCCGCCGCCCCCCGCACCGGGAGGCGGCACACACTGGGCCGAACCCGCACGACGGGGACGCGACGGCGAGGAAAGTGCAGCCATGATCAGTGTTTTCGACCTCTTCAGCGTCGGCATCGGGCCGTCCAGCTCGCACACCGTGGGGCCGATGCGGGCCGCGCGGACGTTCGTGGCCGGGCTCAAGGCCGACGGCCAGCTCGCCGACGTCGTACGCGTGCAGGCCGAGCTGTTCGGCTCGCTGGGCGCCACCGGCCACGGGCACGGCAGCGACCGCGCCGTGCTGCTCGGGCTGGAGGGGGAGGTCCCCGAAACCGTCGACACCGACTCGGTCGGACCGCGGGTGGAGTGGATCCGCGCGCAGCGGCGGCTCAGCCTCATGGGCAGCCAGGAGATCGACTTCGACCCGGACCGGGACCTGGTGCTGCACCGCCGCCGCTCCCTGCCGTACCACCCGAACGGCATGACCTTCGCGGCCTTCGACGCGGCCGGGCAGCAGGTCCGGTCCCGCACCTACTACTCCGTGGGCGGCGGGTTCGTGGTCGACGAGGCCGCCGCCGGCGCGGACCGGATCAAGCCGGACAGCACCCGGGTCCGCCACCCCTTCCTCACCGGCGCGGAGCTGCTGTCGATCACCACCGCCACCGGCCTGTCGATCAGCGAGGTGATGCTCGCCAACGAGCTGTCCTGGCGCAGCGAGGCGGACGTCCGGGCCGGGCTGCTGGAGATCTGGCGGGTCATGCAGGAGTGCGTCGAGAGCGGCTGCGCCCGCGACGGCGTGCTGCCGGGCGGGCTGAAGGTGCGCCGCCGGGCGGCCGAGCTGCGCCGCAGCCTGGAGGCGGAGGGCGACGCCGCCGACCCGCTGCACGCCATGGACTGGGTCACCCTCTTCGCGCTCGCGGTCAACGAGGAGAACGCGGCCGGCGGCCGGGTGGTGACCGCGCCGACGAACGGCGCCGCCGGGATCATCCCGGCCGTGCTGCACTACTACACCCGGTTCGTGCCGGGCGCCTCCGAGGAGGGCGTGATCCGTTTCCTGCTGGCGGCCGGCGCCATCGGGGTGCTGTTCAAGGAGAACGCCTCGATCTCCGGGGCCGAGGTGGGCTGCCAGGGCGAGGTCGGCTCGGCCTGCTCGATGGCGGCCGCGGGGCTGGCCGAGGCGCTGGGTGGCACGCCCGAGCAGGTGGAGAACGCGGCCGAGATCGGCATGGAGCACAACCTCGGGCTCACCTGCGACCCGGTCGGCGGCCTGGTGCAGATCCCGTGCATCGAGCGGAACGCGGTGGCCAGCATCAAGGCGATCACCGCGGCCCGGCTGGCGTTGCGCGGCGACGGGGTGCACGCCGTGTCGCTCGACAAGGTCATCAAGACCATGCGGGAGACCGGCGCCGACATGAAGATCAAGTACAAGGAGACGGCGCGGGGCGGCCTCGCGGTCAACGTCATCGAGTGTTGACCCCGAAGGGGTGACCGGGCGCCTCCGTACGGCGGGCCGGGACGCTCCGGGGCCAGGATGGGACGGTGACGTCCGGCGTCGCCGCGCTCTGGTCCGCCCGCACCTCGCTGCGCATCCTGGTCCGGCGTGATCTCGCGGTGAAATACCAGCAGTCCGTGCTGGGCTACCTCTGGTCGCTCATCGAGCCCCTCGGCATGGGCCTCATCTACTGGTTCGTCTTCGGCGTCCTCTACTCCGGCGCCACCCGGCGGCACCTGGGCGACGCGGCCGGGTCGTACCCGCTGTTCCTGATCACCGGGATCTTCGCCTGGATGTGGGCCAGCTCGGCGCTGACCGAGGCGGCCAACGCCCTGACCGGGCAGGCGCGGCTGATCACCACGATGAACCTGCCCCGGCAGGTCTTCCCGATCGGCCGGGTCACCGGCCGGTTCGCCGAGTACCTCGCCGGCCTGCCCATCCTGGCCGCCATCGCGATCCTCTACGTCGCGCACGGCCGGATCCACCTCGGCTGGACCCTGCTCGCCCTGCCGCTGGCCGTGGCGGTGCAGTTCGTCCTGCTGATGGGGCTCGCGCTGCTGCTGTCGGCGGGCAACGTGCTGATGCGCGACATCGAACGCATCATGCGGCTGATCATCCGGGTGCTCTTCTACGCCACCCCGATCATCTATCCGCTGAACCTGGTGCGGGACTCGGGCATGCCGGGCTGGCTGAAGATCGCGTACGAGTTGAACCCGCTGGTCGGGATCTTCCAGCTGCACCACGCCATCTGGTACCCGGACGAGTTCCCCGACGCCCGGCTGCTCACCGTCACCGTGGCGGGCAGCCTGCTGGTGTTCGCGCTCGGCTGGTGGGCGTTCCGCCGCCTCGAACCCGCCGTGCTCAAGGAACTGTGAATGGCGGCGATCATCGAGGCGGACGGGCTCGGCATCCGGTTCGTCCGCAACCGCCGCCGGCAGCTCCGGCTGCGGGAACTGCTCATCCACCGGGGCTCCCGGGACCCGGACGCCGGCCGGTTCTGGCCGCTGCGGGACGTGTCGTTCCGGATCGAGCCGGGCGAGACGGTCGGCGTGGTGGGGCGCAACGGCACCGGCAAGAGCACGCTGCTACGGCTGATCGCCGGCGTGCTGATCCCCGACGAGGGCGCGATCCGCGTGCACGGCCGGGTGGCGCCGCTGCTCGAACTCTCCGCGGGCTTCTCCGGCGACCTGACCGGCCGGGAGAACCTCTACCTGGTGGGCGGGCTGCACGGGCTGTCGTCGGCGTACCTGCGCCGGCACTTCGACGAGATCGTCTCGTTCGCCGGTGAGCAGGTGGAACGGGCCATCGACACCTCGGTCCGGCACTACTCGTCGGGCATGAAGGTGCGGCTGGGATTCGCGGTGATCGCCCACCTGCCGCACCCCGTGCTGCTGGTGGACGAGGTGACCGCGGTCGGGGACGCCGAGTTCCGCGCGAAGTGCTATGCGACCATCGAGCGACTTCTCGCGGAAGGGCGCACGCTGGTGCTGGTGTCACACAACGAAAAGGACCTCACCCGGTTCTGTCGTCGGGGGCTCTACCTCGACGCCGGGCGGCTGACCGTCGACGGGACGATCGACGAGGCGCTGCGGGCGTACGCCGGCGCGACGCAGCGGTGACGCTCGCCATCGTGCTCGCCGCCGGGCCGGCGGCGGGCCTGACCACCGACGCCGGGGAGCGCCTGGCCGACCGGCTGGCCGGGCAGTGGCGCCGGGCCGGGGCGGACGAGGTGCGGGTGGCCGGCGACCTGTCCGAGCTGGCCGACCTGCTGGCCGCCGCCACGGGGCCGGTGCTGGTCAGCGGGGCCGACCTGGTGGCGCACACCGCCGTACTGAAGCACCTGGCGACCAGCCCGGTGGGGCCGACGGTGGCCCTGGTGCTCACCGATCCGCCGGCCGCCGGGCAGGTGACCGTCCGCGAGGAGCGCGGCCAGGTGGTCGCCGTGGACGACCCGGCGGGCCTCACCGGCGTGTTCGGGGGCGCGCTGCGGGTCGGCCCCGCCGACCTTCCGGCCCTCGCCGCCGCCGCCCGCGCCGTGGGCGGGCCCGCAACCGGCCCGGCGCCGGCCCTGGACGGCCCGGGGTCCGCCCTGGACCGGGTCGTCGCCGGCCTCGTCGGCTGCGGCACCCTGGTCTTCGCCCACCGGGTACGCCTGCTCGTGGCGCACCGGGTCGGCGACCCGGCGGAGCTGGCCGTGGCGCAGGCGGCCGTGGCCGCGGTCGACGAGGACCGGGCCGAGCTGAAGCTGTCGGTGAAGGAGCGGGACGACTTCTTCACCACGTTCTTCGTCAGCACCTGGTCCCCGTACGTCACGAAGGCCGCCGCCCGGATCGGCCTGGGCCCGACCGCGGTCACCATGATCTCGGTGGCGTTCGCGGTGGCCGCGGCCGTGCTCTTCGGTGCCGGCGGGCGGCCCGCGCTGGTGGCCGGTGGGATCCTGCTCTACCTGGGCTTCGTGCTGGACTGCGTGGACGGCCAGCTGGCCCGCTACACGCGGCACTTCAGCGCCTGGGGCGGCTGGCTCGACACGATGGCCGACCGGGCCAAGGAGTACGTGGTCTACGCCGGTCTCGGTTACGGCGCCACGCACGCCGGCTTCCGCTACGGCTGGGCCCTGGCGATCGCCGCCATGACCCTGCAGACCGTGCGCCACATGACCGACACCTGGTACGGGGTGCTGCACGACGAGGCGGCCCGCCGCCCGCGCGCGGCGACCGGGGACGCGGGCGGCATCGGCGGGAAGCTGAACGCCGCCTCGACGAAGGTGCAGGCGGACACCGGCTCGGTCTCCTACTGGCTGAAGCGGACCGTGGTCTTCCCGATCGGCGAGCGGTGGGCGCTCATGGCGGTGGCCGCCGCGCTGTTCGGGCCGCTGGTGGCGCTCTGCGCGGTGCTGGTGTGGGGGGTGCTGGCGTTCGCGTACACGGGGGCGCTGCGCACCCTGCGGGCGCGGTGGATGCGGGTGCCGGTGATGGGCGCGGTCGACACCGGCCTGCACCGCGACGACGGGCCGCTGGCCCGGACGCTGCCGGCCGCCCGGCAGCCGCTGGCGCTGGCGGCGCTCGGCGCGCTGGGCGCGGCGGCGGTGCTGGTCGCGGCGCTGCGGGTGGTGCACGCGGGCGCCGACCTGAGCGCCTGGGTCGTCCCCCTCGGCCTGCTGGTGCTGCTGGGTGGCGCGCTGGGCGCACGGGCGGCGCACGGCGGGCCGCTGGACTGGCTGGTCCCGGCCGCGTTGCGCGCCGGGGAGTACCTGTTCGCGATCGCCGTCGGGGTGGCCGGGCGGGTGCCGCCGTGGCTCATCTTCGGGTACGTCTTCGTGCTGACCCTGCACCACTACGACCTGACCGCCCGGCTGGAGAAGCGGCAGGCCGCGCCACCGCTGCATCCCGCCTCGCTGGGCTGGGAGGGGCGGTCGGCGCTGCTGACCATCGGGTCAATCGCCGGAATCGCGAGCATCGCTCTAGCTACACTCGGTGCGTACCTTCTCGTGGTTTTTGTCGCGAGCGTGGTCCTCGCCTGGGTGGTCCTGCCGGCCCGCGTCCGTGGGGGTGACCGCTCGCCGGGCTGACGGAGGGCCGGCCGGGATGACCCTGATCAGCTTCGTCGTACCGGCCTTCAAGGTGCAGGGCTACCTCCGGGAGTGTCTCGACTCGATCCTCGACCAGCCGTTCGAGGACGTCGAGGTGATCGGGATCGACGACGCCTCCCCGGACGACAGCGGCGAGATCCTGGACGAGTACGGGGCCCGCGACCCCCGGGTCCACCCGGTCCGGCTCACCGAGAACGTCGGGCTCGGTCCGGCCCGCAACATCGGGCTGGACCGGGCCGTCGGCGACTACGTCTGGTTCGTCGACGGCGACGACTGGCTGGTCCCCGGCTGCCTGCCGCACGTGGCCGACCGGCTCCGCGCCACCCGCCCGGACGTGCTGATCGTCGACCACGTCCGGGCGCACTGGAACAACGTCGGCACGCGCAGCGCCATGCGGGACGTGTTCCCCGAGTCGCCCGGCGAGGCGACCTTCCGGCTGCGGGAGCGGCCGGAGACCCTCAAGCTGCTGCACACCGCCTGGAACCGGCTGGTCCGCCGGGAGTTCCTGGTCGAGCAGGGGCTGCGCTTCGCGCCCGGCTGGTACGAGGACGTCTCGTTCAGCTATCCGGTGCTGATGGCCGCCGAGCGGATCGGCGTGCTGGACCGGGTCTGCCTCAACTACCGGCAGCGCCGCACCGGGGCGATCACCCGGACCCGGGGCGACCGGCACTTCGAGGTCTTCGCCCAGTGGCACCGGGTGTTCCGGCTCCTGGACCAGTGGGGGCCGGCGGTCGTGAACGGGCTGCGGCCGGCCGTCTTCGAGCGGATGATCTGGCACTACCTGACCGTGCTCGGCAACGGAGAGCGGATCGCCGCCGAGCTGCGCCCGCCGTTCTTCGCGCAGATTCACGCCGACTACGCCCGCTTCCTGCCGCCCGAGGGCTACCCGGTCCCGTCCGGGCTGGAGGGGGTGAAGCACCGGCTCGTGGCGGCCGGGCGGTGGCGGACGTTCAGCGCGCTCCGGGCCGCCCGCCAGGCCGAGGAGCGGGCTCGCCGCTCGGCCCGGCGGGTCAAGCGGCGGGTGCTGCCGGTCGCCCGGCGCAACGCCCGCCGGGCCCGGGACGCGGTGCTGCACGAGTACTACCGGGCCGAGCTGCTCCGCCCGCTCGACCCGACGCTCGCCGTCTACGCCTCGTACTGGTACCGGGGCTACTCCTGCAACCCGGCCGCCATCTACGCGGCCGCCCGCCGGCTTGCCCCGCAGGTGCGCGGCGTCTGGATCGTCCGGCGGGACCGGGTGGCCGGCCTGCCGCCGGGCGTCGAGTACGTGGTGGCCGGCACCCCGGACTACTACCGGGTGCTGGCCCGGGCCCGGTGGCTGGTCAACAACGTCAACTTCCCGGACTTCGTCCGCAAGCGACCGGGCTCGGTGCACGTCCAGACCCACCACGGCACCCCGGTCAAGGTGATGGGGCTGGACCAGCAGCGCTATCCGGTCGGCGCGGCGGGCATGAACTTCGCGAACCTGCTGCGCCGGGTGGACCGCTGGGACTACAGCGTCAGCTCGAACAGCTTCTCCACCCAGATGTGGGAGCGGGCCTACCCGGCCGACTACACCACTCTGGAGGTCGGCTACCCCCGCAACGACCGGCTGGCGCTGGCCACCGCCGAGGAGTGCCGCCAGGCCCGCGCGGGGCTGGGCATCGGCCCGGACGAGTACGTGGTGCTCTACGCGCCGACCCACCGGGAGCACCTGCCGGGCTGGCGGCCGCCGTTCGACCCGGACCGGCTGCGCGAGGTGCTGGGCCCGTCCGCGCGGCTGCTGATGCGCAGCCACTACTTCCACGACCGGGAGCGCCGGCCGCAGGGGCCCTCGGCCGACGGGGTGCTGGACGTGAGCGCGTACGACCGGGTCGAGGATCTCTACCTGGCCGCGGACGTGCTGGTCACCGACTATTCCTCGGCGATGTTCGACTACGGGGTGCTCGACCGCCCGATCGTGGTCTACGCGCCGGACTGGGACGCGTACCGGGTGGCCCGGGGCGTCTACTTCGACCTGCTGGCCGAGCCGCCGGGCGCGGTCGCCGTCGACTTTCCCGGGCTGCTCGACGTCTTCCGCAGCGGCGCGGTGCGCGGGGCGGCCGCGGAGCAGGCCCGGCAGCGGTTCCGGGCCCGGTTCTGCGCGCTGGACGACGGGCACGCCGCCGAGCGGGTGGTCCGCCGGGTCTTTCTGGGCGAATCGGCCGAAAAACCGGTTACTGAGCGGTCGCTTTACTGATGGAAGGCCGCCAATCTCGTTAATGGTTCTTTCACGAGCCGAACATGGCACGTTTACCCGATGTGCGGAGGCCATGATCCTGGTCACAGTCATTCCCGGGTTCGGCCGAGAGCTGGGGAGGCAGACGGTGACCACCGTCGCGCTCAAGGATGTCACCAAGGTGTTCCAGGACGGGACAGTCGCGGTCGACACCATCAATCTGGACGTCAACGACGGCGAGTTCATGGTGCTGCTCGGCCCCTCGGGCTGCGGCAAGTCCACTGTGCTGCGGATGGTCGCCGGGCTGGAGGATCCCACCTCGGGCGCGGTGATGCTCGGGGGCGAGGTCGCCAACGACCTGCCGCCGCGGGACCGGAAGATCGCCATGGTCTTCCAGGACTTCGCGCTCTACCCGCACATGACCGTCGGCGACAACATCGGCTTCCCGCTCCGGCTCTCCGGCATCGAGCCCGGACCGCGCGGCGAGCGGATCCAGGACGTGGCGAGCGCCCTGGGCATCGGCGACGTGCTCGCCCGCAAGCCCAGCCAGCTCTCCGGCGGCCAGCGGCAGCGGGTGGCGATGGGCCGCGCCATAGTGCGCCGGCCCGGCCTGTTCCTCATGGACGAGCCGCTGTCCAACCTGGACAGCGGCCTCCGCGCCGAGCTGCGCGCCGAGATCTCCGGGCTGACCCGCGAGCTGGGCGTCACCACCATCTACGTCACGCACGACCAGGCCGAGGCGCTGACCATGGCCGACCGGGTCGCCATCATGCGCAAGGGCGTGCTCCAGGACGTGGGCACACCCACCCAGGTGTACGGGCGCCCCGCCACCCTCTACGTCGCCGCGTTCCTCGGCAGCCCGCGGATGAACCTGCTGGAGGCGTCGGTCTACGTCCACCTCGACCGGTACGTCACGCTGAACCTCGGCGAGCAGTCGCTGTACCTGCCGTGGGACGACATCCGCAGCCGGGCCGTGGCCCACTACCACGGCGAGCGGATCGTGGTGGGCATGCGGGCCGAGGCGCTCACCCCGGTCGCCCCCGACACCGCCGGCGACGTGCTGCACGGCCGGATCCGCTACCTCGAGCACCACGGCCACGAGTCGCTGGCCTTCCTCGACATCGGTGCCACGGCCATCGTGGTGGACGAGATGGGCAGCCGGCCGGAGAACAGCGACCCCGGCCAGCGCGGCCTGCGCCGGTTCGGTCAGGTCATGCAGCGGCTCGCCGGGCGACCGGCGGACGCGCCCGTCTCCGCCGCGCCGAGCGGCGGCGGAAACCGGACCAGCGTGCTCCCCGATCCGGGCCGGCACCACCGCCGCCCGGCGGAGCTGGCCGTGCGGCTGGCCCCGTACCCGCAGGTGTCGGCGGGGCACCCGCTCGCCGTCCAGGTGCGGATGGACGCCCTGCACTTCTTCGACGAGCGCGGCGACCGGATCGACGTCGGCTGGCGCTGAGGAGCCTCCCCGGCGGCATTCTCCTGCCGGCGGCCGCTGCCGATCTTCCGCGCTGGTTGTCCCGCGCCGGAACACGCTGTGTCACGGACCGCGCTGACCCGGGAGGAGCCCTTCCGCGCCTTTGCTCTGCAGCCATGGACGCAGCGGTTGCTCTGGGTGAGCGCGTTGGTTCAGCGACGCGGCGGACGCGGGTGGGGGACAGCAGCTCAACCGCGTGATGCCTGGATGGCTGCAGAGCAAAGGCGCGCGGGACCTTTCGCGGTGGTCCGTCGCGGCGTCACTCGCAGTGAGCCCGGCGGTCCCGCACTCTCGGTGAGGGAGGCCGGTCAATTGGGGCGGGTCCACAACGGGCCGGCGGTAGGGGCGCCACGCCACGAAGCGCCGGAACAGGTCGGCGGGGAACGGGCCCGCGTCCGGGTTCAGGCGGTAGAGGTCCCGCGCCGCCTCGTGCAGTAGCCCGCACAGGTGGAGCGAGAGCCCGATCTGGTCGTCCGCGTACTCGGCCTTGAGCAACAGGCGGGCCTGCGCACAGGGCCACGGCAGCCCACAGGCCCGGCAGCACCACATGGGCCGGAGCGCCGTGTGCGCCGAACAGTCCCTCCACCGCTCCGCTGTGGTCGCTCCCGGCGAGATCTTGGTACGGCGTGGCCCCTCCACGGGCACCTTCCTACCAAGATCTGCTCGATCGTCCATGCGGCCTCCTTCGGGGGACCCGCCCCGCTTCGAGGGCTGGGTGGGGCGGGGCGCGGAGTGGTCCTTGACGGGCCGATCGGCCTTGCCGGGCAAGTTACTGACGAGTAGCGTCTGGGCATGTCCATCGACTCTCGCCAGGTGGCGGCCGGCCTGCTGGAGGCCGTGCCGTTCGCCCGCACGCTCGGTATCGAATTCGTCGAGGTCGCCCCCGAGGCCGAGGGCGGCGTCCGGGCCGTGGTCCGGCTCCCCGACATCCCGGAGCACCACAACCACGTCGGCGGCCCGCACGCCGGGGCCATGTTCACCCTCGGCGAGACCGCCTCCGGGGCGGTGGTGCTGGCGGCGTTCGGGCAGGTGCTCGACCGGGCCGTACCGCTGGCCGTGACCGCCACCATCCGCTACCAGAAGGTCGCCATGGGGCCGGTGCTGGCCACCGCGCGGCTCGGTCGTCCCCCGGCCGAGGTGCTCGCCGAGCTGGACGCCGGGCAGCGACCGGAGTTCCCGGTCGAGGTGGAGATCGGCACCGAGGACGGCACCGGGACGTCGGCGCTCACCGTGATCTGGACACTCCGCCCGAAGCGCTGAGGTCCGAATGGGGTTTGCCCGGCCGGTGCCATGGATAGATTCAGGCAATGCTGGGCCTACCCGCGCAGGTGACCGCCTGTCTCTTCGATCTGGACGGTGTGCTGACGCAGACCGCCAAGGTGCACAACGCCGCCTGGACCGAGACGTTCAACGCGTTCCTCTCGGCCCGGTCGGCGGCCACCGGCGAGCCGTTCCGTCCGTTCGACCCCGGTCCGGACTACAACCGGTACGTGGACGGTAAGCCGCGGGCCGACGGGGTGCGCTCCTTCCTGGCCTCGCGCGGCATCACCCTGCCCGAGGGCTCGCCGGACGACCCGCCCGAGGCGGACACCGTCAACGGGGTGGGCAACCGGAAGAACGTCATCCTGCTCAAGCGGATCCACACCGACGGCGTCGAGGTCTACGAGGGCTCGGTGCACTACCTGGAGGCGGCGGCGAAGGCCGGGCTGCGGCGCGCCGTGGTCTCGGCCAGCGCCAACTGCCGGGACGTGGTCGCCGCCGCGGGGCTGGACCCGCTGCTGGAGGCCCGGGTGGACGGGCTGGTCGCCCGCGAGCGCGGGCTGCGCGGCAAGCCGCACCCGGACACCTTCCTCGCCGGCGCGCAGCTGCTCGGCGTGGACCCGGCGAACGCGGCCGTCTTCGAGGACGCGCTGGCCGGCGTCGCCGCCGGGAAGGCCGGCGGCTTCGGATACGTGGTCGGCGTCGACCGGGTCGGCCAGGCCGACGACCTTCGCGCGCACGGCGCCGACGTGGTGGTCACCGACCTGTCGGAGCTGCTTACCGGGGCGCACGCGTGATCCGCGAACGGGCGTACCCGGTCGAGCCGTGGCACGTCCGGGAGACCCGGCTCGACATGGACGTGCTGGCCCAGTCCGAGTCGGTCTTCGCCCTCTCCAACGGCCACGTCGGGCTGCGCGGCAACCTCGACGAGGGTGAGCCGCACGGCCTGCCCGGCACCTACCTGAACTCCTTCTACGAGCTGCGCCCCCTGCCCTACGCGGAGGCCGGCTTCGGCTTCCCCGAGTCCGGGCAGACCGTCGTCAACGTCACCAACGGCAAGCTGCTCCGGCTGCTGGTCGACGACGAGCCCCTCGACGTCCGGTACGGCGAACTGATCTCCCACGAGCGGGTCCTCGACCTGCGCGCCGGCACCCTGCACCGCGAGCTGCACTGGCGCTCGCCCGCCGACCGGGACGTGAAGGTCCGCAGCACCCGGCTGGTGTCGTTCACCCAGCGGGCGGTGGCCGCCATCCTCTACGAGGTCGAGGCGCTGGAGGGGCCGCTGCGGCTCATCGTCCAGTCCGAGCTGGTCGCCAACGAGACCCTGCCGCCGCAGAGCAAGGATCCCCGCGTCGCCGCCGTACTCGAATCGCCGTTGCAGGCGGAGGAACAGCTGACCACCGACGACGGCGGCCTGCTCATCCACCGCACGAAGGTCAGCGGGCTGCGGGTCGCCGCCGCCATGGCGCACGACGTGGACGCCCCGGAGCGCGTCACCATCGAGTCCGAGGGCTACGAGGACTGGGTCCGCACCACCATCGGCTGCGTGCTCAAGCCCGGCCAGAAGCTGCGGGTGGTCAAGTACCTGACGTACGGCTGGTCCAGCCGGCGGTCGCTGCCCGCGCTGCGCGACCAGGTCGGCGCGGCGCTGGCCGCGGCCCGGCTGGACGGCTGGGACGGGCTGCGCCGGGAGCAGCGCGAATACCTCGACGAGTTCTGGGACGCCGCCGACGTGCGGGTGGAGGGCGACCCGGAGGTGCAGCAGGCGGTCCGGTTCGGCCTCTTCCACGTGCTCCAGGCCGGCGCCCGCGCGGAACGCCGCCCCATCGCCGCCAAGGGCCTCACCGGGCCGGGATACGACGGGCACGCCTTCTGGGACACCGAGATGTTCGTGCTGCCGGTGCTCACCTACACCCAGCCGGCCGCGGTGCGGGACGCGCTGCACTGGCGCTACTCGACCCTCGCTCAGGCGCAGGAGCGGGCCCGGACGTTGAACCTGGCCGGGGCCGCCTTCCCCTGGCGGACCATCGAGGGGCCGGAGTCGTCGGCGTACTGGCCGGCCGGGACGGCCGCGTTCCACATCGCCGCCGACATCGCCGACGCGCTGCGCCGCTACGTGCTGGTCACCGGCGACCGGGCGCTGGAAAGGGAGATCGGGCTGGAACTGCTGGTCGAGACGGCCCGGCTGTGGCGCTCGCTCGGCCACCACGACCGCACCGGCAGGTTCCACATCGACGGGGTGACCGGCCCCGACGAGTACACCGCCGTGAAGAACGACAACGTCTACACCAACCTGATGGCGCAGCGGAACCTGCTCACCGCCGCCGACTGCGCGATGCGCCACCGGGACCAGGCCCAGGACCTCGGCGTCACCGAGGAGGAGGCGGCCGCCTGGCGGGACGCGGCGAACGCCATGCACGTCCCGTACGACGCGGAGTTCGAAGTGCACGGGCAGGTGGAGGGCTTCACCCGGTTGCAGGAGTGGGACTTCGAGCACACGCCGCCGGAGAAGTACCCGCTGCTGCTGCACTACCCGTACTTCGACCTGTACCGGAAGCAGGTCGTCAAGCAGGCGGACCTGGTGCTCGCCATGCACTGGCGGGGCGACGCGTTCAGCGACGCGGAGAAGGTGCGGAACTTCAGCTACTACGAGCGGCGCACCGTCCGGGACTCCTCGCTGAGCGCCTGCACCCAGGCGGTGATGGCGGCCGAGGTGGGTCACCCCGAGCTGGCCCACCGCTATCTGCGCGAGGCCGCGCTGATGGACCTGCACGACCTGAACGAGAACACCCGGGACGGCGTGCACATGGCCTCGCTCGCCGGGGCCTGGATCGCCCTCGTGGCCGGCTTCGGCGGCCTGCGCGACCACGACGGGACGCTCTCGTTCTCGCCGCGACTCTCCAGCCGGCTCAGCCGACTGGAGTTCTCCCTCCAGTGGCGTTCCATGCGGCTGCGGGTCGACGTCCGGCCGCACCAGACGACGTACTCGCTGCGCAACGGGGGGCCGGACACCGTGCTGGAGCTGCGGCACCACGGCGAGCCGCTGCGCGTCACCGCCGCCCAGCCGGTCACCGTGCCGGTGCCGCCGGCGCACCCGTCCGGGCCGCAGCTGGAGCAGCCGCCGGGGCGGGCGCCCCTGCTGCACCTGCCCGAGAACATGAGCTGAGCGAAGCCCCGGCCCGCGTGCGGGCCGGGGCTTCGTCGGCGTACCTCAGAACTGGCGGCCGTTGGACGGCCGGCCGCCGGCGTCGCGCGGAGCCGTCGCCCGCGCGTCGTCGGCGGTGCGTGCCACGGAGGCGCGGTCCGCCCAGTCCGGCGAGCCCTTCAGCTCCTGTTTGCGGTTTTCCTGATCGGTGAGCTCCTGCTCTCGGGACCTGTCCTGCTTCGCCATGACGAGCCTCGCGATCCGTCGGGGTCCGTGGTCACCCCGCGCCTTCCCGATCCCGGCGGGCTCAACCGTCCAGGTGCCGAGCGAAGCTCAGCCGCAGGTGGTTCTTCGGCCGTGCGCCGACGATCGAGCCGACCACCTGGCCGTCCCGGAACACCAGCATCGTCGGCATCGACATGATCTGGTACGCCCGCGTGGTCTGCGGGTTCTCGTCCGAATTGACGGTGACGAAGCGCAGCGCGTCGCCGAACTCCTCGGCCAGCTCCGCCAGGTGGCGGGAGACCGGGCGGCAGGGCGGGCACCACTCCGCCCAGAAGTCGACCACCACCGGCCGGTCGGCCGCCAGCACGGTGGCCGCGAAGGTCTCGTCGGTGACCGGGGTCAGTCGGCCCTGTTGCGTGTCCTGAGGCATGTTTCCTCCCGATGGGCGATCGCGCGGGCGAGCTGGTCGTGCAGCTGGTGGCGGACCGTGCCGAGCCGGTCCAGGTAGTCGTCCACCTCGGCGAGCTTGCGCCGCAGCACCGCCACCGAGTCGGGGCAGACGTCGCCGGAGCTGTTGCCGGCCCGCAGGCAGGCCACGAACGGCCGGATGTCGTCCAGCCCGAAGCCGACCGCCAGCAGCGCCCGGATCTCGTGCACGACGCGCAGTTCCGCCTCGTCGTAGACCCGGTAGCCGTTCGCCGACCGGCGTGGGCACACCAGCCCCTGGGACTCGTAGTAGCGCAGGGTCCGGGTGCTGGTCCCGGCCCGCTCGGCCAACTCACCGATCCGCATCCCACCCGCCCCCACCTGGCGCTCGCCCCCTGACCGCCCAAACGCTAAACCTTGCCGCCGACGTCAAGGCAACCCTCAACCGCCCCCTGCCGCCCCCCGCCCCCCGCCCCCCTGCCCCCGCCGTTCGCCCCGGTGATCATGAAGTTAGCGGTGGTGGAAACCGCTCTCCTTGCCGCCAACTTCATGATCACGCCGGTGTTGGGTATGCCCCGGGGGAGGAGGTGTGGGGTATGGGGGATGGGCGTGAGGTGAGTGTTCCTGTTGTGGAAGGTGGGCTGGTTGCCGATGTGATGGTGCCGTCGGGGGCCGTGGGGGTGGTGTTGTTCGCGCACGGGAGTGGCAGTTCGCGGCACAGCCCGCGCAACGTCGCGGTGGCGCACGAGTTCAACGGGCGGGCGCTGGGCACCGTGCTGGTCGACCTGCTGACCCCGGAGGAGGACGAGCGGGACGCGGTCACCGCCGAGCTGCGCTTCGACATCGGGATGCTCGCCGAGCGGCTGGCCGCGATCGTGGACTGGATGGCCGGCGAGCCGACCCTGGGCCGGCTGCCGATCGGGCTCTTCGGCGCGAGCACCGGCGCGGCCGCCGCACTGGTCGCCGCGGCCGCCCGGCCCGACCAGGTGGGGGCGGTGGTCTCCCGTGGTGGCCGTCCGGACCTGGCCGGCAGCTCGCTCTCGGCGGTACGCGCACCGACGCTGCTGATCGTCGGTGGGCTGGACGAGGAGGTGATCGTGCTCAACGAGCAGGCCCGGGCGGAGCTGGGCGACATCGCCGAGCTGCGGATCGTGCCCGGCGCCACGCACCTCTTCGAGGAGCCGGGCACCCTGGAACAGGTGGCCGACCAGGCCGGGACCTGGTTCACCACCCACCTGCGCCAGCCCCACCCGGCCTGACCGGGCCGGATCGGGCGGGCAGCGCACCCGCCTCTGCCGCCGCGACCGGGATGGGTCAGTCCGGAAGGGCGGCGCGGTGGCGTTGCACGGTGTCCAGCACCCGCCAGGTGACGGCGGCGATCGGCACCGAGACGAACGCACCCGCGATGCCGGCGATCAGCGTGCCGGCGGTGACCACCACGAGGATGACCGCCGGGTGGAGCTGGACCTGCCGCTTCATCACCAGCGGCTCCAGCAGGTTGCCCTCGATCTGCTGCACGGCGATCACCGCGGCGAGGGTGAGCAGGGCGGTGGTGGGGCCGTTGGCGGCCAGGGCGACCAGCACGGCGATCGCGCCGGCCACGGTGGCGCCGATGATCGGCACGAACCCGCCGAGGAAGGTGATCAGCGCGAGGGGGAGGGCCAGCGGGACGCGCAGCACCACCAGCGCCAGCCCGATGCCGATCGCGTCGATCGCCGCGATGATCATCGTGCCGCGGCTGTACGCGCCCAGCGTCCGCCAGCCGGCCCGGCCCGCCTCGGCGGTCACGTCCCGGCGCGGCCCGGTCATCCGGCGCAGCACCCAGTGCCACATCGACCGGCCGTCCTTGAGCAGGAAGAAGAGCAGCACCAGTCCGAGCAGGATCGAGCCGGCAACCTCGGCGGCCGTCCGCGCCCCGGCGACCGGATCGGGGGCGCTGCCGCTGAGCCCCTGCCGGATCTGCTCGACCTGGCGGTCGAGCTGTTCGTCGGTCACCGGCAGGCTGGAGGTGACGAAGTCCCGGCTGCGTTGCAGGCCCTGGTCGAGTTGCTGGCTCAGCTCGCCGAACTGGCTCGCCGTCAGGTTCCACACCAGCGCGCCGACGCCCACCAGGACGCCGAGCAGCAGCAGGACGCTGAGCAGGGCGGCCAGCGCCGGCGGCACCCGGAGCCGGCGCAGTCCGAGCAGCACCGGGTCGAGCAGTGCGGTGAGGAACAGCGTGCCGGCCAGCGCCACGGCCAGCGGGGCCAGCAGCACCGCGATCTTCCCGAGCAGCCAGAGCGCGACGATCACCACCACGAGACAGGCGCTCCAGGTGACCGCCGTCCGTACCGGCCAGGGCAGCCCGGCCCAGGCCTGTCGTGGGCCCGCGGCCCGGTTTCGTGCCGCCGGTTCCGGCGTTCCCGCGTCCTCGTCCACGTCGCCTCCTCGATCGTGGCCGTTGGTACCCGACGCACGTGAATCCGACACCCGGGCGACCTCCGGACAGGCAGCGTTTGTGCCGCCGGCCCCAGGGAAGGCATTCACGGTATCGAAGGGAGCACGGACATGAGCGACTTCATGGACAAGGCCAAGGACTTCGCCGACAAGCACGACAAGCAGGTCGACCAGGGGATCGAAAAGGGCGGCGACATGGCCGACAAACGGACCCAGGGCAAGTACGACGACAAGATCGACAAGGGTGTCGACATGGCGCAGCAGCGGACCGGCGAGGGCGACACCGGCCGCTGACCGGCTTCCGATCCCGGGTCCTCCCGCGCGGGCGGCCCGGGATCGTCGTGTCGGAACCGGAACAACCCTCTGGTCCCCATCGACCGATCTCGCTACCATCCGCAGTCGGGGCATGACTCGGCGTCGAGTCGTGCGGAGTCGACCCGCACCGCCCGCGGTGCCGTGGACGAGAGCGAGCCAGCCGGTGACCGACACTTCCCAGGCGACCATCCCGCAGCGCTACCCGTTCAACGCCCCTGTCCGGCTCGACCTGGACGACCGCTACGCCGAGCTGCGCGAGCAGCCGCTGGTCCGGGTCCAACTGCCCTACGGCGAGCCCGCCTGGCTGGCGACCCGGCACGCCGACGTGAAGACGGTACTCGGCGACCCCCGGTTCAGCCGGGCCGCGTCGATCGGGCGCGACGAACCCCGGAACACCCCGCTCCGACAGGAGACCGGGATCCTCTCGATGGACCCGCCGGAGCACACCCGGCTGCGCCGGCTCGTGGCGAAGGCGTTCACCGCGCGCCGGGTCGAGGAGCTGCGGCCGCGTACCCGGGCGGTGGCCGACGAGCTGGTCGACGGGCTGCTGGCCGCCGGGCCACCCGCCGACCTGGTGGCGCACCTGGCCACGCCGCTGCCCATCCGGGTGATCTGCGACCTGCTCGGTGTGCCGGTGTCCGACCAGGACCGGTTCCACACCTGGTCCGAGGCGATCGTCTCGACCACCTCGCTGGAGCCGGAGCGGGCCCGGCACTATTTCGACAGCCTGCTCGCCTACATGGGCGAGCTGGTCGCCCGGCGCCGGGTCGAACCCGCCGACGACCTGCTCAGCGCCATGGTGCGGGCGCGCGACGAGAACGCCGACCGGCTCACCGAGCAGGAGATGGTCACCCTCGCCGCCGGCCTGCTCGCCGCCGGCCACGAGACCACCGTGACCCAGATCCCCAACATGGTGTACGTCCTGCTCACCACCCCCGGCGCCTGGGACACCCTGGGGGACCGGCCGGACCTGGTGCCGGTCGCCGTCGAGGAGCTGATGCGGTTCATCCCGCTCGGCGCCACGGCGGCCTTCCCCCGCTACGCCACCGAGGACGTCGAGCTGGGCGGGGTGCTGGTCCGGGCCGGCGAGCCGGTGGTGGTCAACATCGCGGCGGCCAACCGGGACGACAGCGTCTTCGCCGACGCCGACCGGCTCGACCTGACCCGTGCGGTCAATCCGCACCTCGGCTTCGGGCACGGCGTACACCACTGCGTCGGCGCGCAGCTGGCCCGGATGGAGCTGCGGGTGGTCCTGGAGACCCTGCTCGACCGGACCCCGGGACTCCGGCTGGCCGTGCCCGTGGAGGAGCTGACCTGGAAGAGCGGCCTGCTGGTGCGGGGCCTGGTGGCCATGCCGGTGGCCTGGTGAGCCGGGCCGGGGTGGAGGAGGGCGCGTGAGCGGAGCGAGCGAGTGGCGGCTGCACGTCGACCCGACCCGGTGCATCGGGTCGGGGATCTGCGCCGGGGTGGCGCCGGGGCACTTCGTGCTGGTCGACGGGCTGTCCCGGCCGGTGGCCGAGCGGATCCCCGCCGACGAGTCGGTGCTGGACGCGGCCGAGTCCTGCCCGCTGGAGGCGATCATCGTGTCCGAGGTGGACAGCCTCCGGCGGATCGCTCCGGAGGCCTGACCGGTCACCAGCCCGGGTAGCGCGCGCCGTTGACGTTGACCCGGAGGCTGAACAGGGAGCTGGAGGCGCAGATGTAGAGCTGGTTGCGCTTCGGGCCGCCGAAGGTGAAGTTGGCGACCACCTCCGGCAGGTGCAGCTTGCCGAGCAGCGTGCCGTCCGGGTCGAAGCAGTGCAGCCCGTCGTGCGCCGCCGCCCAGACCCGGCCGGCGTCGTCGAGGCGCACGCCGTCGAAGGAGCCGGCGTCGCAGGTGGCGAAGACCTCGCCGCCACGTAGCGTGCCGCGCTCGGTCACCGTGAACCGGCGCAGGTGCTTCGCCCGGGTGTCGACCACGTAGAGCAGGGACTCGTCGAGGTTGAACGCCAGCCCGTTGGGCTGCCCGAAGTCGTCGGCGACCAGCCGCACCTCACCGTCGTGCGGGTCGACCCGGTAGACGTGGTTGCCGCCGATTTCACTCTCGGCCCGGTGGCCCTCGTAGTCGCTGTCGATGCCGTAGCTCGGGTCGGTGAACCAGATCGATCCGTCGGAGTGCTCGACCACGTCGTTGGGGCTGTTCAGCCGCTTGCCGCGCCAGCGCTCGGCGAGCACCGTGTCGGTGCCGTCGGCCTCGGTCCGGGTGACCCGCCGGTTGCCCTGCTCGCAGCTCACCAGCCGTCCCCGCCGGTCGACGGTGTGCCCGTTGGCGTAGCCGGCCGGCTGGCGGAACACCCCGACCGCGCCGGTGGTCTCGTCCCAGCGCAGCAGCCGGTCGTTCGGGATGTCGCTGAAGACCAGGTGACGCCCGGCGGGGAACCAGGCCGGACCCTCCAGCCAGCGGCCCCCGGTCCAGAGGCACTCCGTCCACTCGTCGCCGTTGATCCGGCGGAACCGCTCGTCCCGTACCTCGAAACGCGTCCTGAACCGATCCACGCCGACCCGCCTCCGCCCGTGATGATGTCCGGCCTGACGCTAACAAGCGGCGCGGGTCGGGGTGGCGCTGCCGGCACACGGCGGCGGCCACGCCCCCCGTGCCGGGAGCGTGGCCGCCTCGGCCGGTGGTCAGGACTTCTCGCGCAGCTCCGCCATGGATGTGGGCCGGCCGCTGAGCGCGTCACGCATCCGGTCGACCAGGCCGGTGCCCGGGGCGAGCAGCCGGTTCGCCGGCGGGTGGTCCGGCGCGGCCGGGTGCGGCCGGGTCGGCGCCGACTTCTTCGCCGCCTCCACCTTGCCGGCCAGCTCGACCAGCTCCTCGTGCGCGCAGGCCGCGCGCAGCCGGGGGAAGAGGTCGCTCTCCTCGTCCTGCACGTGATGCCTGATGGTCGCCGTGAGGTGGGTCAGCAGCTCGTCGAAGCGGGGGTCGGAGGGGTCCACCGACTCCAGCTCCTTCATGGTCCGCTCAGCGTCGGCGTGCTCGGAGATCTCGTGTTCGGCGAGCTGGTCGCCGTCGGGCAGCGCCTTGCGGGCGGCCGGGTAGACATAGGCCTCCTCGGCCACGGCGTGCCGGACCAGCTCCGCGATCATCACGTCGGCGAGCTGCCGGCGGTGCTCCGGGCTGCCCTGCCGGCTCTCCAGCTCGACGAAGATCGCCTCGACCTCGTGGTGGTCCGTCGTCAGGACGTCGACGACGTCCCGCTCCTTCCGTACGTCGTTCATCTCGAAGCCCCTTACCGGTGGGTTGCGGAACGGCTTGGTCTCGCCACTACCCCCGGGCGAACGCTCCAATCCGGCGACTCCGTTGCCCGGGGCGACAAGAGTCCCGGCAACCGCCGCCCCCCGTTAATCTGACGGCCAACTGCCCGGCCGGTGGCTGCGGTTGCGTGGTGGCTGCCCAGCGATCCATCCGCCAGGAGGACACCCGTGAATTTCCGTTCCAGCCGCTGGCTGCTCGCCCCCGTCGTCGCGGGGGTGGTGGCCGCCGCCGGACTGAGCCTGGCCAACCCGATCACCGACGCCGACGCCGGCGCGGCGAAGGGCAAGGCCCGCAACGTCATCTTCATCAACGGCGACGGCATGTCCGCCGCCCAGCGCGAGGCGGCCCGCCTCTACCTGGCCGGCCTCGACGGCCAGCTCACCATGGACAAGCTGCCGTACTCCGGCCAGCTCACCACCAGCCCGCACGACCCGAAGACGCCGATCACCGACTCGGCCGCGGCGGCCACCGCCTGGGCCACCGGCGAGAAGACCTACAACGGCGCGATCAGCGTCGACGTGGACGGCAACCCGCTGCCCACCCTCGGCGCCCAGGCCAAGGCGGCCGGCAAGTCCACCGGCCTGGTCACCACGGCCCAGGTCACCGACGCCAGCCCGGCCGCGTTCTTCGCCAACGCCGCCGACCGCGGCGCGCAGGACGAGATCGCCCGGCAGTACCTGGACGTCACCCGCCCCGACGTGATCCTGGGCGGTGGCGAGGACTGGTGGCTGCCCGCCGGCAACGCCGGCGCGTACCCGGACAAGCCGGCCGAGGACACGTCCGAGGCCAGCCGGGGCACCAAGGGCGACCTGATCGCCAAGGCGAAGGCCAAGGGCTACCGCTACGTCTCCACCGCCGCGCAGCTCCGGGCCGCCAAGGGCGACAAGCTTCTCGGCCTCTTCGGCAACGAGGAGCTGTTCCAGCAGCGCCCCGAGGGCCAGGGTGACGTCTACGCCCCGCCGGCCAGCCTGGCCACGATGACCGAGAAGGCGCTCTCGACGTTGTCGACGAACAAGAAGGGCTTCTTCCTCCTCGTCGAGGAGGAGGGCATCGACGAGTTCGCCCACAACAACAACGGCACCCGGATGCTCCAGGCGCTCGGCGAGCTGGAGAAGGCCGTGGCGGTCGCCCGCAACTTCGCGGCCACCCACCCGGACACCCTGGTCGTGGTGACCGGTGACCACGAGTGCGGCGGCCTGACCGTCGAGGACACCGCCACCTCGGACGAGTCCGGTGACGACATCTCGGCCGAGGACGGCCCGTTCCCGATCAAGGGCAGCAGCCAGAGCTTCAACCTGGACTGGACGACCAGCGGCCACACCGGCGCCGACGTGCCGGTGACCGCGTACGGGCCGCTGGCCGAGCAGTTCACCGGCAAGCACCCGAACACCCACGTGCACGACGTGCTGTCGCAGATCCTCACCCACTGATCCGCCGGCTCCCGGCGCCCTCCCGTCCCCGTGGCGGGAGGGCGTCGCCGGGTCAGCGCCCCCGGGCCGGCTCGCGCAGCAGGTCGGGCAGCTCGCCGAGCGCGGTGAGGGCCCGGCCGGTCCAGCTCGGGTCGCTGTCGTTGTGCTCGGTGGTCCGGACCACCCTCATGCCGACCGCCGCCGCTCCGGCCAGCTCGCCGTCGGCGCCGTCACCGACGAAGACGCAGTCGGCCGGCCCGACACCGAGGCGTTCGGCCGCCAACCGGTAGATCGCCGGGTCGGGCTTCGCCACGCCCACGTCGCACGAGAAGACCGCCACGTCGAACCGGCGGGCCACCTCGGTCGACGGCCACGCCTCGGCGTTCTCCGCGGTGGCGTTGCTGACCAGCCCGATCGGGTGGCCGTCGGCGCGCAGCGCGTCCAGCACCGCGACGGTCGACGGCGGGACGCCGGCCAGCAGCCGCCGGGCCAGTGCGCGGCGGTGCGCCGCGGCCCGCGCCACCTGCTCCTCGGTGGGTGCGCCGCCGAGGCGCCGGGCCAGGACACGTACGGTCTCCGCGGCGTCCCAACCGGTCATCCGGTCCCGCCAGGTGGCGTGGTACGCCTCGACCAGCGCGGCCGGCTCCACCCCCACCATCAGCGCCATCTCACCGACCACCCGGTCCCGCTCGGGGTCACCGCCGGGCACCAGGGTGTGGAACAGGTCGAAGATCACCGGTCGCGGCACGGTCAGACTCTAGCGGGGCCGTCCGGGGTTCGGGGACGCAAAGGGCCGGCCTCCCGCTCGGGGAGACCGGCCCTCGGCTCGGTTCGGTCAGGAGCTGTAACCGCGGCCGGCGATCCAGTTGGCCAGCTCGGTCACGTCCATCCAGTACGTCGGCTCGTTCGGGCTGGCCGGGTCGGCGATCAGCACCGTGTTGCCGTCGTCCTTGTACTCCACCACGGTCAGGTAGTGGCCGGGGTAGCTGTGCTCCACGCCGTCGATGTCCAGCGCGCCGCCCAGGATGTTCGCGACGACCGGCCGGTCCTGGTCGACGGCGGCCTTCACGTCGGCCCGCAGGCGCTCGACCTGCTCCCTGGTGGCCACGTCGTCCCGGATCTCGGTGGTCTTGTACTTGCCGCCGGTGTACTCGTTGAGCACCCGGGTGATGTCGATGGCCGAGTCGGTGCCGTTCTCGGTGGTGCCCAGCTTGGCGGCCAGCTCGTCCTGGCTGACCTCCTTGCCCTCGGCCGACAGCGCGATCCGGGTCGAGGCCGGGCCGCAGTAGAAGAAGTTCGGCTGCGCCTCGTACTCGTAGCCGGCGCTGCGCTCGCCCTTGCCCTTGAGGGCGCTCGACGGGGTGGCCTGCGCCGCGACGGCCGGACCGACGACGGTCCCGCCGCACACCATCAGGCCGGCGACCGACAGCATGCTCTTACGGAAGATCGAGTTCATGTCGAAGCTCCATTCGGGGGTTGACGTCTCCGGGTTGCGGAGACGCGGCACCGGGAGTGGCGCTCGGCGTGCTCTCGGGGGGTCTCGGTGCGCGCTCCAGGGCGCGGCCCCGCTCGCTCACCGGGGGCGGACGGGCCTGCCGCCCGCTCGCTCGTACCGCTCGTACGGGAGGTGCAACGGCCCGGTGCGTGCCCCGATTTCCGCGGGTGGCCCCCGTCACGGGAGAACCGGACACCGGGCGCGAACGGGCGGCCGGCGCCGTGACGACCGGGTCAGACGGTGCCGGTGGGGAGGCTGCCCAGGAGGCGGGTCACAGCGATCTCGATGACCACCCGCTGCGGATTCGGACGCGGGGTGCGGTAGCGGGCGGCGTACCGTCGCTCGGCCTCCGCCACCGCCTCCGGGTCGCGGCGCAGCACCGCCCGGCCCTCCACGGTGAGCCACCAGCGGCCGTCGAGATGGCAGACCGCCACGGGGGTGCCCGCCGCGCCCGCCGCGGCGACGTGCCGGGCCTTGGCCGAGGCACCCGAGGTGATCACGCGGGCCAGGCCGGCGTCCGCGTCGAAGGTGACCCCCACGGGTACGACGTGCGGGGTGCCGTCCGCGCGCAGAGTGGTCAGCGTGGCGAGATGCCGGTCCCGGAAGAACCGGGCGACCCGCTCGTCGTGGGGGTCCAGCCGGTGGTCGCCCGCCATGTGCCGTCCTCGCTGCCCTGGTGCGGGACCGGCCGCCGGCCCCGCGCCGATCATGGCACGGGACGGTGCTGCCGGCCCGTGCCCGGCGGGGATTCCGACCGGTCGGGCAGCGCGCGCTGCGCGGCCCGGTGCTTCGCGGCCAGCCGGCCCAGGTAGATGAGCGCCCCGGCCAGCACGCCCATGTCGTCCAGGTAGATCGGGTCGGGGAGCACATCCACCGGCAGGATCGTGTAGATCAGCGCGCCGTAGAAGGCGACCTTGCCGCCGACCCCGAGCGCGCCCAGCATGCGGCGGGTGCGGACCACCCGGACGGCGAGCAGCACCGCCCCGACCAGCGTCGCCAGCGCGGCGACGGCGGCGAGCACGACGAGTACCCAGGCTTCACGGGACACGAGGTCACGCTAACCGAGCCGGGCCAGCTCCGCCCGGCGCGTCAGTACGCGGGCACGGCCGCCCGGCCCCGGGCCACCGGGGTCAGCTCGCGGGTGGTCTCGGCCGCCCGGGCTGCGGTCGGCAGCTCACGAGTGGCCTCCGGCCCGGTCAGGTCCACGATGGACAACGCCGGCCGCGGCTCGGTGACCGGCCGGGTGGCCGCGTACGCCTCGTCGCGCAGGCTCCGCGCGGCGGCGGCGGCCAGCTCGGCGGCCCGCCAGGCGGCCTGCTCCCGCTCCCGCGCGGCCTCCTGCCGGGCCCGGAGGTTGTCCCGGACCAGCCGGCGCAGCAGCAGCTCCTGCTCGACCGGGTGCCGGCTCGGATCCCACCCCCGGTGGCCGAGGATGTCGCTGAGCTGCTGCACGGTGATCTCCTTGCGCCACTGGGCGTCCAGGGCGGCCCGGTGCAGCCAGCGCTCCCGATCCACGTACTCGGCGGGGGTCCGGGCGGTCCGGGGCAGGGGCAGCGCCGCGGCGGCGGCCAGCCGGCGGACGTCCACCTCCGCCGCCTCGTACGCCCGCCACGCCTCCTCGACCTCCTCCTGCGCGGCCAGCCACTCGGTCCGGCGCCGCTCGGCGGTCGCCGCCGCCCGCGACGCGGCAACCGCCACCTCCTGCGCGTACCGGGACTGCTCCCGGGCGTGCTCGCGGGCCTGCTCGGCCAGCTCGATGCTGCTCGGCCGGGCGGCCTCGCTGATCCGGTCGCCGAACACCGACCGGAACCGGTCCGGGCGGACGATCAGTGCGGCGACCACGAGCGCCGCCACGGCGAGCAGGGCCAGCCAGATCACGGCGGCTCGGGGAACGTCGGGCAGGACGGTGGAGAAGACGGTCTGCATCACCAGCACCTCATGGGTGGAACGGTCGGAGTCAACGGTCGGGGCCCGGTCGGCGGGCGGGGGTCGCGGCGGCACGCGACGGGGGAACGGCGGGGCGCGGTCGAGGGGCGCCCGGGCGTTACCGGGGCGGCGCGATCAGGCGCGCGGCGGGCCGCGGCGGGCGATGGCGGCCCGGCCGGGGTCGGCGGCGACCACGACGCCGGGACCCGCCACCGGTGCGGGGGCGTCGGCGACGGCCCGGTGCGGCGGTCCCGCCGGGGCCGGAGCGGCGAGCGGGTGCCGGAAGGATGAGTCGGCGGCGGGCCGGACGCCGGACGCCGCCGGAGCCGGACGGACGGCCGGGCCCACGTCGACGGGAACGGCGACCGGGGCGTCGACCCGGAGGTCGGCGGCCGGACGGGCCACCGCGGCCGGGTGGAGGTGGCCGGCGGCCGGCATGACGGCCGGGCCGGTGAGGCCGGCGATGAGCGCGAGCGCGGTCACCGCCGTGCGGGTGATCCTGCGCAGCGTGGCCGTCCAGAGGGACGAGGCGAACGCTACGGGCAGCACCGTTTCAACCTATCGGTCAGCTCCGCCTCGTGCAGCTCAACGATCTTCCCGGTCGACGTGACCCGTCCCACCATTCGCTGTGGACGAACCGGGTCCCGCCTCCCCCGCCGGACGCGAAACGGCGCGGCGCCCCGGTGGGGGACGCCGCGCCGTCGTGAGCCTGCGGTCAGTTGCCGCCGAGCACCGGCGGCGGAGCCGCCTCGCCGTCGGACCAGACCATCTCGTCCTCGGTCAGCCAGGTCAGCCGGCCCTCGGACTCGTCGTCCTCCCCGCCACGCGCGCCCAGCACACCGTTGCGGCCGGCCATGGCGGGACGCCCGGCCGTGCCGCTCTTGCCGGTCGACCGGCCCTCCGTCTCGACCGTCACGCCGCGCCCGGAGGCCAGGCGGCCGGTGCCGGCGGCCGACCGGCTCTCGGCGCCGATCCCGCCGACCCGGCCGGAGGTCGCCGAGCCGCCGCCCGAGCCGGCCAGCGACCCGGTGCCGCCCAGCACGCCCGGCATGCCGTAGAGCGAGCCGCCCCCGGCGGTCGGCAGGGTCGCGTTGGTGCCGCCGAGCCCGGGGCCCGCCGCCAGGCCGGTGGTCAGGCCGGTCGCGGTCAGCGGGGCCGCACCGGCGAGCGAGGTGCCGGTCGGCTCGACCGTGCTGCCCGCGCCGATGGTGCCCGGCGTGCCCGCGCCGGGCACGCCGGCCGTCGTGTCACCGCCGCCCGTCGTGCCGCCGACCGTGCCGCTGCCCGGGGCGGTGTGGTGCACGCCCGAGGTGGTCGCGGTGCCGTTCGCGGCGGGACCGAAGCTGCCCACGCCCGGCCCGGCCGACGGCGTGCCGACCGAGGGGCCACTCTTCAGCGTCGGGTCCGTCGGATCGCCGTGACCCGGGAGCCCCGAGTCCGGCGGCTCCGGCACGACGATCCGGCCGTAGGCCGAGAAGTCGTAGCCCTCGGCCAGCTTGGCGACGACCTGCACCATCCGCTGGTGCGCCTTCTCCTGCTCGGCCTTGTCCTGCTCGTGGCCGACGATGCCGCCGACCAGCGCGCCCGGCACACCGCCGACCAGGAAGCCCTTGCCGGCTCCGGAGAGCAGCTTGTCGTTGTCGTCGGTCTCCTCGGGGCTCTCCGCCTTCGCCTGGGCGGTGCGCAGCTCGCTGGCCATCATGTCGAGCCCTTGTCGGATGCCCGTCATGCCCTCGGCCAGGTTGCCGGAGTAGTCGGCGACCAGGTTGAGCCGGCGGTGGAACTCCCGGGCGGCGTCGCCCGTCCAGGTCTTCAGCAGCGCGTCCAGGTCGGCGGTCAGATCCCGGCTGAGGTCGTCGAGGGTGCCCTTCATCGACGTCCACTGGGCGCTGAGCCCGTCGATCTGCTTCGGGTCACCGGCGTTGACGCCCTGGTAGAGCTCCTTGTGGCTGACGTGCTCGTAGCGCTGGGTGTATTCAGACACGCGGATCCTCTCCCTTCGGCTTCATCGCCTCGGTCAGCCCGGAGAGAGCGGCGACGATGTCGGCCGCGGCGGCGGCGTTGCGTGCCTCGGCCGTCTTGTAGTTGGTCATGATGGTCTTGGTGGCCTTCTGGGCGGCCACGATCGCCCGTCGCAACCGCTCGACGTGGTTGACGTAGCTCTGGTGCGTCTCGGAGTAGCGACGGGAGTTGTCGGTGGCGTCGGTGAACGTGCCGAGTGCCGGTGGCCGGCACTGCATCTCGGTGTTGAGCTTCTTCAACACCGACTCCGCCTCGCTCAGCCGGCGCTCGAGCCGCTGGTGGAAGTCCTCCAAGGACAGTACGTCCACTGTCGTGCGCCCGGTCATGGCTGCATCCCCGTAGTCATCGTCGAGAACCGTTGGCCACGTTCAGGTTAGTCGACCCGGGCCAGCCAGGGCGACCCGTCAACCGGTCCTATCCACATCGGACCGTGTCCGTCGCGGTCATCCGCCCTGCGCAGGGGCCGCGTCGTCGCCCGGCCCGGAGGTCGCGCCGCCGCTCGCCGCCGCACCCGGATCGAACTGGTTCATCGCGTCCTGGCGCTCCAGGGTCGGCCCGGTCGGCACCAGCGCCAGCAGCGACGCGGGCACCGCGAGCGGCGTCACGTCGCCGTACCCCAGGGCGCTCTTCGCGTCGCCGGAGGCGGTGCCGAGCGGGTAACGGACGCCCTGCGCGGTGATCAGGTAGACCGTCGCGCCGGCCGCGGCCTTGCCGGTCTCCCCGGCGGTGGCCTGCACCAGCACGCCCTTGCCGCCGGGCAGCAGCACGCTCTCGGCGGTCCGGACCGCGTCCCGGTCGCTCTGCCGCGCCGCCACCCCGGTCGACGCGGTCAGCTCGGCCGGCGGCTGGTCGAAGACCTCCAGGCTGGTGGTCGGCTGGCCGCCCGGCCCGGAGCGGTACGTGGCGCAGAGCACCGTCCGCCCGGCGCGGACCTCGTGCAGGGTGGGCAGCCGGTCCGGCAGGCCCTCGGCCTCCAGCCGCTGGTCGGTGAGCAGCTGGCCGGCCTGGTCCGGGGTGATGTCGGTGACCTGGCCGCCGCCGCCGAGCAGCAGCAGGGCCGTCACCTCGCGGATCGCCACCAGGCCCTGCTTGGCCAGTACGTAGTACTGGCCGGCGGCCCGGTAGACCTGGCCGACCCGGGCCGGACGGTCGCCGACGGTCAGCCCGCTGGGGTTGCCCTCCCCGTCGATGGTCGGCTTGCGCAGCGCCGGGCCGACCGGCACGGCATTGAGCAACTGCTGCCCGACCGTGAGGGTGGTCGCCCCGGCCATCTTCAACGCCACCAGCGCCTGCTCGTCGCCGACCACCCGCAGCCGCGCGCCGCCGGTCAGCAGGTAGCGCGCGTCGTTCAGCTTGACCAGGACGGCCCGGTCGGTGAGCGGGGTGCCGCCGGGCAGCGGCCGGTCGATCACCAGCCGGGTGGTGGAGCGCTCCGGGTCGTTCGCGTCGGGCACGTCGCACACCGACCAGGGGAGGCCGACCAGCGACTTCCGGTCCGGCACGGCGTCCGGGGCGCCCACGATGCCGACCGCCCGGCCCCGCGGCCGATCCTTGATCGAGGCCTGGGACATGGTGCGGACCGGCGCGCCGGCGTCGTTGAGGATGAGCCGGGCCGAGGCGTAGTTGAGCGTCGGGTGCAGCACCTTGTCGTCGGTGAAGACGTAGGTCGCCCCGGTCTCCCGCTCGATCACCAGCGTGTTCGGCTCCAGCGGGGCGGAGTTGCTGGTGAACTGCCCGTACGCCCCCGCGCCGCCCAGCACGACGGCGGCCGCGATGACGCTGCCGAACACCGCCATGCCGAGCCGCCGCATCGGCAGGTCGTTGGTCTCCGGGTCGCCGGAGAGCAGCGCCGAGACGATCCGGCGGGTGACGAAGCGGTACGCCTGCACCTGATCGCGGCGGGTCCGCATGACTAACCTCCGGCAGGGGTGGGTCCGCGCGGCGATCAGGTCCGAACTCCGCCGCGGGCTTCCCTACGATAAGGGGCCGTCGACGGTTCACCGGGACCCCGCCCGCCACCCGGCGACGCACCGCACCGGCGGATGCCCAGGATGTCCAGAAGGGACCCTCACCGATGACCCAGGTCCAGGCGCCACCCGGTCGTACGGCCACCGCCCCCGCCGTGCCGGCGGACCGACCGGTCACCCCGGCCGACCGGCGCCGGCGCGGCCGGCTCGGTCCGGTCGTCGTCGGCCAGCTCGTGGTGCTGGAGTGCGCCGCGCTCGCCGTCTGGTTCGCCACCGGCGGCCCGACCTGGCTGCTCGCCACCGTCGGCGCGCTGGCGCTGCTGGCCGTGGTGGCCGCCTTCGCCCGGCGGGGCGGCCGCTGGTGGTACGAGGACCTCATGCTCCGCCGCCGGCTGCGCCGCCGCCGGGACCGGGCCCGGGGCGTCGCGCCGGCCGGTGACGCGCGGCTGGCCGCGCTCGCCCCGGACCTGTCCGTCGTCGAGCTGACCGAGCGCGGCACCCGGCTCGGCATCGGGCAGGACGACCGGGGCTGGTTCGCCGCCGTCGCGCTGACCGGCCGGCCCGGCTCCCCGGCCGGGTCGATCGAGGCGGCGGTGGTGGACCGGGCGCTCGCGGTGCTCGCCGACTTCTCCGGGCCGGTCACCCAGACCCAGGTCGTCTCGCACACCCTGGTCTGGTACCCGGCGCCGGGCGCGCCCCCGGCGGCGCACCGCACGGTCTGGGTGGCGCTGCGCCTGTCGGTCGCCGACGCGCGTGCCGAGACGGTGAGCCGGGGCGGCGGCATGCGCGGCGTGCACCGCACGGTCGCGGCCGGCATCGGCCGGCTCGGCAAGGCGCTCAACGCCGCCGGCCTCGGTCACCGGGTGCTCGGCCGGGACGAGCTGCACGCGGCGGTGGTCTCCGGCGCCGGCCTCGATCTGGCCCCCGAGTCCCCGGTGGAGAGCTGGGAGAGCCTGCGCGGCGGCGGCTGGACCCAGCGCTGCCTGGCGCTGCGGGTCCGCCCCAACGGGTCGCTGGGCGCGCTGGTGGACGCGGTGACCGCCACCTCCGCCCCCTCGCACACCGTCGCGGCCGTGGTGCTCCCCGGCGGCCGGCAGCTCCCGCCGCTGCTGCGGGTGGCGGCCATGGACGGTCACGCCGAGGCGCTCGTGAAGGCGGTCCGGGAGGTGGCCCGCCGCTCGGGCGTGCCGGCCCGCCCGCTGGACGGTCAGCACGGCCCCGCCGTCTACGCGACCGCGCCGGTGGGCACCGCGATGGGCACGGTCACGGTCGAAGGTTGACGATCCAGCCGTAGAGGCCGCACACCCACACGGCCAGCGGCACCAGGGCGACGATCAGCAGGATCTCGACGATGTCGAGGGTGCGGCCCCAGACCGGCGAGATCCGCTTGCCCGCCACGGTGAGCCCGTAGATCAGGCTGATCACGGCGACCACCAGCAGGCCGCCGAGGATCAGCCCCAGCCGGACCGGCAGCGGGTTGGCGCCGAACGTGGCCGCGGCGGCCAGCCCCAGGCCGAGCGTGCCGGCGAGGAGCACCGGGGTGCGCTGGCCGCGGCCCAGGAACGGGCGGGCCCGCAGCAACGCCAGCAGGGCCAGCACCAGGCAGAGCAGCACGGCCGGCAGCCGGCCGTTGTCGGCGAGCACCACCTCGCCGCCGAGCACCAGCACCGACACCGTCCAGAGCAGGCCGGTGAGGAACGCGTCGGCGCGCTCGCTGTTGCGCAGCACCTGCGGGCCGTCCACCGACTCGGTGTCGCTCTTCAGGTCGTCGGGGCCGGTCGGGATCGACGGCACCGGCAGCCGGGCCAGCCGGTAGGAGATCATGGGCAGCGCCGGCAGGGCGCCGAACGCCACCGTCGCCACCACCGCGGCGGCCGCCGCGGCCCCGATGCCGAAGGCCAGGCAGAGCGCCGCGCCGAAGCCGACCGCCACGCCCACCCCGACCGCGCCCAGGAAGAGCGGCAGCCGGTCCCCGACGGCCAGCGCGGCGACCGCGCCGAAGAGCACGACCGCGGTCGCGGCGAGCAGCACGTGCGGGCTGGCCAGCTCGGAGAGCCGCCGGTCACCGGCGAGGACCAGCAGGCCGCCGATCGCGGCGTAGCCGAGACCGCCCATGGCCAGCACGGCGCCGGTCCGGCTGTCGCCGGCCGCCCGGGACAGCACCGCGGCGCTGATCAGCAGCGCGACCGCGACCACCAGCGCGGCGAGCGCGCCGGGCAGCTGGGGCGGCCCCGCGAACAGCGTGAACGCCGCGCCGGCCGCCAGCGCCGCACCGGCGAGGAGCACCGAGAACGCGCGGGTGGTGCCGACCTGCCAGGCGCCGGCCCGCTGGTTGGTCGCCGTGGCGACCGCGTCGACCACGTCGTCGAAGACGATCTCGGGCGCGGCGGCGGCGCGCGGGTTGAAGTAGAGCACCTCGCCGTCGCGGACGCCGAGCTGCGCGGCGGTGCGGCCGCCGTCGAGCGGCTGACCGCCGAGCCGGGACAGGCTCCAGCCGCCGTGCCGCACGCCCTCGTCGGCCAGATCCTCGCCGGCGTAACGCAGCAGCGTCGGCAGCAGGTCGGCCAGCGGCACGTCGGACGGCAACGCCAGATCCATCCTGGTCCGCGGCGCCACGATGGTGATCCGGCTCAGTCCGCCGGTCGCCGTTTTCGTCGCCACAGTGGCCTCCTCGTGCTCGCCTACGATCCACCTCGGCCGCCCGCGCCGCCCCCGTGGGTCCACGGCGCCTCCGGGAGATTACCTACGATGGCGGTCGCACAGGTTGCCCACCCGACGACTCGGGTGCGTCGGCCGACGACGAGCAGGGCCGCTTCTGGGGAGGAGACAGCCGTGAGCACGGTGGTGTTCCGCCGGCTTCCGCGTCAACCGGGGCCCGCGCTGCCGCGCGGGGAGGTGCTGCTGGAGTCCCCGCCCGAGCTGCCGGAGCCGCAGGCCAAGGGCATGGGTCAGGTGCTGATGATCCTGCCGATGCTCTGCGGCGTCGGCGCGATGGCCTTCCTCTACGCCGGTCGCGGCGGCGGCATGATGACGTACGTGGCGGGCGGCCTGTTCGGCGTGTCGATGCTGGGCATGGCGGTCGGCACGCTCGGCAACGGCGGCAACGACAAGGCCGAGCTGAACGCCCAGCGGCGCGACTACATGCGCTACCTGGCCCAGATGCGCAAGCGCACCCGGCGCGCCGCCGAGCAGCAGCGCGCCGCGATGACCTGGCGGCACCCGGAGCCGGACGCGCTCTGGTCGGTCGCCGCCTCGCGCCGGCTGTGGGAACGGCGGATCACCGAGGACGACTTCGGCGAGGTGCGGATCGCGCTCGGCCCGCAGCGGCTGGCCGTGGAGATCGTGCCGCCGGAGACCAAGCCGGTGGAGGACCTGGAGCCGATGAGCGCGATCGCGCTGCGCCGGTTCGTCCGGGCCCATTCCAGCGTGCCGGACCTGCCCACCGCGCTGTCGCTGCGCGCGTTCAGCCGGATCGCGTTGCGCGGCGACCGGGAGCCGGTGCTGGATCTGACCCGGGCCGCGCTGGCCCAGCTGGTCACCTTCCACGCTCCGGACGACCTCCTGGTGGCCGTGGTGGCCGCGCCGGACCGGCAGCCGGCGTGGGACTGGGTGAAGTGGCTGCCGCACGCCCAGCACCCGGGGCGTACGGACGCGGCCGGCGCGCGGCGGATGGTCTTCGCCAGCCTGGCCGAGGCGGAGGCGGCGCTCGCCAACGAGCTGGGTGGCCGGCCCCGGTTCGCCCCGGAGGCGAAGCCGCTCACCACGGCGCCGCACCTCGTGGTGGTGCTCGACGGCGGCGAGGTCTCGCCGACCTGCGCGCTGATGGGGCCGGGCCTGCTCGGCGCCACGGTGATCGACCTCTCCGGCACGGTGCCGCGTGACGCGGGCCGCTGGCTGCTCTGCCTGGACACCGGCAACGGCAGCGGGCTGGACCTGGTCCGTGGCACAGCCACCTCCCGGCTGGGCCGGCCGGACCGGCTCACCATGGCGGCCGCCGAGGGGCTGGCCCGGCAGATCGCCCCCTACCGGCTCTCCCAGCAGCAGGGCGCCAGCACCGAGGAGCCGCTGGCCCGCAGCATGGAGCTGCCGGACCTGCTCGGCGTGGGCGACGCGGCCACCGTGGACACCCAGCAGACCTGGCGGCCGCGCAGCCACCGGGACCGGCTGCGCATCCCGCTCGGCGTCGGGCCGGACGGCAACGTGGTCGAGCTGGACTTCAAGGAGTCCGCGCACGAGGGCATGGGCCCGCACGGCCTGGTGATCGGCGCGACCGGTTCCGGTAAGAGCGAACTCCTGCGTACGGTCGTCGCGGCGCTGGCCGTGACCCACTCGTCCGAGGAGCTCAACTTCGTCCTTGTCGACTTCAAGGGTGGCGCCACCTTCGCCTCGCTGGACGCGCTGCCGCACACCAGCGCGGTCATCACCAACCTGTCCGACGAGCTGCCGCTGGTCGACCGGATGCGGGACGCGCTGGCCGGTGAGATGAACCGCCGGCAGGAGGTGCTGCGCGCGGCCGGCAACTACGTCTCGCGCTACGACTACGAGAAGGCCCGGGCCGCGGGCGAGCCGCTGGAGCCGATGCCCAGCCTGCTCATCATCTGTGACGAGTTCTCCGAGCTGCTCGCCGCGAAGCCGGACTTCATCGACCTCTTCGTGATGATCGGCCGGCTCGGCCGGTCGCTCGGCGTCCACCTGCTGCTGGCGAGCCAGCGGTTGGAAGAGGGAAAACTCCGGGGCCTCGACACCCACCTGTCGTACCGGATCGGCCTGCGGACGTTCTCGGCGGTGGAGAGCCGGATCGTGCTGGGTGTGCCGGACGCGTACGAGCTGCCCAACGCGCCGGGCCACGGCTACCTGAAGACCGACACCACCACGATGCTCCGGTTCCGGGCCGCCTACGTGTCCGGCCCGTACCGGGCGCCGGGGCAGGTGCAGCGGTCCACCCGGGCGCAGGTGCAGCGCCGGATCGTCCCGTACGGCATCGACTACGTGCCGGCGCCGGCCCTGCCGAGCCCGGCCGAGACCGCGCCCGAGCCGGAGCAGACCGGCGACGGCAAGGCCGTGGCCATGCTCGACGTGCTGATCGACCGGCTCCAGGGGCGGGGCCGCCCGGCGCACCAGGTCTGGCTGCCGCCGCTGGCCGAGCCGCCGAGCCTGGCGGAGCTGCTGCCCCCGCTGGCCGTGCACCCGACGTTCGGGTTGACCACCGCGAACTGGCCGGGGCGGGGCCGGCTCACCGTGCCGGTCGGCATCGTCGACCGCCCGTACGAGCAGCGCCGCGACCCGATGATGGTGGACCTGGCCGGCGCCGGCGGCAACGTGGTGATCGTCGGCGCCTCGCTGAGCGGCAAGAGCACCATGCTGCGCACGATGCTGGCCTCGCTGGCGCTCACCCACACCCCGCGCGAGGTGCAGTTCTTCTGCCTCGACTTCGGCGGAGGCGCGCTGCGCAGCCTGGACGGGCTGCCGCACATGTCCGGGGTCGCCGGGCGGCGCGACGTCGAGGCGGTCCGCCGGACCGTGGCCGAGGTGGTCGCCGTCATCGACGAGCGGGAGAACCGGTTCACCCAGCACGGCATCGACTCGGTGGCCAGCTACCGCCGGCGCCGCGCGGCCGGGGAGTTCGCCGACGACCCGTTCGGCGACGTCTTCCTCGTGGTGGACGGCTGGAACACGCTGCGCCAGGAGTACGAGGAGCTGGAGCAGACCATCACCAACCTGGCCAACCGGGGGCTCGGTTTCGGCATCCACGTGGTGATCACCGCCGTGCGGTGGGCGGAGATCCGGATCAACATGCGGGACCTGCTCGGCACCAAGCTGGAGCTGCGGCTCGGCGACCCGGCGGAGTCGGAGATCGACCGGCGGGCCGCGCAGAACGTGCCGGGCGGGACGCCCGGTCGCGGTCTGACCCGCGACAAGCTGCACTTCCTCACCGGCGTCTCGCGGATCGACGGCAAGCGCGACATCGAGGACCTGACCGAGGCCTCGGTGGCCCTGGCCGGGCACGTCGCGGCCAACTGGCCGGGCCGGCCGGCGCCGAAGGTGCGGCTGCTGCCGCGGAAGCTGGCCGTCACCGAGCTGGCGAAGGTGGTCGACCGGTCGGCGCCGGGCATCCCGATCGGTGTCAACGAGTCGGCGCTCGCCCCGGTCTACCTGGACCTGACGACCGAGCCGCACCTGACCGTGTTCGGCGACGCCGAGTGCGGCAAGACCAACCTGCTGCGGCTGATCGCCCGGGGCATCGCCGAGCGGTACACCCCGGCGCAGGCCCGGCTGGTCATCGCCGACTACCGGCGTGGCCTGCTGGGTGCGGTGGAGGGTGACCACCTGCTGGACTACGCGCCGTCCAACCAGGTGTTCAGCCAGGGCCTCGGCTCGATCCGCAGCGCGCTGCAAAACCGCCTGCCCGGGCCGGACGTGACCACCGCGCAACTGCGCGACCGGAGCTGGTGGAAGGGCCCGGAGCTCTACATCCTGGTGGACGACTACGACCTGGTCGCCTCCGGCGGCAACAACCCGCTCAGCGCCCTGCACGAGTTGCTGCCGCAGGCGCGGGACATCGGCCTGCACCTGATCATCACCCGCCGGGTGGGCGGTGTGGCCCGCGCCCTCTACGAGCCGGTGCTGCAACGCCTGCGCGAGCTGGACTCGCCGGGCCTGCTGATGTCCGGCAGCCGCGAGGAGGGTGCCGTGTTCGGCAACCTGCGGCCGAGCCCGCAGCCGCCGGGCCGGGGCACCCTGGTCCGCCGCCGGGACGGCCAGCAGCTCATCCAGACCGCGTGGACGGAGCCCGCCTGACGGGGCGGACGTCGGAGGAGCGGGTCCGGTAGCGTCGGCCCGACCGTCGAGCTGAGGAGAGAACAGTCGTGAGCAGCCCGTGGGGTTACGGCGGCGCCGGTGGCGCGGTGGAGAACCTGCTGCGCCAGGCGCAGGAGCAGCAGCGCCGGCTGGCGGAGTTCCAGCAGCAGCGCGCCGAGCTGCGGGTGACCGGGGAAAGCCCGGACGGCCTGGTCCGCGTGACGGTCGACGGCGACATGAAGGTCGGCGGCATCGACGTCAACGCCCGGGCCATGCGGCTGGACAGCTTCACCCTGGCCGAGTCGCTCCAGGCCGCGATCGACGCGGCGTACGCGGCCTTCGCCGAGCGGCAGCAGGAGCTGATGACCGAGGTGCTGGGCGGCTCGGAGCTGGTCCGCCGGGCGCAGACGGGCAACCTCACCCCGGAGGACTGGTTCCGGGAGTTCGGCGTGGACCTGACCGACCCGACCCGCGGCCTGCGCCGCTGACCAGGGAGGAGACGCGGTGGCGAACAAGGTCGACGTCGACGCGATCCGCAAGGCGAGCAAGAAGCTCGACGCTCCGGACGGCCCGATCCAGTACCTGCGCAACGTGCAGGCGCTGCTGGAGAGCGTGAAGCTGCCGGACGGCGCGCTGACCCTCTTCGGCGGCGGCACCGTGCAGGCGCACAACGCCTCGGTGGACGGGCACCTCAAGAACGTCAGGACCGGCATCGAGCACCTGCACAAGGCGGCCGAGCAGTTGGAGCAGACCGCCAAGAACTGGGAGAAGTCCGACCAGCCCTGGGTGGTCAAGTGACCGGCCGGGCGGGTGACGGGGGGAGCTGCTGATGTCGGAGATCCTGATCGCCAACGCGGCCGGCACGGTGACCGGCACGCACACGGTCGCCGCCGCGACCGCGCCGGTGCGCGGCCTGCTGCCGGCCGCCCGGGCCAACTGGATGTGGCTGGTCTTCGCCGGGGCGCTGGGTGCCGCCATCGCCTATCTGGAGACGTTCGACAACGACGAGGTCAACAAGTCCATCAAGGAGTGGGGCGACGCGGCGCGGCTGCTCGGCGGCGACCAGTTCGGGGCGGCCCTGGAGCAGGTCCCGCCGTCGGACGCCGAGTGGGACTTCGACGACCGGGACGCGTTCGACCTCTTCCTCCGCAAGCTCGGAGCTGAGATCAACTCGCTGGCGGAGGCGTTCAACGCCAACCGGGACACCCTCACCGCCGCCCGGGACGCCTTCAACGACGCGGTCAACGCGCTGGTCGACGCGCTCATCCCGATCCTCATCGCGGTGATCGCCTCGGTCGCCCTCCAGGCGTTCCCACCGACCGCGCCCATCGCCGAGGCGATCGGCGTGGCCGGGATGGCGGCGAGCGCGGCGATCCTGGCGCTGGTCTTCGGCGACATCAGCGCGCTGTTCTCCGCGGTCGTCGGCGGCTTCCAGGGCAACGACCGGTTCGCCTTCGTGTCGGATTCCCGTCCCGGCTGGGCGGCCACGGGCCAGGACCCGGACATCAAGGACATCAAGATCGACTGGGTGCAGGACTCCAAGTTCTACCAGTGACGGCGGAAGGGGTCCGCGGTGACCTTGGTGCTCTTCGTGTACTTCCTGGTGACCGTGCCGGTCTTCCTCGGGCTGGCGCTGGTCGCCCAGTTGTCGCGCGCCGCGTGGGCGAAGCGGGCCGGCGAAGTGGTGTTGCTCACCGGGGTCGCGGCGTTGATCCCGGTGGTGCTCGACCGGGTGGTCGACAAGCCGGTCCTGTGGCTGTTCGTGGCGCTGCTGGCGGTGGTGCTGGTCTTCGGCGTGGTGATGCACGTGCGGTCGTATCGACGGCCGTCCTGACCGTCCGCTGGCGGCCGCGACCGTCCACGTCGTACGGTCTGTCCACCGGACGGCGTTGTGCGCCATGGGGAAGCAGGGCTGCGCGAGTTGGACGTTGTCCGCTACGGTTCGATTGAAGTGTCCGTCGGTGGGGTGTGTACGCCTTGCCGCGGGGGAGGGGCGCGGCGGATCCGCCGCCACAGAGATGACGGAAGGGTGTGAAGCATGGCGTTCGAGGTCAGTGCAGCGAGCCTGCACACCGCCGCGAGTGACGTGCGGTCCACGCGCAGCGACGTCGACGGTGAGCTGAAGAAACTGTGGAACGTCGTCGACGACCTGGCCATGGCCTGGAAGGGCGGGGCGTCCACGGGTTTCCAGAACCTGATGCAGCGCTGGAACGAGGACACGAGCAAGCTGCTGACGGCGATGGACAACATCGCCGACCTGCTTGACAAGTCCGGCACGACGCACCAGGTCAACGACGAAGAGCAGCAGCAGATGCTGGACAAGTTCCACTCTGCTCTCAACCCGTGATCCGCGAAGACAGGCAGAGGAGGAATCGATGAGCATCAAGGTTGACTACGCTGTCCTCGAGAGCAGCAACCAGCAGATGCAGGCCATCTCGCGGACCATCGACGAGAAGCTGGACACGCTGCGCTCGATGCTGACGAAGCTCGAGTGGGAGGGCCAGGACCGCGTGGCCTACGAGCAGCACCAGGCTCAGTGGGACGCCGCCGTGCGGGACATCAACAAGGTCCTGAACGACATCGGTGGCGCGGTGGGCATCGCGCGCGAGAACTACATGACCACCGAGATGAGCAACTCGAAGGTCTGGGGCTGACCCGACCGACCCGCTGCGGCCCCGCTCCGGCTCACGCCGGGGTCGGGGCCGTGGTGCTTTCCCGGCCCGGGTCCGGCGTGAGCCGGCCCCGGGGCGGTCAGGCGTCCTGCGGCGCGCCGCGCCGGCCGGGGCGCCAGCCGCGCCGGCGGCCCCGCACCAGGATCGGCCGCAGCGCCAGCAGGGCCCCGGCCAGCACCGCGCCGATCACGGCCGCCCAGATCGCCACGGTGCGCTGCCAGGCCAGCGGGTCGTCGTGCGGCGCGGGTGCCGGCATCGCGCCCAGCGGCGGGTCGCTGCGGGTGCCCAGCAGGCTGGTCACGGCCCGGTACGGGTTGACCACCCCGTAGCCGACCAGGGCGTTGTGCCCGTCGGGCGGGTTGTCGGCGGTGCGGGTGAGCCGGAACGCCACGTCCTTCGGGCCGAGGTCCGGGTGCGCGGCCCGCACCAGCGCCGCTACGCCGGAGACGTACCCGGTGGCGTAGCTGGTGCCGCCCTGCGGTTCGGCGCGGTAGCCGGTGCCGTCCGGGGCCGGGCCGACGATGTTCAGCCCGGGCGCGGCGATGTCCACATAGTTGCCGGTGACCGAACTGCCGACGTGCCCGCCGCTCTCGTCCACGCCGGCGACCGCGATGACCCCCGGGTACGACGCGGGGTAGGCCGGCTGGTCCTGCTGGTTCTCCTGCCGGTTGCCGGCGGCGGCCACCAGGATCACGTTCTTGCCGAGCGCGTAGTCGACGGCCTGCCGCAGCGCCGGGTCGTCGAGCGTCACCAGGGACAGGTTGATCACCTCGGCGCCGTGGTCGACCGCCCAGCGGATGGCCTTGCCGATCTCGGCCGGGATGGACTCGTCGTAGGCCTTCTGGCTGTCGGCCAGCACCCGGACCGGCAGGATCTTCGCCTCCGGCGCGATCCCGGTGTACGGCGCGCCGGTGCCCTCCCGGCCGGCGATTATGCCCGCGATCAGGGTGCCGTGGCCGACCAGGTCGCACTGGCCGTCGAACTTGGCGAGCTGGTTGAAGTCCTCACCGGAGAGCACCCGGCCGCGCAGCAGCGGGTGGGTGGGGGAGACGCCGGAGTCGATGACCGCGACGGTGACCCCCTGCCCCTTGGTGACCCGCCAGGCCGCGGCGGGGTCGAGCCGGTTGAGCGCCCAGGGCGGCTCGGTCGGGGCGGGGCCGCCGGGCGGGCCGCACCTCGGGGCCGCCAGGGCGGGCGCGGGCACCGCCAGCACGCCGCCGAGCAGGGCGACGACCGCCGCTCCGGAGAGGACGGATCGGATCCGGTGTCCGGTCCGGACGCGCTTCGTCGTCCCGTCCGGCCGCAAGCTGTCGCGCACGCGGTGAGATTACCGTCGCCGCGCCCGCCGCGCGGTGACGGGCGTACGCGGAACGCTCAGCTCCCGGACGCCGGCTCCGGGAGCGGCTCGGCGGTGAAGAGGGCGAGCAGGGCACCCACCTGCTGGTCCGCCTCGGCCGGGTGCCGGAAGTGCCCGTTCGGATTGACCGTGTACTCGTTGCGCCGGCCCACCCGGGTGCGGCGGAGGTAGCCGCCGGCCTCCAGGTCGGCGACGATCGCCTGGGCGGCCCGCTCGGTGACCCCCACCTCGTCGGCCACGTCCCGCAGCCGGGCGGTGGGGTTACGGGCGATGGCCAGGAGCACGTGCCCGTGGTTGGTGAGGAAAGTCCAGTTCCGGCCGCTGCCTTTCTCACCTGGTGTCGTCGCCATGATGGTCATGGTATGGCTCCCGGATGTCCCGGTCCTGTCGAGGCGGCTGCCGGGGCCGCCGTCAAGATCGCGCCGACGTATGAAATCCGTATCACGTAAATCTTGACGTACCTTGGACTGCGTGTGACCGTGGGTGCCGAGGCCGCCTCCGTCGCCGGCCGGCTGACCAGGGCGTTTTCGCGCGAGGACGAGGTGAGGATCAGTGTCGCCGACCACTCCCGAGCAGGCGCTCGCCGAGCTCTACGCCGGTAACCACCGGTTCGTCACCGGCGCCCCGCGCCATCCCAACCAGGACGCCGGACACCGGGCGGCCGTCGCCGACGGCCAGCACCCGTTCGCCGTGATCGTCGGCTGCTCCGACTCGCGGCTCGCCGCCGAGATCATCTTCGACCGGGGCCTCGGTGATCTCTTCGTGGTCCGCACCGCCGGCCACACCGCCGGCCCCGAGGTGCTCGGCAGCGTGGAATACGCGGTGACCGTGCTGGGCACCCCGCTCGTGGTGGTGCTAGGCCACGACTCGTGCGGCGCGGTCCAGGCCGCCCGCGATTCGGTCCGCACCGGCACGTCGCCGTCCGGGCACCTCGGCGCGGTGGTGGACGCCGTCGCGCCCAGCCTGCTCCGGGCCGGCCGGGAGGGCGTCGAGGACCTCGACGGGATCGTCGACATCCACATCGCCCAGACCGTGGAGACGATGCTCGCCCGGTCTGTCGTCCTCGCGGACGCGGTTGCCGCCGGGCGGTGCACGGTGGTCGGCCTGTCGTACCGGCTCAGCGCCGGCGAGGTGCGCACCGTGGCACAGGCCCCGACCGGCGCGCCCGCCATCCCGGTGCCCGCCCCGGCCGCGCCCGCGGACCCGGCGCTCGCCACCTGACGGCCGTCAGGAGACGTCGAAGGGGCCGGCCCGCGCGTCGCGGGCCGGCCCCTTTCGGCGTACGTCGTCAGAGCAGCGACATGTGCACGTGGTCGGTGTGGTCGGAGGGCCCGCTGTAGGACTTCCAGCCGGTGGCCGGGAACCAGATCTGCCGGTTCCAGATCACGTAGTAGATGCCCAGCCGGTCCGCGTTGCGGATGAGGAAGGCGGCGACGTTGTTGCCGTACATCCGCTGGTCCTTCGTGCGCCACGAGGAGAAGCCGCTCTTCTGCAACGACCAGTCGCAGGCCCGGCCCTTCGGGTGCTCGAACGGCCCGCCGTTGCGGTGGCAGCCCACGAAGCGGTTGAAGCCGGCCCGCTTGACCTCCTTGTACGCGTGCAGCGTGCGCGGGGTGACGCAGCCCGAGGTGGTCGGGTCGTTCTCGCTGCACGACTCCGGCTTCCAGTCGCCGTCCGAGGTGCGGCCCGGGCCGACGCGGGCCACCGGCGAGGTGGCCGAGACCAGGCCGCCGGTGAAGCCGATCCCGCCGACCAGCTTCAGCGCCTTCTCCGTCTCGGCCTTCTCGCGGGCCATCGCGTTCTTCTGCTTCTCCTGCTCGCGGACCTCGATGTCGAGCGCGATCTTGGCCTGCTCGGCGCGGGTCTTCGCGGCGTTGATGGCGGCGAGCTTCTGCGAGTTCAGCAGGTTCAGCTCGTCGAGGGCGGCCGCCCGCCGGACGAACGAGTCGGGCGTGTTGCTCTCCATCAGCATGGCCATGGCGCCCATCCGGCCGGTGCGGTAGGACTGCGCCGCGATCTGGGCCACCTGCGGGCTCAGCGCGTCGAGCTCGCTCTGCGCCGCCTTGACCTCGAGGGCGAGCTGGAGCTGACGCTTGCGCGACGTGTCGAGCTTCGCCTTGGCCTGGAGGTACGCCCGGTTGGCGGCGTCGATGGCCTCGGTGATGAGGGGGTCGTCCTCCTCCTCGGAGTGCCCCGAGGGGGTGGGGGTGCTCGGAGCGGCCGTCGCCGGGGTCGGCCCCGCCAGCACGGTGATCGCGGCCAGCACGGCCACCACGGGGGTCAGCCAGCGGCGCAGGGGTGCCGTCACAGTGTTCCCTTCCGTCGGCCGCCGACCGGGTTAGCTGACGGGTTCGGGACGGAAGTGGCCCCTACCGCTCGCGCGGATTCACCCCATGTACCTGGTTCCCCGGCTCGCCCGCGGGCGATTGGGCGGCGGCACCGCTGGCGCCGGTGCGCGCCTTCGGCGGTGACCGGCAGCGAGGTTACCCGAGAGTCCTCCCGGTGTTCTACGTCCGGAAGCCGACCAATAGCGAGAATTCGTCCTCGCCCTGCGTGACCAGGATCGCGTTTGAGATCCGCCGTCACGCTGCGGAGTGTCACCATGCGGCCTGCGTGCTCCCGGTGCCGCCCGGGGAGATCCGCCGGGCCGGTCAGCCCCGCTTCATGAGGCGGCCGACGGCGGCCATCATCTCGGTGGCCATCTCGTCGGCGCGGCCCTCGGCGGCGCCCTCGTGCATGCAGTGCCGGGCGTGCCCGTCGAGCAGGCCGAGGCCGACCTTGTCGAGCGCGGCCTGGATGGCGGAGATCTGCGTCAGCACGTCGATGCAGTAACGGTCGTCCTCGACCATCTTCTCGATGCCGCGAACCTGGCCCTCGATGCGGCGGAGCCGCGCGAGGAGCTGGTCCTTGCTGGCGGTGTAGCCCCGGGTCGGGGTCGTCGGTGCGGTCATGACGCCAAGGATAGCGTACCCCTCGGGGGTATGGTACGGTCGTCTCGTGGCCGATACCCCCACCGGGTAACGGTAACGGGAGCGGCGGAAAGGGAGGATGCGCGATGGTCACCACCACGTACCAGGTGCAGGGCATGACCTGCGGGCACTGCGTCAACTCGGTGAGCGCCGAGGTGAGCGCGCTGCCGGGCGTCACCGACGTCCAGGTCGACCTGGCCTCCGGCCGGGTCACCGTCACCAGCCGGAGCCCGCTGGACACGGACACCGTCCGCGCCGCCGTCGACGAGGCCGGTTACGACCTCGTCGGGGCGTGACGGTTCCGCGGACCCGAAGGAACCGAGGTGCCCCGATGAACACGGCGACGAAGCTGAGCGGCTTCGCCCTCGGGCTCGCGGCGGTGTTCGGCACGGCGTACGGGGTCGGCCACCTGGCCGGCCCCGTCACCCCGGCCGCCGAGACCCGCCACGACGCCACCGACGCCGGACACGACTCCGGCGCGTCCGACCACGGCGACGGAGGCCACGCGGCCATCGCCACCGCCCACCTGCCCGGCGGGCTGCTCGTCTCCGACCGCGGCTACACGCTCCAGCCGGTGACCGCCCCCGCGAGCGAGTTCGCCTTCCGGATCACCGGCCCGGACGGCCGGCCCGTCACCCGCTACGACGTGGCCCACGACAAGCGCATGCACCTGATCGTGGCCCGCCGCGACCTCTCCGGATTCCGGCACGTCCACCCCGAGCTGGCCGCCGACGGTACCTGGCGGGTCGCCTCGCCGCTCGCCGGACCCGGCGTCTGGCGGGCGTTCGCCGACTTCACCCCGACCGGCGGCGAGCCGCTCACCCTCGGGGTCGACGTCACCGTCCCCGGCGCGCTGGAGCACCGGCCGCTGCCCGCGCCGGTGACCCGCACCACGGTCGACGGCTACACGGTCACCCTCACCGGCGCCCCGCAGCCCGGACGGACCAGCCGGCTCACCCTGACCGTCAGCCGTGACGGCCGGCCCGTCACCGACCTTCAGCCCTACCTCGGGGCGTACGGGCACCTGGTGGCGCTGCGCCAGGGCGACCTGGCGTACCTGCACGTGCACCCGGAGGGCGCGCCCGGCGACGGGCGGACCCCGGCCGGGCCGGCGGTCACCTTCGCCGCCGAGGTGCCCTCGTCCGGCGCGTACCGTCTCTACCTGGACTTCCGGCACGGCGACGCGGTGCACACCGCCGAGTTCACCGTGCTGGCCGGGGACCAGGCCACGCCGGCGCCCGCCGCGCCGGCCCCCACGACCGCACCGACTCCGGACGCCGGCCACGGCACCCCGGGGCACGGGCACAACTGACCGGAGGTGACGCGATGACATCCGCGAAGTCCCTGCCGGTCGCGCCGCACCTGATCGAACTCGCGATCGGCGGCATGACCTGCGCCTCCTGCGCCGCCCGGATCGAGAAGAAGCTCAACCGGATGGACGGCGTGGAGGCCACGGTCAACTACGCCACCGAGAAGGCCACCGTCCGGTACGCCGACGAGGTCAGCCCGGCCGAGCTGATCGCCACCGTGGAGAAGACCGGCTACACGGCCGTCGTCCCGCCGCCGCCCGCGCAGGTCGCCGCCGGGGCGCCGGCCGAGCCGGTGGACGAGCTGCGCGGGCTGCGTACCCGGTTGTGGGTGTCGGCCGTGCTGACCGTGCCGGTGATCGTGCTGGCCATGGTGCCGGCCTGGCAGTTCGACTACTGGCAGTGGCTGTCGCTGACCCTGGCCGCCCCGGTCGTGGTCTACGGCGGGCTGCCGTTCCACCGCGCCGCCTGGATCAACCTGCGGCACGGCGCGGCGACCATGGACACGCTGGTCTCGCTCGGCACCCTCGCCGCGTTCGGCTGGTCGCTCTGGGCCCTCTTCCTCGGCGACGCCGGGATGCCCGGCATGACCCACGCGTTCCGTTTCGACATCACCCGCACCGACGGGGCGGGCAACATCTACCTGGAGGCGGCCGCCGGGGTGACGGTGTTCATCCTGGCCGGCAGGTACTTCGAGGCGCGCTCGAAGCGGACCGCCGGCGCCGCCCTGCGCGCCCTGCTCGAGCTGGGCGCCAAGGACGTCGCGGTGCTGCGCGGCGGGCAGGAGACCCGGATCCCGGCGGAGCAGCTCGTGGTCGGCGACCGGTTCGTGGTCCGCCCCGGTGAGAAGGTCGCCACGGACGGCGTGGTCGAGGAGGGCACCTCGGCCGTCGACGCCAGCATGCTCACCGGCGAGTCCGTGCCGGTCGAGGTCGCGCCGGGCGACACCGTGGTCGGCGCCACCGTCAACGCCGGCGGCCGGCTGGTCGTCCGCGCCACCCGGGTGGGCGGCGACACCCAGCTCGCGCAGATGGCGAGGCTGGTGGAGCAGGCGCAGACCGGCAAGGCGGCCGTGCAGCGGCTCGCCGACCGCATCTCCGGTGTGTTCGTGCCGATCGTGATCGCCTTGGCCGCCGGCACGCTGGGCTGGTGGCTGGGCACCGGGGGCGGCGCCACCGCCGCGTTCACCGCCGCGGTGGCGGTGCTGATCATCGCCTGCCCGTGCGCGCTGGGGCTCGCCACGCCGACCGCGCTGCTGGTCGGCACCGGGCGGGGCGCCCAGCTCGGCATCCTGATCAAGGGCCCGGAGGTGCTGGAGTCCACCCGCCAGGTCGACACCGTGGTGCTGGACAAGACCGGCACCGTCACCACCGGGAAGATGACGCTTGTCGACGTGCTGCCCGCCGGGGGCGAGGACGCCGCCGAACTGCTCCGGCTCGCGGGCGCGCTGGAGGGGGGCTCCGAGCACCCGATCGCCCGCGCCGTGGCCGACGGCGCCGCCGAGGCGGGGCCGCTGCCCGCCGTGACCGGCTTCGCCAACGCCGAGGGCCTCGGCGTGACCGGCACGGTCGACGGCCGGGAGGTGGTGGTCGGGCGGCTCCGGCTGCTGCGCGAGCGCGGTCTCGACGTACCCGAGGAGGTCGTGCGGGCGGTGACCGGCGCGGAGGCCGCCGGCCGGACGGCGGTCCTGGCCGGCTGGGACGGGCGGGCGCGCGGCGTCCTCGCCGTGGCGGACGTGGTGAAGCCGACCAGCCGGGCGGCCGTCGCCCGGCTGCGCGAGCTGGGGCTCACCCCGGTGCTGCTCACCGGCGACAACGCCACCGTGGCGAAGGCGGTGGCCGCCGAGGTCGGCATCGACGAGGTGATCGCCGAGGTGCTGCCGGCCGACAAGGTGGCGGTGGTCGAGCGGCTCCAGGGCGAGGGGCGGACCGTGGCCATGGTCGGCGACGGGATCAACGACGCCGCCGCGCTCGCCCGGGCCGACCTGGGGCTGGCCATGGGCACCGGCACCGACGTGGCCATCGAGGCGTCCGACCTGACCCTGGTGCGGGGCGACCTGACGGCCGCCGTCGACGCCATCCGGCTCTCCCGGCGCACCCTCGCGATCATCAGGGGCAACCTGTTCTGGGCCTTCGCCTACAACGTGGCCGCCCTGCCGCTGGCTGCCGCGGGCCTGCTCAACCCGATGATCGCCGGCGCCGCGATGGCCTTCTCGTCGGTCTTCGTGGTGGCGAACAGCCTCCGGCTGCGGCGCTTCCGCCCGGTCGGCTGAGGGCCGGGGATTCGGACGGTGGGCGCCGGGGTACTCCACTGACGTCAGGGAAACCGCTGAGTGGAGGTTCTTATGGGCATCGACGACAAGATCGACAACGCGACCGAGAACACCGCCGGCAAGGTCAAGGAGGGCGTCGGCCGGGTCACGGACGACGAGCGCCTCGAGGCCGAGGGCCGCAACGACCAGGCGGCCGCCAACCTCAAGCAGGCCGGCGAGAAGATCAAGGACGCCTTCAAGAGCTGAGCAATCCGTCCTCGTGGGCCGGGCCGGCAACCGCCGGCCGGGCCCACGACGGCTTTCTGCTCCACATCGGACAGTCCACAGTCGCTCACCGGGGGTCACCCCGGTTGGCGCGAACTGCGTAGCATGCGGGGGGACCTCGACCCCGGAGGAGCTACGCCCATGGCCCAACCCGTCGATCCATCCGGCCTCGGCCGCGTGCTGTCCGAGACCATGTCCGCGCTGGGGCGGTTCACCGCCGGCGCCGACGGCGAGACGCCCCCGCCGCCCGAGGGCGTCGGCGAGGCGGCCGACGGCCTGGTCCGGGTGACCGCCGGTCCGCCCGGGCGGATCACCGCGTTGACCCTCGACCCCCGGGCGATGCGGCTGCCGAGCGAGTCCCTGGCCGAGGAGATCGCCGCGGCGGTCAACGCCGCGCTCGCCGACCTCCAGGAGAAGGCGACCGCGGCCGTCCCCGGCCAGGTCGACCTGGGCTCCCTCGGCGAGCAACTGCGCCGGATCCAGGAGGACGCCGGCCGGCAGCTCACCACCTTCACCGACGCGCTGGTCCAGGCCCAGGACCGGCTGTCCGGCCAGGGCGGCCGCTGATGGCGATCGAGGTCGACCCGGACGGGCTGGATGGCTCCGGGCGCGCGCTGGGCGACGTGGCCACCCGCTTCAGCGAGGCCCTGACGGCGTTCCAGGCTGAGCTGGCCGCCTTCGGCCGGCCCTGGGGCTCCGACGACATCGGTTCGCTGATCGGTGCCGCCCACGACGAGGTCTCCGCGTTCGCCTTCGAGTGCTTCGACACCGCGCTCCAGGAGATCGCCGCCGCCGGCACCGACCTCACCGGCATGGCCGCCCGCTACGCCGAGATCGAAGCCTCCATCACGCAGGGCTTCGACGGGCTGCGACAGGCGCTGGGAGGCTGACGGTGGGTCTGGAACTGCCCGGCGAGCTGCGCTCGCTGCTCGGCATCCTCGGCTACACCTGGCCCGAGGCGGACGAGGTCAAGCTCTTCGAGATGGGCAACGCCTGGATCGGCTTCTCCGGCACCCTGGCCGGCGTCGTGGCCGAGGCGAACACGGGGGCCACCGCCGTCTGGTCCAACCACACGGGCCAGGACATCACGGCCTTCCAGTCCTGGTGGAACCGCGAGGACAGCCCCGCCGACAGCCTCCGCGACGGGGTGACCGCGGCCGTGCTCACCGGCACCGGGCTGATCATCTGCGGGGCCATCGTGCTCGCCCTGAAGATCGCCGTGATCGTGCAGCTGGTCATCCTCGCCATCCAGATCGCCCAGGCGATCGCCACGGCGGCGGTCACCTTCGGCGCCTCGCTCCTGGAGATCCCGATCTTCCAGCAGTTGGCCCGGACCATCGTCGGCAACCTCGTCCAAGAGGTGCTGTGGAAACTCCTCGACGGGTGACGTGGCATGAGCGGAGGCAAGGCCGGCGGCCGGTTGATGCGGGCCGCGTTGCGTTTTCTCAAGCGCACCAGGACGCGCAACCGGCCCGACCGGATGAACCCGCACTTCACCGAACACGTCTTCGGTGGTCATGTGAAGCCGGGCATGCCCAAGGGGTCCGGCTACCACTACCGGCCCGGCGGCGAGGACTTCCCGGGCCGCAGGCTGCAGCCGGGCACCGTCGTCCGGGATCCGAAGACCGGGGCGTACCGGGCCAAGCCCGAGTTCTTCGACCCGACGATGAACCCGCCGCACGGCGCCTGGAAGCCGAAGAAGGGCAACGGCGGGGAGAGTTCCTTCTTCCCGGACGACTGGACGCCCGCTCAGGTGGACAACGCCATCAGCGGCGCCTTCCAGGGCGCGAGGCCGGTGCCGGGCACCCAGATGTGGCGTGGTAAGTACAAGGACCTCGTGATCGAGGGTTTCTACAATGGCTCGGGCGGCTTCACCCACGGATGGCCGGTCGTCCCCTGATCCGAAGGACCTCTGTTGGCGTTCATCACCTTCTCGCTCGACGAGTTCCGCCTGCCGTTGTTCGAGGTGACCGATCAGCGCTACCGGGCGCTCGGCGCCTGGCTGATCACCGACATCTCGGTCTACCAGTCGGTCTGCCTCGACGCCCTCGCGATGGTCGACGACGTGGCGCACGGCCGGCCGCTCGAGGACGAGTGGGACAGCGACAAGTACGAGGTCCGCTTCACCGCCGGCGGCGTCGAGTTCCGGAACGAGTGGGTCCCGGGCGAGGGCGGCCGGTACTCGCTCGACGAGGTGCGCGAGGCGGTCGAGGCGTACTGGCGGTTCCTGGTGAGCCGCCCGGAGAACCCCGACCTCATCCGTGAGTACCGGCCCGACCTGCCCGGCTGGCAGGCCGAGCTGGTGCAGTGGGAGGAGCGGTGGGGGCGGCCGCACCCGTACCGCGGGCGGCTGTTCTGAGCGTCACCGGTCGTCGGCGAGCCGGGCGGCGCGTACCTCCAGGTAGTGCCGCTCGGGCAGGCTGATGGTGGCGCGGGCGGCGGCCAGGTAGGCGGCCCGCGCGGCGTCCCGGTCGCCGGCCAGTTCGAGGAGGTGGGCGCGGACGGCGGCGAGCCGGTGGTGGCCGGCGGTCCGCTCGTCGGCGTCCAACGGCGCCAGCAGGGCGAGCCCGGCCCGGGGGCCGTCGACCATGGCCACCGCGGCGGCCTGGTTCAGGGTGACCATCGGGTTCGGCGCGAGCCGGGCCAGCACCCGGTAGAGCGCGACGATCTGCGGCCAGTCGGTGTCGGCCGCGGTGGGCGCCTCGGCGTGCACCGCCGCGATGGCGGCCTGCACCTGGTAGGGGCCCGGGGCCGACCAGGTGAGCGCCTCGGTCACCAGGGCGACGCCCTCGGAGATCCCGGCCCGGTCCCAGCGGCTGCGGTCCTGCTCGGCCAGCGGCACCAGCTCACCGCCCGGGCCGGTACGCGCCCCCCGGTGCGCGTCGGTGAGCAGCATGAGGGCCAGCAGGCCGGCCACCTCCCCGTCGTCGGGGAGCAGCCGGCGCAGCTCCCGGGCCAGCCGGATCGCCTCGCCGGTCAGCTCGGCCCGGTGCAGCTCGGCGCCGCTGGAGGCGGTGTATCCCTCGTTGAAGATCAGGTAGAGCACGTGCAGCACGGCGCCCAGCCGGGCGTCGCGGTCGGCCGCCGAGGGCATGGCGAACCGGGCTCCGGCCGCCTCGATCCGCTGCTTGGCCCGGCGGATCCGCTGGCTCATCGTGGCCTCGGGCACCAGGTACGCCCGGGCGATCTCGGCGGTGCTCAACCCGCCGACCGCCCGCAGCGTGAGCGCCACCTGGGCGCTGACCGTGAGCGCCGGATGGCAGCAGAGGAAGAGCAGCTTCAGCGTGTCGTCCCCGCTCGGCGGCTCCTCGTCGGCGGCCGGGGCGACCGTCGCGTACGCCGGTTCCCGGACCGCCACGGCGACCTCGCGGTCCCGGCGGGCGCGTTCGCTGCGCCACTCGTCGGTGAGCCGGCGGCTCGCCACGGTGACCAGCCACGAGCGGGGATGGTCCGGCACGCCCTGCGCCGGCCACTGGGTCGCGGCGGCGAGCAGCGCCTCCTGGACGGCGTCCTCGCAGGCGTAGAACTGGCCGTGCCGGCGGACGAGCACGCCGAGGACCTGCGGCGCGAGGGCGCGCAGCAGGTCCTCGACCGCCCGGTCGGTCACATCTCCGTCCCGGACTGCTCCATCACCGGCCGCACCTCCAGCACGCCGACGCCGTGCGCGACGTCCGGCCAGCGCGCGGCGATCTCGGCGGCCCGTTCCGGGGTCTCGCAGTCGACCGTGAGGTAGCCGGCGAACTGCTCCTTGCTCTCCAGGAACGGCCCGTCGGTGACCTCGGTGCCGCCCCCGGCGGCGGACCGGACGGTACGGGTCTGCGCCGGGTGGGCCAGCGCCTCACCGCCGACCAGCTCGCCGGACTCGGTCAGCTCCTTCAAAATCACGTCGACCTCGCCGAAGATCGCGTTCCGCTCCTCCTCGGACAGCTCCTCGACGAAGCCGGGCCGGTTCCAGATCAGCAGCATGTACTTCACGGTGTACTCCTCGGGTCGGGGCCACCGGCGGTGGCGCCTCTCGCAGACGGGTCGGAGCCGGCTCGCCTGATCCGACATCTTCCCCGAGGAAATGTCAGCGGCCGCCGCGCAACGGGCGGCGCGTCGGGGCGCCGGCGTCGAGGGAGGCGCGGTCGGCGGCCGTGGTGCCCGAGGTCCAGCCCTCCGCGTCGCGGACCTGGAGCCGGTGCCGCGTGACGCCGGGGAAGAGCTGGTCGACCCGCTCCCGGACGGCGTCCGAGCGGGCGGCGAGCACCGGGAGCAGCCGGTCGTCGGCCCGTTCCTCCGCCGCGGTCGCGGTGGCCGCCCGCAGGCGCTCCCCGATCCGCAGCGCGAACGCGTTGAGGAACGACTCGTCGTAGCCCCTGGTGCGCCGGCCGCTGCCCGTGCGGCGCTCGCCCCGGCCGCGCAGCATCGCGGCGGTGGCCTGCACCAGCAGCGAGGTGTGCAGCAGTTCGACGGCGGCCAGGTCGGCCGGGAAGCCGAGCACGGTGGCGAAGCCGAGGTCGTCGGACCAGATCGACTCGCAGCGGTTGGCGGCCGCCACCTCCTGGATGAGCAGCGCCTTCGCCGCGGCGTACGGGGCGTCGGTGCCGATCCGCACGCCACCGGGCCGGTCGGGGTGCTCGGCGGCGGCGTCGAGCAGGGCGGCGTCGATGCTGTGCCGGGCCATCAGCTCCTGCGCCTTGCCGGTGAGCGCCTCCGCCTCGGCGGGGAAGGTGGTCGACTCGGCCTTGGCCAGCAGCGCGCGTACCCGGTCCAGCATCCGCGAGCCGGCGGCCGGGGCGGTGGGGCGCGCGGTGGCGGCCGGTCCGCCGGGCGGCGGGCGGAGCACCGCGATCGGTGGCAGCCCCGCCACCAGGGCGAGCGCGTCGACGGCGTCCCGCAGCGCGCTGATCCGGTCGCCCTCGGCACGCCGGTCCAGCCAGCCCGGGTCGCCGTCCCACCGCGCGCCCAGCTCGGCGAGCTGGTCGTCGAACCAGGAGGGCACCGGGTCGGGCATCGCGCGCCGGTGGGCGGCCAGCACGTCCCGGAGCAGCCGGGCGCCCCGCGGGGTCAGCCGGCGGGTGGCGATCCGCTCCAGGTCCACGGGCTGCCAGCCGCGCGGCCAGAGCCGCGCCACGCCGCGGGTCAGCCGGGTGAGCAGCGCCGCGTCCACGGCCGGCGGGTCGCCGACGACCAGCCGGTCCAGGGCCCGTTCGGCCGCGCGCACGTCGGTACCGCGGGCCGCCGCGAGGGCGTCGGCGAGCACCTGGTCGGCATCCGGCACGGGTGGCTCCCTCTCTGGCGGCAGGTGGCGGGTCGCGCACCCGGGAACGAACGGTACCGGCGCGGGCACCACGCCGACCGGTGACCGCGCTCACCGTTCATCCGTCCGGGCCCGGCGTCCGTACTCCTGACCGGATCGGGGCGGGCGCGACGGACGGAGAGCGACGTGAGCGGGCGGGGCGGGCGGGACCGGGGTCTGCACCGCCGGCGGCGGGCGTCCCGCGCCGGCGTCTCGACGCTGGTGGTGCTGCTGGTCGCGGCCGGCCTCGCCGGGTACGCGGCCCGGCGCCACCCGGACCTGCTGGTCGCGGCCGGCGTGCGGCCCGCCGCGCCGGCCGCCGGGCCGGCCCGCCCGGCGGTGACCACGCCTGCCGCGCCGCCGGTGCCGGCCGCCGGCCGGGTGCCGCCGGGCATCGGCTATCCGGACCGGGGTACGGGCCGGTTCCGCACCGCCACCGGCGTCGGCGCGGTGGCCGGCCGCGGCGGCGAGCTGCTCCGCTACCGGGTCGCCGTGGAGGGCGGCATCGAGAACGTGGACGTGGAGCGGTTCGCCCGGGAAGTGGCGGTCACTCTTGCCGATCCGCGCGGCTGGACCGGTGGCGGCCGGTGGCGGCTGCAACGGGTGGGGCGCGACGATGCCGCCGACTTCACGGTGCTGCTGACCACGCCGGTGACCCGGGGTCGGCTCTGCGCCGACACCACCGACCACTACACCTCCTGCCGCAACGGCGACCAGGTGGTGATCAACGTGGCCCGCTGGGTGCACGGCGTGCCGCAGTTCCCCGACCTGGGCGTCTACCGGCAGTACCTGCTCAACCACGAGGTGGGGCACCGGCTCGGTCGGGGCCACGAACTGTGCCCCCGGACTGGCGGCCCGGCGCCGGTGATGCAACAGCAGACGCTCGGCCTGCACGGGTGCCTTCCGAACGCCTGGCCCCGCGTCGGCGGCGCCGTGCACAGCGGCCCCTCCGGCCAGTACGACGACCCGATCCCGGCGGAGGACTGACCCGGCCGGCGACGACCGTCGGATGGCGGGTGGTACGGCCCGGCCGCAAATTGCAGATAGTGCCTCTGACCTGGGGTTTTGCGCACATGGGTGCCTACGGTTGGAGTGCGCCCGACGCAGTGCGTCGCCTGGGGACAGTCCCTTTCGCCGGCTGGACCCGGTGGAAGCGGACGGCGTCGGGCGTACCGGCTTCGGTGAGCCTGCTGGCACCTCGCCCCCTGTCCGACCGACGGGCGACCGACAGCGGTGGCGACGGAGGGGTTAGGGCTGTGGACGATGAAAACAGAGCGAGCCATGAGGATCCTCCTCGATGGCGGCTGCATCTTCGTGGGTCTCGGCGGGATCGTCCACCAGACGACAATCGTGCCGCCCGGTCAGGCCAACGCCGTCCTCCTGGGGACGTACGTGACCATCCTGGGGATTCCGGCGGGCGTGGGGCTGCTCTCGCTGCGGCACAATGGCGCCGGCGATATGACCAGCTCGTCGTCTGCGTCTCCCTTGCCGGACTCACGGCCGCCGCCGTCGCCATCGCCGCCGCCCTGCGGAAGGGGTGAGTGACATGACGGCCCCGCAGTGGCACCCGGCCTCCCGCACCACCCGACTCATGATCGCATCGTTCCTGTTCGCCGTGGTCGCGACCATCTCGTCCATGGTGTACGCCAACGCCGTCGCCCGACACTCCGTGCAGAACCTCTGCGCCCTGGTGGTGACGCTCGACGACACCTACCGCGCCACCCCGCCGCAGACTCCGACCGGCCGGCAGATCGCCGACCAGTTGAGCGAACTGCGCGTCCAGCTCGACTGCCCGGCGCGGGGCTCGGCGCGCGCCTGAGGCCCCGCCCCGGCGGGCCGTTCCGCACCTGCCGCGGTGCGCAACGGCCCCCGGCGGGGACTCAGCTTTGCGACGGCGGGACGTGGACGTCGCAGCGATCGCCCTGCTCGGCCTGGGTCACCGTCCGCCCGGCGCAGAGCCGCAGGCGCGGCGGGAAGCCACCACGCAGGTAGTCGGCGCGGGCCTGGAAGTTGGTCCTGCCCCGCCCGCACAGGCGGGTCAGCGTGCGCCATTCGAGGCCGTCCGCCGGACCGTTGTGGGCGATCTGGACCACGGCGCAGCGGTGCCGCTGGTTGACCGCGAGGGTCCCGTCGAGCGCGATCGGCGGGACGGGGTTCTCGGGAATGCTCATCACGAGCCGGTAGGTGCCGTCGGCGGTGGCGCCGCCTGCGGCCAGGTGAAAGGTGTCGTCCGCGGCGGCGGCGGGTGGAGCCGCCGCCGCCACGGCGAGGCCGGCGCCCACGAGGGCGCCGAGGGTGCGGGAGACGAGGCGTTTCATCGGCTACTCCTGATGGCGCCACCGGAAGTGTGGTGGCGATACGAAAAGCGTCGCCCGCGGGTGTGCCGGCGGCTTTTCGGAATGGGTTCCGGCGCAATTAGCCGGGGCCGGCGGAATGCCGGAAGGAAATCGACGCCCGCGGCGTCAGCGCACGAACAGCGTGTAGCTGGGGGCGAAGCCGGTCCGGCAGCGGAACGACACCCAGACCCGGCGCGCGACACCTTCGGCACCGACCTGCCGGCACTCGGCCTGGGCGTCGGGCACCTCGTTGAAGACGGCGGTGTAGACCTGCTTCTCCGCCGGGTACGCCTCGGTGCGGGGCCGGTAGGTGACCATCAGGTCGTCGCCGGCGAAGCCCGAGCGCACCGAGAACGCCTCCCACGCGCCGGCGGTCCGGCCGGCCTCACCGATGACGGAGGCGCGGCCGAAGCCGTACGTGCCCAGCAGCGCGGTGGCCGGCTCCGGGGGTGCGGCGTGGGCGGTGGACGGGGCGAGCACGACGCCGGCGACGCCGGCCAGGACGAGGGGTAGCTTGCGCATCTGTTCAGGTCCTTTGCGAATAGTCGCGGGGATCTCCCGCGTTTTCGGGACGACCGGCGGGAGGGTTTCTCCCGGGCGGTTCGCAAAGGACCCTACGAGCCGTTCACTGCGGACGGTGTAAAGCAGATCACATTAAGTGGAGAACAATTTGTTAAGCAATTCGTGACAGGTCAGCGGGGGAACGAGGCCCAGATGTTCTTGGTCTCGTCGGTGGCGTACCACCCGACCGCGAGCGAGACCGACTCGGCCAGCATCAGCCCGCGGCCGCCCGAGTCGAGCGGGTGGACGTCACCCTGGCCGGGGACGGTGCCGAGATCGTGGTCCGCCACGTCGAGCAGGAAGCAGTCGTCGGCCGCGAGCAGCGTGACGATCGTCGGCGGCCGGCCGTGCCGCAGCGCGTTGGTCGCCAGCTCGGTGGCGACGAGCACCACCAGGTGGGGCACCTCGTCGAGGTCCTCGCCCTGCACCAGGCCGTGCCGGGTCAGCGCCTCGCGCAGCGACGCCCGCAGGCCACGCAGCTCCTCCGCCGTGTCGAGCACCCACTGCTCCAGCTCGGTGGCTCGCGGCGGCGGTGGCGACGTGCGCAGCTGTCCCATGAACAGCGCTTTACCCTGCGTAGCCGGCCGTTAAGCCGGTGCGGGCCGGCTCCCGGTCGACGCCGGGAGCCGGCCCGGCCGCTCAGCGGCGAAGCAGGGCGAAGACGCCCCAGCCCAGGTATTCGCGCCGGTAGCGGACGTGGCGCAGCGGGCCCTCGGTCAGCTCCCGGCGCAGCTCGCCGGCCAGCTCGTCGTCGGGGTTCGCGTCCAGCCAGCGCCGCAGGCTGAGCCAGGTCGCGGCGGCGTACCGGTCCCAGCTGTCCTGGTCGGCGAGGACCATCTCGACCAGGTCCCAGCCGCACTCGCCGAAGAGCCCGACCAGGCCGGGCAGGTCCCGGAACTCGTCCCGGGAGCGGACGTGGCACCCGGCCACGGTTTCCTCGTCGGGCGGGTCGAGCCGCCAGTACGGCTCGCCCACCAGGACCATCCCGCCGGGGCGCAGGGCGCGCTCCAGGATCTCCAGGGTGCCGGGCACACCCCCGCCGATCCAGGTCGCCCCGATGCAGGCGGCCAGGTCGACGCGCTGCTCGGGTACGTGGGTCGCGGCGTCGCCGTGCACGAACCGGACCCTGTCGGCGACGCCCAGTTCGGCGGCGCGTTCCCGGGCGGCGGCGGTGAAAACGGTGCTGATGTCCACCCCGGTGCCGGTGACGCCGTGGTCCCGGGCCCAGGTGCAGAGCAGCTCGCCCTTGCCGCTGCACAGGTCGAGGATCGACGCGCCGGGCCGGAGCCTGATGGCCCGGCCGAGGGTGGCGAGCTTGGCGTCGTCGAACGGGTTGAGGATCCGGAGGTCGCCCTCGCGGATGGTGAAGCTACGTGGCAGATCCAATGCGGTCACTCCAGGGAAAGGGTGCGGACGTCGGAACGAGGCGGGAAACGCTCGGCACGGGCACCAAAACACCCTCTTCAGGCAGTCGGAGTGACGTTGGCGGCGACGCTAGCCAGCGGCGCGCCGGCCGCCAACCGAATTAACCGACCGGCTGGTCCACCGGGCAGGCGTACGCGGTCCGGCCGCCCACCTGCCAGGTCCGCACCGGGCTGCCGCAGCGGCGGCAGTGCTCCCGCTTGTAGACCCACCGCTCGTCCGGCGCGGTCGGGTCGCTGACCACCTGGCCCAGGTCCCGGCCGAGCGCGAGGTGGGCGACGGCGAGGCGCCACAGCCGCTCCGCCGCCGGGACGCCGACCGACCGGGCGTCCGGATCCAACCCGGCCAGGAAGAGCAGCTCCGCCCGCCACGCGTTGCCGATGCCGGCCCAGACGGCCTGGTCGAGCAGCGCCGCGCCCACGGGCGCGCCGCTTGCGGTGAGCCGGCGGACCGCCTCGACCGGATCGGCGTCGGCGCGCAGCGGGTCCGGCCCGAGCGAGGCCCGCAGGGCGCGCTCCGCGTCCGCCGGCAGCGGCTCGCAGCGGATGGGCGCGATGAGGTCGTACGCCACCGTCGGGCCGGCCAGCCGCAGCCGGGTGCCGGGGCGCGGCGGCACGGCCGGGTCGTCGTAGCGCAGGAACAGCCCGCGCATGCCGAGGTGGACGTGCAGGACGGGCGCGTCGGGGAAGTGGTAGAGCAGGTGCTTGCCGTCCGCCTCCACGGCTCGCAGCGGCCGACCCAGGTACGGGGCCGGGTCGAACCGGCCCTGCGGGCTGGAAAGGCTGACGTCACGCCCGGCGAGCGCATCGTGCTGCTCCCGCGCGTACCGGTGGATGAGGTGGCCCTCGGGCATGGTCGGCGCGTACCCCGCGCACCGGGACGGAAACGACCGGGGCCGCCGAGCCGGGGATCGGGCCGTACCGGCAGGTGCGGGCCGGTCGGGTGCTGAGATACCGTCACCACGTGATGGTCGAGGAGCACTGGTGGAACGGGGTGAGCGCCCCTCGTGGGCGCCGCGACGTCTACATCCGCACCGACGGGCAGCGCTGGGAGGTGCAGGCCCAGATCGGCGGTGCCGCCGGCCGGTCGAAGATCCAGGAGTGCCCGAGCCGGGGCTCGGCGAGCATCCTGGCCGGGGCGTGGCGCGGCAGCGGCGCCGGCTGGCGCGAGGTACCGCGCTGACCCTGGCGGGCCGGTCAGTCCCGTGGCCAGTTCACCGCGCGGTCGACCAGCGACTCGGCGACCTCGCGTAACTTCCGGTTGGAGTCCTGCGACACCTGCGCCAGGATGGCGAACGCCTCCTCCGCCGAGCCAGGCTTACGTTCCGCCGCCGCCGCCGCCGCCGCCGCCGCCGCCGCCGCTGGCGAAACGGCGTGCCCTCACCGAGCCCCCGTTGCCGGCTGCCGCGCGGACGGGGTGCACCGACTGACGATGTCTTGACCCGTCAGGAAGACTCCGCCGACCCGCCGGACGTCGCACGGATGGCATCTCCCCGGCCCGAGGGCGGCCCACCGTGGCACGGGCCGCCGAGCTGCGCCGGGTGACCCGCATCACCCCGCGGGCCGCCCCGTGTGAAAGGCGCGTCAAGAAACCGGCCGCGGCCGTCACTGTCGCGTTATAGCCCCTGTCCGCGCGCCCGATCCGGCGTTGTGATGGCTCGGCGCGACCGGAAGGCGGTCGCCCGACAACGTCCGGTAAGAGGAGTCAGCCGTGTCTGACCTGGTGTTCGTGCTGGTGACGGTGGCGCTGTTCGCGGCGCTCGCCCTCGTGGTCAGGGGTCTGGAGCGGTGAGCGCGGTGAATGCCGTCGGCCTGGTGTTGGCGATCGGCCTGGGCCTGTTCCTGGTCGTCGCCCTGCTGTTCCCGGAGCGCTTCTGATGACCACGACCACAGCCGGGATCGTCTTCCTGCTGTCCCTGGTGGCGGCGCTGGTCGCCGTGCACCGGCCGTTCGGCGACCACATGTACCGGGTGGTGTCGGGCAGCCGGCAGTCCCGGGTCGAGCGGGCGATCTTCCGACTGGTCGGGGTCAACCCGGCCGCCGAGCAGACCTCGGGTGTGTACGCCCGCAGCGTGCTGGCCTTCTCGGCCGTCTCGATCCTGTTCCTCTACCTGTTCCAGCGGGTCCAGGACCGGCTCTGGCTCTCGCTGGGCTTCGACCCCGTGGTGCCGCACGGCGCCTGGAACACGGCGGTCTCGTTCGTGACCAACACGAACTGGCAGTCGTACTCGGGTGAGTCGACGATGGGGCATCTCGTGCAGATGGCCGGCCTGGCCGTGCAGAACTTCGTCTCCGCCGCGGTCGGCATCGCCGTGGCGGTGGCCCTGATCCGCGGGTTCGCCCGCAGCCGCACGGGCGAGCTGGGCAACTTCTGGGTCGACCTGACCCGGATCACCGTGCGGATCCTGCTGCCCGTCGCCGTGTTCGGCGCGCTCGCGCTGATGGTCGGCGGCGCGGTGCAGAACCTCTCCGGTGGCACCGACGTCACCACCCTGACCGGTGGCACGCAGCACCTCACCGGTGGGCCGGTGGCCAGCCAGGAAGTGATCAAGGAGCTGGGCACCAACGGTGGCGGCTTCTACAACGTCAACAGCGCCCACCCGTTCGAGAACCCGACGGCCTGGACGAACTGGCTGCAGATCTTCCTGATCCTGCTCATCCCGTTCAGCCTGCCCCGGGTCTTCGGGCGGATGGTCGGCCAGAACCGGCAGGGCTACGCGATCGCCGCGGTCATGGCCGTCCTCGCGCTGGCCAGTGTCACCCTGACCACCGTCGTCGAGCTGGCCGGGCACGGCACCGTCCCGCAGGCCGTCGGCGCGGCGCTGGAGGGCAAGGAGGTCCGGTTCGACGTGTCGAACTCGGCGACCTTCGCCGCGGTCACCACCCTCACCTCGACCGGCGCGGTGAACTCCTTCCACGACTCGTACACGGCGCTGGGCGGGATCATGACGCTGGGCAACATGATGCTCGGCGAGGTCGCGCCCGGTGGCGTCGGCTCGGGGCTCTACGGCCTGCTGATCCTGGCGGTGGTCACGGTGTTCGTGGCCGGCCTGATGGTCGGCCGGACGCCGGAGTACATCGGCAAGAAGATCGGTGCCCGCGAGATCAAGCTGGCGTCGCTGTACTTCCTGATCACCCCTGCGCTGGTGCTGGGCGGCACGGCGGCGGCGTTCGCCACGGGCAACAACGACACGGCGCTCAACGCCGGCCCGCACGGCCTCTCCGAGGTGCTGTACGCCTTCACCTCGGCCGCCAACAACAACGGATCCGCCTTCGCCGGCATCACCGTCAACACCACCTGGTGGGACACGGCGCTCGGGCTGTGCATGCTGCTCGGCCGGTTCCTGCCGATCATCTTCGTGCTCGCCCTGGCCGGTTCGCTCGCCCGGCAGCAGCCCACCCCCGCGTCCGAGGGCACCCTGCCGACCCACCGACCGCTCTTCGTCGGGATGGTCGTCGGCGTCACGGTGGTCCTCGTGGCGCTCACCTACCTTCCCGCGCTCGCGCTCGGCCCCCTCGCGGAGGGGCTGTGACCACCATGAGGAACGAGGACATGTCCGTCACGCCCGTGACATCCGGCACCGGCGAGGAGCCGGTGGCCGGCACGCCCGCCACCCGCGGCAACCGGGTCGGCGGGGGTCTGCTGGACCCGAAGCAGCTCATCCGGTCACTGCCGGATGCGCTGCGCAAGCTCGACCCGCGCACGCTCTGGCGCAACCCGGTCATGCTCATCGTGGAGATCGGGGCCGTCTTCACCACGGTCCTGGCGGTGGCCGACCCGTCGGTCTTCGCCTGGGCGATCACCGTCTGGCTGTGGCTCACGGTGGTCTTCGCGAACCTGGCCGAGGCGGTCGCCGAGGGCCGGGGCAAGGCCCAGGCCGCCGCCCTGCGGCAGGCGAGACAGGACACGGTCGCCACCCGCCTGGTCGGCTGGACGCCCGGCGCGGCGGCGAACGCGTACCGCGACGAGGCGGTCCCCGCCCCGCAGCTCCGGCAGGGCGACATCGTCCTGGTCGAGGCCGGCGACATCATCCCCGGCGACGGGGACGTGGTCGAGGGCATCGCGAGCGTCGACGAGTCGGCGATCACCGGCGAGTCCGCGCCCGTCATCCGGGAGTCCGGTGGCGACCGCAGCGCGGTCACCGGTGGCACCCGGGTGCTCTCCGACCGGATCGTCGTGCGGATCACCCAGAAGCCGGGCGAGAGCTTCATCGACCGGATGATCGCCCTGGTCGAGGGCGCCAACCGGCAGAAGACCCCGAACGAGATCGCCCTGAACATCCTGCTCGCCGCGCTCACGATCATCTTCCTGCTGGCCGTGGTGACCCTCCAGCCGCTGGCGATCTTCGCCAAGGGCTACCAGGCGGCCGCACCGGACACCGGCGCGATCACCGACGCCGGCGTCAGCGGCGTGGTCCTGGTGTCGCTGCTGGTCTGCCTGATCCCCACCACCATCGGGGCGTTGCTGTCGGCCATCGGCATCGCCGGCATGGACCGCCTCGTGCAGCGCAACGTCCTGGCCATGAGCGGCCGGGCCGTCGAGGCGGCCGGCGACGTGAACACGCTGCTGCTGGACAAGACGGGCACGATCACGCTGGGCAACCGGCAGGCGGCCGAGTTCCTCCCGGTCGAGGGGGTGACCGCCGCCGAGGTCGCCGACGCCGCGCAACTGTCCAGCCTCGCCGACGAGACCCCCGAGGGCCGTTCCGTCGTGGTGCTCGCCAAGAACGAGTTCGGCCTGCGCGAGCGCGAACCGGGACTCATCCCGCACGCCACCTTCGTGCCGTTCACCGCGCAGACCCGGATGAGCGGCGTCGACCTCGGCGCGGAGAGCGTCGACGGCGGCGTCCGCCGGATCCGCAAGGGCGCCGCCGCCGCGGTCATGAAGTGGGTACGCGAGAACGGCGGCCACCCGACCGAGCAGGTGGGCGATCTGGTCGACGCGATCAGCGGCACCGGCGGCACCCCGCTGGTGGTCGCCGAGCACGTCGACGGCGAGCCGGCGCGCGCCCTCGGCGTCATCCACCTGAAGGACGTGGTCAAGGCCGGCATGCGCGCGCGCTTCGACGAGATGCGGCGGATGGGCATCCGGACCGTGATGATCACGGGTGACAACCCGCGTACCGCGAAGGCGATCGCGGACGAGGCCGGTGTGGACGACTTCCTCGCCGAGGCCACCCCCGAGGACAAGCTCGCCCTGATCAGGAAGGAACAGGAGGGCGGCCGGCTGGTCGCGATGACCGGCGACGGCACCAACGACGCGCCGGCCCTCGCCCAGGCCGACGTCGGCGTGGCCATGAACACCGGCACGTCGGCCGCCAAGGAGGCCGGCAACATGGTCGACCTCGACTCCGACCCCACGAAGCTCATCGAGATCGTGGAGATCGGCAAGCAGTTGCTGATCACCCGCGGCGCGCTGACCACCTTCTCGATCGCCAACGACATCGCCAAGTACTTCGCGATCATCCCGGCGATGTTCGCCGGCATCTACCCGGCACTGGACACGCTGAACGTCATGCGGCTGGCCAGCCCGGAATCGGCGATCCTCGCCGCGGTCGTCTTCAACGCGATCGTCATCGTCGCGCTCATCCCGCTGGCCCTGCGCGGCGTGCGCTACCGGCCGGCCAGCGCGTCGAAGCTGCTCAGCCGCAACCTGTGGGTCTACGGCCTCGGCGGCGTCATCGTGCCGTTCATCGGCATCAAGCTCATCGACCTGCTCATCCAGCTCATTCCGGGGATCTCGTGATGCGCCTCCCTACCTGGCTCGCCCACCATCTCGCCGCACTGCGTGCGCTGCTCGTGTTCACCGTCCTGCTCGGCCTCGCGTACCCGCTGGCCCTGGTCGCCGTCGGCCGGCTCCCCGGCCTCGACAGCCGGGCCGACGGCTCGCTGGTGAGCGTGAGCGGCCGGACCGTGGGCAGCTCGCTCATCGGCCAGTTCTTCACCGACGCGGACGGCAACCCGGTGCCGCGCTACTTCCAGTCCCGGCCGTCGGCGGCCGGCGACGGCTACGACCCGACCGCCACCTCGGCCAGCAACCTGGGCCCGGAGAGCGTGGTCGACACCATCGGCGCCGACCCCGACGACTCCACCCGGAGCCTGCTCACCCAGGTCTGCTCCCGCAGCCGGGACATCGGTGAGCGGGACGGCGTGGACGGGCGGCGGCCCTACTGCACGCGGGACGGTGTCGGGGCGGTGCTGGCCGTGTTCCGCGCCGGCGGGCTGACCGGCCCGATCACCCGGGTGGTCAGCGTCAACCAGGTCGCGCCGGCGACGCCCTTCGTCGGCAGCTGGCAGGGCGTCCCGGTCGAGCTGGCCCGGCCGGACCACGACTACGTGGCCGAGGGCGGGATCGTCACCCCGGTCCGGGGCGACGCGCCGGCCGAGCCGGCCGTGCCGGCCGACGCGGTCACCGCGAGCGGCAGCGGCCTCGACCCGCACATCTCCCCCGCGTACGCGGAGATCCAGGTGGCCCGGGTGGCGCGCGAGCGCGGGGCGGACCCGGCGGCGGTGCGGAGGCTGGTCGCGGAGCACACCAGCGGCCGAGCGCTCGGCTTCATGGGCGAGCCCGCCGTCAACGCCCTGGAACTGAACCTCGCGCTCGACCGGAGGTTCCCGGCGCGCTGACCGTTCGTCGGTGTTCGCGGAGGGATCCCGCCACGTCGCCCGGCGACCGGCGGGGTTCCCTCCTCCGGTCAGGGAGGATGGGTGCGTGGCCAGGGGTGAACTGCGGATCTATCTCGGGGCCGCCCCGGGGGTCGGCAAGACGTACGCCATGCTCGAGGAGGCCCAGCGCCGCGCCGAGCGCGGCACCGACGTGGTGATCGGTCTCGTGGAGACGCACGGCCGGCCGCACACCGCCGCCATGATCGGCGATCTCGAGCTGGTGCCCCGCCGGTCGATCAGCTACCGGGGTGTCGACCTCACCGAGATGGACCTCGACGGGGTGCTGGCCCGCCGGCCCGAGCTGGCCGTGGTCGACGAGCTGGCGCACACCAACGTCCCCGGCTCCCGGCACGACAAGCGCTGGCAGGACGTCCAGGAGCTGCTCGACGCCGGGATCAGCGTGCTGACCACGGTGAACATCCAGCACCTGGAGTCGCTCAACGACGTCGTCGCGCAGATCACCGGCACCACCCAGCGGGAGACGCTGCCGGACCAGGTGGTCCGGGCCGCCGAGCAGGTCGAGCTTGTCGACATGACGCCGGAGGCGCTGCGTCGCCGGATGGCGCACGGCAACATCTACCGGCCCGACCGGATCGACGCCGCGCTCGGCAACTACTTCCGGGTCGGCAACCTCACCGCGCTGCGCGAGCTGGCACTGCTCTGGTTGGCCGACAAGGTCGACGAGCAGCTCGACGCCTACCGCTCCCAGCAGGGCATCTCCGCCACCTGGGAGGCACGGGAACGGGTGGTCGTCGCGTTGACCGGCGGCCCGGAGGGCGAGACGCTGGTGCGCCGGGCGGCGCGGGTCGCCGCCCGGAGCAAGGGCGCCGACCTGCTGGCCGTGCACGTGGCCCGCAGCGACGGGCTGGCCGGCGCCGACCCGGCCCAGCTGGCCCGGCAGCGGGTCCTCGTGGAGAGCCTCGGCGGCACGTACCACCAGGTGCTCGGCACCGACATCCCGGCGGCGCTGCTCGACTTCGCGCGCGGCGTCAACGCCACCCAGCTGGTGCTCGGGGCCAGCCGGCGGGGGCGGTTCGCGCAGCTGCTCTCGCGCGGGGTCGGCGTCACCACGACCGCGCTCTCCGGCGCCATCGACGTGCACCTCGTGACCCACGCCCAGGCGGGTCGGGGCCGCCGGGCAGCCGTGCCCGCGGCGCTGTCCCGGCGCCGCAGGCTGCTCGGCTTCGCTCTCGCCGGGATCGGGATGCCGCTGCTCAGCCTGCTGCTCGGGGCGCTGCCCGACCTCACCCTGACCAACGACATCCTGCTCTTCCTCGCCGGGGTGGTGGGGGTCGCCCTGGTCGGCGGGCTCTGGCCGGCGCTGGCCGCCGCGCTCGGCAGCTCGCTGCTGCTCAACTGGTTCTTCACCCCGCCCGTCCACACCCTGGACATCGCCGAGGCGGACAACCTCCTCGCCCTCGGCGTGTTCATCGGGGTCGCCATCGCGGTCAGCTGGGTGGTCGACGTGGCGGCCCGGCGGACCCGCGAGGCCGCCCGGGCCTCCGCCGACGCGCAGACCCTGGCCACCGTCGCGGGCAGCGTGCTGCGCGGCGAGCGGCCGCTGCCCGCGCTGCTGGACCGGCTCCGGGAGACCTTCGCGGTGCGCGCGGTCAGCGTGCTGGAGCTGGCCGCCGAGGCGGAGGGCCGCCCGGCCCGGGACCGGGAGGCGGCGGCCTGGCGGGTGGTGGCCAGCGTCGGCGACGCCCCGCCGGGCAGCCCGAGCGCCGGGGAGACCGTGGTGCCGGTCGACGACCGGCTCAGCGTGGTGCTCGCCGGCCGGCGGCTGGAGGCCGCGGACCGCCGGGTCGTCGAGGCGTTCGCCGCCCAGGCCGCCGTCGCGCTGCGGCAGGAGCGGCTCGCCGAGGAGGCCGCCACCGCCCGGCCGCTCGCCGCCGCGGACCGGATGCGCACCGCGCTGCTCGCCGCGGTCAGCCACGACCTGCGTACGCCGCTGGCGTCGGCGAAGGCGGCCGTGAGCAGCCTGCGCAGCCACGACGTCGAGTTCGACGCCGACGACCGCGAGGAGTTGCTGGCCACCGCCGACGAGTCGCTGGACCGGTTGGGGCGGCTGGTGGCGAACCTGCTGGACATGAGCCGGCTCCAGGCGGGCGCGCTCGGCGTCAGCGCCACCGCGATCGGGCTGGAGGACGCCGTACCCCGCGCCCTGGACGAGCTGGGCCCGGCGGCGGCCGAGGTGACCACCGACATCCCGCCCGACCTTCCCGCGGCCCTCGCCGACCCCGGCCTGCTGGAGCGGGTGCTTGTCAACATCGTGGCCAACGCGCTGCGCCACAGCCCGCCCGGACGCCCGCCGACGATCACGGCCAGCGCGCACGCCGGTCAGGTGGAGCTGCGGGTGATCGACACCGGCCCGGGCATCCCGGAGGACCAGTGGGAGCACGTCTTCCTGCCGTTCCAGCGCCTCGGTGACCGGGACAACCAGACCGGGGTCGGGCTGGGGCTGGCGCTGTCCCGGGGGCTCGCGGAGGCGATGGGTGGCAGCATCACCCCGGAGACCACGCCCGGCGGCGGTCTCACCATGGTGCTGCGGCTGCCGGCCGGCACCGGCGGAATCGACCCGGAGGGGCCGCAGGAATGACCCGCATCCTGGTCGTCGACGACGAGCCGCAGATCCTTCGCGCCCTCCGGATCAACCTGCGGGCCCGCGGCTACGACGTCGCGGTGGCCGACAGCGGGGCGGCCGCGTTGAAGGCCGCCGCCGGCCATCCTCCGGACCTCGTGGTGCTGGACCTCGGCCTGCCCGACCTGGACGGCACCGAGGTGATCCGGGGCCTACGTGGCTGGACCGGCGTGCCGATCATCGTGCTCTCCGGCCGGGCCGGCAGCGAGGACAAGGTGGCCGCCCTCGACGCGGGCGCGGACGACTACGTCACCAAGCCGTTCGGGGTGGACGAGCTGCTCGCCCGGATCCGGGCGGTGACCCGGAGGCTCGCCGGCTCCCCGGCCGATGCGGCCGGCCCGGGGTCCGCCGCCACGCAGCGGATCGGCCGGCACACCGTCGACCTCGCCGACCGGGTGGTGACCCGCGACGACGGCGTCGAGGTCAAGCTCACCCCGACCCAGTGGGCGATGCTGGAGAAGCTGCTGCGGCACCCGGGCAAGCTGGTCAGCCAACGCCAGCTCCTGCACGAGGTGTGGGGCCCGGAGTACCACAACGAGACCAACTACCTGCGCCAGTACATGGCCCAGTTGCGGCGCAAGCTGGAGGACGACCCGGCGCGGCCCCGGCACCTGATCACCGAACCCGGCATGGGCTACCGCTACCGCCCGTGAACCGGCCGGGTTTGCCCCGGTCGTCGCGGGGGACTCGGCGGGCCGGCCGAGGAGCGGGGGAGGGCATGTCGGACAACCGGTTCCCGGCGCCGTCGGAGGGGTTCGGCCGCCGCCTCGACGAGCACGCCGCCGACGGGGGCGCGGCGGAGCCGGAGCGGCCCGCCGGGTTGGTCGACAGCGGGGTCTACGTCGACGGGGTGCGCCGCGCCTCACCGGTCAGTCTCGCCGACACGTTCTCCTGCCTGCAGGAACTCGACCGGGCCATGGCCTGGATCGGTTTGCTCCGGCCGAGCCCGGAGCAGATCGACTCGTTGGCCGCCGAGTTCCAGCTCCCGGAGCTGGCCGTCGAGGACGCCATCAACGCCCACCAGCGGCCGAAGCTGGAGCGGTACGGCGACACCCTGTTCGTGGTGCTGCGCGCCGCCCGCTACCTCGACGAGCGCGAGGAGGTCGAGTTCGCCGAGGTGCACCTGTTCCTCGGGCCGGGATTCGTGATCACCGTCCGGCACGGCGGCGCGCCTGACCTGGCCGGCGTCCGGCGGCGGATGGAGGCGGAACCGGCCGTCCTCGCACTCGGCCCCGAGGCCGTCCTGTACGCGGTGCTCGATCGGGTGGTCGACGGCTACGCCCCGGTGGTCGCCGGGCTGGAGAACGACATCGACGAGATCGAGACCGAGGTGTTCGGCGGCGACCCCAACGCCAGCCGCCGGATCTACGAGCTGAGCCGGGAGGTCATCCAGTTCCAGCGGGCGGCCCGCCCGCTGCTGAAGGTCGTCGACGCGCTCATCGTCGGCTTCGACAGGTACGGCACCGGCGAGGAGCTGCGCCGCCGGCTGCGCGACGTGGCGGACCACCTTACCCAGGTCGTCGAGCGGGTGGACGGCTTCCGGCACCTGCTGCAGAACATCCTCACCGTCAACGCGACCCTCGTCTCGCAGGCGCAGAACGAGGAGATGCGCAGCCTGACCGCCGCCAGCTTCGAGCAGAACGAGGAGATCAAGCGGGTGTCGGCCTGGGCGGCGATCCTGTTCGCGCCGACCCTGATCGGCACGGTCTACGGAATGAACTTCGCGCACATGCCGGAACTCGGCTGGCGGTACGGCTACCTGTTCGCCATCGCGCTGATGGCCGCCGTCTGCGGTGCCCTCTACCTGCTGTTCAAGCGCCGCGGCTGGCTGTGAGGCCGGTCCGACGGCCGCCGGTCGAGCAGCAGCATGACGACAAGCATCAGCACCACCGCGACGAGCTGCACCCGGGCGTTCAGCCGGGTGCCGACCGGGACGGTGGCGAGCACGGCCACGCCGGTGACCAGGCGGCTGAGCACCGGGGCTGAGTGCAGCGTGCGGCGCAGTCCCACGATCCCGACCAGGTACAGCGCCACGCCGCCGGCCAGCGCCAGGCCCGAGCGCCAGCCGGCCGGTTCTCCCGGATGCGCCACGGTGGCGTGGATGCCGGCCGCCGCCACCACGATGCCCAGCAGCAGCGGGATGTGGGCGAAGCCCACCCGGAGGGACAGCCGGGCCCGCTCCGGGCCGGTCGCCGCCAGCCGTTGCTCCGCCGCCGACGTGTCGGTGTAGTACGTCCACCACAGTGCCGCCGGCAGCGCCAGCGCCAGCGCGATGACGGCCACCGTGCCGATCCCGAGCTGGTCGGTGTCCACGCCCATCCCGATCGCCACCACGGACTCGCCCAGCGCGATGATCACCAGGAGGCCGTGCCGCTCGACGAAGTGCCCCGGCTGGAGCCGGAACATGGGCAGCACGCGCACCCAGGAGAAGCGGGGCACCAGGTACGGCACGACCGACTGGAGCGCGAGCGCCGCGAGCCACCACATGTACCGGGCCGTGCCGCCGACGAGACCGCCCACGACCACCAGCAGGGCCGACCCCAGGTTGTACGCGGCGAGCCGGGTCAGTGCCGGATTGACGCCGGCCTGCCTGAACAGCGACAGGTGCACGGCGATCACCACGAGGTAGCCCACGCCGAACAGCGGCCCGGCGTGGTCGAAGGCCTCGGGCACCGCGACCGCGGCCAGCAGGAAGCCGACCATCCCCACGAAGAGCAGCAGCTTCTGGCTGGGCAGCCGCGGCGGGACGGCGTTGGCCAGCCACACGTAGCCGTCGAACATCCACCACAGGATGCCGAAGAGCAGCAGCACCCGGGCCAGCCCGGCCGGCGTCAGCTCCTCCTGGAGCACCTGGGTGAGCTGGGTCAACGTGAAGACGAAGACGAGGTCGAAGAAGACCTCCACGGCGGTCACCCGGTCGGCCGGCGCCGGGTTGCCGGACCCCGGACGCGCGGGTGTCATGAGGACCGAGCGTAGACCTCCGCCCCGGGCTCGGGCCCCTTCTCGGGCCGCCGCCACTCCCCGCGCGAGGCGGCCTTGAGCATGGCCGTGCCGAGCAGCGCGGCGGCCGGGGCGACCGACAGGCCGTACCGGAGGTCGGTCGACACGAGCGGGCCGGCGAGCGCGGAGCCGGCGGCGCTGCCGACCACGAACGCCGTGCTCACCCAGGCGAACGCCTCGGCCACCGTGCCCGGCTCGGCGAGCCGCTCGGCGGCGAGGAAGATGGCGGTCAGCACCGGCGGCAGCGCGAGCCCGCTGACCACCAGCAGGCCGGCCATCGGGACCGGACCGGGGGCGAGCAGCAGTGGCAGGTAGCCGACCGTGAGCGCGGTGGCCAGCAGCGGCAGTCGCCCCGGCCCGCCCGGCCGGGCCCGGGTGTAGAGCAGGCCGCCGGCCAGGGCGCCGGCCGCCTGCGCCGCGAGCAGCCAGCCGCTGAGCCGGCGGTCGCCGGCCGCCTCGGCGTAGCCGGTCACGGCCACCGCGATGCTGCCGACCGCCGCGCCGACGCCGACCACGCCGGCCATCAGCACGCTGAACCGGGGTACGCGCAGCGGGCCGGCCCAGTGCCGCGCCGCCGGCACGCCGCGCCAGGCGCGGACGGCGGGGCTGAGCGCGTACGCCGCGGTGCCGGCGAGCTGCAGCACCCCGGCGGCGACCAGGCCGGCGGGCGGGCCGGCCAGGGTCACCGCGAGGAGGGTGGCCAGCGGGCCGACCACGAAGATCACCTCCTGCACGGCGATGTCCAGCGTGTACGCCGTGGGCACCGTGCCGGGCGGGAGCAGGGCGGGCCAGAGGGTACGCAGGCATGCCTCGAGCGGCGGCGTGCCGAGCCCGGCCACCGCCGCGCCGACCACGGCGCCGCTGAGGTGCCCGCCGGTCAGCGCCACCGCGCCGAACCCGAGGCCGGAGAGGACCGCGGCGGCCCACAGCACGGGCGGCTGCCGCCAGCGGTCCACCGCGCGCGCGAGCAGCGGCGTGCCCACGGCCATCCCGGCGGTGTACGCGGCCACCAGCAGGCCGGCGGCGGCCAGGCTCAGCGACTGGCGGGCGAAGAGGAGCAGGGCCAGCGGCCCGCTGGCGGTGGGCAGCCGGCCGACCTGGCTGCTGAGGAGGACCCGGAGGACCTGGGGTGCGCGCAGCACCGCCCGGATCCCGGAACTGTCGACGGACATGGGGCATCGCTCCCGGTGCGACGTGAGAGGGAAGGGGGCGTCCGGTGCCGGGGCGCCTCAGGGAGCGAAGTCGGCGCGCTCGTGGTCGTTGCCGTAGAGCGGCAGGGCAGGGGTGAGCCACTGGGCGTACGCGGCCGCCGTGGCCTCCACCGGGATCACCCGCCGACGGTAACCCACCGGGCGGCCCGGCGGAAAGTTGTTGTTCGGAGCCTTTGCGCCGTTATGCCCGGATAGGCTCGGATCTGCCGTGCCCAGCCGCTGACCCGGGAGACAGCCATGTCGCACCACCTCGACACCCCGCTCGCCGCCCAGAGCGGCCAGCTCTACCTCGACGACCTCTTCGTCTTCGACGGCGAGCGCGGAACCGTCCTGGTGATGGACGTCAACAGCTCGGTGACCCGCGCCGACATCAAGCCCGGCTTCCACCACGAGGCGCGGTACGAGTTCAAGCTGCACGTCGACGGCAGCGAGATGGAGGCGCTGACCTACCGGGTGGCCTTCGGCGAACTCGACGGCCAGGGCCGGCAGGAGCTCACCGTGCACGCCCTCACCGGGGCCGAGGCCTACGACGACGGCGCCACCGGCACGGTGGTCGCCCAGGGCCGCACCGGGGAGGAGGTGACCGGCCGCAACCTGCGGGTCTGGGCCGGGCGGATCACCGATCCCTTCTACATCGACCTGGACCAGCTCGCCACGGTCAACGACGCCTTCAAGAACGGCGCCCGGCTGGACCGCTCCGCCTGGCGGCCGGAGAACGCGAAGAACAGCTTCGCCGGCACCACCGTCGACTCGATCGTGCTGGAGGTGTCCCGGGACGAGCGGATGCTCGCCGTCGGCACCCACATCGGCGTCTGGGCGGCCACCAAGCTCGCCACCGACGCCGGCGGGTGGCGCCAGATCAACCGCGCCGGCCACCCCATGATGTGGCCGGTCTTCTGGCCCACCGACACCGACTTCTCGAACCCCGCCAACACGCGCCACCCCTGCGAGGACCTGCGGGCCGACGGCGAGGAGATCGCATCGACGATCGCCCGGGTGGTGGCGGCCAACGGCACCGCGCCGGACCCGGGTGCGTACGGCTGGAGCGTGGCCCGGGAGCTCTACCCGGACGTGCTGTCCTACCAGGTCGGCACCCCGGCGAACTACGGATTCGCGGCCCGCAACGGGCGGACCATGGCCGACAACGCGCCCGAGGTGATGTTCTCCCTGGTGTTGAACACCGGCATGACCTCCGGCCTCACCCCCGATGTCGCGAAGGACGCCCGCGCCGCCTCCTTCCCGTACGTGGTGCCCGCCGGCACGTGACCCGCTGAGCGGTTCCCGCCTGTAGGAAATCTTCGCCCTCCCTGTTGACGTGGATGGTTTCTGTCATAACAATCGCCATCTATATCGACATCCATCGTTGTCGATCAACGATCGGGAAGGAGGTATCCATGGCGGCCATCCAAGGCGAGGTGTCCTGGTTCTGCTGCGGCACCGCCTGGGGACCGTGCGGCACCGCCGGAGGCGGTGCCTGCGGCACCTGCAGGTCGGGCAACTACCAGCACGCCTGGCCGAACACCTCGGACGCGTGCTGGGCCATCACCCACCCGGACACCTGCGGCCTCAGCATGAGCCGGCGGACCTGCGGCTTCCGCCACTACACCACCAACCGTTGCAACGGCGCCCGGGTCGGCACCACCATCGCCGACTGCGGTCCGCAGACGGACCTGTTCTGCGGCGAGCGCACCTGCTGCGGCTCGGCCTGCGGCAGCAACCGGATCATCGACCTGACGCCCGCGGCGTTCAGTGCGATCGGCAGTCTCTCCGTGGGGCTGCGGCCCTGCTCGGTCGACACCGTCTGAACGGGAGGGAACCGTCATGCCGCAGACCCTGGACCGCCGCCGCCTCCTCGCCACCGCCGCGCTCGGCGGCGTGGTGGGCGCCACCGGACTCGGCTCGCTCGCCCCCGAGGCGGCCTTCGCCGCCGAACCGGCGACCGTCGAGCCCGGCGCGCCCGATCCCAACTTCGTCGAGGGCCGGATCAGCAAGATCTCCGGCCACCTGCTGCTGGTCACCGGATCCGACACCGTGCTGCACTCGATCCGGATCACCGACGGCACGAGCATCTGGAAACTGCACCCGACCACGTTCGACCGGGTGGCCATCGGCGACGGGCTCTACGCCCGCGGCGTCCGCCTGCCCGACGGCACACTCGCCGCCGACTCGGTGTGGGTCAACATCGTCAACCTGCACGCGCACATCGCCGCCGTCGGCCGCAACCTGCTCCACCTCGACCACAAGGGCCAGCGCATCGTCGCCCACGTCGTGCCCGGCCGCTCCGCCGCGGTCTACAACGGCACGCCGGCCATCAGCGACCTGTCCCTGCTCCGCGTGGGCCGGCACGTCCAGGTGCTCGGCGCCTGGCACCCGGACACCAACGAGATCGACATCGCCACCGTCTACGCCGCCGCCTGACCGGTACGCCCGGCGGCTCCAGCTCGCGGCGCCGCGCCGGACGCGGCGAACTGGAGCCGTCGCAGGGCGGCCCGGCCCCAACCGGCCGTCCGGGCGTCACCCGTCGGCCCACCCGAGGGGAGAACCCATGATCGACATGATCGCGGCGCTGCAACCGCTGGTCGTCGGCGCGGTGCTGATCTGGTCCGCCCGCGTGAAGCTCCTCGACCGGCACGCCGCCACGGTCGCCCGGCGGTCCGCGCTCGCCCGGCTGGTCGGGGAACACCGCGCGCTGCCCGCGTACCGGCTGCTCGGGGCCGTCGAGCTGATCCTCGGCGTGCTCCTCCTGCTGCCGCCGGCCCTGCGGCTGGAGACCGCCGCCGCGACCGCCGTGGCCGTCGGCTTCCTCGGCTACCTGGCGTACGCCCGCCGGGCCGCCCCGACCTCCTCGTGCGGCTGCCTGAGCAGCCGCCCGACCCCGGTCTCCGGTCGCAGCCTCGGCCGGGCCGCGCTGCTCGTCGCGGCGGCCGGGCTGGCCACCGCGGCCCCCGGCGCGTGGCCGTCCGCGCTCACCGAGCGTCCCCTGGCCGGCGGCGTGGTGCTGCTGGCCGAGGCGGCGGCCGTGGTGGCGCTGTCCCCCGAACTGGACGCCGGCTGGCTGCTGCCGCTGCGCCGGCTGCGCGCCCGGCTGACCGACCCGCTGCGCGGCGGCACCGGGCTGCCGCTGCTCGCCACCGTGCAGCAGGTCCAGCTCAGCGACGCCTACCGGCGGGTCGTGCCGCTGCTCCGTTCCGACGTTCGCGAGCACTGGGACGACGGCGAGTGGCGCTTCGTCGGCCACGCCGCGCGCTACCAGGGCCGGCCGGCCACCGCGGTCTTCGCCGTCCCGCTGGCCGACGGCGGGCCCGACGCGGTACGGGTCGCCGTCGTCGACGACGCCACCGGGCAGACGCTGCTGGCCCTGGCCGGCGCCGGGCGGCCCGCGGGGCCGCGGCTCGACGTGGTGCCAGCCTGACGGGCGGACGGGACCACCGGCCCCGGTGGTCCCGTCACGCCGGGCTGCGGACGAAGGTCTCCTCGCCCCACGACCCGTCGTCCCCGTCGAACCGGATCACCAGCTCGGCCGGTCCGCACCGGTAGGTGCTGGCCGAGTCGTCCACCACCGTGGTGACATCGGCCTCCCGCCCGTCCACCCGCAGCAGCGCGAGGTCACCGGTGGTCACCACGTTCCGCTGGGTGTACCGGCCGGCGCGGGCTGTCCACCGGTAGGTCTGGGTGCCCCGGCGCACCCGCCGGACGGTGTGCCCGTTCACCGTCCCCTCGGCCACCGTGAGGTCGTAGAGGTCGGTCGCCGTGCCGTCGGCCCGGTACGCGGTGGCGAACCCGGTGGCCGCCCCGCTGCTGAGGTCGACGGTCGTGGCAGCGGTCAGCCCGGCCAGCCGTCCCAGGGTAGAGTCCGTGGCGACCGGCGCGTGGTAGCGGCCGGTGGCGAGCCGCCACACCCCGACCAGGCAGCGGTCCCGGTCCACCGGCACGCCGGGGCTGCCCGGCCCGTCCGCCGTGACGACCGCGGCGGCCAGGCCGAGCAGCACGGCCGTCGCCGCCGCCGGGGCCGGCCAGCGCGCGGAGCCCACCCGGGCCAGCACGGCCGTCGCGGCGGCGCCGAGCGCCGCGGCGAGCGTGGCGAACACCGGGGCGACGAGCAGGGCATGTCCCAGCGCGCGGGCCACCGCGGCCCGGTCGGGCCCGGCGCAGCCGGCGCCCGGCGGGCCCGTGTCGCAGGAGAGCAGCACGCCGGAGGCCAGCACCGCCGGCGCCAGCAGAACCCCGGCGGTGAGCGCCGCGAGCGTGCCGTGCCAGACGGACAGGCGCCGGCCGGCAACGACCACCACCGCGGCGGTGGCCTCGACAAGCGTCACGGGCAGCAGGGTGTGCCCGTCGACCAGACCGCGCAACGTCGCCGGCCCGAGGCCCGGGTCGCGGGCGGCCACCGCCGCACCGGCCACCACCACCGGGAGCGCGACGGCGGCCACGATCCCCGCGACCGCGCCGACCCGCAGCGCCCGCCGTGCGGTGGCGCCGGTCGCGGCGAGCGGGAAGAGGGCGGCGGCGAGCGGCGCGGCCAGCAGGTAGGGCGCCTGGTCGGCGAGGACCCGCACGTGCAGGGCGAGGGTGTCGACAAGCGTCACGACGGTGACCCGGTCCGGGTGCCCCTCCCGGGCGGCGAGCAGCATCAGCATGCTCAGGTCACCGTCGGCGGACCAGGCGTCCAGCACGAACACCGCGCCGAGGAGACCTGCGGTCAGCAGGGTCGTCGCCAGCGCGGCCGAGGCCCAGACGCGCCCCACCGCGCGGCCCTCGGCGTGCCGGGGGAGCCGGCGCAGCCAGGCATCGGCGCCCAGCGCCACCCAGCGCCCGAGCAGGGCGCCGCCGGCCACGGCGCACAGCGACAGCGCCAGCTCCACCCACCACGCCGGACGGTCGTCGGCGTAGCCGGCCGACCAGGCCAACCGCCGGCCGACCAGCAGCCCCACCACCAGCGCCGCCCCGAACACCGCACCCCGGACGGGCCGGTCACCGTGCCGCCGGGCCCACCAGGCCGACCGCCAGAGCGTCCCGGTCAGCACCAGCGCCAGCGGGGCGCCGAGCAGCAACCCCGCGGCCTGCGAGCCGCCGCCGACCGGGTCGAGCCCCGCCAGCGGGCGCGGCAGGTGGGACAGCAGGTCCACCAGCGGAGGCGCGGCGATGCCGGCCGCCAGCCCCGCGCCGAGCGCCTCGACCGGCCGGGCGGACACCAGCCGCCGCGGCCGGTCCAGCTCGTCGGCGCGGGCCCGGGCCAGCGGGTGGAACCGGAACAGCGCGGCCAGCCGGTCCCGCCACCCGGTGGGCCGCCGGCCGGCGTCGAGCAGCGCCCGGGCGGTCGCCGCGTCGTCGCCGCCCAACCGGGCGTCCGCGGCGAACTCGCGGGCGCGCAGCACCGACCAGGCGGACACCTGCACCACCACGGCGAACAGCGCCAGCCGCCACACGTCCCGAACCAGGTCCGGCGCCCGGAGCGCGCTGAGGAAGGTGACGGCGGCCGGGGCCACCACGCCCAGCGGGAACGCCCACGCCAGCGCGACGGTCAGCCGGGTCAGGTCCACGTCCGCGTTGCGCAGGTGGGCGAGTTCGTGCAGCACGACGGCCCGGAACCGCGCCGGGGCCGTCCGGTGGGCGTGCACCAGCCCCAGGTCCAGCCGGACGTACCGGGTGGCGACGGTGCCGAACGTGTTCCCGCTGACCCGGGCCGACCGGGACACCAGGAAGGTGGGCGCCCGCCGCAGGCCGGCCTCCCGCACCAGCGTCGCCAGGTCGGCCCGCAGCGCCTCCGTGCCCGGCACCCGGTCCAGCCGGCGCAGGCCGCGCAGCCGCCGCTCGACCCACGGCGCGGCCAGGTAGACCAGCGCGGTCACCGCCACGAGCACCGCCAGGCCGACGAGCATCTGGCGCAGCACGTCCGCGCCGAGGGTGCCGAGGCACCGCTGCACCGCGTCGGCCGACGCGGCGTCGACCGTGCCGGCCCGTACGTCGACCGGCGGCGGCAGGCCGGCCAACCCGGCGAGGCAGACGGCCCGCTCCCGGGTGACCACCGGATCGATCAGGACGACCTGCCAGCCGAACATGCTGGTCCCGGCCACCGCCGTCACCACGGCGACGAACCGGCCCAGGGTGGCCGACGGAAGTGGCGGGTGCGGTGTCCCCGGCCGGGGCTCACCCACCGTCGGCGTCCGTGCCGAACCGGGACGCGAACGCCTCGCGCACGGCGTCCCGCAGGACGGCGACCTGGTCCTCGGTGAGCTGCCAGCGCGGCTCGCGGGCCGCCGCCGTGACGGCCTCCTCGATCCGCAGCAACTGGCCCGGCCGCAGCCGCACCGGCAGTTCCGGGGAGCGGCGGGACGGCCGGCGCCGGCCGAGCGCCCGCAGGCCACCCCGGACCGCGTCGGTGGTCTCGGCCTGCACGGCGTCCCGCAGCGCCGCGAGGCCGACGCCGCACAGCACCATGACGTACGGCAGCACCGGTTCGACGACCTCGGTGAACCCGCCGCCGCCGGCCTCCCCGCCGCCCACCCGGACCAGCGCACCGGGGTCCCGCCGCCACCGGCCCGGACGGCGCCGGTAGGCGGGGGCGAGGAGGGGCAGCAGGTGCTCCTCCTGTGGGGCGACCGCGCGGATCGCCACGCGGACGAGGTCGTCCTCGGTGCTCGTGTCCGGAGCGGGCCTGGTCGTGCTCATGCCGTCGCGCCTCCTGGCCGGATGGTCGGGAAGCGGCAGCTTCCGGCGTCAGGGTAGGGACTGGGCACCATGCGTGACGATCAGCAATCGGACAGTAGTTCCGCACGCACACCGTGGTCGTGGGGCAGCTTCCAGCTACATGGCGGGCGCTGGTGGCTCGGGTGGATTCCCGAAGGCCCGGACGGCGTCGGCGACGGCGACCCCGGCCAGGACGAGGGTGGCGGCGAGGCCGGCCGCCAGCGCGGGCGCATGCAGGAGGACCGCCGCCGCGACGGCCAGCACGAAGAGGGCGACCAGCCGGGACGGCGACACCCGGCTGAACACCTCGTACTCGAACCGGGCGCGGCCGGTCAGGAACAACGCGGGCCCGCCGAAGATGACGCCGGCCAGCCAGGGCGTGGTGGGCTCGGCGGGATGGGCGATGGCCACCTCGAAACCGGCGGAGGCGGCGACCACGCCGGCCACCATCACCAGGTGGGTGTTGGGCGCGGACCGGACGAATCCCCCCGGGTCCCGGGCCGACTCGATGGTGGCCTGCAGCAGCGATCCGGCGCGGTGGACGTAGATCTGCCACAGCAGCACGGTGGCGGCGAACGCGACCAGGAGCGCCGCCGTCCGGCCGGCTGTCACGTCGTGGTCGGCGTAGGTCAGGGTGGTGACGAGGATGAGGTCACCGAGAGCCAGAGTGAAGAACTGCTGGTAGCGCTCCGCCAGATGGTCGGCCGCCACCCGGTACTGGGACGCGGGCACCTTCCCGATTCGTGGGGTGGGGTAACGCAGCCAGGCCGACCCGTAGTCGACGGCGAGCGCGGCCGTCCACAGCACGCCCCGCGCCCAGCCGGCCACGAGACCGCCGGCGAGCCACGGTACGGCGGACAGGACGAACCAGAAGATGAACCGGCTCGCGTGCATCCGTGCCGTCCCGCCGTGCAGCGCGGCGACCAGGAAGATGCCACGGCCCAGGTGAATCGCCACGTAGGCGCCCGCGAAGGTCAGGGCGTGGTCGGAAAAGGCCTCGGGCACCGTGCCGGCCATCAGGATGGTCCCGAGCATGACCCAGAGCGTCATGGCGAAGATGGGCGGCCGCTGCCTGTGGTAGAGGTCGGTGGTCAGCGCGGTGACGGACCAGACCCACCAGATCGCCATGAGCAGCAGGACGGTCTGGAAGACCCCGACCGCGTCGAGACGCTGAGCCAACGATCGGGACGTCAGGGCGAGCGCGGCGACGAACACCAGATCGAGGAACAGCTCCAGCAGGGTCGCCCGCTGCGGTCCACCGCCTGCGCGGGTCAACCCCACCGCTCGGTCGATCGTCATCAGGGGCCCGTCTGCTGACTCCGGCGTCGTACGGGACCCGGCACCGCCGCCCGACCGGCCGAAACCGGGCGCGTCGGACGCGGCCGGATGCCCCGCTCGACACTAGGCGAGCGTCGGCCTCAGCGGGCGGGAACGCGGGCCGTGCACCCTCGGCCCGCACCGGTCAGTCCCGTCCCGGGCCGCCCCGTGACCCGCCGCCCCTCGCGGCGACCCCGCCGCCGCCCTCGTTCTCCCACACCGCGCGCGGATCGGCGCCGGTGCTGGCCCTCGGGGCCGGTGACACCCGCAGGGCGGCCAGGATCTCCGGCGCGCGCCTGACGTTTGTCGGGTCGGCGGCGGCCGCCATCGCCTGCTCGGCTGCGGCCGCCGCGGTGGCGGGCGGCACGATGAGCAGGTCGACCTGGATGTCCCCGCCGGTGGTGGCAACCAGCACGGCGGGGTCGAGGGTGTCGAACCAGCCGAGCCGGACCAGATCCGGTCCGACGGCCAACCGGCGGATCCGGCTGTCCCAGGCGTCGATGTTGAGCATGATGTGCCGGATCCGGCCGTGGCGTTCCGCCAGGGCGAGAACGAGACCCGGCAGTTCGGCGACCGGGTCCCAGGACCGGGGCCACCACGCGCCGTCGAGGACCGACCGCGCGCGGTTGGTGGGAAGGACGAGCCGGGGCGCGGTGGGCGCGGACGGGGGGCGCACGGTGCCCCGTTGCCGGGTGACGGACATGGGTCAGCCCTCCCGGTGGGTGGCGGCGCCGGTCGTCGGCGATGCGGTCGGTCCGGGTGCGGGCGACCCGGGGGCCGCCGTGGCGCGCCGTCGTTGCCGCATCCTCAGCTGCACGATCCGGGCGGTGCCGGGAAGGGCGACGAGCAGGACCCCGATGATCGCGGCCAACAGCAGCGCCACACCGACCGGCAGGGCGGCGTGTGCGCCGAGGAACGTCACCTCGGCGCGCTGCCCGTTCTGCAGCACGAAGATCATGAGCAGCAGGAGCACGATCGCGAACACCACGGCGACGACCCACAGCTCCCCGATCCGCGATCGCTTCGCCCGGGGACGACGGAAGGTCGGACGAGCAGCCGTCGGGCCGTCGTGGCCGTTGAGGGTGGAGAGTGGGACGGGCCTGTTCCGAGGTGCGGTCATCACGAACCGCCGCCTTCCGATGGGTGCCCGACGCACCCGCTGCCGGGGTGGGCCGGCGCGGGCGGTCGGGTGAGGGGCGGGCCTGCGACGGACTGTCGCTGCCCGGGCGTGCCGGTGCGGGAAGCTGCCGGCCGGGGACGCGACGTGGAGTCGGCGACCGGGCTGCTGAATGGGCGGCGGTGGGGGGACGCGGTGGCCCGATCGGTGGGGGAGGTCCGCCCTCAGCGGACCGTCACTAACCGGAGCCCCGAGCGACACCCTCAGCGTACGCCTCTCCCGGCGGTACCGCCCCGCGAAAGCCGCTGGGCAGCCGCCCTCGACCAGGTGCGGATGCCCTCCCCGGAGGCGTACGGTGAATATGTCGCCCGGGTCTCCGGTGGCTGCCAGTGCCGCCACCGCCGTTGATGAGCATGACTCTTCCGGGCGGCGCTACCAGGGAGCACCCGATGCGGATCGCCCGGCACAGGATCGTCAGCCTTCTTCGTCAACGCGGCCAGCAGGTCAGGGCCGACTGGGTCGAGCGTGAGCTACCGGAGCGGGTGAACTCCGACGAGCACACCGGATTGTTCGCCATCCTGCGGCTCGACCCGGCCGACCTGGCCGACACCCCGAGCCCGTGACGGTCTCCCCGCCCGGACCGGTGGCCCGGCCGGCGCCTGCCGCGGCACGACCACGAGACCCGCAACGGGGAAGCGACTACGCCGACCTGTCCCGGCAGATCCGGGCGGCGGGCCTCCTCGAACGGCGGCGCGGCCACTACGCGCTACGGATCGGCCTCGTCGTCGGCTGCTCCGCCGGACTGTGGGCCCTGTTCGTCAGGTCGGGCGAGTCATGGTGGCAGCTCGTGCTCGCGGTGGCCCTCGCCGTGGTCTTCGCGCAGGCCGCGTTCATCGGCCACGACGCCGGTCACCGGCAGATCGCGCGCTCGCGACGGGCCAACGACCTGATCGGCCTCCTGCACGGCACCCTGTTGACCGGAATCAGCTACGGCTGGTGGGTGGACAAGCACAACCGGCACCACGCCCACCCGAACACCGAGGGCAGGGACCCCGACATCGGGGTGGCGCCCCTGTCCTTCACGGCCGACCAGGCCCGGCGTCGGCGCGGCCTCGGCGCACTGGTCGTGCGTCACCAGGCGTACCTGTTCTTCCCGCTGCTCCTCCTGGAGGGCCTGCACCTGCACGGCAACAGCGTGCGGGCGGTCCTCCGGCGGCGCCCGCTCGCGCGCCGGCCCGTCGAGGCCGGGCTGCTGGCCCTGCACCTGGGCGGCTACCTCACCGCCGTGTTCCTCGTCCTGAGTCCGGCGCAGGCCGTCGTGTTCATCCTGGTCAACCAGGGTGTGCTCGGCCTCTACCTCGGTTGCTCGTTCGCTCCCAACCACAAGGGCATGCCGATCCTCGGTGCCGACGACGACCTCGGCTACCTGCGGCGGCAGGTGCTCACCTCCCGCAACGTGCGGGGCGGGAGGTTCGTCGACATCGCGCTCGGCGGGCTGAACTACCAGATCGAGCACCACCTCTTCCCCAGCATGCCGTGTCCCAACCTGCGTCACGCCCAGCCGTTGATCCGGCGGTTCTGCGCCCAGCACGGCCTCGACTACCACGAGACCACCCTCGGCCGCTCCTGGGCGGAGGCGCTGCGCCACCTGGACGACGTCGGCTCCCGCGAGCGGCTCGCCGGGCACCGACCCGCCCGCCGCCGGTGACCGGCGGCCGGCCGGACCCTTGTGGAGGGTTGCCATCATCGACGCGTGACGTGGAATGACCTGGCCCGTCCGAGAGGTGCTCCACCGGGCGACGAAGCGACAGCTGTCCGCGTCGACAACCGCACCAACCTGGTCGTCGCGGAGTACACCGCGATCCGGGCCGTCATGGCGCAGAAATCCGCCGCGTCGCACGCCCTGGTCGGCGCGTACCTGACCGTGGTCGCCGTGATCCTCGGGTTCGTGGTGGCGAACCGGGCCGATCCGCGCCTGCTGCTCGCGGTTCCCGTGCTGGCGGCAACCTCGGGGATCACCATCCTGCGGCGCCGCCGCGACCGCGAGGCGGCGAACCGGTACACCCGGGAGGTGCTCCGGCCCATCGCCGTGGAGTGCTCCGGGGACGACCGGGTCTTCCGGTGGGACGAGTTCTACGCGCAGCAGCGGGACGCCCGGTCCCTCCTGTACGAGTTCGGTTTGCAGCTGGTCTTCCCGCTGTCCGGGTTCGTCTGCCTGTTCGTGACCCTGCCGCTGCTGGCCTCGGTCGGGGAGTGGCTCGCCTGGCTCACGGGACTGAGCTTCCTCGTCGCGTTGATCTCGGCGTACGTCCACGAGAACAGGCGTCATCTCGCCCGTACCGTGTCCGGCGCCCGGGCCGTCGGGTCCCGGGTGGCGCGCAGACTGCGACGGCGCGGCGGGGGTGGCGGTCCCGCCTGACCGGCCGCCGCTTCCTCGATCTCCGTCCCGGGACGTCGCCGAGGCGCTCGAACGGAGGGCCTGACCGGCGTCACCTGCACCCCGCGGCCGCCGGGCCGGGCCGGTCAGGGCGTGCCGACCGCCGGCAGCAGCAGGTCGGCGAGCTCACGCCACGAGGTGACCACGGCGACGACGCCGGCCCGGCGCAGCGCCTCGATCCGTCCGGCGCGTTCCGCCTCGGGCACGAACATCACGTTGCCGACGGTGGGGAAGCCGGCGGCCACGGCGGACCGCACGCCGGGCACCGAGTCCTCCACGGCCAGACCCTCGGCGCCGGCGCAGCCCAGCTTCCGCCCGGCGTGCAGGTAGATCGCCGGGTCCGGCTTGCCGATGGGTACGGGCAGCGAGTCCTCGGCGCTGTAGCGCAGCTCCACCGGGATGAGCCCGGCCAGCCCGGTGGCGCGGAAGCAGGCCGTCAACCGGCTGCCCGCGCTGCTGCTCACCGCGGCGAGCGTGACATGCGGGGCGAGGGTGCCGAGCACGTCCCGCACCTGCGGGTCCGGCCGCAGCACGTCGCCGAGGTGGGCGGTGACCCGGGCCTTCTCCTCGGCCACCCAGTGCTCCAGTGCGGCGGCGGTCAGCACCGGGCGGCCGGCCAGGGTCGGTCCCGGCGCGACGACCGCCTCCGGACGCCCCCCGGCGACGGTGGCCTCGACGGGTACGCCGGCGGCGACGCAGAGGTCCACAGCCGTGGTGCGGAAGTTCCTGCCGGTGGAGCCGGCGCGCAACTGCTCGGCGGTGAGGGTGCCGGGCACCTTGTACGCGGCCAGGAACGCGTTGGCCACCTCGACCGAGGCGGTGAAGGCGGGCTCCTCGGACGGGAAGAGGTTGCCGTCGGCGTCGCACAGCAGCACCCGTATCGCGGACAGGTCGACCTCGGAGAACTGGATCAGGGCGGACTCCTCGGGAGCGGGGACGGGTCCCGGCCGGCGGACGCGGTGCCCGCCGGGGGAAGGAGCTGGGCGGGCGGGCCGTCGCCGCTGGTGCCGGCGGGTCCGTCCCATGATGCTCCGGGCCACACCCTGCCCGTGGTGCGTCCCCGGGTCCCGCCGTCCGCCTATGCCGACATGGCCGCGTACGGGCAGATCGCCGGCCTGGCGGGGTTGCGCCCGGGTTGCCGCAGCCCGGGACTCCGCCACATCGGGTAGGTGGTGGTGCCGTCGGGAAGCGTGAAGGGCTGGTGGGCGACGTAGCCGTGGCGGGCGTACCGGTCCCGCTCCGCCGGGGTGTTCGCCTCGGTGTACGTGGGGAGCCGGGCCTGGCCCATCCGGGCGTTGCTCGCGGCCAGCAGGGCGCTGGCGCGTCTGATCCGGTGCGGCTGCGCGGTGACCGCGAAGAACGCCAGGTGGTTGTGGGGCTCGGTGGGCCGGTGCGCGCGCAGGACGTCGTCAAGCTGAAGGAAGCGGTCCAGGTGGTCGGCGCACGCGACGGCGAGGCGCTCGCCGTACCCGGTGGGCGCGGGGGTGGGCCCGTACTCGTGGAGCCAGACCGCGGCGGCGGAATGGTCCTGCAGGAGGTACGCCTCGCCGGAGAGGAGTGCGTGTTCGGTCCAGACGCGGACGACGGCGGTGAGCACGTCCCGGCGGCGGCGGTCGTCGGGCACCAGCCAGGCGCCGGTGGGGCTGTCGGCGAAGGGACCGGCGACAAGATCGACGATGTCGTGGACGTCGCGCCATCTCGCGCGGCAGACGGGCACTGTGTGGTTCACGGAGTTCTCCCGGTGACGGATGCGGTGGGTTCGTGGCGGCGGTTGCCGCGGTGCGCCAGGCGGGGCCGTCCCGGGGTTCCGGGTCGGGCGGACCCTGGCGGTGGGCGGTGACGCCGGCCGAGGGCGGGCGTCGTCACGGATGGGTCGCGGAGTCAGGCGGACGGCGGCGACGACCGGTCAGCCGGCCGGCTGGGCTCAGCCGACCGCCGGCGCCGGGGCCGCGCTGCCGGACGGCCCGCCGTTGCGGGCGTGGTCCGGGTCGTTCACCGGCAGGTGCCTCAGGCCGGTCTGGGGTCCGGCTGACTCGCCCGGTTGACGAGTGCGTCGCAGCGACCGCTGTCGTATCCCAGCAACCGCAGCTCGGGTTCCCACGCCCGAGGGGAGCCCTCGGCGGGGACGCCGGGCCCGCCGGCGCCGGCACCCGAGCCGGCCGTGGTGGCCGGCGGGGTGGGTGCGGCGGGGGTGGGGGGCGTCTCGCCGGGGGCGGAAGCCGGCTTCCCGGGCGACGGCGCCCGCACCTCCGCGGGCCCGGGCGACAGCTCGCGGCGACCCGCGGACCGGGACGCCGGTCGAGGTGACGCCGCCCTCGCCGGGCGCACGGCGGCCGGCGTGGCGGGGCGAGGCGACACTGCGGGCGCGCCCGCCTCCGGCGTCTCACCGGCCGGAGCGGGCGTGCGGACGATCGGATCCTCGGGAGGATCGGCAGGATCGGGAGGAGCGGACGGCGCACCGGGTGGCCCGAGGATCGGCTCGGTCAGGTCGAGCACCGGGGCCAGGACGGGCGGCACCAGGTCGGAGATCGGCTCGGTCACGGGCCGGACGACCTCGGCGACCGGCTCCAGCAGCCGTGCCGGTACGACCTTCTCCACGACGGGAGACGCCAGGTCCACGACCGACCGGGTCACCGGCGTGAGCACCTCGGCGACGCCCGCCCGCTCCCCCGGGGGCGGCGCGACAGTCGCCGGACGCACCCGCCGGCCGTCCGCCGTCGGCCGGCCCGCGTCCGCCGCCGCCGGGCCGCTCCCCGTGTCGACTTGACCGCTCCCGGTGTCGGCTTCACCGCTCCCGGTGTCGGATTGACCGCTCCCGGCCGACAGCGTCGGCAGGCGCAGCGGAGCGATCACGGACTGGCCGACGAGCGTCCGGGTGTCGTCGAGCAGGTCCGCCAGGGCGCAGGGCCGAGCCGGCTCGGCCGCCTGAGCCGCGTCGGGCGCCACAGCGTCGTGCAGGGCCCACGCACCGACGAAGCCGCCGCACAGGAGGGCGCCCCGCAGCATCCACCGAGCCAGCCGGCCTGGACACCGCGTCAACGGGCACCTCCGCAGGAGCACCTCTTCACGTCGATGCCTGTGATTGTGCCCGGCGGGACCGGTCCGGCGCCGCCAACACACCGGAGCGGACGCCGACCGGACGGCACCCCGTCCGACGCCCGACGCGGTCACTGCCGGCCGGCGCGGGCACCCGTCGGTGGGTGGACCGGCGACTCAGCGGTTGAGGTAGGCGGCCAGGCCGCCGAGCTCCTCGCTGGCGATGAACACCGACCGCACGTTGAGGATGGCTTCCTCGACGTGGGCCTCACAGCCCCACGCCGCGTCGCCCCACGAGTCGGCGACCTTGATCCTGGCCGGTGCGGTGCACCCCTGGGCGCCGCCGAGCTGGCAGTGCTCGGGGTGCGGTCTGGCGGCCTGAGCGGCCGCGGCGGCGCGCATCCGGTCCGCGAGATCCGCGGCGGCGGCGGCGCGCTGCTCGGCCTCGGCGCGCAGTTGCCGCTCCGCGCGTACCGCCTTGGCCAACTCCTCGTGGGCTGTCCTGGCCCGGGCTTCCGCGGCCGCCTTCGCCTGCTCGACGTGGTGGCGTTCGATGGCCAGGGCCGCGGTGCCGGCGAAGACCCGGGCCAGAGCCAGGTCGGTGTCCTGCGGGACGCGGGGGGTGCGGTGATACATGGCGAAGGTGCCCAGCAGGCCGCCGTCGCGGGCCAGGATCGGTGTCGACCAGCAGGCGGCGAGCCCGGCCCGGTCGGCCAGGTCCCGGAAGTCGTCCCAGAACGGGTCCGTGGCGATGTCGGTGACGACGACCGGTTCCCGCCGGTGCGCGGCGGTGCCGCACGAGCCGACACCCTCACCGGTGGCGATACCGTCGATCGCCTCGTTGTAGAAGTCGGGCAGGCTCGGTGCGGCGCCGTGGCGCAGGTGCCGGCCGTCGGGATCGGCGAGCAGCACGGAGACGAGCATCTGCTGCGGTGCCAGGTTCTCGATGCAGCGCGCCATCCCGTCGAGCACCTCGGTCAGGGGCGCCTGACGGGCGATCTGCTCCAGCATGGCGCGGTGTTCGACCATCAGCCGTTGGGCGTGCTTGACCTGGGTCGTCTCCACGCCGATCACGAGGATGCCCGTCACCGTGCCGCTGGCGTCGCGGCGCGGCTCGTAGGTGAAGTCGAAGAACGCCTCCCGCGCGTGCGGGCCGGCGCCCAGCACGATCCGGGCGTCGCGGCCGGTGTAGGGCTCACCCGTGCGGTAGACCTCGTCCAGCAGAGCGATGAAGCCCTGACCCGCCAGTTCGGGCATCAACTCGGCGATCGCGACACCGGTGCGCGCCCGCTCGTCCCCGATGGCGGCGAAGAACGCCGGGTTCGCCGACTCCACGACGTGCGTCGGCCCCGCGAGCGACGCGAAAACGGCGATGGACTGCCCGAACAGCGCTCGCAGATCCTCCTCCGCCGCCTGCCCGGCAACCGGCGAACTCACCGCCGTGGACCGCTGGCCCGGTACCGCCGTCATGCTTTGTCCCCCTCTCCCGCACGGCCTCGCCGGGTGACTGATCGTTCGCCGCCCGGTGACGGTCGCCAGAGTACGGGGAAGCTCGCCGGGCCGCCGCGCGGCGTACCGGCAGGACGACCCGGGCAGCCGGGAGCCGACGGCAGCGACGGGCACCCTTCACCGGCCGCGTCAGGCGGGCCCTCGACCCGGGCGCGCCGGCCGGTCAGGCGACCACTCGGGCTCGGACCGGGGGCGGCGTCCGGCCCAGCCGGCGAGCAGGTTCAACCCCAGGGCGTACGCCCCGGCGCTCACCAGCAGGGCGGCACTGGCGCTGCGCCCCCAGTCGCCCACCAGCACGGCCGGCCCGACCCAGACATCCATCGACAGCCCGGCCAGTGCGACCGCCGTGCCGGCCGCGATCGGTGGGACGGCCCACAGCAGCCCGGGTGGCGCGTCGAACCGGTCGTCCTGCAGCAGCCCGGCCATGGTGGCGACGAACCAGCCCAGCAGGAGCAGGACCACGAGCGGCCAGCGCGTCGCGCGTCGCCGCAGGCGTCCGAGCAGCGCGCCGAGGCCGACGCCGGCGGCGGCGTAGAGCGGGTAGGCGGCCAGCTCACACAGGAGGACCCGGACCAGGACCGGGTCGTCGAGCGGCGGTGTCGTCAGGAAGGAACCCGTGCGGGCCAGGGCGAGCGGGTACGCGACCGCGAAGCTCACACCTGCCAGGAGCACCGCGAGTGGAACCGCCACCGCGAGCGCCCTGGCCTGCGGATTCCGGCGGGCGAGGGCGGCGCCGACCAGCAGCGCCAACGCCTGTCCGCAGAGGAATCCCGAGGTGTGCCGGAAGATCCGCGTGGTGTGGAGCCGCTCGTACTGCTGCGCGTCGCCCTGCGCGTCGTAGTTGACCCAGAAGTCGTAGAAGCCGTCGTTGAGCGGCATGGCCACGAGCACCAGCAGCGCCATGGCCGGCAACGACCAGACGGCCGGGTGCGTCACGGTGCGCCGCAGCGCCGGCAGACCGATGTCCGCCATCCCCCGAAGCATCGGACAAGCCTCTCCCGCCCCGGTCACGGTTCGGCAACGCGAGGGCCACCGATCAGGGCGAGCCTCCGAACGGGCAATTGCGGTGCGTCAGGCGAAGAAGCGGGTGAGGTGCTGGACGACGGTCTCGGGTTGTTCTTCGGGGATGTAGTGGCCGCTGCCCGCCACGGCGGCGACCTCGGCGTGGCTGCTGACGAAGCCGCCCTTCAGGGAGCGCGCCGGTTCGGCGTCCGACGGGGTCTTCGACATCTGTCCTCCGGTATGTCTAGCTGCCGGCGGGACGTCTGGCCGCGCTGTTCAGGAGGGCGAGCGCCGCCTCGCGGGCGTCGTCCGCGGCGCCGGGGCCGTCGAGATGGTCGGCGACCACTGTCGCGCCTTCCAGGAGCAGGAGAAGCTGCCGTCCCAGCACGGCGGGATGCGCGGCGCCGGCCCGGTCGGCGATCGCGGTGAAGAGGTCCAGGTAGCGGCCGAGATGGTCGGCGGCGATGGTGCTGGCCGGAGCCGCATGGTGCTGGGTGGCGGCGTTGACGATGGCGCAGCCGCGAAAGCCCGGCTCGCTGAACCAGACGCCGAGAGCGTCGAAGACCGCGGCGAGTTGGGCCGCCGGCTCGTCGCCCGCGTCGGCGGCAGCCTGCGCCAGCCAGCGCGTGACGCGGTCACTGCGGGCTTCGAGGACGGAGCGGATGAGCCCATCCTTGGATCCGAAGTGGCGGTACAGCGTCTCCTTGGAGATGCCCGCCTCGGCGCACAGCTCCGCGATGCCCACGCCGTCGAGCCCGTGCTCGTAGAGCATGCCTTCCGCCGAGCGGAGGATCGCCGCCCGAGTGCGGCCAGGGTCGAGGCTGCTGCCTTTGGGAACGGGCACGGGAGAGATGGTACCAGTCGGTGCGATGTGCTGCTAGCGTCTTATCGAACCGACCGGAACCATCTAGGGAGCAGTCGTGTCAGATCCCCTCGTGACCGATCCCATCGACGCCCAGGGACCCGCCGCGCGAACCGTGCCCGTCACCTTCCCGAGCGCGGGCGCCACGCTGCTGGGCGTCCTGCACCTGCCGGCCGGGGTGGGTCCGCACCCCGTCGTGGTCCTGCTGCACGGCTTCCCGGGGCATGAGCGGAACTTCGACCTCGCGCAGGCGTTGCGGCGAGCCGGATACGCGGCGCTGGTGTTTCACTACCGCGGCTCATGGGGGATGGACGGCTCCTGGTCGTGGACCCACGTGCTGGAGGACTCCGCTCGCGTGGTCGCCCGCCTGCGTGAGCCCGAGGTCGCCACGGCTTACGCTCTCGACCCGGGCCGGCTGGCCGTCATCGGCCACAGCCTTGGCGGCTTCGCCGCGCTGATGACCGCGGCCGCCGATCCCGGCGTGGCCGCAGTCGGGTCGGTGGCCGGGTTCGATTTCGGAGCGGCCGCCGCCGCCTGCCGGAGCGACCCGGCCGCGCGAGCCGCCTACCTCGCCGACTGGGCGGGTGAACTACTGCCCCTGCAGGGCACGAGCGCGCCAGCGCTGGTCGCGGAGATGGAGGAGGCAGCGGACGCGTGGAACCTGGCGCGCCTCGCGTCACGGCTGGCCACCCGCCCGGTGCTGCTGATCGGCACCGACCGCGACGCCGTCACGCCCGCCGGTGTCCACCACGGACCGCTGGTGGACGCCTACCTGGCCCACCCCGTTTCCGGGCTCGAGCACCACGTCTTCCCCACCGACCACGCCCTGTCCGACCATCGGGTCGCGCTCGCCCGTACGGTGATCGACTTCCTCGACCGGCACCTGAAGGACGCCACGCGGTGAACCCGATCCGCGCCGCTGCCGAGGCCAGGAGCTCCCGCTCACACCGGACGCCGGGGCTGTACTGGACCGCCGGGCGACTCGCCCTGGGCACCGCGTCGGCCCTGGGGCTCTCCCGATTCGCCTACGGCCTGATCCTGCCGGCGATGCGGACCGATCTGCGGTGGAGCCTTGCCCAAGCCGGTGCCCTGACCACCGCCAACAGCATCGGATACCTGCTGGGCGCCGCGTTTGCCGGTGTCGCGGCACGGCGCTGGGGGTCCACAGTGACCTTCCGGCTGGGCATGCTGACCACGGCCGTCGCCCTGGCCGCCACCGCGGTGAGCAGCGCGTACCCGGCGCTGCTCGCCGCACGCACGGCGGCGGGTGCCGGCGGCGCCCTGGTCTTCGTCGCCGGGGGCGTGATCGCCTCGCGCAGCGCCGCCGCCGCGCGTTCGCCCGCCCCCATCACGATCTACTTCTCCGGGGCCGGGCTGGGCATCGCCGTCAGCGCGGCCTGGCTCCCGAGCCTGGCGGCGCGCGCCCCGCACGACTGGCCGCTGGCCTGGACCGGGCTGGCCGTCTGCGCCCTCGTGGCCACCGCCGTGAGCTGGGCCGCCGCTCGTGTCGACGAACCGGAGCCGCAGCCTGCGACAGGTCGACGCGAGATCCGGCGCCTGTGGCGCACCGCCGTCGCCTACCTGCTCTTCGCCGGCGGATACATCGCCTACGTCACCTTCCTGTCCGCCGCCCTGACCCAGGAAGCCGTGCCCACCTGGCAGGTCAGCACGCTGTGGGCCCTCCTGGGGATCAGTGCCATGGTGGCGCCGCCCGTGTGGAGCCCTCTCATCGGCGCATGGCCGCCGGCGCGTGTCCTCACCACCGTGCTGGCCCTCCTCGCCGGCGCGAGCGCGTTGCCCCTCGTCAGTTCGTCATTCGTCGTCCTCGCCGTCTCGGTCGTGTTCTACGGCGGCACGTTCATGACCGTTCCGGCCGCTGTCACCGCGACGATCCGTGGCGCGACCCGCCCCGAAGACTGGGCTTCCACCCTCGCCGCCTTCACCACGGTCTTCGCCGCCGGCCAGACCGTCGGCCCGTGGGCGGCCGGAACCATCGCCGATCACACCTCGGCCGAGGCCACGCTCGTCTGGGCGGCCGCGCTGTGCGCCGCAGCCACACTCGTCGCCGCAACCCGGAGACCTCAGGTGAACGGTCGAGGGTCAGCAGGTGCCGGACGGCGTCCCCTCGGAAAGCGTGCGCGGGTGGACCTGGATGCAGGGTGATTCGGCAGTCAGGTGCAATGGCAGCGGCCACGCCCGCCGGCATCGTGGTGGTGTTCCCACCCCATCCGAGGAAGCGAGGCGACGTGCGCCGACCCAGCCAGATACCTGTGATGCACCGTGGCGGGCCACGGCAGCCGATCGGGGCCGCCCCGTCGACCACGCCGCAGCGCGCAGCGCCGGCGAAACCGGTCGTCCCGCGACGCCGGGTGGCGCCGGTGGCGACCGTGTTCTTCGTGGTCGCGTTCGTGGCCGCCGGCCTGTTCGGCGCGGCGCAACCGGCCACGGGAATCCCGACCGAGGTCATCCAGCTGACCCAGTTCGGGCCGGCGCTGGCCGTGGCCGTCGTCGCGCTGTGCTGGCCGAGGCGGATCCGGGTCCTGCTCGCCGGCACGTTCGGCACCCGGGGCGGCGGGGACCGTGGCCTGCTCATGGTCGCCACCGCACCGCTCATCATCGGGTTGTGCGTGACCGTGTACGGCGCGGTGACCGGTGACGCCCGGTTCACCCGGCCGGACGCGCTGGACAACCCGTTCCTGGTGATCGTGGTGGCCCAACTGATCGGGGCGTGCGCCGAGGAGATCGGCTGGCGCTGCCTCTTGCAGCCGTTGCTGCGGACCCGGTTCGGCCCGCTCGTGTCCTCGGTCGTGGTCGGCGTGCTGTGGGGCGCCTGGCACCTCCCGGTGTTCGCCGAAGGCCCCGCGTACGCGGGCGGCTTCCTGCTCGCGGCGGTGTCCATGTCGGTGGTGATGGGGCTGGCCCTCGACCGGGTACGCGCCAACCGGCTGCTGCTGGCCGGCGGCTTCCACGCCCTGATCAACCTTGGCATGCTGCTGTTCATGGACGAGGAGGCGGGCGCGGTCATGCCGATGGTGATGTTCGGAGTGTCATGCCTGGCAGCGGCTCTGTTGTGGGTTCGGGCGACGGCCACCCTCCGCCGGGTGCCGGGTCCCGCGCGATGAGGCAACCCGCAACCGGGGCCCGGCCCTGGGTGGCGCTCGGGCGGTGCCACCTGCTGAGCTGGCTCGCTGTTGCCGAGACGGCCGTCTGGTTGGTTGCGGCGCTGGCGGTGTTGGGGCTGCCCATCGGCCTCGGGTTCGTCCTGCTACCACCCGCCGCGGCCGCGCTGCGCGCCCTGTCCGACCGGTCGCGCCGGTGGGCCGGCGCCTGGGCGGGGACACCGGTCAGCGGGCGTGACCGGTTGCCGGACCGCGCAGCGAGCCGCCCCCGCCGGGTCTTCGCGATCCTCGCCGACGAGGGATTCTGGCGCGACGTGCTGTGGGCCGCGGCGGATCCCGTCGTCGGGGGTCTGCTGGTCGCGATTCCGATCTGCCTCGTCTGGTTCGGGGTGTTCGGCGCGCTCGTGCAGCCCCTGATCTGGCAACACCTCGGCCCGAACAACTGGTACGCGTTCGTGCCGGTACGCAGCACCTCGACCGCGCTGGTCGCCGCGGCACTCGGGATGGCCTTCGTGATCGTCGGCGTGCTCGTCGCGCCGCCGATCCTGCGGCTGCACGAGCGGTGGAGCCGGTTGATGCTGTCCCCGCCTCGGCACACGGAACTCGCCCGGCAGGTCGCGCGGCTCACCGACACGCGGGCGGACGCCCTGGACACCCAGGCCGCCGAGCTGCGGCGCATCGAGCGCGACCTGCACGACGGCGCGCAGGCCCGGCTCGTCGCCATGGGCATGACCCTGGACAACGCGGCCCGGCTGCTGGACCGTTCTCCCGAGGCCGCCCGGCAGCTGCTGCTCGAGGCCCGGGACACCTCCACGCGGGCCCTGGGCGACCTGCGCGGCCTGGTCCGTGGCATTCACCCACCGGTGCTGGCCGACCGCGGCCTCGGTGACGCCGTCCGGTCGCTGGCGCTCGACAGCGTCCTCGACGTCGACGTCGACGTCCAGCTGAGCGGCCGGCTCCCGTTGCCGGTCGAGTCGGCCGCGTACTTCGCCGTCAACGAGGCACTGACCAACGCGGCGAAGCACGCCGGTGCTCGTACCGTCCGGGTGGTCCTGACCCACGACGGCCGCACCTTCCGGGCGGTCGTCAGCGACGACGGCCACGGCGGCGCCGACCCCGCGCGCGGCACCGGCCTGCGCGGCATCCGACGCCGCCTGGGTACGTTCGACGGCACGCTCGAAGTGCACAGCCCGCCAGGCGGTCCGACCACCGTGACGATGGAGATCCCGTGCGCGTTGTCCTCGCCGAAGACCTCTTCCTCCTTCGGGACGGATTGAGCCGCACCCTGCGCGAACACGGCTGCGACGTCGTCGCGGTGGACAACGGGCCGGCGCTGCTGCGGGCGCTCCTCGACGAGCAGCCGGACGTCGCGGTGGTCGACATCCGCCTGCCGCCCACCTTCACCGACGAGGGCCTGCAAGCCGCGCTGCAGGCCCGCCGCCAGCGATCCGGCCTGCCCGTTCTCGTGCTGTCCCAGTACGTCGAGCAGCTCTACGCCCACGAGTTGCTCGCCGGTGGGCAGGGCGCCATCGGCTACCTGCTCAAGGACCGGGTCACCAACACGGAGCAGTTCATCGACGCCGTGCGCCGGGTCGCCGCCGGCGGCACGGTCATGGACCCGCACGTCATCGTGAAGCTGTTGTCCCGCAGCGAAGCGCGCGGCACGATCAGCACCCTCACCCCGCGCGAACGAGAGGTACTCGAACTCATGGCCGAGGGCCGGTCCAACGCCGCCATCGCGTCGGCCCTGCACATCAGTGAGAGCGCCATCGCGAAGCACACAGCCGCCATCTTCGCGAAACTGCGGATCGCCCCGTCCGACGACGCGAACCGCCGGGTACTCGCCGTGCTGGCGTACCTGAAGCGCTGACCCGTCAGCCGCCGCGGAACGATCAGCCTCCGCTCGGGCCGGCGCCCTTCTCTCCGCTGTTCCTGCCGTCCAGCCAGCGCTCGAATTCGACGGCGACGATCCGCTCGTCATGCACGCCGGCTGCGGCGTCGGACGCCAACCAGACGATGGGCGGGCCCATCACCGCCGGCTCCAGGAACTGTCGTCCCTCGGGTACGGCCCCGGGCGGCACCATGCCCGTGACGGTCGGGCCCCCGGGCAGCAACAGGTTGACGGTGACGCCCGTGTCCCGCAGGTCGGCAGCCATGATTCGGGAGAGCGACTCGCTGCCGGCGCGTGAGGGCCCGTAGGGGACGAAGCCCGCCCGCCGCATGGTCGATTCACTCACGGAGATGTTGACGATGCGTCCGCCACCGGCGGCCAGCATCCGCGGCGTGACCTCCCGGGCCACGAGGAAGTAGCCGGTCAGGTTCGTCTCGACGACCGCGCGGAAGCCATCGGCGGGAACCTCCCAGAACGCCTGCCGGTGCGTCATGAACCGCGGGTTGACCGTCCGCATGCCGATCCCGGCGTTGTTCACCAGCATGTCGATGCCGCCGAGCCGCGACCACGCCTCGTCGACCGCCCGCGTCACCGACGACTCGTCCCGTACGTCCAGCTCGATGCCGATCGCCCGGGAAGTTCAGCGGCGGCCGCGCGCGCACGCTCGGCGGACCGGCCGGTCAGCGCGACAGTCGCTCCCGCGGTGGCCAGGGCGGAGGCCATGGCGAGTCCCAGTCCGCTCGTCCCGCCGGTCACCAACACCCTCATCGGGATGCTCCCGTCCCACAAACCGCCGGCCTGTGGCCGGCACCCGCGATCTCCAGCAGAGTCACAGCACTCATCAGCGAGACGCTAGGAGCTAGAGCATGCTCCAAGTCAAGCGGCGGTATCCGGATTCGCGCTGCCCCCCAGCCCAGGTGAATCGATATCGACGCCGGGTGCCGGGATCACCGTGCACCACCTCGTGGCCGCACGCCTCGCTGATCGGGATTCCCCGGCCGCCGCCGACTGAGGCGCGAGCCACAGTTGTTGACGGTTCAGTTCCTAACGGGTTAGCGTTCGGCACATGGGCAGGCCACGGACCTTCGACATCGACACGGCGGTGGACCGTGCGATGGAGTTGTTCTGGCGCCGAGGCTTCGAGGCGACGTCGACCGAGGACCTCGTGGAAGGTCTCGGCATCGCCCGGGGAAGCCTGTACAAGGCGTTCGGGTCGAAGGAGGCGTTGTACGCGTTGGCGCTGCGGCGGTACTGCCAGCGGCACGCCGTCGGATTGACCGACGTGTTGGACCGGGCCCCGCAGGTGCGACCGGCGCTGCGGATGGTGCTGACCGAGTTGGTGGAGGCTGATCTCGCCGATCCCGAGCGAGGTTGCCTGCTGGTCAACGCCGCGACCGAGCGCTCCGCGCACGCGGACACCGTCGCGCAGGTCGGCAGCACGATGAGTCGGGTCGAGTCGGCCCTGGCGGGGGCGCTGGAGCGGGCTCAGGTCAACGGGGAAATAAGCGGCGACAAGGATCCCCGTGAGCTGGCGCGGTTCTTCACGACCTTCGTGCAGGGCCTGCGGGTGATGGGCAAAGCCCGCGCGGATCGTGCCTTTCTCACCAGCGCCGTGGAGGTCGCGCTGCGGACGCTCGATTGACTTTTTGCTGCCCGAATTTGGAACTGTTCAGTCAACAACGGAAGAGGATCATGGAACTCGAACTGCAGGACAAGGTCGCCGTCGTCACCGGGGCGAGCAAGGGCATCGGCCTCGCCATCGCCGCAGCACTGCTCGACGAGGGCGCGTACGTCGTGGCGAGCAGTCGCACGCGTACCGCCGAGCTGGACGAGTTGGCCGTCCGCGGGGCGACCGTCGTGCTCGGTGACATCACCGCCGCCGAGACGCCACAGCGTCTCGTCGACGCTGCCGTCGAGAAGTACGGGCGCCTCGACGTGCTGGTCAACAACGTGGGCGCCAGCCCCGCCCGGGCAGGGTTCCTCGACGTCGAGGACAGCGACTGGCGGCAGGTGTTCGACGTGACGTTCTTCAGCGCCGTGCGCACGAGCCGGGCCGCCCTGCCCGCCCTGCTGGAGCGCGGCGGGACGATCGTCAACATCGGCAGCATCAATGCTCGCCTACCGTTTCCCATGGTGGTCGACTACTCCGCGGCGAAGGCGGCGGTGAGCAACCTGACCAAGGCCCTGTCGGAGGAGTTCGCGCCGCGCGGGGTGCGGGTCAACGCCGTGTCGCCCGGTCCGGTGCGTACCCCGTTCTGGACCGACCCGGGCGGTTTCGCCGACGTGATCGCCGCGAGCGCGGGCACGACCGCGCAGCAGGCGCTCGACGAGGTCGTACCGCAGAGCATGGGCATCAGCAGCGGCCGGATCAGCGAAGCGGCGGAGGTCGCCGACCTCGTCCTGTTCCTCGCCTCGGCCCGGTCCGCGAACACCACCGGCGCCGAATTCACCCTCGACGGCGGCCAGGTCAAGACCCTCTAGTGCCGTGACCACGGAGGATCGCGGCGCACGCCGCCTGGCCTGTGGGCCAGGCGGCGTCGCGGCGGGCAGGCCGCGCGGTGGCGTCCCAGACCGTTGGTGAGGTCGGCATCCTGCCGTCGTCGCCCACGCCGGCCGGAGCAACGGCGGATGACAGCGGTGGGCGCGGCAGGGCCCTCCTGGGCACTCATGGCTGACCGCCGGCAGGTACCCTGGGGCGTCGCGCCCTCGTAGCTCAGGGGATAGAGCATCGGTTTCCTAAACCGTGTGTCGCAGGTTCGAATCCTGCCGGGGGCACCAGGTCACACCCTTGATCAACGATCACTGTTCCGCCGTCCGGGACTTCCGTGCCCGCTGCGTGCCCGACCGCCTCGCCACCTTCGCCCTGCTCGCGTCCAGGTGCTGAGCGACCTCCCCGACCGTCGACCGCGCGGGCGTAGTGGCGGGTCGTCGCGCTGGCATTGGTGTGGGCGAGCCGACGGGCGGCCACCAGGACGCCATGCGAGTCCGCGACACAGCTCGCGGGTGGCCCGCAGATCGTGAGGTGTCACGTCAGCCAGCCCGGCCGACCGCACCGCGAGATTGAATCGACGCCGGAAGCCGTGGTAGCTCTGCTGCCGCTGGTAGGTACGGTCACCCGACCCGCCCGGATATCGACGTGACGGCGGCGCAGCGCGAGCGCTTCCCCAATCCGCAACCCACCATGGGCCAGCAGCAGCACCAGCACCCGATCCGGCACGTCACACACGGCGGCGAGCTTGTCGACCCGGGCGACGGTCAGGATGGCCGGATCCGACTCCGGCAGCCGAGGGAGCCGCACCAAAGGGCACGGGCTCGACCCAATGATGTCGCTGTCGACGGCGGCCCGCATGATCTGCGATGGCCCGACCTCTATGGCCACGACGCCCAGCTCTACCCCCTGTCGAACGGGCTCATCGATGAGGCGTCCGGCCCGATGGTCTACTTCACGATCCCGTTCCACCGGGCCGACGAGGTTCAGCGGCAGCAGCACAAATGGCCGCCGACCACGGCCTTGTTTGCTACGACCCGCAGTGGGAGCACCTCCGTCCCGCTACCGGTCACGATCACTGATCCCGCGCTTGATGTTTCTGATCCACCCCAATGCACGCGAGGACTGATGCCGCGTCGGCCGTCAGGAAGAGCTGGAAGTAGTACGGAGGGTCGAGCTGCGTCACCCCGCCAAGTCGCACAGGCTGTTCACCGAGCGCATGGAGCGTCTCGACGGCCGCCGCGAAACCGAGCGTCGGGATGCCTCGATCCCTGGTTATCGCCTCCCGCGCCCGGTACGTGGACGCAAGGTTGTTGGCGGGGACCAATCCGTGCGCACCGTCCCAGACGCGGAAGGACGCTCCCCGCTCAAGGGCCTGACGGCATGCCTTGTTAGCTGGGCTCTCGCCGGCAAGCAGAGAGATCAACTCCTCGCGATTCACGCAGCGACGGTACAGCCATCGGTACAGCCAAGCCGTCCCGCTGAGGCCGACGCTGCCCGACAAAGACGGACGGGCTAACCAGGCAGGCGGACACCTAAGCAGCCACCCCTGATCTTCTTCTAACCCCCAGGCCCATAGCTCAGTCGAGCAGTCCCGGAACCTGCTCCCGGAGCTTGGCCATCACCCGCGACAGCCCGGCATCCAAGTCGTCGCCGTCCCACCGCACGAGTTCCCCGCCCAGCGGTTTGCCCGACACCAGCACCGTCCAGCGACCCCGTTCGCGTTCGCCGTCCATCTTGACGATGGCGACCAGGCCGTGGTCCCCGAGCTGGGCCAGCAACTCCGTCAGGCACTCATCCAACCCCATGGCCGCGTATTCGATCACGACCGCTCAGGGACGCGCGGCGTGCCATCCACGTGCCAGTAGCGGTACTCCGGGCGGTCATCACCGGGCACGAATGGTCACGAGTTGCGTGCGTTGACCTGGCCCACCAGGCCCTTCGTACCCATGATCTTCGTCCTTCCAAACTGATGCTCAGGTGCGCGTGGATACAGTGACGCGATGCGGCGGGAGCTTGCGCGGAACCAGCTATCGCGGTTTGTCGTGTGGACTGGCGACGACGGGCCGGTGGCGGCTGCGGCGGGTGTTGTTGGCGTGGAGTATCGGGGCCGGCTAGGCCACCCCTCCTCGTACGGCTTGCTCATGGCGCGTGCCACGGACTCACTCGGTGTCCAGTTCGACATCCGGCCCACGTCGCTTGCCCTGTCGGTGCCGTGCGATGAGGTTGCGCTTGGGCTGACCGAACCCGAGTACCGGGCGGCGCTGTTTGCCGCTGGTCTTGTTCTTGGCAGGGGGTTGGTGATCACAGGCGTAGGCGAAGGCCAGGTCGGCTCATCCGTTGTGGTGTTCACCCGGCTTGCCGCGGTTCTCTCCGTACTGCTGGCTGTCGGTCCCGGATCCGTTGACGACGCGGAACTGTGGGCGACCTGGGACGAGCCTTGGCGTGCCCGTCGCGTGCCCGATACGGCGGCCAACGGCGGGTGACCGCGGTCAGGGGTGAGAGTGACGGCCAGGGCGTGACCTGCAAGGGGAGCAGGTAGGCGGACTAACGCAGGCCGCTGATCGACAGTGCCTAAAACCGTGTGTCGCAGGTTCGAATCCTGCCGGGGGCACCAGCTCAAAGCCTTGATCACCGATCAACGTGCTCGTCACCTGGTGACGGCACGCACAGGGCGGACGCCTCGCCGTCTCGGAACGATCCCGTGGGACAGGATTGAGCCCGTGAGCCACGATCCAGTCTCGGTGGTCCGGGAGTTTCTTGAGGTCGTCCGCTCGGGAGCCGATCCCGGTCAGGCCGACCGGCTGATGGCGACCGCGGTGACCGCCCACCAGGTGCAGGCCGAGAACCCGGCGACGATCACGCGCACTCCGGGGGAGTACGCCGAGCATGTCGAGGAGATGCTCGCGGCCTACGGGCCGTTCCGGCTGGAGATCGACGAGTTGTTCGGCTCCGGCGACAAGGTGTACGCGCGGTGGACCCAGGCCGGGGTCCACGTCGGGACCGTGGACGGGCTGGCGCCCACCGGCCGGCCGGTCGTCCAGGTGACCAGCTGTGTGTACCGGGTCGCCGACGGCAGGATCGCGGAGTACTGGATCCAGATCGACCGGTGGGGGCTGCGCGCGCAACTCGCTGCCTGACGCGGCGGGCCACAGATCGTGACGGCGACCCTGGTCCTCGGCCGCGGGCGTTCAGCGGGCTGGCTCGGCTGCGCTCTGCTGGCCCGCGGTCTCCTCGTGGTGCTGTACTCGTTGCCGGAGGCCTCGTGGATCAGAGGCGGGGAGGGAGTCGCTCGATGGCCGACATCATGATCCGACCGATGACGGCGGAGGACGCCGACGCGGTGCTGGCGATCTACCAGGCCGGGCTCGACGCCGGCGACGCCAGCTTCGAGATCACGGCGCCCACCTGGCCGGAGTTCGACGCCGCCCGGCTGCCCGACCACCGGTTCGTCGCCGTCGACGGCGACGGCGCAGTCATCGGTTGGGTCGCCGTCTCGCCGACCTCGACCCGTGCCGTGTACGCGGGCGTGGTGGAGCACTCGGTGTACGTGAGCCCCGCCGCCCAGGGGCGGGGCGTCGGCCGGCTGCTGCTGGACGCGCTGATCGCCGCCACCGAGGCGGCCGGCGTGTGGACCGTGCAGTCCGGTGTCTTCCCCGAGAACACGGCCAGCCTCGCCCTGCACCGCCGGGCGGGCTTCCGGGTCGTCGGCACGCGGGAGCGGGTCGGCCGGCAGCACGGCCGGTGGCGGGACGTCGTCCTCCTGGAACGGCGCAGCCCGGCGGTCGACTGACCGCGCGGGCGGCGCCGCCGGTCAGCCGGGCAGGCGATAGACGGAGACGTGGGACCGGGACTCCGCCGTGAACTCGGCTCCGGACCAGTCCGCGTGCCTCGACTCCAGCTCGAACCCGGCCAGCTGGCCCATCAGGTCCAGCTCGGCGGGCCAGATGTAGCGGTGCGGGCTGCGGGACAACCGCGCCTCGCGGCCCTCGCCGAACCGGAAGTGGTGCGACACGACCTGCTGGCGCAGCACGTCGTAGGTGTCCAGGCCGATGTATCCGGGATCGGCGTGCCACACCGTCGCCCCCACGCCCGGGGGCAGCTTGCGCAGCTCGGGCACCCACAGCTCGATGACGAACCGCCCGCCCGGGCCGAGGTGGCGGGCCGCGTTGCGGAAGCAGGCAACCTGCTCCGCCTGGTCGAGCAGGTTGGAGATGGTGTTGTAGACCAGGTAGACGAGGGTGAAGTCGCCGGGTGCCGTGGCCGTCGCCATGTCGCCGACGACCACCGGGATCGTGGCCTCGTCGGCCTTCGTCCGGAGCTGCTCGACCATCGGTACGGACAGCTCGATCCCGGTGACCGGCACGCCGCGTTCCGCCAGCGGGACGGCCACCCGGCCGGTGCCGATGGCGAACTCGAGGGCGCGTCCGCCACCGGCGAGCGCGGCGAGGCGGTCCACCGTGGGTCCGAGGACCTCCGGCGCGAACATCTCGGTGCCCGGCGTGTCGTAGTGCTGGGCGGTCTCGGCGTCCCAGATCTCGTCCTGTCGCACGGTGTCACGATCTCCGTCGATGCCGGCCCGGTGCAACGCGTTTTCGGGTGCGTACCGGGCGGCGGCCGCGGCTGACGGGCCTCCGGAACCGGCCGAATTCCCCCGGTCCGCGCTGTTAACCTGCGTGCGAGGGGCTGCGCTGTGTGGTCGGCGGGCCCCGACCGGGCGCCAGCCCCGGGCCATCGGGGTGGCAGTGGGTCAGTCGGTACCCTGCTAGTCCTGGCCTGCCCGCGACGACATGGTGGTACTTCGTGAACGATCTTCGAGTGGTGGCGTTCGACCTGGACGACACGCTGGCGGTTTCCAAGTCCCAGATCGATCGTCGGATGGCGCAGCTCCTCGGCCACCTGCTCACCGAGGTGGATGTGCTGGTCATCTCCGGTGGCCGGTTCGAGCAGTTCCAGACCCAGATGCTCGCGCATCTCGACCTGACCGAGGAGCAGCGCGGCCGGCTGCACCTGATGCCGACGTGCGGCACCCGCTACTACCGATGGCTGGACGGGGACTGGCGGCAGGTCTACGCCGAGGACCTGAGCGAGGCCGACAAGGTCCGGGTCGTCGCGGCGCTCACGGAGTCGGCGCAGGCACTCGACCTCTGGGAGCCGAAGACCTGGGGCGACATCATCGAGGACCGGGGCAGCCAGATCACCTTCTCGGCACTGGGCCAGTCCGCGCCGCCGGCGGAGAAGTACGGCTGGGACCCGGACGGCAGCAAGAAGAAGCGGTTGCGGGACGCGGTCGCCGCGAAGCTGCCCGACCTGGAGGTCCGGGGTGGCGGCTCGACCTCGATCGACGTCACCCGTAAGGGCGTGGACAAGGCGTACGGCATGCGGAAGCTGCTGGAGTGCCTGGACCTGAAGATCGACAACGTGCTCTTCGTCGGTGACCGGCTCGACGTGGGCGGCAACGACTATCCGGTGAAGGCCATGGGCATCCGGTGCGTCGCCGTCACCCGCTGGGAGGAGACGGCCGACTACGTGGAGAGCCTCGTCGACGACCTGGTGAAGCTGCGGACCGAGCCGGCCTGACCGCCGGCCCGGATCGAGGGACGGCGGCCGGGGCCGGGCGGTCAGAGGGCGGCGCGGATCGCCTCGGCGAGCGTGGTGGGGGTGCGGCCGAGCAGCCGGGCCAGGTCGTCGCCGACCTCCAGCTCGCCCTGGGCGATGCCCCGGTCGGCGTCGGCGAGCAGGGCCGCGTACCCCTCGGGCACGCCGGCCTCGACCAGCAGCTCGGTGTACTTGTCCACCGGCAGGTCGAGGTAGGAGACCGTGGCGCCGGCCTGCCGGGAGACCTCGGCGGCCAGCTCGGTCATGGTGAACGGGGTGCCGCCCAGCTCGTACACCGCTCCGGCCTGGTCCGCGGCGGTGAGCACCGTCGCGGCGGCCGCGGCGTAGTCGGCGCGGGTGGCGGCGCTGACCCGCCCGTCACCGGCCGCGCCCGCGACCCCGTGGCGGAGGTACGTGGGGAGCTGGCCGGTGTAGTTCTCCAGGTACCAGCTGTTGCGCAGGAACACGTGCGGCAGGCCTGAGTCGCGGATCAACTGCTCGGTCGCCTGGTGTTCGGCGGCGAGCGCCAGCGTGGAGGTGTCCGCGTTCGCGATGCTGGTGTAGACGATCAGCCCGGCGCCGGCCTCCCGGGCGGCGGTGACCACGTTGCCGTGCTGCACCACCCGCCGGCCGACCTCGCTGCCGGAGACGAACATCAGCTTCTCGGCGCCCGCGAAGGCGGCCCGCAGCGATCCGGGGTCGTCGTAGTCGGCCCGCCGGGTCGCCACGCCCCGCTCGGCGAGGCCGGCGAGCCGGTCGGTGTCCCGGCCGAGCGCCACGATCCGGTCGGCGGGTACGCCCCGGTCGAGCAACGACTCGACGATCAGGCGGCCGAGGGGGCCGGTGGCGCCGGTGACGACGATGGACATGAGTACTCCCTGGTGTGGCGACGTCAGCTGTCTTCCCTGGCCAACGGGAACAACTCCCCATTACTTCCCGTTGGAGAGTAGGCACCTTCAAGTTCGATACGCACTGAAAGCGAGTGGCCACGTGCAGGCGGACCCGTTCAACCGGAACTGCGGCAGCCGGAAGGTCCTGGACCGGATCGGCGACCGCTGGAGCGTGCTGGTCGTGCTCACCCTCGCCGGCGGCGACAGGCGCTACGGCGAGTTGGCCGAGCGCATCGACGGGATCAGCCAGAAGATGCTCACCCAGACCCTGCGCGGCCTGGAGCGCGACGGCATCGTCACCCGCACCGTGCACGCCAGCGTGCCGCCACGGGTCGACTACGCGCTCACCGACCTGGGCCGCAGCCTGCTCGACCTGGTCGCCGGCCTGGAGGCGTGGGCCACCACCCACCTGGCCGAGGTGGAGGCCGCCCGGGCCCGCTACGACGCCCGGGGCTAGTTCCGGAACCGGGGCGGAGTCTGGCGGGATCGATGTCGATGCGGTAGGAACGCGCAGAGAGCGCTCTCCGTCCCCATCACCGAACAGGCAGGCAGATGAGACCAGTAGACCCCTCCCGCCGCCGCTTCCTCGCCCTCACCGCCGCCTCGGCGGCGTCGGTCACCGCCCTCGGGCTCCCGGCTGCATCCGCCGCCGCGTCGCCGGCCGGCCACGGCCACGAGGACGGCGCCGAGCCCGATTTCGGCCCCAACGTCTTCGTGTACGACCCGGCCACCCCGGTGGAGGAGATCCAGTCCACCCTGGACCGGCTCTTCGCCGCCCAGGAGCACAACGAGATGGGCTTCGACCGGTACGCCGTCCTGTTCAAGCCCGGCCGGTACGAGGTGAACGCCCGGCTCGGCTACTACACGACCGTGGCGGGCCTCGGCGCGCACCCCGATGACGTGGAGATCCACGGTGCGGTGCGGGTCATCGGGCAGCCCGACCCGAACTCGCAGGCCGGCATCTCCGCGCTGACCAACTTCTGGCGCTCGGTGGAGAATCTCGCCGTCAGCCCCACCGACTGGTCGAACCAGTGGGCGGTCTCCCAGGCGTCCCCGATGCGCCGGGTGCACATCAAGGGCATCCTCTGGCTGGAGCCCGGCAACGGCGGCTTCTCCAGCGGCGGCTACATCGCCGACTCCAAGGTGGACGGAATCACCATCAACGGGTCCCAGCAGCAGTGGCTGACCCGGGACAGCGAACTCGGCGGCGACTGGACCAACGGGGTCTGGAACCAGGTCTTCTCCGGCGTCGTCGGCGCGCCCGCGCAGGGCTTCCCGGACCCGCCGTACACGACGCTGCCGACCAGCCCGGTGACCCGGGAGAAGCCGTACCTCTTCGTGGACGGCGCGGGCCGCTGGCGGGTGGCCGTTCCCCGGCTCCGCCGCGACACCGCGGGCACCACCTGGGCCGCCGGCGCCCCGCCGGTGCCGTCGCTGCCGCTGTCCGACTTCTTCATCGCCAAGCCCACCGACTCGGCCAGGCGGATCAACCAGGAACTCGCGCGGGGACGGCACCTGCTGCTCACCCCGGGTGTCTACCGGCTGGAGCGGGCGTTGCGGGTCAAGCGTCCGGACACCGTCGTGCTCGGCCTCGGCATGCCGAGCCTCGCCCCGACCACCGGCGACGCCGCCCTGCGCGTCGAGGACGTGGACGGCGTCCGGATCGCCGGCGTGCTGGTCGACGCCGGGCCGGTCGAGTCGGACGTGCTCGTCGAGGTCGGCAACCGGCACAGCCACCGGTCGCACGCCGGCAACCCGATCTCGCTCCAGGACGTCTTCTTCCGCATCGGCGGCCCGTACGCGGGCCGGGCGGTGACCAGCCTCGTGGTGAACAGCCGGCACACCCTGATCGACAACATCTGGGCCTGGCGCGGCGACCACGGCAAGCCCGGCACCATCGGATGGACCGTGAACACGGCCGACACCGGAGTGGTGGTCAACGGCGACGACGTGACCGCGTACGGGCTGTTCGTCGAGCACTACCAGCGCTGGCAGACCATCTGGAACGGCGAGCGCGGCCGGACCGTCTTCTACCAGAGCGAGCTGCCCTACGACCCGCCGAGCCAGGCGGCCTGGCGCAGCCCGACCGGCAACGGCTGGGCCTCCTACAAGGTCGCCGACCACGTGCGCGAGCACGAGGCGTGGGGGCTGGGCGTCTACTCGTACTTCAACCAGCAGGTGGACATCCGCTGCGACCGGGCCATCGAGGCCCCGCGGCGGGCCGGCGTGCGGTTCCACGACGCGATCACCGTGTTCCTGGACGGCAGCGGCGGCATCGAGCGCACCGTCAACGAGGCCGGCACCCCGGTCGTCGGCTCGTACGGCACCAGCCCGGTGGTCAGCTACCCCTGAGCCGCCCGGCAGGACCCCCGGCCGGCTCCACCCACGGCCGGCCGGGGGCGACCGGGCGATGTAACGAGAATTGGTCGGAACACGCTGCGGCCCGCACCCCGTGCGGGCGCGCGGTGCCGGTCATAGGCTCGCGTACATCGAGGACCGGCGCTCGCGGCCACCCCGGACGGGGTGTCGGACGCGATCTGAGGGGGCGTGTCCGCCGCCGGCCGCCGTCGCCGGCCCGGACACCAGCTCGCACCGGAGGACTCTTTGCGTCGTTCCGCACTTCTCACCTGCCTGGGCGCCGCCACGCTGGCGGCGGTCCTGGCCGGCGCCGGCCCCGCGTCGGCCATCAACACCTACCACGCCCAACCCGCGCCGGAGCGCACCGAGGTCGGCGCCATGCTGGCCCTCTGGGACCGCGACGGCGACGGTGTCTCGGAGACCATCGACTGGTACTGCTCCGGCACCATGGTCGACCGGAACACCTTCCTCACCGCCGCGCACTGCACCACCGACTGGTCGCCCGGCGTGCGCTTCTTCGTCTCGCTGGCCCAGGACGTGCAGGGCGCGCTCGACGCGGCCAGGGCCGCCGGCCTCAGCCCGGCGCAGACGGCCGCCCAGGTCGGGGTCGAGGGCACCGAGCACACCAGCCCGGACTACCCCGGCAACTCCGCCGACGCACACGACATCGCGGTCATCGAGTTCTCTGACGGTCAGGCCGCCGAGCTGGCGAAGCGGTGGCCGTTCACCCCGGCGACGCTGCCCGCCGCGGGCCAGCTCGACGCGCTGGGCTCCCGCGCGCTGGACGCCGCGACCTGGGTGGTCGCCGGCTACGGCACCGAGGAGGCCGCCCGCGGGCCGGGCGGGCAGACCCACCCCGGCGGCGGCGTCCGGAACAAGGCCGAGGTCGGCTTCAACGCGTTGAACAAGACCTGGGTGCGGCTCGCGATGAACGAGAGCCGCGGCTACGGCGGCGCCTGCTACGGCGACTCCGGCGGCCCGAACTTCGTCACCATCGGCGGTCAGCGGGTGCTCGCCGCCACCACCATCACCGGCGACGGCCCCTGCTACGCGACGAACGTGGCGTACCGGCTGGACGCGCCGACCGCGCGGGCCTTCCTCGACGAGTTCGTCGACCTGCCCTGAGCTGACGCACGACCGGCGGCCGGCGGGAGCACCCCGCCGGCCGCCCCCGTCCGTCGGCCGTCCCGCTCAGGCGGGAAGCTGCTCGGCGCGGGTGACCACCTGGTCGATCAGCCCGTACTCGCGGGCCTCCTCGGCCGTGAACCAGCGGTCCCGGTCCCAGTCGCGCTGGATCTCGTCCAGCGTGTGCCCACTGTGCTGGGCGATGAGCTCCTGCATGGTCCGCTTCACGTGCAGCATGTTCTCCGCCTGGATGGTGATGTCGGCGGCCGTACCGCCCATCCCGCCGGACGGCTGGTGCATCATCACCCGCGAGTGGGGCAGCGCGAACCGCTTCCCGGCCGCGCCGGCGCAGAGCAGGAACTGCCCCATCGAACCGGCCATCCCGAGGGCCAGCGTGGCCACGTCGTTCTTGACGTAGCGCATGGTGTCGTAGACGGCCATCCCGGCGCTGACCGAGCCGCCCGGGGAGTTGATGTAGAGGAAGATGTCCCGCTCCGGGTCCTCGGCGGCCAGCAGCAGGATCTGCGCGCAGATCTGGTTGGCCGAGGCGTCGGTGACCTCGGTGCCGAGGAAGATGATCCGCTCCTTGAGCAGCTTCTCGAAGACCCGGTCGCCGAGGGTCGGTTGCCCCTCGTCCAGCATCCAGATGCCGTATCCCATGACCTGACCACCCTCCGTGCCGCCGGTGGGCGAGGGACCGCCCGGCAACCGGCGGTCTCCAGCCTCCGGCGGCCGGCGGCCCGCGGCCCAGCGTTTCTGCCCGGGGCAGATCCGCCGTGGGCAGAACCGGCCGGGCCTAGGCGGCGGCCAGCCGCCGCCGGCCCGCCCGGGCCCGCCGCCGGGCCAGCGTGACGGAGGTACGCGGACGGTGGCGGGCGGCCGGCGCGGAGGGAATCAGCCAGATCCGGGTGCCGGTGCCGAACACGGTGGGGGAGGCGTACCCGAGGTCCGGGCCGACCGGCGCGGGCCCGGTGCCCGCCGGCCCCAGCCCGCCCCCGAGCAGCGGGGTCGGCGTGGCCGGCCGCCGGGTGGCGTGCAGCCGCGGCCCGCCGACCCGCAGGTGCGGCCCGGTCCGGGTGGCCGGCACCCGGTCGAGCCGGGCCAGCGTCACCCCGGGGGCCACCGGCGCCCGCCGCTCGACCCGGCGCAGCTCGTCGCGGGCCTCCTCCAGCAGGTCGGAGAGGTGGATGCCGAGGGCGCGGCAGATCGCCGCGAGCACCTCGGAGGAGGCCTCCTTGCGGCCCCGTTCGACCTCGGAGAGGTAGGGCAGGGAGACGCCGGCCGCCAGCGCCACCTCGCGCAGGGTGCGGCCCTGACGCAGGCGCACCCGGCGGAGCACCCCACCGATCACCCGTCGCAGCAACGACATGCGGGCCTCCTCGCGGTCGTCGTCTCCCGGACCTCCCCATCATGCCCCGTCCCGGCGACGGAGACCGGCCCGGGCGGGCCCGCACCTCGCCCCGGCAGGCCGGAGACGGGCGTACCCGCTATGTTGTGGGCGTGCAGGCGACGGTGGCGGAGCAGGGCCGACGGTGATCCATTTTCCCGCGCAACGGCGGGGGCCGCTGAGCGCGCTGAGTCTGCGCCTGCTCGCCGCCCTGGGCCTGGTCCTCGCCGTGGTGGCGGCGGTCTGGATCGACCGCGACGGCTACCGCGACGTCAACGAGGACGGCCTCACCCTCCTCGACTGCTTCTACTACGCGGTGGTCTCGCTCTCCACCACGGGCTACGGCGACATCACCCCGGCCGCCTCCTCGGCGCGCCTGGTGAACGTCCTGTTCGTCACCCCCGCCCGGGTGCTCTTCCTGATCATCCTGGTCGGCACCACCCTGGAAGTCCTGACCGAGCAGTACCGGACCGGCCGTCGCCTGACGCGGTGGAGGAGAGTCGTGAAGGACCACGTGATCATCTGCGGCTACGGCACCAAGGGCCGTAGCGCCGTCTCCGCGCTGCTCGAGAACGGTCTGGACAAGTCCAAGATCGTGGTGGTCGAGCGGAGCGGCGCCGCGCTGCGGCAGGCCACCTCGGCCGGGCTGGTCGCCATCGAGGGCTCGGCCACCCGCTCGTCGGTGCTGGAGGAGGCGCACGTCCGCACCGCCAAGGCGGTCATCATCGCGACCGACAGCGACGACGCCTCGGTGCTGGTGGCGCTGACCGTCCGGCAGCTCACCGCCGGCCAGGTGCGGATCATCGCGGCGGTCCGGGAGGCGGAGAACGCGCCGCTGCTCAAGCAGAGCGGGGCGCACCACGTGATCGTCTCCTCGGCGACGGCCGGCCGCCTGCTCGGCCTGTCCACCACCGCTCCGCCGCTGATCGACGTGGTGGAGGACCTGCTCACCCCCGGCCAGGGCATGGCGCTGGCCATGCGCTCGGCCGAGCGCAGCGAGGTGGGCCGGTCGCCTCGTGAGCTGGAGTCGCTCGTCATCGCCCTGGTCCGGCGGGGCAAGGTGGTCGCGCTGAACGACAAGGCCGGCGCGGTCATCGAGACCGGCGACATGCTGGTCCACGTCCGGGACGACCGGCCGCAGTCCGCCGCGACGGTCTGACCCTCTCCCCACGCGCCCGCCGGCTCGGCGGTCAGCAGATGGCGTCCGGCTCGTCCCCGGACGCCTCGACACAACTGAGCGGGCGCCCGCTGGTCGCCCGGCGGAGCAGTTCGTAGAGGGTGTCCCGCTCGGCCGGCTGCAGCGCGCCGAGCACCTCGTCCTCGACCCCGGCCAGGGCACACTCGGCCTCCCGCAGCCGCTTCGTGCCCGCCGCGGTCAGGCTCACCACGTGGCGCCGGCGGTCCTCGGGTGACCGCCGCCGCTCGACCAGGCCCTCCGCCTCCAGGTCGTTGAGCAGCCCGACCACGTTCGTGCCGTCGATCTGCAGCGTGCCGGCCAGCGCCTGCTGACCGATGCCGCCCGACTCCCGCAGCACGGTGAGCGCGACCAGGTGCCGGGGGCGCAGGCCGAGGGGCGCCAGCACCGACTCGGAGCGCAGCCGCATCCGCCGGGCCAGGTGGTCGAGCAGCGGCCCGGAGCGGTGCTCCGACTCCTCCTCGACCGGCACGCCTGGCATGTGACCCAGTTTACGCACGGCGTGGAACATCGGCCTGCTATAAATGGTTGGCGCTACACAAACGATCTGTGGAGGGTTAACCGCACATGGCACACCTGTTGTACATCGACTCCAGCATCCGGGGCGAGCACTCGGTCAGCCGGCGGCTCACCGCGCGGGCCGCCGCCGCATGGCGTGCCGCCCACCCGGGCGGCACGGTCACCCACCGCGACCTCGGCCGGGAGCCGCTGCCGCACCTCGACGAGGCCGGTGGCCTGGCGCGGATGGTGCCGGCGGAGCAGCACACCCCGGCGCAGAGCGCGTCCTGGCAGCTGAGCGAGCAGCTGGTGGACGAGGTGAAGCGGGCCGACACGATCCTGCTCGGACTGCCGCTCTACAACTACGGCGCGCCGAGCAGCGTGAAGACCTGGGTCGACCACCTCATCGCGCCCGGCATCGCGTACGACCCGGCCACCGGTGCCGGCCTGCTCGGCGGGCGCGAGTTCATCGTGCTGGGCACCCGGGGTGGCGGCTACGGCCCGGGCACCCCGCGCGAGGGCTGGGACCACGCCGAGCCCTGGCTGCCGCACGGCCTGTCGATGACCGGCCTGGAGCCGCGCTTCATCTCGGCCGAGCTGACCCTGGCGCCGGTCACCCCGGCCATGGCCGAGCTGATCCCGCTGCACGAGCAGAGCCTCGCCGCGGCCGAGCGGGCCATCGACGAGCTGTGGGTGCCGGCCGCCGCGGTGGCCTGACCCGACGACGACAGGGCGGGCCGTCCCCTCGGGGGAACGGCCCGCCCTTCTCGGTCGTCAGGGACGCGTCAGAGGATCGTCCAGGTGTCGCCCGCGGACAGCAGCCCGGCGAGCTGCTGCTCCGGGGTCTGGTCGACGCCGGCCTTCGCCGCCGCGACCTGCTCCTGCACCACCCGGTCGTAGGAGGAGCGGGTCACCGAACGGAACACGCCGATCGGGGTGTTCCGCAGGTCCAGACCGGGCAGCCGGGACAGCGCGAACGCGTACGCCGGGTCGGCGACCCCCGCGTCGTGCACCACGATGTCCTCGGCCGGGGTGGCCGCGGTCTCCCGGACCTCCAGCCCGAAGCCGCCCGGCGGGTGGACGACGCAGAACTGGCCGTCCTTGCCGAAGGTGATCGGCTGCCCGTGCTCCAGCCGGATGAGGAAGTCGTCCCGGGTGGCCGGCTCCTTGAGCGTGTCGAACGCGCCGTCGTTGAAGATGTTGCAGTTCTGGTAGATCTCCACGAACGCGGAGCCCTCGTGCTCGGCGGCGGCACGCAGCACCGACTGGAGGTGCTTGCGGTCCGAGTCGATGGTCCGGGCCACGAAGGTCGCCTCCGCGCCGAGCGCCAGCGACAGCGGGTTGAACGGTGCGTCCGCCGAGCCGACGGGCGTCGACTTGGTGATCTTGCCGATCTCGGAGGTCGGCGAGTACTGCCCCTTGGTCAGGCCGTAGATCCGGTTGTTGAACAGCAGGATCTTCATGTTGACGTTGCGGCGCAGCGCGTGGATCAGGTGGTTGCCGCCGATGGAGAGGGCGTCGCCGTCACCGGTGACCACCCAGACCGACAGGTCCGGCCGGCTCACCGACAGGCCGGTGGCGATCGCCGGGGCGCGGCCGTGGATGGAGTGCATCCCGTAGGTGTTCATGTAGTACGGGAAGCGGGACGAGCAGCCGATGCCCGAGATGAAGACGACGTTCTCCCGCGGGATGTTCAGCTCCGGCATGAAGCCCTGCACGGCCGCCAGGATGGCGTAGTCACCGCAGCCGGGGCACCAGCGCACCTCCTGGTCGGACTTGAAGTCCTTCGCGGTGAGCTTGAGGGCGACGGGCTCAGACATTCTTCAGGACCTCTTCCAGCATCGTCTCCAGCTCGGCGGCGGTGAACGGCAGGCCGCGGACCTGGTTGTAGCCGATCGCGTCGACCAGGTACTTCGCCCGGATCACGTGGGCGAGCTGGCCGAGGTTCATCTCGGGGATGACCACCCGGTCGTAGGCGCGCAGCACCTCGCCGAGGTTGGCCGGCATCGGGGCCAGGTGGCGCAGGTGGGCCTGGGCGATGGAGAGCCCGCGCTGCCGCAGGCCCCGGCATGCCGCCCCGATCGGCCCGTACGTCGAGCCCCAGCCGAGCACCAGCACCCGGGCGTCGCCGTCCGGGTCCTCCACCTCGACGTCCGGCACCGGGATGGTCTCGATCCGGGCCGCCCGGGTGCGCACCATGAAGTCGTGGTTCGCCGGGTCGTACGAGATGTCGCCGGTCTTGTCGGCCTTCTCCAGACCGCCGATCCGGTGCTCCAGACCCGGGGTGCCCGGGATGGCCCACGGCCGGGCGAGGGTCTCCGGGTCCCGCAGGTACGGCAGGAAGGTGGTGCCGTCCTCGCCGTTGGGCCGGCTGGCGAACTCGACCCGCAGGTCGGGCAGGCTGTCCACGTCCGGCAGCAGCCACGGCTCGGAGCCGTTGGCCACGTAGTTGTCGGACAGCAGGAGCACCGGGGTGCGGTAGGTCAGCGCGATCCGGGCCGCCTCCAGGGCGGCGTGGAAGCAGTCCGCGGGCGACTTGGGCGCGATCACCGCGACCGGGGCCTCGCCGTGCCGCCCGTACAGGGCCATGTTGAGGTCGGCCTGCTCGGTCTTGGTGGGCATGCCGGTGGACGGCCCGGCGCGCTGCACGTCGACGATGACCAGCGGCAGCTCCAGCGCCACGGCCAGCGAGATCGTCTCGCTCTTCAACGCGACGCCCGGGCCGCTCGTGGTGGTGACCCCGAGCGAGCCGCCGTACGAGGCGCCCAGCGCCGCGCCGACCGCCGCGATCTCGTCCTCGGCCTGCATGGTGACCACGCCGAGCTTCTTGTGCTTGCTCAGCTCGTGCAGGATGTCCGAGGCCGGGGTGATCGGGTACGCACCCAGGAAGACCGGCAGCCCGGAGCGGACGCCGGCGGCCACCAGGCCGAGCGACAGCGCCGCGTTGCCGGTGATGTTCCGGTAGGTGCCCGGCAGCATCTTCGCCGGCTTGACCTCGTAGCGGACGGAGAAGTCCTCGGTGGTCTCGCCGAAGTTCCAGCCGGCCCGGAAGGCGGCCACGTTCGCCGCGACCAGCTCGGGACGGGCCGCGAACTTGCGCTCCAGGAAGCGCAGCGTCGACTCGTACGGGCGCGAGTACATCCAGCTCAGCAGGCCGAGCGCGAACATGTTCTTGGCCCGCTCGGCGTCCTTCTTGGACACCTCGTGCGCGGCCAGCGCGCCGATCGTCATCGAGGTCAGGGCGACCGGGTGCACCACGTAGCCGGCGAGGGAGTCGTCGTCGAGAGGGCTTGTCGCGTAGCCCACCTTGGCCAGGTTGCGCCGGGTGAACTCGTCGGTGTTGACGATGATGTCCGCCCCGCGCGGCAGGTCGGCCAGGTTGGCCTTGAGCGCGGCCGGGTTCATCGCCACCAGCACGTTGGGCGCGTCACCGGGGGTGAGGATGTCGTAGTCCGCGAAGTGCACCTGGAAGCTCGACACGCCCGGCAGGGTGCCGGCGGGAGCCCGGATCTCGGCCGGGAAGTTGGGCAGCGTGGAGATGTCGTTGCCCAACTGCGCCGTCTCCGAGGTGAACCGGTCACCCGTGAGCTGCATGCCGTCGCCCGAGTCGCCGGCGAACCGGATGACCACCCGGTCCAGTTGACGGATCTGCTTGGTCACGCCCGCACCTCGCTTCGCTGAGCGCCGTCGCACGGGCGGCTGAACGTGATGGTGACTCCGCCTTGCCCGGCCACGTGCCCTCCTAGACGCGCTGCTGCCGCCGGCCGTCCATCGATGGGTTCGGCCCGCTTCATCTCTCACGTCAGAGCCTACGTCGGTCCCTTAGGGCCACCTTGGTGGAGGTCCGACGTATGGGACCTGATCGGGCCGTTGTATGCCCGGCTTTGCGGCCTTTAGTACCGCAGCCCGTAATTCAGATCACCGCAACCGGCCGGACACACCCGTCACTCACTCCTCGACGGGGCGGGCGACTGGCTCCGCGGCCGCGGCTCCCGTGCGGCGGCGCAGCGAGGTGGTCGCCAGGGCCAGCGCGAGCACCACCAGCAGGCCGGAGACCGCGATCAGGGTCACCGCGGTCCGGTGCACCGAGGTGACGCCGTCGTCGGTGGCCGGCCCGGCGGCGGCCACCACGCCCTGCGACCCGGTCGGGGTGGGCGCCCCGACGGGTGGGGTGGCCAGCGCGGCCGCCGCGGTGATCCGGAAGCTCATCTGCACCTGCCGGTCGCGCCCGCTGCGCGGGTCCAGCCGCGCGACGACGGCGCCGGCCAGCGGGGCCCGACGCTGGGCCTCCGCCGAGGCGGTCACCGGCAGGCTCAGGCTGACGGTGCGGCCGGCCGGGACGGTGCCCAGCTCGCACCGGGTCCGGTCGGGGCCCGCCGGGGCGCAGCCGGCCGGCGGATCGGTGACGCTCACCCCCGCGGGAAGGACCACGTCGACCCGGCCGGCGGCGTCGACCTCGCCGGTGTTGCCGAGGCGCACGCCCAGGGTGCTCGGGGCGCCGCTGATGTCGAAGCGGACCTCGTCGGCGCGGAGCGAGATCCCGGGCACCGGCGGCCCGGGCGGGAAGAGGACCGCGAAGCCCTCGTCGTCGCCGGCCGGGCCGGCGACACCGGGCGCGGTGGCGGTGACCTGGACCGACCCGCTCAGCGGCATGGACCGCCAGGCGGTGCCGCCGACCCGCACGCGGATCGAGGCGCGGAACTGGGCGCCCGGGGCCGTGGTCCACCCGCCGCAGTGGTAGCTGCTCCCGCCGGCGGCGGCGCAGCCCGGTGTGCCGGCGTCGGTCAGGCCGGGCGGCAGGGTGTAGCCGAGGCGGATCAGCTCCGGCCGGCCGCCGGTGTTGGTCACTGTCACCCGCAGGGTGGTCACCGTGCTGTCCGCGTTCCAGTAGGCGGGGGTGAGCACGACGTCATCGGTGGTGACCCGCACGCCGAGCGGCCCGCCCGCCGGCTGGCCCGGCCGCGGCGGGGACACCACGGGCGGCGGCCCGGCCGAAGGGGGAGGCGGCGCGGTGGTGGGCGCCGTGGTGGTGGGCACCGGTTCGGCGGCCGTGGTCGTCGGCGCCGGCGGGGTGCTGGTCGGCGTCGCCGGCGTGGTCGGCGGCACCTCCTCGGTCGGCGGCGGGCTGGTGGGCTCCGGCTCCGTCGCCGTGGGGTCCACGGTCGGTGTCGCCTCGGTCGGGTCGGTGCCGGGTTCGCCGCCGGGCTCGCCCGGGTCACCCGGATCGGCCGCCCGGACCACGGCGGTCACGGTCGGCGAGGCCGCCGCCCAGGCCGGCCCCACCGCGACGGCCGCCGCGATCCCGGCGAGCAGCGCGGGCACGAGCAGCGCGGGGGCGCCGCGGAGCGCGGCGCGCCGGGCGGGCCGTACGCGGGGGCGGGCCATCTGTCCTCCGTGACGCTCAGTGAGGCCTCATTATTTGGCAACACTTGCCTTCGTGCACTAGTCCCGCGAGGAAACAAATCCGTAACGTGTTCGGGGCGGCCCGACGGCCCGACCGGTAGGCTGCCGACCGTGACCGGTTACCTCGGCTCGTACGCCACGCTCGGTCTCCTGCTCCTCGCCGCCGTGCTCTTCTTCGTTACGGCGTTCTCCGCCAACCGGGTGTTACGTCCCGGTCGCCCGGCCGATCCCTGGGGCAAACGGGCCACCTACGAGTGCGGTCTCGATCCGGTCGGCGGCGACTGGGCGCAGATGCAGATCCGCTACTACGTCTACGCCTACCTCTACGTGCTCTTCGCCGTGGAGGCGGTCTTCCTCTTCCCCTGGGCGCTGGTCTTCGACCGGCCCGGGTTCGGCGTGACCACCGTGGTGGAGATGGGCGTGTTCGTCGCCGTGGTGGCGCTCGGCATCCTCTACGCCTGGCGCCGGAACATCCTCCGCTGGACCTGACCCGGCTCAGGCCAGTCCGCGGCGGGTCACGGCCGGCGGCCGGTCCCCCCGGATCGACGCCACCATGTCCAGCACCCGGCGGGTCTCGCGGACCTGGTGGGCGCGGAACACCCGGGCGCCGAGCCAGGCCGAGACGGCGGTGGCCGCCAGGGTGCCCTCGAGCCGCTCGGGCACCGGCAGGTCCAGCGTCTCGCCGATGAAGTCCTTGTTCGACAGCGCCACCAGCAGCGGCCAGCCGGTGCCGGCCAGCTCGCCCAGCCGGCGGGTGATCTCCAACGAGTGCCGGGTGTTCTTGCCGAAGTCGTGCGCCGGGTCGATCAGGACGCCGTCCGGCCGGACGCCGAGGCCGACCGCGCGCTCGGCGAGGCCGGTGACCGTCGCGACCACGTCGGCCACCACGTCGTCGAACGCGGCCCGGTGCGGCCGGGTGCGCGGGGCGAGCCCGCCGGCGTGCGAGCAGACCAGCCCGGCGCCGGTCGCCGCGGCGACCCGGGCCAGCGCCGGATCCGCTCCCGACCAGGTGTCGTTGAGCAGGTCGGCGCCGGCCGCCACCGCCTCCACGGCCACCTCCGCGCGCCAGGTGTCGATCGAGATGACCACGTCCGGGAAGGCGGCCCGGACCGCGGCGATGGTGTCCACCGTGCGGCGGATCTCCTCGGCCACGTCGACCTCGTCGCCCGGCCCGGCCTTCACCCCGCCGATGTCGATGATCTCCGCGCCCTCGGTCACCGCCCGCTCGACGGCGCGCAGCGCGCTGTCCTGCGCGAACGTGGCGCCCCGGTCGAAGAACGAGTCCGGCGTGCGGTTGACGATCGCCATCACGACGAGGTCGCCGGGGGAGAAGGTCCGCCCGCCGAGCCGCAGCGCCCCGGTCATGCCCGCCTCCTCCGCGCCGATCTTCCCCGGTCGACCCCGACGCTATCCGGTTCCGCCCGGCCCGGGCCGCGCGGCGTCGCCGTGCCCCGCCCGCCCCGACAGCCGGCGGCGGCGATTCCGATCGGAGGCGGCGGAGGGCTCGCCCGATCCCCGCCCGCATGCCACGATCTCCCCATGGGTGAGGTTCTGCTCCTCTTGGTCGTCGCGCTGACCGTGGCGGCGGTGGTGTTCGGGGTGACGGTGCTGGTGTCCGGGCGGGATCCGGGCCTGGCGCCGGTCGAGCCGGACGGCCGGGCCGTGCCGCTGCCGGGCAGCCGCCCCCTGGACGAGTCCGACGTCGCCGAGGTGCGCTTCGACACCGCGCTGCGCGGCTACCGGATGGCGCAGGTCGACGCGGCGATGCGCCGCGCCGCCTACGACATCGGCTACAAGACCGAGCTGATCGGTGTGCTGGAGGCCGAGAACGCCGCCCTCCGCGAGGGCCGGACCGAGGAGGCCGACGCGCTGCGCCGGGCCCGCGCGGAGGCCGCCGCGACCGGTTCGGAGGTCGAGGCCGCCCCGTCGCCGGCCCCCGCTCCGCCCGCCGCCGGGGTCGAGCCGCCGAGCGCCGAGGCCGGCGTGGCCGAGGCCCCGGCCGCCGCCGCCGTCGAGGACGTGGCCACCCTGCCGTCCGCCGCCCCGGCCACCGGCGGGCCCGCCCCCGTCGCCCCGGTGGCGGCCCCCGTCGACCGGACACCGCCCGAGGTGGGCCTCCGGCCGCCCACCGACCCGACCGACCGCGACCCCGGTGCGGCCACCCGCGACGACGACCCGACCGCCGACTCCGACTCCGACTCCGAGCGCGGGCCCGTGGTCCGCTCGGAGTCCGCGTGACCGGCGCCGACGGTGGTGCCGGCTTCGCCGAGGCGGCGCAGCCCGGGGCCGCCGAGGTCACCGCGTCGGTGATCGTCGAGGCGCCGGCCGAACGCGTGTTCGCCGCGTTGACCGCCTGGGAGCGGCAGTCCGACTGGATCCCGCTCACCACGGTCCGGGTGGTCGAGGGGGACGGCGGCGAGGGGAGCCTGGTCGAGGCGGTCACCACGATCGGCCCGGCCGTGCTCCGCGACGAGATGCGGGTGGTCCGGGTGGACGCGCCGTACGAGGTCGGCGTGGTGCACTGCGGCAAGCTGCTGCGCGGGCCCGGCGTGCTGCGCTGCACCCCCATGGAGCGGAACCGCACCCAGGTGGTCTGGCACGAGTGGTTCCACCTGCCGGGCGGTGCGGCCGGCCGGGTGGCCTGGCCGGTGCTCTGGCCCGGCTCGAAGTTCAGCCTGACGCAGGCGTTGAAGAAGTTCGCCCGGCTGGTCGAGCAGGGCCGGCTGCCCTGACCACCGGTCGCCGCCCGTTGTCGGTGGGCTGACCTACCGTGTACGGCGTGACTGACCTGGTGACCGGCGCCGACGGGCTGCCCCGCTGCGCCTGGGGGGCGAGCACCCCGGACTACGCCGTCTACCACGACGAGGAGTGGGGCCGGCCGCTGCGCGGCGACGACGCGCTCTACGAGCGGCTGACGCTGGAGGCGTTCCAGTCCGGCCTGTCCTGGCTGACCATCCTGCGCAAGCGGCCGGCGTTCCGGCTCGCGTTCGACGAGTTCCGCATCGACAAGGTCGCCGGCTACGGCGAGGCCGACGTGGCCCGGCTGCTGGCCGACGCGGGAATCGTCCGCAACCGGGCCAAGGTCGAGGCGGCCATCGCCAACGCCCGGGCGGCCCTGGCGCTGCCCGACGGGCTCTCCGCGCTGCTCTGGTCCTACGCGCCCCCGCCCCGGGCGGCCCGGCCGCGGTCGTTCGCCGAGGTGCCGGCGCTCACCCCGGAGTCGACCGCGATGGCCAAGGCGCTCAAGAAGAGCGGCTTCCGCTTCGTCGGCCCGACCACGGCCTACGCGCTGATGCAGGCCACCGGCATGGTCGACGACCACCTGGCCGGCTGCCACGTGGCCGGCGACCGACCGGGGGCGTGACCCGACGCCGGACGCGGCGGGACCGGGCCCGGTCCGACGTGATGGTATTGGGACATGACCGACACCCAGCCGCGGACGAGCGGGACGATCGAGGGCGGCACGGCCCCGGGCGCCTGGGCGGTGCTGCTGCCCGCCGAGCGCTACGAGGCCGAGCGGCTCGTGCACCACGACACGCTGGAGCTGACCGGGCTCGACGAGGCCGCCGGGCCCCGGCCCGGTGACCCGGTGGCGGTGCTGGTCGACGAGCCGCTGCGGCTGGTGGCGCTCGGCCGGGTCGCGGCGGCCACCGGGGAGACCCGGGAGGACCCGGACGACCCGCAGTCCGAGGCCGGTCCGGGGGTGCTCGCGGTGACGTACACCCGGCGGGTCCTGGACGAGCCGGTGCCGGTCGCCGGCCTGGCCCTCGACGGGCCGGTCACCGGGCTCGACCCGGGCCGTTTCCGGGAGCTGGCCGACCGGATCGGCCCGCCGCCGGCCCGCCGTTCCTGGCTGGTCAGCCTCGACCTGCCGATCGAGGCGGCCTCACCCGCCGAGGCCGTCCGGCTCTTCTGGGCCTACGTGCAGGAGCTGGGCCCCCGCGAACTCCCGGCCTTCGTCTCGCCGGCCGGTGACGAGCTGGCCATGCAGGCGTTCGTGCTCGGCGCCGAGGCCAACCAGGATCCCGAGGAGGACGACTGACCGCGACGGGTCAGCGGCCCTCGAAGACCGGCTTCTGCTTGTTCACGAACGCCATGGTGGCGGCCCGGTGGTCGGCGGTGGCGCCGCAGATCGACTGGGCCTGGGCCTCGGCGGCCAGCGCGTCGGCCAGGGTGCCGGCGTCGGCGATGGAGAGCTGGCGCTTGATCGCCCCGTACGCGACGGTCGGGCCGGCGGCGAGCCGGGCGGCCAGCTCCTGCGCGGCCGGGAGCACCTGCTCGTCGTCGTCGACGAGCCGGGTGAGCAGGCCCAGCCGGCAGGCGTCCTCGGCGCCCACCGGCTCGGCGAGCATCAGCAGCTCGACGGCCTTGGCGTGGCCGACCAGCCGGGGCAGCGTCCAGGAGGCGCCGGTGTCGGCGGCCAGCCCGACGCCGGCGAAGGCCATCAGGAACCGGGTCTTCGGGCCGCCGATGCGGAAGTCGGCGAGGAACGCCAGCGAGGCACCGGCGCCGGCGGCCATGCCCCGGACCGCGGCGACCACCGGCTTGGGCAGGTTGGCCAGCCGGGCGGCGATCGGGTTGTAGTGGGCCCGCACGGTGCCGAGCGGGTCGGCGTCCGCGGCCTCCAGCGTCTGCACGTGCTCCCGCAGGTCCTGCCCGGCGCTGAACGAGCCGCCCGCGCCGGCCAGCACGACCGCCCGGCAGGACCGGTCGGCCTCCAGCTCCGCCAGGGTGTCCCGGAGCGCCTCCTTGAGCGCCACGTCGAGCGAGTTCATCGCCGTCGGGCGGTTCAACGTCAGGGTGACGACGGCGTCGGTGCGGTCGACGAGCAGCGGCTCGGTCACGTTCTAACGACCCTTCTGTCGGGCGAGGCGGTTGCTGGCGTCGAGGCACTGCTCGACGTACCGGTCGGCGGCCGGCCGGAGCCGGGCCGCGTGCCGGTCGAAGAAACTGGCGGCGCTGCTGCCGGGCCAGCGCTCGGGGAGCAGCGCCGGCGGCAGCTGCGGGTCCCGGAACAGGAAGGTACGCCACGCGTGCACGAGTCGGAACCGGGCCGCGTACGCCTCCTCGTCGCTGCTGCGCACGGTGACGCCGCTGAGCAACGGCTTCTGCTCGGCGACGAACCGCTCGTACGCGCGGCCGATCTCGGCCAGGTCCCAGGCGCGCCGGACCACGCCCATGGCGCCGGGGGTGCCGGAGGTGTGCGCGGCGGTGAACCGCTCGAAACGCACCCCGGCCTCGGCCAGCAGGACGTCGACGTCCTCGCCCGGGCGGGTCGCCACCCAGGTGCAGTCGTCCAGCGTGCCGTAGCCGAGGAAGGACAGGTTGGCGGCGAGCCGCTGCCGGTCCCGGCGGGACGCGGGCGCGTCCAGCACCAGGAGGTCGAACCGTCCGTCCCAGGCGTGCCGCCCCGTGCGGTAGATCCGGGCGCCCGCCTCGTCGAGTCTGCGGGCCGCCTTCGGTGTGATCGAATATCCGGGCCCGGAGGCGAGCCGGAGCGGTTCGAGCCAGCCCTGTCGGACCATCCGGGAGACCGCGGTGCGGACCGCCGGCGGGGCGATCCCGAGCGGTGCCAGCAGCTTGACCAGGGCGGCGACCGGTGCGCGGCCACCCCTCGCCCGGAGGTGGTCGCCGTACAGGTCGAAGAGTGCCGACCGTGCCTGCATGACCGCACATTGTGACAGGCCTATCCAAGATAAGCTAGATGCTGTTACATCAATGCTGCTTCGGTTTGGGTCCGGCGGTGTTCATCAGGGAAAATCGTTGGTCGACGCCCCCGCGACGGTTGCGGGTGGTCATGACGAAGTGGCTGTGGGGCAACCCACCGACCCTGGTGTAGGTCTGAGGGGAGACAACATGGCGGCGATGAAGCCGCGGACGGGCGACGGTCCGCTGGAGGTCACCAAGGAGGGCCGGGGCATCGTCATGCGGGTCCCGCTGGAGGGTGGTGGCCGGCTCGTCGTCGAGATGACTCCCGACGAGGCCACCGCGCTGGGTGACGCGCTGAAGGCGGCTGCCGGCTGATGCGGGGAACGGTTCGCGCGACGTCCGTCGTGCGAACGGTTCGCCATACCCTGAGCCACCGGCCATGCCGGTGGCTCAGGGCCTTCCTCGCCCAGTGAGCGGCAAAGTGTCCCGCTTCGAGCAGTTTCGGAGGTACGGTCCAGCGTGCTGGCCATTCGTCTGGTGAGCGGGCCCGAGCGGCCCGACAACCTCGTCCTGCCCGTTCGTCCCGAAGGGCCGGACGCCCCGGCCACGCTGGTTCCCACCGCCGTCCCGCCCGGCGACGACGTCCGGGCCGAGGCGACGGCGCTGCTGCCGGCCGCCCGGCTCACCGGCGCCGCCGGCGAGGTGCGCGAGCACCTGCGTCCCGGCGGCACCCCGGAACGGCTCTGGCTGCTCGGCGTCGGCGACGGCGACGAGCACGGCTGGCGGGTCGCCGGCGCGGCGCTGGCCCGGGCCGCCAAGGATGAGACGCACATCACGATCACGGTGCCGGACGAGGCGCCGGACGCGTTGCGTGGCCTGGCCGAGGGGTTGCTGCTCGGCTCCTACCGCTACCGGCTGACCGAGGCCGGCGGCACGCCCGCGCTGGCCGAGGTGGACGTCGTGGTCGGCGACCCGGAGGCGCTCGCCCCGACTCTGGCTGCCGCGCGGACCACCGCCGACATGACCCGGCTGGCCCGGGACCTGACCAACACCCCCTCGTCCACCAAGAACCCGGAGTGGTTCGCCGCCCAGGTGGCCTCCGCCGTGTCCGGCCGTGCCGACCTGCACCTGCGGGTGCGCGGGCCGGAGGAGCTGGACGCCGAGGGCTTCGGCGGCATCCTGGCCGTCGGCGGCGGCTCGGCCAGCGGCCCCCGCCTGGTCGAGCTGGACTGGCGGCCGGCCGGCGCGCGTACCCACGTGGTGCTGGTGGGCAAGGGGATCACCTTCGACACCGGCGGCATCTCGATCAAGCCGGTGCCGGCCATGAAGCTGATGCGCAAGGACATGGCCGGCGCCGCCGCGGTGGTCGCCGCCACCCTGGGCGCCGCCGCGCTGGGCCTGCCGGTGCGGGTCACCACGCTGGCCCCGCTCGCCGAGAACGCGGTCAGCGGCTCGGCGTTCCGGCCCGGTGACGTCATCCGCCACTACGGCGGCCTGACCAGCGAGAGCACCAACTCCGACGCCGAGGGCCGGCTGGTGCTCGCCGACGCCATGGCGTACGCCGTCCGGGAGCTGAAGCCCGACCTGATGGTCGACCTGGCCACCCTGACCGGTGCGAACGCGGTGGCGCTGGGCAAGCGGCACGCCGCCCTCTACAGCGAGAACGACGACCTCGCCGCCGACCTGCTGGCCGCCATCACGGCGGCCGGCGAGCGGGCCTGGCGGATGCCACTGGCCGACGACTACGTCGAGTACCTGGGCAGCGACATCGCGGACCTGCACAGCTCCCCGGCCCGGGGCGCCGGCTCGGTGGTGGCCGCGCTTTTCCTCCGCGAGTTCACCGGAGACCTGCGCGACCGCTGGGTGCACGTGGACATGTCCGCGCCGTCCTGGTCGGACGACGTGCACGGCGAGCTGGTCAAGGGCGCCACCGGCTGGGGCGTCCGCGGGCTGCTGCGCTGGCTGGCCACGCTGGGCTGACGGGCGGGGCGGTCACCCCTTCACGGCGGCGAGCAGGCCGTGCCCGACGGGCAGCAGCGCCGGCACCCAGTGCTCCGACTCGCGGATCGCCTTGATGGTCTCCCGCACGGTCACGGTCTCCATGTCGCGGGCGGCCGGATCACCGATCCGGCCGCCCGCCAGGGCGCCGTTGAGCGCGAGCACCCCGCCGGGGCGCAGCAGCCGCAGGGCGGCGTCCACGCAGGCGGCGAAACCGGTCGCCTCGGCGTCGACGAAGACCAGGTCGTAGGCGCCGTCCGCGAGCCGCGGCAGCACGTCGAGGGCGCGGCCGGTGATGATCCGGGTACGCCCCGACGCGAAACCCGCCTCCTGGAACAGGCGCCGGGCGATGCGCTGGTGCTCGACCTCCACGTCGATGGTGGTGAGCACCCCGTCGGGGCGCATGCCGCGGAGCAGCCAGACACCGCTCACCCCGGTGCCGGTGCCGATCTCCACCACCGCCCGGGCGTTCCCGGCGGCGGCGAGCAGGCGCAGCGCGGCCCCGGCGCCCGGCGTCACCGCGTCCACACCCACCTCGTGGGCGAGGGCGCGGGCGGTCCGCAGCACGAGATCCTCGGTGACGTACGACTCGGCGAACTGGAGCACCTGGGCGGTCGAGTTGCCGGAGCCGGCGACCGTGGCGATGGGACACCTCCGGGCGGACTGGTGCGAGGGGTCGGTTGGCACTGAGAGCCTAGAGGCGCGCCTCGACACGCGCAGCCGCGAGTCGGCCCTGAGACGATCACGCGCCGCAACCCCTGACTCCACTCGGGGCATCCGTGCAATCCTGGACGGAGTCCCGCGCGGCACGGTCGGCTCCACCGACCGCCCGGCGCGGGGCGTGGGGGACGGACTGGGAGGCACCGACGTGACCGACGGCTGGGACTGGCGCCAGCCCGGCGGGGGCCCGGCGCCGGCGGGAGGGCCGGCACCCGGGCAGCCGCCGCAGGGCGCCGGGGGCGGCACCTCGCCCTGGTGGTCCGACGCGCTCGCCGACCCCTGGCGCGACCCGTACGCGCCCGCTGCCGTGGTGGTACCGGCCGGCCCGGTCGCCGGGAGCGGCGAGCCGGAACCGGTGACCGACCCGGACGCGCCGAGGCGGCCGGGCCTGCGCCAGGTGGTGCTGGTCTCGCTGGTCACCGCCCTGCTCGCCGGCTCGCTCGGCAGCGCCCTGACCTACGCGTTCCTGCGCACCGGCGGGGCCGTCCCGACGCTGGGGGCGCAGGCCGGGCAGGCCCCGGCGCTCGCCCAGCGCAAGCCCGAGTCACTGGCCGGGGTCGCCGAGAAGGTGCTGCCCAGCGTGGTCACCGTCCGGGTGGCCAGCCTCGGCGGCACCAGCGAGGGCTCGGGCTTCGTGGTGAGCGCCGACGGCCACATCATCACCAACGACCACGTGGTCGCGGGCGGGCCGGGCAAGGCCACGGTGGTCTTCAACGACGGCAGCACCGCACCGGGCACCGTGGTCGGGCAGGACCCGGAGTCGGACATCGCCGTGATCAAGGTGACGCGGACCGGGCTGAAGCCGGTGGAGTTCGGTGACTCGGACGCGCTCGCCGTCGGCGACCCGGTGCTCGCCATCGGCTCGCCGCTGTCCCTGGCCAACACGGTCACCGCCGGCATCGTGAGCGCGCTGGACCGCACGATGATGGCCGGCGAGCCGGGCGGGCCGACCCGGTACTACGCGGCGATCCAGACCGACGCGGCGGTCAACCACGGCAACTCCGGCGGCCCGCTCGTCGACGGCGCCGGCCGGGTGGTCGGTGTGAACTCGACGATCAAGTCGCTGGTCGCCGACGGGCAGGAGGCCGGCAACATCGGGCTCGCCTTCGCCATCCCGATCAACCAGGCGAAGCGGGTCACCGAGGACATCATCGGCACCGGGAAGGCCCGGCGCACGGTGATCGGCGCCCAGGTCGGCGGCACCGCCGTGAGCGGCGGCGGCGTACGCCTCAACAACGTCGAGCCGGCCGGGCCGGCGGCGGCCGCCGGGCTGCGCACCGGTGACGTGGTGCTGCGGCTCGACCGGCACCCGATGAACGATCCGACCGACCTGGTGGCGCTGGTCCGCAAGTACGCACCCGGTTCGGTGGTGACGGTGGAGTACCGGCGCGGGTCCAACCGGCAGAACGCGTCGGTGACCCTCGCCGCAGACGCCAAGTGAGGCACCCTCACCCCCTCCCGGCCGGCCACCTGACGTGCGTAGTCTTGCCTTGACACGCCACGAGGAGGCCGAGTGTTCGAGAACCTGAACTGGTGGGAGATCGGCGCCCTGCTGCTCCTGGCACTGTTGATCTTCGGGGACCGGCTGCCCACGGTGATCAACGACGGCCTCCGGATGGTCCGCAACCTGCGCAACATGGCGCGGAACGCCACCGGTGACCTGAGCCGCGAGCTGGGCACGGACATCCAGCTGGAGGACCTGCACCCGAAGGCGTTCATCCGGAAGCACCTGCTCAGCGAGGAGGACGAGCAGGCCCTCCGGAAGCCGCTGCAGAGTATGTACGACAACCTCCGCTCGGACGTCACCGGCGTGCACGACGAGCTGAAGGACGTCGCCAAGGCGGCCGACCTGCGCACCAACGGCACCCGCCCGACCACCGCCACCGGCGGGCCGCCGGCGCCGGCGCCGCGCCCCTCGTACGACGACGCCACCTGACCCCCACCCCCACCCCCCCCGGGCCCCCGACCCAGCCCGTTGACCATGAAGTTGTTGTCATGACACGCCGAGGCGAGTGACAACAACTTCATGATCAACGGAACCGACCCCCCTCGGCGGGGCCGGGGAGGGTCGGTGAGGGGACGGTCGGTGGCGGGAGGTGCGGTCAGCGGCCGGCGGGCTTGAGGCCCAGGGGCTTGCCCAGCAGCGACTCGCGGCGCACCGCGAGGCGGTCGGCGACCTGGACGAGCGCCCGGGCGGCCGGGGCGTCCGGCTGGGCCAGCACGATCGGGTTGCCGGCGTCGCCGCCCTCGCGCACCCGGGTGTCCATTGGGATCTGCCCCAGCACCGGCACCTGCGCGCCGATGGTCCGGGTCAGCGACTCGGCGACGGCCGCGCCGCCACCGGCCCCGAAGACCTCCATCCGGGAGCCGTCCGGCAGCTCCAGCCAGGACATGTTCTCGATCACGCCGACCACCCGCTGGTGGGTCTGCAGCGCGATGGCGCCGGCCCGCTCGGCCACCTCGGCGGCGGCCGCCTGCGGGGTGGTGACGACCAGGATCTCGGCGTTCGGCAGGAGCTGGGCCACGGAGATCGCGATGTCGCCGGTGCCCGGGGGCAGGTCGAGCAGGAGGACGTCCAGGTCACCCCAGTAGACGTCGGCGAGGAACTGCTGCAGCGCCCGGTGCAGCATCGGGCCGCGCCAGACCACGGCCGCGTTGCCCGGGGTGAACATGCCGATCGAGATGACCTTCACGCCGTGCGACTGCGGCGGCATGATCATGTCCTCGACCCGGGTGGGCGCGCCGTCGGCGCCGAGCATCCGGGGCACCGAGTGGCCGTAGATGTCGGCGTCCACCACGCCGACCGAGAGGCCGCGGGCGGCCAGCGCGGCGGCCAGGTTGACCGTGACGCTGGACTTGCCGACGCCGCCCTTGCCGCTGGCGACCGCGTAGACGCGGGTGCGGGAGCCGGGCTGGGCGAACGGGATGACCGGCTCGGCGGTGGCCCCGCCGCCGCGCAGCTTGGACTGGAGCTCCTGGCGCTGCTCCTGGCTCATCACGCCGAACTCGATCTGGACGCCGGCCACGCCGGGCACCGCCCCGACGGCGGCCGTGATGTCGGTGCGCAGCTTGTCCTTCAGCGGGCAGCCGGCCACGGTGAGCAGCAGCTCCACCCGGACCACGCCGTCGTCGCCGATCTCGGCGGAACGGACCATGCCCAGCTCGGTGATCGGCCGACGGATCTCCGGGTCGTTGACGGTGGCCAGGGCGGCCTGGATCGCGTCGGAGACGGTGCTGACGGGTGCTGACATGTCCGCAATGCTACGTCGGTGGTCATCGGCGTCCGCCGCTGGCGGGGGGCGGTGTGAGCGAATCGATGGCCGCCCGAGGGGTGGACGGGCCGTGCCGCGAAGTGGGACGATCGCACCGAACGCCGCTCGCCTGGCCCCTTGAGGCGCGCGGCGTTCAATACGTTCCGGGGTCAGCCCTCGAAACGCCCGTCGCGGGCGAAGTCGCCGTCGAGGTCGTCGCGGGGCTCGTCGAGCGGCTCCCCGCCGGCCTGCCGCCGGGCCTCCCGCTCCTGCTGCCGGCGCTCCAGCTTCCGCCGCCGCTCGGCCGCCTCGTCCAGCTCCTCGGCCAGCCGGGTCAGCTCCGAGCGGAGGAAGTCGCGGGTCGCCACCTCGCCCAGGGCGATGCGCAGCGCGGCGATCTCCCGGGCCAGGTATTCCGTGTCGGCCTTCTGCATGGTGGCCCGCCGCCGGTCCTCCTCCAGGGCGATCCGGTCCCGGTCGGCCTGCCGGTTCTGCGCGAGCAGGATCAGCGGGGCCGCGTACGAGGCCTGGAGGGAGAGCACCAGGGTCAGGAAGGTGAAGGTGTACGGGTCGAAGCGCAGGTTCTCCGGTGCCAGGGTGTTCCAGGCGAACCAGGCGGCGATCACCAGCGTCATGTAGACGATGAAGTTCGCGGTGCCCATGCCCCGCGCGATCCCCTCCGACCAGCGGCCGAAGGTTTCCGCGTCGATCCGGGGCAGCTGCAGGCCCCGGGGCGACCGGGGCTGGTCCAGCCGCTCTCGTCGCTGGTCAGCCATTGTCGCCGTCCTGGGGCGCCTCGTCGGCGGCGGACGCGGCCGACAGGGCGTCCCGGTCCCGCCAGTCCCGCGGCAGCGAGTGGTCCAGCACGTCGTCCACGGTCACCGCGCCGACCAGGCGCATGGTCCGGTCCACCACGGGCATGGCGACCAGGTCGTACGTGGCCATCCGGCGGGTGATCTCGGGCAGCGGGGTGGTCGGCCGCAGCGGGTCGATGTCGTTGACGACGACCCCGCCGAGCAGGTCGGCCGGTGGCTCCCGGAGCAGCGCCTGGAAGTGGACCATGCCCAGGTAGCGCCCGGTGGGCGTGGTGAGCGGGGCGCGGGTCACGAAGACCTGCGCGGCCACGGCGGGGGAGAGCTGCGGCTCGCGGATCCGGGCCAGCGCCTCGGCCACCGTGGCGTCCGGCGGCAGGATCACCGGCTCGGAGGTCATCACGCTGCCGGCGGTGCCGGAGGCGTAGCGCAGGAGCTGGCGGACCGGCGTGGCCTCGTCCGGCTCCATGAGGTCGAGCAGCACGTCCTGCTCCGGCGGGGGCAGCTCGTTGAGCAGGTCGGCGGCGTCGTCCGGGTCCATCTCCTCCAGCACGTCCGCGGCGCGTTCCCGGTCCAGCGCGGCCAGGATCTCCACCTGGTCGTGCTCGGGCAGTTCCCCGAGCACGTCCGCGAGGCGCTCGTCGTCCAGCGCGGCGGCGACCTCGTTGCGCCGGGCGTCGGGCAGGTCCTGGAGGGCGTTGGCCAGGTCGGCCGGGCGCATGTCCTCCAGCACGGCGAGCAGGTTGGCCGTACCGCGGTTCTCGCCGAGGGTGCCGAGGCCGCGCACCCGGTCCCACTCCACCTGGTGCAGGTGGCCGCGGCGGGCGAGCCGGCTGGTCTGCTCGCGGACGGCGACGCGGGTGAGCGCCCACTCGCCGCCCCGGCTGCACTCCATGGCCACGTCGACCACCGAGCCGGCCTGCCCGGTGTCCAGCTGGACCCGCCGGTCCAGCAGCTCCTGGAGCACGAGCAGCTCGTTCGGGCGCTTCTCGAACCGGCGCAGGTTGAGGGTGCCGCTGCCGAGCACCACGGCGTCCGCGTCGATGGAGGTGATCCGGTTGATGGAGAGGAAGATGCGCCGCCGCATCGGCATCTCGGCGACCAGCCCCACCACCTCGGGCGGGCGCTGGGTCGGTCGCATCCGGGCGACGGCGTCCCGGATCCGACCCACCTGGTCACCGTTCGGGTCGAAGACGGCGACTCCGGCGAGTCGAGCGATGTAGACCCGGTTCGGCGTGCTCACGGGCACCAGCCTAAGGGCCTAGTGTTTATCAACATGTCGACCTTGGCCTACGAGATCGTGGACGTCTTCACCGATCGCCCGTTCGCCGGCAACCCGCTGGCCGTGGTGTTCGGCGCGGAAGGGCTCGCCACCGAGCAGATGCAGGCGCTCGCGCTGGAGTTCAACCTGTCGGAAACGGTGTTCGTGCTGCCGCCCACGCAGGTCGGTGCGACGTACCGGGCGCGGATCTTCACACCGGCCGAGGAGCTGCCGTTCGCCGGTCACCCCAGCGTGGGCGCCGCGGTGACCGCGAGCCGCCGCGGCATGTTCGACGTGGGCAGGATCACCCAGGAGTGCGGCGCCGGGGTGCTGCCCATCGAGGTCACGCCCACCGGCGCGACCCTCACCGGTGGCACCCCGACCCTCGGGCCGGAACTCGACCCGGAGCCGCTGCTGGAGATGGCCGGCCTCACGGCCGCCGACCACGCCGGCCCGGCGCCCCGGGTCGCCGGCTGCGGGCTCGAGTTCCCCTACCTTCCGGTACGCCCGGACGCGGTGGCCCGCGCCAGGGTGAACGCGGCGGCGGCGGAGCGGTACGGCGTGGAGCACGTCAGCGTCTTCTCCTGGGACGCCGACTCGCAAACCGCGCACGCCCGCGTCTTCGTGCCGGGCCTCGGCGTGCCGGAGGACCCGGCGACCGGCTCGGCCGCCCTGGGCCTGGGCGTCTGGCTGGTGGCCAGCGGGCTGCTGCCCGGCGAGGGCCGTTCCGAGTACGCGGTCCGCCAGGGCATCGAGATCAACCGGCCGTCCGCGCTGGCCTGCACGGTGACCGCGGCCGGCGGGGTGGCGGTGGGCGCGACGGTCGCCGGCCACGTCATGCCGGTGGCCCGTGGCGAGATCGCCGTTCCGCCCTTCGTGGGCTGAGCCGGGCCGGATGCGGGAGGATGCCGGAGTGAGCGACGAGGTCGGCGAACGGACCACCACACCGCTGGTGGACGAGGCCATGAAGAAGGCGGCCGTCTGCTGGGTCAGCGTCGGCGGCGGTCCGGCGTACGGCCTCTGGTGCCTTCCGCTCGACGGCGCGCTGCTTGTCGTGACCGGCCCGGGCGAGCAGTCCGCCCCCGGGCTGGCCGACGCGGACGCGGCCGAGGTGACCCTGCGCGGTGACCACGGCGGCCGGATCGTGACCTGGCCGGCCCGGGTGACCCGGCTGCGGCCGGGCAGCGAGGAGTGGGAGACCGCCGCGCCGCTGGTCGCCGCCAAGCGGCTGAACGCCCCGGGCCCCTCCGCCGACCTGGTGGCCCGCTGGGCGGCCGAGGGTTGTGCGGTGAACCGGCTGAGCCCGGCGGGCGCCGCCGTCGCGGGCGCGGACCTGCCGGCCGGCTCGCTCGCGGAGCAGCCCCGGGAGACCACGGCGGTGCGGGCCACCCGCAAGCCCTTCCGGCTGCACAAGGTCCGCCGGCGCTGAGCCGCCGTCAGGCGACGGTGACCGGGTCCAGCAGGTCGAGCACCTCGGTGAGCGAGGTCAGCACCCGGCCGTCCCAGCCGTGGTCGGCGTTGAACACCATGTGGCCGGTCAGATCCGGGGCGGCCAGCCGGACGGCGGTCAGGCCGGCCCGCTCGGCGCCGGTGAGTTCCTGGCTGCCGCCGTCGCCCACGTAGAGGCAGTCGGCCGGTGCGAGGTCGAGCCGGTGGCAGGCGTCCAGGTAGAGCGCCGCGTCGGGCTTGCAGCGCCCGACCTGCACCGAGAAGACCCGCACGTCGAGCAGCGGGGCGACCGCCAGTTGGGGCAGGAACGCCGGCAGCTCGTGCGTGCAGTCGCTGATCAGGCCGGTGCGGACGCCCCGTTCCCGCAGCGCGGCGAGCACCGGCACCGCCTCGGCGCGCAGCCGGGTGTCGGCGCGCACGGCCCGGTGCCGGGAGGCGACGGCGGCGCGCACCGCCTCGTCGGAGGGATCCACGCCGGCCTGCCCGCAGACCCAGCGCAGGGTCGCCTCGGCGTTGCCGAACCGGCCGCTGGCGCGCTGGTAGTAGCTGCGGTCGAGGACCTCGACGAGGGTGTCGGCCGAGCAGCCGAGCAGCTCGGCGATGGTCCGGTGGGCGGACCCGCGCTGGACGCAGCGGGTCAGCGTGCCGAAGAAGTCGAACAGCACCGCCTGGTACGTGGGCATGGGGGAGGCTCCGGACGTCGAGGGGGATCGCCGGGACGCGCATGATCGTAACGGAGTGCTGACCGTCCGTGGTGCCGGGCGGCGTGTGAGTATTGCTCTCCGTGTCCCCCGCTCCGCACCGCCCGCCGCTCGACGCGCTGACCGTCGGCGCGCTCGCGCTGGCCGTCACCGCCGTCTCGTCCTCCGCGCCGCTTGTCGCGTTCGCCGCCGCGCCGGCCCTCGCCATCGCCTTCTGGCGCAACCTGCTGTCGCTGGCCGTGCTCGGCCCGGTCTCGGTGACCCGGCGGCGGGCCGAGTTCCGGGCGCTGACCACCGGCGCTGGCCGGCGGGAGGGGCTCTACTGCGTACTGTCCGGGGTGGCGCTGGCCGCCCACTTCGCCACCTGGATGCCGAGCGCGCAGCTCACCTCCGTGGCCGCGGCCACCGCGCTGGGCGCCACCCAGCCGGTCTGGCAGGGACTGATCGCCCGCTGGCAGGGGCGGCGGCTGCCCGCGGCGGTCTGGGCCGGCATCGCGGTGGCCGTGCTCGGCGCGGTGCTGGCCACCGGGGCCGACTTCGGTGCCTCCGGGCGGGCCTTCGCCGGCGACCTCCTGGCCGTCGCGGGCGGCATGTTCGCCGCGGTCTACACCGCCTTCGGCGAGCGGGCCCGGGCCAGCATCAGCACCACCACCTACACGACCATCTGCTACGGGGTCTGCGCGGCGATCCTGCTCGTGGTCTGCCTCGTCGGCGGGGTGCGCCTGCACGGCTACGACGGCGGCACCTGGCTGGCGATCCTCGGCCTGGTGGCCGGCGCCCAGCTCCTCGGCCACTCGATGTTCAACTACGCCCTGCACCGGGTCTCCGCCACCACGATCAGCGTGCTGATCCTGCTGGAGGCGCCGGGCGCGGCGCTGATCGCCGGAGTCTGGCTGGGCCAGCTGCCCCGCCCGCTCGCCCTGCCGGGGCTGGCCCTGCTGCTGGCCGGCGTGGCCGTGGTCATCCTCGGCGGGGCCCGGGCCGGCCGCCGCGCCGTGCCGGTCGCGGTGCCCGCCGACCCCGCGCCGCTGGCCGACTGAGGCGGTCGTCCCGGCCGCCGATCGTGGCCATTCCGCCTCGCGCGGCCGGCTCGTCAAGCAGAGTGCGGAACGTGGAGGCGGGACGCGAACGGCACGACGACGTCGAGCACGGGAGCCTCGTCACGCCCTCCGCCGAGTTCCCGCCGCTCGGCCCGCCCGAGCGGGCGGCGCTCGGCCGGATCGGGGAGCGGTGGCGCGCGCCACGCGACGGTGACCTGCCCGTCGACCCGACGCTGGTCCGCAGCGACCGCCGGCCGGTCCCGACCCGGTTCGGCCGGCTGGCGCCGTTCGAGATGTTCACCGTGGAGGAGCCCGACGAGCTGGTCGCCACCGAGCGGGCCAACCTGCCGGGCTCGCGGCTCGGCCGGGCGTCGACCCGGCTGCGCCGGGCCCTGTTCGGGCCGCCGCTGTCCAGCGCTGCCGTGCTCTACGAGCGGATGCGCAAGCTGGTCGCCCTGCCCGTGCTCTCCTCCGACCTGCTCAGCTCGGTGGCGTACGGGCCGGAGGCGATGCTCACCGTGCTGGTGCTGGCCGGCACCGGGGCGCTGGGGGTCTCGCTGCCCCTGGCCGCCGTGCTGGTGGTGCTGATGGTCGCGGTCGGTGTGTCGTACCGGCAGACGATCCAGGCGTACCCGCACGGCGCCGGCTCGTACGTGGTGGCGGGCGACAACCTCGGCAGCCTCGCGGGACTCGCGGCGGCGGCCGGGCTGATGGTCGACTACGTGCTCACCGTGTCGGTGTCGGTGGCGGCCGGTGTGAACGCGGTGACCTCGGCGCTGCCCGGGTTCGCCCCGGTCACGGTGCCGCTCGGGGTGCTGGTGATCGCCGTGCTGCTGGCGGCCAACCTGCGCGGCGTACGCACCGCCGGGAACATCTTCGTGCTGCCCACGTACGCCTTCGTGGTGGCCGTGCTGGCGTTGCTGGTGGTCGGCTACCTGCGGGCGGCGGGCCGGGGCTTCGCGCCGGTGCCGCCGCCGGAGCTGCCGGCCGCCGAAGGGCTGGGGCTGCTCCTGGTGCTTCGCGCGTTCTCCTCCGGAGCGGTGTCGATGACCGGCATCGAGGCGGTGTCGAACGCCGTGCCGGCGTTCCGGCCGCCGGAGTGGCGCAACGCCCGGGCGACGCTCGGCTGGATGGTGTTCCTGCTGGTGCTGCTCTTCGCCGGGCTGACCGGGCTGATCCGGCTGGAGGGCCTGGTCCCGGTGCCCGGCGAGACGATGCTCTCCCAGCTGGGCCGGGTCACCTTCCCGACCGGACCCTGGTACCCGCTGCTCCAGGTGGCGACCACGCTGATCCTGCTGCTGGCCGCGAACACCGCGTTCAACGGCTTCCCCCGGCTGCTGTTCTTCATGGCCCGGGCCGGCCACGCGCCGCGCCGGTTCCTGCACATGGGCGACCGGCTGGCGTTCAGCAACGGGATGGCCGCCCTGGCGGTGGCGGCGGGGGTGGTCTTCGTCGCGTTCGGCGGGCACACCCAGTCGCTGATCCCGCTCTACGCCGTCGGCGTCTTCCTCGCCTTCACCCTGTCCCAGGCCGGCATGGTCGTGCACTGGCGGCGCCGGCGGGGACGGGGCTGGCGCCGGCGCCTCGCCGTCAACGCGGTCGGCGCCACCCTCTCCGGGCTGGTGCTGCTGACCGCCGCCGTGTCGAAGTTCACCGAGGGCGCCTGGGTGGTCGTGGTCGCGGTGCCGCTGCTGGTGCTGCTGTTCCTGCGGATCCACCGCCACTACGCCACGCTGCACCGGGCGCTGGCGCTGCACCCGCCCGCGACCGCGCCGCCCGGCCCCGCCGGGTCCGCCGAGGGCGAGGAGCTGCCCCAGGAGGTACGCCACCTGGTCGTCGTGCCGGTGGCCCGGCTGAACCGGGCGTCGCTGCGCGCTCTGGCGTACGCCGCGTCGCTGGGCCAGCCGACGCTGGCCGTGCACATCGCTCCCGAGGAGAGCGAGGCGGACCGGTTCCGGGAGCAGTGGCGGGCCTGGGGCGACCACCTGCGACTGGAGACGATCGTGTCGCCGTACCGGGCGGTGATCGGGCCGCTCGCGCACTATCTGGAGGCGCTGCACACCACCCGGCCCGAGCTGACGCTGACCGTGATCGTGCCGGAGGTGGTGCTCCGCCGCCGCTGGCACCGCCCGCTGCACAGCCGCGCCGAGCAGCGGCTCCGCGCCGCCCTGCGCGCGCTGCCCGGCGTGGTGGTCACCAGCGTCCCGGTCCACCTCGCCGAGTGACGCTCACAGGTACGCCACCCGCCGGTCCTCGGGCCCGCGGGCGTCGTGCCGGTCGTAGAGGTACGCGGTCAGGCCGGGGCGCAGCGCCAGGGTGACGGCGAGGGTGGTCCTGCCGGCCCACTGGGCGCCGCCGATCCAGAGGGCCCGCCGGTCGACCGCCGTGATGAAGTGGGAAGGTCAGACGTCGTGGACGTCGAGGACCCGGGTGGTGGGGGCGGCGTCGCCCAGCGCGGCCCGCAGCGCCAGCCGCTCCGGGTCCACCATGAAGGCCTCGTAGCCGGCCCGCGCGGCGAACCGGATCACGTGCACCTCGGTCGTCCCGTCCCCGCTGCGCAGCCGCCGCTCCAACCGCCCGCCGTGCCGTCCGAGCAGGGCGAGCACGGCGTCCTCGTACCGCCGACCGGCCTCGGGGTCGGCGCTCAGGTCGACCAGGGCGACCAGCAGGGGCACGTCCGTCGGTTCGGTCATGCGGCGGAGTATCGCAGCGTCGGGCCGGATCGGGCGGCCCGGAACGGCTCAGGCGTCGATCCCGACGGCTTTGGCGCTGGCCGTCCAGAGCCGGGCGGCCAGGGCCGGGTCGCTGGCCTTGGGCAGCGGCCGGCGGAGCCGCCGGTCGGCGTAGTAGCCGCCGTCGACCAGCCGGGCCGGGTCCTGGTTGGCCAGCCAGACCAGGGTCTCCGCACCCCGCTCCGGGCTGCGGAACGGCAACAGCCGCATGCCGAGGGCGACCAGCCGGCTCTCGTTGCCGAACCGGGTCCGCACGACGCCCGGGTGGAACGAGTGCGCCGGCATCCCGGGCCAGCGCCGGGCCGCCTCGGCGGCGAACAGGATGTTCGCCTGCTTGCTGGTCCCGTACGCGCGCATGGGCCGGTAGCGGCGCAGCGCGGCGTTGAGGTCGTCGGGGTCGAGCACGCCGCTGCGGTGCGCGCCCGAGGCGGTCACCACCATCCGTCCGACCCGGTCCCGCAACAGGTTGCTGAGCAGGAATGGCGCCAGGTGGTTGGCCTGCATGCTCAGCTCGAAGCCGTCGACCGTGGTGACCGGCTGGAGCACGATCGCCCCGGCGTTGTTGACCAGCACGTCGATCCGGTCGTACGCGGCGCGCAGCCGCTCGGCGAGCCCGCGTACGTCGTCCAGCACGGCGAAGTCGGCGCGGAACAGCTCGGGTTGCTCGCCGCAGCACTCGCGGAGCCGTTCCCCGGCGGCGCGCAGCCGGGCCGGATCCCGGCCGACAAGTACCACGCGGTCTCCGCGTCGCGCCAGGTCGACCGCGGCGGCGAGGCCGATGCCCGAGCTGGCGCCGGTCACCACGACGGTCCGACGCTCAGTGAGATCTTCCACAGGTCCATTCACCCCGGTCACGGCACGAGGTTACCGTGGCGTCACAACGCCCTTTGGGATCGTTAAGTTTCTCGTCTTCCACCTGGTGGCGTCGGCGTGCCCGCGGACGCTGGAAGGAGCGCACCCATGGCCGCAGTCGGTCGCCCCCGCCGGTCCTGCCTCGCGGTACCCGGTTCCAGCGTCAAGATGCTCGGCAAGGCCCAGGGCCTCCCCGCCGACCAGGTCTTCCTCGACCTGGAGGACGCGGTCGCCCCGCTGGCCAAGCCGGACGCCCGCAAGAACATCGTCGCCGCGCTGAACGAGGGCGACTGGGCGGGCAAGACCCGGGTGGTGCGGGTGAACGACCTGACCACGCCGTGGACCTACCGGGACGTCATCGAGGTGGTCGAGGGCGCCGGGGCCAACCTGGACTGCATCATGCTGCCGAAGGTGCAGAACGCCGAGCAGGTGCACTGGCTGGACCTGCTGCTCACCCAGATCGAGAAGACGCTCGGCCTGGAGGTCGGCCGGATCGGCATCGAGGCGCAGATCGAGAACGCGGCCGGCCTGGTCAACGTCGACGCGATCGCGGCCGCCTCGCCCCGGGTCGAGACGATCATCTTCGGCCCGGCCGACTTCATGGCCTCGATCAACATGAAGTCGCTGGTGGTCGGCGCGCTGATCCCGGACTACCCGGGCGACCCCTACCACTACATCCTCATGCGGATCCTGATGGCCGCCCGGATGCACGACAAGCAGGCCATCGACGGCCCGTTCCTGCAGATCCGGGACGTGGACGCGTTCCGCGAGGTGGCGAAGCGCTCGGCCGCGCTGGGCTTCGACGGGAAGTGGGTGCTGCACCCGGGCCAGATCGACGCGGCCAACGAGGTCTACTCGCCGGCCCAGGCCGACTACGACCACGCCGAGCTGATCCTCGACGCGTACGACTGGTACACCTCGGAGGCGGGCGGGAAGCTCGGCGCCGTGATGCTCGGCGACGAGATGATCGACGAGGCGTCCCGCAAGATGGCGCTGGTCGTCGCCGCCAAGGGGCGGGCCGCCGGGATGAGCCGCACCTCGTCGTTCACCCCGCCGGTGGAGTGACCGCGAGCCGTTGACCGCGACGGGCCGCCCCGGCCGACCGGGGCGGCCCGTCCGCGTCAGTAGCTGCTGGAGCTGTCCGAGTTGATGGCGATGACGATCATCACGACGTAGAAGATGATCAGCAGCACCAGCAGGGCGGTGAGGATCCAGCCCACGATGATGGCGGCCTTCGCCATGCCCTCGCCCTGCTCGCCGGTCTGCCGGATCTGCTTCCGGGCGACGTGGCCCATGATCGCGCCGACCGGGGCGGTGATGCAGGAGGTGAAGCCGACCAGCGAGAGCACCAGCGCCACGATGGCCAGGGTGTTCGTCTTGCTGGACGGGGGCGCGTAGCCGGGGTACGCCGCCGGCGGGTAGCCGGCCGCGGCGTACGGGTCGCCGGCCGGCGGGTAGCCCGGCGGGGCGTACGGGTTGCCGGGCGGCGCGTAGCCGGGCGCGGCGTACGGGTCGGGGGACTTCGCGACGGCGTAGGGGTCGGCGGGCGCGTACGGGTCCGCCGAGGTCGGCTGGGTCGGGATGGGGTTGCCGGCCATCGGCAGCGTCGGGTCGACCGGCGGGCTCGACTGTGGCCCGGCCGCCGACGGGTCGTGCCAACCACCGGGCGGTGGGGAATAGGTCATCAGATCATCTCCATGGACGTGGTGCGGTCAGGGTAGCCACCGGCGGGCAAGTCGCAGGGACCCCTTTCCGGGTGCCGCGTTGCCCGGAACGTCCACAGCGGGCAGGATCGCGGCATGGCACTTGACGCGCGCGGTGGTCGGTCTCGACGGGACGTCAGCCGGCCGGGCCTGGTGCGCCGGCCCCGCGGCGGCGCCCCGGCGGGCTCCGCCGACCAGGACCAACCGGCACCGCTGGAGGAGCCGGCCACCATGCGCCTGGACGGCCGCGTCGCCCTGGTCACCGGCGCGGGCAGTCCGGACGGCATCGGGTACGCGACGGCGCGGCGCCTCGCCGACCTCGGCGCCCGGGTGGCGATCGTCTCCACCACGCGGAGGATCCACGAGCGGGCCGGCGAGCTGGGCGTCACCGGCTTCGTCGCGGACCTCACCGACGAGTCCGAGGTGGGCGCGCTCGCCGACGCGGTGGCCGAGCAGCTCGGCGACGTCGAGGTGCTGGTCAACAACGCCGGCCTGGCCAGCCGGGCCAGCCCGGAGGTACTGCGGCCGGTGGCCCAGCTGACCTACGACGAGTGGCGCGGCGAGATCGACCGCAACCTGACCACGGCGTTCCTGTGCAGCCGCGCGTTCATCAGCGGGATGGCCGAGCGGGGCTGGGGGCGGATCGTCAACCTGGCGGCCACCGCCGGGCCGGTCAACGCGCTGCCCACCGAGGCCGCCTACGCGGCGGCGAAGGCCGGCGTGGTCGGGCTGACCCGCGCGCTGGCGATGGAGATGATCGCCGACGGGGTGACCGTGAACGCCGTGGCGCCGGGCATCATCCACACCGCGGCGTCCACCATGGTCGAGATCAAGCAGGGCCTCGGCACCCCGGTCGGCCGCCCCGGCACGCCGGACGAGGTGGCGGCGGCCATCGCCTTCCTCTGCTCGCCGGCCGCCTCCTACATCACGGGGCAGATGCTGGTGGTCGACGGCGGCAACAGCGTCCGGGAGGCCGAGTTCCGCTGACCGTCCGCGGCTGCCGACGGTCAGTAGGTGTTGCCGTTGTCCGAGTTGGCCCAGATGGCCAGGCCGATCCAGCCGCAGCAGACCAGCAGGCCGATCGCGGTGAAGATGTAGCTGAGGATCAGCCCCCAGGTGGCGAGCTGATCACCCTCCTCGCCGGTCCGCCGGATCTGCCGCTTGGCCAGGTGGCCGCAGACGATGCCGGCCGGGGCGAAGACGAAGGCGAAGACCAGCGACAGGATGGCGAGCACGTTCGGCCCGCCGCCGCGCGGCTGCGGGCCGGGGCCGGGCGGGCCGTACTGGCCGTACGGGGGTTGGGGAGCGTAGGGCGGCTGGCCGCCACCGGGCGGCTGGTGCCCCCAGTGCGGCTGCTGCTGCGGGTCCCCGTACGGCTGGCCGTAGGCCGGCGGCTCGTACGGCGACGGTGGCTGGTCGGGCTCACCGGGTGGTTGGCTCACGTCCCTCCTCGCCCTTCGTCGCAGGTCGACGGCCTTCTCTCTTGCGGACGCTACCCGCAGCGGTGAACCTTTTCACAGCGGTTGTGTGGACTGGTCACCTTGGCTCCGCCGGTCCCGGGGCCGATACTGACCCAGCGTTCAGTTACCCACGAGTAATGCGCCGATCCCCCGGAGGCTGAGATGGCCCGACTCGCCCAGACGCCCGGCCTGACCGACGTGCAGCGGTCGATCCTGGAAACCGTCCGGGAGTTCGCCGACAAGGAGATCATCCCGCACGCCCAGCGGCTGGAGCACGCCGACGAGTACCCCACCGACATCCTCGACGGGATGCGCGAGATGGGGCTGTTCGGCCTGACCATCGCCGAGGAGTACGGGGGCCTCGGCGAGTCCCTGCTGACCTACGCCCTCGTGGTCGAGGAGCTGTCCCGGGGCTGGATGTCGATCTCCGGCATCGTCAACACCCACTTCATCGTGGCGTACCTGATCTCCCAGCACGGCTCGGCCGACCAGAAGGCCCGGCTGCTGCCGCGGATGGCCACCGGCGAGGTGCGCGGCGCCTTCTCGATGTCGGAGCCCGAGTGCGGCTCCGACGTCTCGGCGATCAAGTCGAAGGCGGTCCGCGACGGCGACACCTACGTGCTCAACGGCCAGAAGATGTGGCTGACCAACGGGGCGTACTCCTCGGTGGTCGCCACCCTGGTCAAGACCGACACCGGGGCCGACTCGGTCTACGGCAACATGAGCACCTTCCTGCTGGAGAAGGAGCCCGGCTTCGGCGAGACCGCCCCCGGCCTGACCATCCCCGGCAAGATCGACAAGATGGGCTACAAGGGCGTCGAGACCACCGAGATGGTGCTCGACGGCGTCACCGTCCCCGCCTCGGCGGTGCTCGGCGGCGAGGAGAAGGTCGGTCGCGGCTTCTACCAGATGATGGACGGCATCGAGGTCGGCCGGGTCAACGTGGCGGCCCGCGCCTGCGGCATCTCCATCCGCGCGTTCGAGCTGGCCGTCGCGTACGCCCAGCAGCGCCGCACCTTCGGCCAGCCCCTCGCCAAGCACCAGGCCGTCGCGTTCAAGCTCGCCGAGATGGGCACGAAGATCGAGGCCGCCCACGCCCTCATGGTCAACGCGGCCCGGCTCAAGGACGCCGGCCAGCGCAACGACGTCGAGGCCGGGATGGCCAAGCTGCTCGCCTCGGAGTACTGCGCCGAGGTCGTCCAGGAGGCGTTCCGCATCCACGGCGGCTACGGCTACTCCAAGGAGTACGAGATCGAGAGGCTCATGCGGGAGGCGCCCTTCCTGCTGATCGGCGAGGGCACCTCGGAGATCCAGAAGACGATCATCTCCCGCGGCCTGCTCAAGGAGTACAAGCTCTGAGCCGGTGCTGACGGCCCCTCCCGGACGCCCGGCGTAGCGGGAGGGGCCGCGCTCAGCGCCGGCGATGCGAGCCGGTGCTCCCGGGGGAGTCGCCGGCCGTCGTGCCCGCCGGGAGGAGGTGCCGGCGAGCCGCGGCCACCAGGGCCTTCGGGTCGTCGGCGTACAGCCGGATCTCCCGGACCGGCTCGCTCGGTCCCTTCGGCAGGCGCACCGACAGCGGCTCCCGCAGCACCACGTCGATCGCGGTCTGGCTGCCGACGCCGAGGTTCAGCACCGCCGGGTCGTCCGGGTCGTACTGCACCCCGCGGCTGGACGGCAGCGACCGGTAGCGCGCCTCCACCCGGGCGACGGCGGCCCACGGGACCAGCACGTCGAGGGAGATGCCGTTGCGGATCCGCAGACCGGCGTCGTCGACCACGTGCGGGTGGATCCGGAGGCTGGCGAGCAGGCCGACCATCCACAGCACGCCCCAGATGCCGAGCACGATGAACGCGTGCCGGACCGTCGGCCAGCCGACGGTGTGCCGGAGGATCAGGTCGAGGACCGGGATCTCGAGGGCCGACAGCGCGATGAACACGCCGAGGATCGGCTGCACCACGCCGACGTAGGCGAACGTCTCGCCGCCCGGCACCACCGGGTGGGGACGCCGGAAGACCCACCGGGCCAGGCTGCGCCACATGCCCCACTCGTAGACGACCGCCCGGCGGGCCAGCCGGACCACGTCGATCTGTGCCATCCCCCGCCACCTTCCTTTTGCATTGCAGTTGCAACGTAAACGATCGCGGACGGCGTGTCAATGCAGTCGTATTGTGAAAGCATGGGGGCATGCCGAAGCGGGTCGACCACCGGGAGCGCCGGGCGCTGATCGCGGACGCGCTGATGCGGGTCGCGGCCGAACAGGGTCTGGAGGCGGTCAGCCTCCGGCACGTGGCCGCCGCGGCCGGGGTCAGCGCCGGGATGGTGCAGCACTACTTCCGCACCCGGGACGAGATGATGACCTTCGCGCTCGCCGTGGTCCGGGAGCGCAACGAGACCCGGGTGACCCGGGCGATCGGGGCACTCGGCGGGACGCCCGCACCCCGGACCCTGCTGCGGACCATGCTGGCCGAGCTGCTCCCCCTCGACGAGGAGCGCCGCGCCGACGGCCGGGTCGCGCTCGCGTTCCTGGCCTACACCGCCGTACGCCCCGCCGTCGCCGCCGCGCTGCACGACGAGACGGCCGCGCTGCTCGGGTTCGTCGCCGGCCAGATCCGGGCCGGAGCCCACCCCGGGGTGGATCCGGAGCGGGCCGCGGTCGGGTTGCTCGCCGTGCTGGAGGGCCTCGGCATCTACCTGCTCGGCGGGCACTACCCGCCGGAGACCGCGCTGGCCGCCCTCGACACCCAGCTCGACCTGCTCTTCGGCCCCGAAACTGATCGTCCCCCGGCCGGGGCCGGCGTCAGCCGCGCCGCGACAGGCCCCCGGCGGCCCGCTCGATGATGAGGCAGCGGTCCTCGACGTAGTCGATCCCCGCCTCCTCGGCGATCCGCCGCGCCTCGGCCGAGAAGATCCCGAGCTGCAACCAGACCGCCGGCGCGCCGATCGCCACGGCCTGCCGCACCACCTCGACGGCGTCGCGGGCCGGGCGGAACACGTCGACCAGGTCGACCGGGTGGGGAATGTCGGCCAGCGACGGGTACGCCTTCTCGCCGAACAGCTCGTCCACCGTCGGGTTCACCGGGATGATCCGCCAGCCGTGCCGCTGCATCTCCAGCGGCACGCGGTGCGCGGCCTTGCCCGGGTCGCGGGACGCGCCCACGACGGCGATCACGGCGGAGTCGGCGAGGATCTGCTGGGCGGAACGCATCCGTCGAGCCTAACCCCGCCGGCGGCGGACGGCCGCGCTCCCGGTCACAGCAGGGACAGCTGCTCGGCCGCCGGGGCGGGCGGCTCGGGCAGCCGCCGGTTGTCGCCGACCTCGCCCCGGTGCAGCCCGTGCCGGCGGGCCGCCATCCGCACCCGCGCGGTCACCTCCCGCTGGTAGGCCTGCGGCGCGTACGCCCCGGCCTGGTAGAGCTGCCGGTAGCGGGGGACCAGGTGCGGGAACTCACGGGCCAGCCAGCGCGCGTACCACTCGCGGGCGCCGGGGCGCAGGTGCAGCGGCAGCGGGGTGACGCTGGTGGCCCCGGACGCGGCGACCGCGGCGACCGTCGCGTCGATCGACTCGTCGTCGTCGCTGAGCCCCGGCAGGATCGGCGCCATGAGCACCCCGACGGAGAAGCCGGCGTCGGTGAGCCGGCGGACGGCGTCGAGGCGGCGACGCGGGCTCGGCGTGCCCGGCTCGACGGCCCGCCACAGCGCCTCGTCCACGAACCCCACCGAGTAGGACAACCCGACGCGGGTCACCTCGGCGGCCTGGCGCAGCAGCGGCAGGTCCCGCAGCAGCAGGGTGCCCTTGGTCAGGATCGAGAACGGGTTGGCGAAGTCACGCAGCGCCGCGAGGATCTGCGGCATGAGCGCGTAGCGCCCCTCGGCCCGCTGATAGCAGTCCACGTTGGTGCCCATGGCGATGTGCGCGCCGCGCCACCTCGGCGCGGCCAGCTCACGGCGGACCAGCTCGCCGGCGTTGACCTTGACGATCACCTTCCGGTCGAAGTCCGCGCCGGCGTCGAGGTCGAGGTAGGTGTGCGTGTTGCGGGCGAAGCAGTTGTGGCTGACCACCCCGTTGGCGATGAAGTCACCGGTGCCGGTGGTGATGTCCCAGAGCGGCAGCTCCAGCCCGAGATCCTCGATGCTCGCCACCCGCAGCCGGGCCCGGCACTTGAGCGCCATGCCCTCGATCGAACGCTTGCCGGTGACCGCCGGGTCGGTCAGGTGGAAGAAGCGCAGCCGCTCCGGCAGGCCGCCGGTCAGCCGGAGCTGGCGGGCCCGGTTGAGGTTGCCCGGATCGTCGAGCGCCCACCGGAAGCCGAACCGGTCCAGGGCGGTGGCCGCCCGGCGCAGGCTCCCGTCGTCGCCCACGGTGATCCGGAACACGCCCCGCCGGCAACTGCCGGCCGCGTCGAAGGTGCCGGCCAGGAAGCCCAGCCACCAGTCGTCGGTCGGCTCGTCGTCGGGACGGATCAGCCCGGCGACCGCCTCGGCGTCGCCGGGGTGGGCGGTGCGGATCGGGGTCGTCGCCCGGCGGGGGGCGCGGACCGGCGGGCCGGCCAGCCGCTCCGCGCCGATCCCGGCGTCGGCGAGGAACCGCTCCGCGCGCTCCAGCGCCTCCTCGTCGGCCGTGGCCAGCCGGAAGCGGCTGCCCGGGTGGTCGGCGTCGCGCACCAGCGCGCAGAGGTAGCCCCGCCGGTAGTCGGCCGAGCGCTTCGGTGCGGAGGCGAACCCGCCCGTGCCGAGCAGGCGGTTGCGGGTGGTCAGGTAGGGCCGCCGGCCGCCACCCCGCATGCTGCCGGTCACGTGCTTCCAGCCGCGTTCGGTGAGGAACCGGTGGTCGCCGCTGGCGACGAGCGTGGTGCCGTCCTCCAGGGTCACCCGGTGGGCCCGCTTCACCGTCGACCACTTGGCCCGCACGGTGGTGACCACGTAGTGCCGGTAGGCACCCCGCCGCTCGGTGCCGTAGATCCGGTCGCCGACCTCCAGCTCGCTGATCGGCCTGGTGCGGCCGTCGGCCATCAGGATCGGCGTGTCGCCCGCCAGGCAGTACACACACGCGTGGGAGCAGCCGCGGTAGGGGTTGATCGTCCACTCGAACGGGACGCGGGACTGGCCCGGCACGCGATTGATGATCGACTTGGCCCGCACCTCGTAGAAGGTCATGCCGGCGAAGCCGGGGGTGTCGAACGTGCGGGCGACCGCGCCGGGGAGCGCCAGCGGCAGGGGTGGAGCCGCCGGCGCTGCCCCGTCGGGAGTCCCCTCGTCCGGGGGAGCGGAGAGGTTGTCCCAGCGCATGTGCTTCATTCGAACACGCGTACGAACGAAGCGCAAGTGACCCGCCGGACACCGGCCACCGGAGTGGGTGCGGCGGGGTGCAGGATGGGGACATGGAGACGTCGACCTTCGTCTACGACGGCGACTGCGCGTTCTGCACCAAGTGCGCGCGGATCATCGAGCGGTGGATCCCCACCAGCGCCCGGGTGCTGCCCTGGCAGTTCGCCGACCTCGACGCGCTCGGCCTGAGCGTCGCCGAGTGCGACGAGGCGGTGCAGTGGGTCGGCGCGGACGGCGTACGCGCCGCCGGCCCGGACGCCATCGCCCGGCTGCTCGGCGACAGCAACCCGCTCTGGCGGACCGCCGGGGCCGGTCTCCGGTTCCCCCCGGTCCGCGCCGCCGCCTGGCCGGCGTACCGCTGGGTGGCCCGCAACCGCCACCGCCTGCCCGGCGGCACCGCGGCCTGCGCGGTCCCGTCCGCCGCGCGCGACTGACGCGCCGACCCGCCGGTCAGTCCGGCAGGCCCGTGCAGGCGGCGCCGTCGATGGTGCACGCCGTGGGCGTGGCGCTGATCGCCGCGCCACTCACCCGGAACGTGACCCGCACCGTGCCGCCGCCCGGCACCCGGCCGGTGTCCCCCTCCGGCACGAACGTCCACGTCGCGCCGTCCCGGCTGGCCCGGGCCCCGGTGACCGAGGTGACCCGGAGCGAGTCGCGGGGCAGCACGACCACCAGGGTCCAGGTCGGTGCCGGCACGCTGCCCGGGTTGTCGATCGTCACCGCGGCGCCGTAGCTGAGCAGGGCGTTGTCCTCGACGGCGAAGGCGGCCCCCAGCGGGACGGGCGGCGGTGACGCCGGGGTGGTCGCCGCCGGCGCCCCGGTCGAGGGCCGCGCGGCGGGCGGGACCGGGGCTCCGGGCGCGGCCGTGGTCACCGGCGGTATGGCCGTCCGCCGGGTGGCGTCGCTCGGCTCGGGCCGCTCCTCCGGCGTCCCGGTCGCCTCCGGGCCGGTCGCCGGCACGCTGCCGGCCGGGCCCACGGCCACCGGGCTCAGCCGCTCCGGCGTGCGCAGCACCGTGACGATCGAGTACGCCGTCGCCAGCAGCACCCCCAGCGAGGCGGCGATCGCCACGAACGCGAGCCGCGAGCCGTCACGCCGGCCGACGAGGGCGCGACGCACGGCCCCGACCGCGGCGACGAGCCCGTCCAACAGGATGAGCGGCAGGGTCCGCCGTGGCGGGGACGGTGGTGCCGGCACTGGGCCTTCCCCCTTCAGGTCGTCCATCGGGCCGGAGGCCGCGGTCTCCCGGGCCCGGCGGTCTCCGCCGTCACAGCGTGCGGAGGCCGTCGAGCAGCGCCTCGAGCAGTTCCCTGGACGGCGCCCCGGACAGCGACGGCGGCTCGTGCGTCTCGATCAGGCCCGCCTCCAGCAGATCGCCGAGCAGTACCCGGACGGTACCCAACGGCAGCTCCAGTTCGGCAGCGACCTCCGCCACCGACAGTGGACGGTGGCACCGCTCGATTATGCGGGCCTGCTCGGGAAACAGCTGTGCGGAGGCAGGGGCGGTCCGCCGGGCCACCACGAGGGAGATCAGGTCGAGCCGGCCGTGGTCGGACGTGAGACGTCCGCGCGTCACCGTGTACGGCCGGGCCACCGGCCCGGCATCCTCGTCGTACCAGGCCTCGTCATGGTCTCCAGTGGTGTGCACCGCTGATCCCGCCTGCCACCGTGGGGGCCGGTTCGAGGTAGACGGGCAGGGCCCGCTCGGCCTGCGCCGCGAACAGCGCCACCTCGTACGCCATGTCGCCGACGTCGGCGTCACCGCCCATCCGGACGGTGAGGATCGCGCCGCCCCGGGTGGTGGCGACGAACACGAACGAGCGCGCCATCTGCACGACGACCTGCCGCAGCCCGCCGGCCACGCACACCCGGCCGGCGGCCTGGCCCAACGCGTACAGCCCGCTGACCAGGCTGGCGACCTGCTCGGCGAGCTGGTCCTCGACGTGCCGGGACCGGCCGAGCAGCAGCCCGTCGGGGGAGAGCACCACGGCGACCTCGGCCCCCGGAACCCGGTCGACCAGGCCGTCCAGGGCCGCGGCCAGACTGTCGGTGGCGACCGCTGAATGCGTCATCTAGGTCCTCTCCCGCTGTTGCGGAGCGTTGTCTCGGAGGGTGTCGGGGTCGGTGGGTGCGGGTCGGACCGCCCCGGACCGGCGGATCCGGGTGGGCAGCGCGCCGCCGGGGACCGTCGCGGCCGGCGGGTGCGGCGCCGGGGCCGGCGCCGGCCCGGCCGCGCCGGCCACCGGGCCGCCGGAGGGCGGGGTCGCGGCGACCAGGCCGGGCGGCAGCAGGACCACGGCGGCGGTTCCGCCGCGCGGGCCGGGCCGCAGCGACACCCGGGCGCCGCACCGGGCGGCGAGGAGGGCGGCGACGTGCAGCCCGGTGCGTTCGGCGGGCGGGCCGTCCGGCGGTGGCGCGCCCAGGATCCGGTTCGCCTCGGCCAGCGCGGCGGCGTCCAGGCCGGGTCCGTCGTCGAGGATCACCACGGCGCAGCCCTGCGGTCCGGGCTCGCCGGCGACCCGTACGGTGGTGTGCTCAGGGGAGCAGGCCAACCCGTTCTCGATCAGCTCGGCCAGCAGGTGGACGACGTCGGTGACGCCGGGACCGGCGAGCGTCCACGGCCAGTGCGGCGCGACGAGGACCCGGTGGTAGTCCGGCACCTCGGCGACCGCCCCGCGTACCACGTCGAGCAGTGGCACCGGCCGCCGCCAGCGGCGGGCCGGCGTCGCGCCGGCGAGGATCACCAGCTTCTCCACGTTGCGCCGGATCCGGGTGGCGAGATGGTCGAGCCGGAACAGGTCGGCCGTCTCCTCCGCCGTCCGGTCCCGCCGTTCCATCGCGCCCAGCAGGTCGAGCTGCTCGCGCAGGAGTGCCTGGTTGCGCCGGGTCAGCCGCAGGAACAGCTCGCCCGTGGCGGTCCCCGCCGGCGCGGAACCGGCCTCGCCCGGGGTGCCCGCCGGGGAGACGGTCGCCGGGCGGTCCGGCCCGTCGGCCGGGCGGCGGACGGTGCGGGCCGAGCCGACAAGCACGACGAGCACGGCGATGAGCCCGAGCCCCACCACCAGGCCGGTCCGGGTGACCACCAGCGCGGCGCCCGGCGCGGCCCGCTCGACGCTGCCCCGGGCCGTGGTGGTGAGCAGGTCCCGCAGCCCGCTCAGGGCCGGGTCGGCGGCCTCCCGCCAGCTCCGCGTGCTGATCCCGGCCGTGCCGCCGGCCTCCCCGGCCCGGAGCAGCCGGTCCTCCAGCCTCAGCAGGCCGGCGAACCGGGGGCCCTCCACCAGCCGCCGGTGCTGGTCCTGCCCGCCGGCCGGCAACGCGGCGGCGGCCGTCGTCCGGGCGTACCGCTGAACGGTCACCAGCTCGGCCAGGCGGCGCCGGTCGTCCTCGCCGACCCCGCCGCCGGCCAGGGCGGCGGTCACCAGGGTGTCCTCGCGGGCGAGCAGCTCGCGGGCCCGGGCCAGCGCGACGACGGCCCGGCTCTCGGCGGCCAGCTCGTCCTCGCGGCCGCCCCACTCCGGGCCGTACACCGCGAAGGCGGTGTCGACCAGCCGGTCGTACGCGGCGACCGCGCTGGGCCGGTCGAGCCGCCCGCCGTCCACCTCGGCCCGCAGGGTGGCCAGCCCGGTCAGCTGCCGGACCAGCTCGGCGGCCCGGTCCCGCACCGCGCCCGCCGTGAGCAGGCGCGGGTCGTGGCCCTCGGTGAACGCGCGCACCGGGGCGACCGCGCCGTCCGTCCGGTCCCGCGCCTCGGCGAGCGCGGCCCGGGTGCGCCCGGCGCCCGCGATCGTCTCGGCGGTCAGCCGGCGTTCGAGCTGGAGGTCGAGGATCAGCAGGTCGGTGGGCTGGCCGAGAGTGTCCGCCAGGGCCCGGACCCGCACGAGGCCGGCGGCGTCGCGGCCGGTCAGCACGGCCGCGTACGCCCACAGGGTCAGCAGCACGGCGGCCAGCGCGCCGAGCTTCAGGCGGGTCCGCCGGTCACCGGTCCGGCGCGGCCCGGCCGGCCGGCTCACCGGGCCTCCCGTTCCGGCCAGGGCTGCCGGCCGGCGCTCGACCGGTCCGCCACGACGGTGCGCAGGAGGGCCAGCAGCTCCGCGCGGCTGGCGCAGTTCAGCCGGGACCGCATCCGTGCCACGTGGTGCTCCACCGTCTTCGCCGAGATGAAGAGCCGGTCGCCGATTTCCCGGTAGGTCAGGCCGGCCAGCACCAACTCGGCCACCTCGCGCTCCCGGTCGCTGAGCCGGTACCGGGTGGGGCCGGCGTCGGCCACCGGCGCCGCGCCGTCGCCAGCGCCGTCCGCTCGGGCGGGCGACCGGGCCTGGAGCACCCGGGCGCACTCCAGGAGGGTGGTCATGGCGCGCCGGTCCGAGGTGCGGATCGCGGCCTGCCCGGCGAGGCGGGCGGCGTCCCAGCACAGCCCGGCGTCGTGCAGCCCGCGGGCGGCGGCCTCCACCCGGACCGGGTCCACGACGCCGCGCAGCACCTCGACCCAGACCGTGGCGGCCCCGGCGGCCACGGCGGCGTACCGGCTGTGCTCGGCGGCGGCGAGCAGGGCGGCGACGTGCGCGTCGGCGACCGCCGGCTCCTCGGTGAGGATGGCGGCGTGCAGCCCGGTCCAGTGCAGCGGCGCGCTCCACAGCGCCGGGCCGCCGAGCCGGTCCAGCAGCAGCCACCCCTCGCGCAGGTAGGGCGCCAACCGGGCCAGGTCGCCGAGCCGGGCGCCGGCGACCGCCAGCTCGCCCAGCGGCAGCAGCGTGAACAGGTCCACCGGGTGCCGGACCACGGCCTCCAGCGCCGGGCCCCACCCGCGTTGCAGCCCCGCGACGTCGCTGTTGCGGCGCGCGATGCCGAGCCGGAGCGCAGTGGCCAGGAGCAGGTCGCGCGACTCCAGCGGCCGGTCGCCGGCGGTCACCGCGGCGAGGCGGTCGGCGGCCGCGGCCGTCTGGCCGCGCACCATCAGGATCCAGGCCTGCAGCAACCGGTGCCGGTGGGCCATCAGCGGCCCGCCGATGCCGGTCGTCACGGCCCGCTCCAGCACACCCTCGGCGATGTCCAACTCGGCACAGTGGATCGCGGTCAGCGCGGCGAGCGCGGCCGGACTGTCCGGCAGGAGCACCCGGCGCCCGTCCGGCTCGAGCAGCGCGGTGGCCTGCACCAGCCGGGACAGGGCGCTGGTCGGCGGGGCGGTGATGCTCTCGCGTACCCCCTCGGCCATCAACCGCGCGGCGCTGGCGTGCAGGGTCGGCGGCCCGCCGGTCGGGTCCTCGGGCAGGTCCACGCCCGCGGCCGGGCGGCCGAGAGCGAGCGCTCCGACGGTGGCGAACGCCGCGGACGGTGCGAGGCCGGACCACCGGTACAGCTCGACGCTGCGCTCCACCTGGCCCCGGTGCGCCAGCGCGGTCGCGGCCACCGTGGCCGCCTCCGCCCGCACGGCCGGCGGTGCCGTCGCGAGCAGCCGGTTCGCCAGCCGCAGCGCGGCCTCCAGGTCGCCGGCGAGCGCCGCGGCGACGGCCTGGCGGGCGCCGGCCGGCAGACCTCCGGCGGTGGCCGCCGCGAACAGCTCGGCGGAGAGTGCCGGCTCACCGCCGAGCGCCTCCTCGGCCGCGGCCTCCAGCGCCCCGGCCGGGCAGTCGTCGAGGGCACCGGCCGCCCGCAGCGACCGGATCAGCGGGAGCACCGCCGCACCACGACCGAGCTGCACCTCCGTGAGGCGGCGCCAGATCGCGGTGCGTTCGGTGGCCGGGCTGAGCGCGACCACCGCCCGCCGCACGATCGGTGCGAGCCGGCCGTCCGCGCCGAGCAGGCCCGCCGCCCTGGTGTACGCCACCAGCTCGTCCACCGAGGCCGGCTCCCGGTCGAGCAGCGGGCCGAGGAGGTCCACGGGCAGCGGGACGCCCGCGGCGACGGCCAGCAGCAGCCGCCGGACGTCCCGCGGAAGCTCCTCCAGGTCCGGCCCGAACGCGAGGACGGCCGCCCGTGGCGGCTCGGCCGGAAGGCCGGGGGGGCTCTCCGACCCGCGCAACCCACCGGCCAGCCGCTCGACGTCCCGCGGCACCCCACCGGTCTGCGCGTGCACGAACGCGGCCAGCTCGCCGTCCCGGCCGAGGTCGGGTACGCGGGCGAGGTAGTCGCGGGTCTGTTCGACGGTGAACGGGTCGAGCACGACCTGCTGCCCGTCCCGTTTCAGCGCCTCGGCCAGCCCGGCCAGTCCCGCCGGCCGGGGCCACGGGCGGTAACCGACCAGCAGCCGGTGCCGGCCGCCGACCACGAGCCGGCGCAGCGTCTCGAGGCGGGCGTCGTCCAGCAGGTGCGCGTCGTCGACGAGCAGCACGGCCTCGGGGTCGGCCGGGCGGTCCGGGCCCGGAGCGCCTTCCCGGACCGTGCCGCCCGCGTCGAGGTGGGCCCGCGCCAGTGCCCGGAGCAGCGCGGTCTTGCCGTGGCCGCCGGGACCCGTCACGCCGACCGCGAGCGGGCGCCCGGGATCCGCCGCGACCGCTCCGAGCAGCGCGGTCGGCGCGGAGCCCAGCACGAGCCGGGCGTCGGAGACGGTACTCATGATCATGTCGGTCATCCTTCGCGGTCCCGGACCCGGCCGCGGGCCAGCGCCAGGCGGGACGCCTTCGGCAGGTTCAGCGGCGTGATCCGGACCGGGGGGCGGGCCGGGGGCTCGCCGCGGCGGGGGTGGTCGGGTTCGGCCTGCCGCCACTCCCGAACGGCCGGCGCGGCCGCACCGACCGGGGCGGTGGCGGTGGCGGGGGCCGGCGCCGGCCGGCGCGGGCGCGGTGACACCACCTGGCAGGCGGCCAGCGCCGCCCCGGTGGCGGCGGTCAGCTGCGGGTCCGGCTCCACCTCGACGGGGACGGGAAACGCCGCGGCGAGCAGCTCGGTGACCAGCGGGATCCGGGCCGAGCCGCCGGTCAGGAGGACACCGTCGAGCTGCGCGGGTGTCAGGCCGGCGGAGTGCACGGTCTGCGCCAGCAGGTCGACGGTGGCGCGCACCGCGGGGCGGATCAGGTCCTCGAACCGCGCCCGGGTCACCGGCACCCGGACCGGTCCGCTCGGCAGGGTGAGCAGGACGTCGGTCTCCGTGGCGATGGTCAGCTCCCGCTTGACGCGGTCGCACTCCGCCAGCAACCCGTGCAAAGCCGGGTGCGCTTCCCCGCCGGCGAGTTCACGGCCGAGCGTGGCGCGTACGTGCTCGGCGAGCGCCTCGTCGAAGTCGGTGCCGCCGAGCCACTCCAGACCCTGCGGCAGGCCGAACGTCTCGTACCTGCCCCGCGCGTTGCGGCGGACCAGCGCCGCCTCGAACGTGTTGCCGCCCAGGGCGTAGACCGCGGCCGTGGTGCCCGGGAAGCCCCGCGCCGCATGGCTCTCGGCGACCGTGACCGTGTGCGGGAGCAGGGTGACGTTCCGCAGGTCGAGGGCCCACAGCGCGCGGTGCAGCAGGTCCCGCCGGTGCGGGCCCCACCCGGCCGGATGGCTCAGCACGACGGCCTCGGCGAACGCTCCCTCGTGGGCGGCGACCCGGTGCGCCACCCACGCCGCCAGCTCGGCGACCAGCGTCTCCGGTGGGCACGGCTCGCCGCCGAGCAGGAGGGGCACGTCGTCACCGACCCGGCGGACGAAGTCGCGGGTGGTGCCGCCGCGGTCGCCGGTCGCCGGCTCGCCCACCCGCAGCGACCCGTCGGGCGCCAGGTGCAGCACCGACGGTACGACGGCCGACCGGCCACCCAGCGTGACGACCTCGGGGCGGGCCCAGGCGTCGCCCCGCCGCCTCGCGACGGTGGCGGCCGTGCCGGTGTTCCCGATGTCCAACCCCAGGACGTACGGCATCAGTTCTTCCTCCACGGCGAGTGGCCTGGGGACGGTGTCGGCACCGTGGCGACCCACCCCCGGCGAACCCCGTGGGCTCCTACGTTCGTACCAGAGATCGCCTCCGACCCGGTACCCTAACTCCGGCCGGCCCGGCTCCCCCTGTCCCCCTAACGCACGAGGGGGCGAGGGCCCTAATCGGCGGGGGCGGGTTGCGGGTCGCGCCCCGATGACCACCGGCGACCCCCGGCCCTAGCGTCACTGTCGCGGCACGACGGTGCTGACGCTACGTTCGAGGAGAAGCCCCCATGGATTCGCACCAGACCCTGCACGACTTCGTGCTCAACCTGCTCACCGACCCTGACGCGCGGTCGGCCTTCGACCTCGACCCGGAGGGCGCGCTGCAGGCCGCGGGGCTCACCGACGTCACCGCCGCCGACGTGCAGGACGTCGTGCCGCTGGTGGTCGACTACGCCCCCGGCGCGGCGGGGCTCGCCCCGGTGGCCCCGGTGGTCGGGCAGCTCGGGCTCGACCCGCTCACGAGCGACGTCACCGACGTGGTCGGCCAGGTGCAGGCGGTGCCGCACCAGATCGGCGTGAGCAGCTCCCACAGCGGGGTGGACGTGTCCGCCGGCGCGCTGGGCGCCATCGCGGTCGACCCGGCCGGCCTGTACGCCGGCGCGTCCCTCGTGCCGGGCATCGGCCTGGGCGTCGGGCCGGGCGGGCTCGGCACCGACCTGACCGCGGTGCACGACGTGGCGGACACCCTCGACTCGGACGTGGTGGGCACGGTGGACACCGCCGTCGACCCGGTCGTCGGGGACGTCACCGGGGCGGTCGGCGACCCGCTCGGCACCACGGCGGGCACCGACCTGCTGCACGACGGCGGGGTGCTCGGCGGCGACCTGGGGGTCCTCTCCGGCACGCAGGCCCAGGTCCACGGCATTGTCGGCTCGCTCGGCGTCGACCAGACCCTCGGTGGGCTCGGCCTGGGTGGCGACGGCGCCGGCGCGGTCCCGCCGGTGCACATCCCGTCCACGGTGGACGGCGTGACGCACCAGGTGGACAGCACGCTCTCCGGCGTGACCGGCACGGTCAGCGGCGTGACGGGCACCGTCGGCGGCCTGACCGGCGGGCTCACCGGCGACACCGGGTCGCACGACGCGGCGGTCCACGGCGACGTGCACGCCTCGTCCGACGGCGGCCTGCTGGGCGGGCTGCTCTGACGGAGGGATCAGGCAGGAGCGGGAGGCACGATCCGGTCTCCCGCTCCTCTTCCGTTCACCACCCTCTTGATAATTGAGCCGAAATGCGCACACTTGGTCCGTGATCGCGGGGATCTGGCTGGATGTGCTCGATGAGATCGCCCGTACGTGCGGCGCACACGGGCGGGGCGACCTGCTCCAGACGGTGCGGCAGAAGCGGGTGCAACTGCTGGACCCCCGGCTGCGCGTGCTGGTCATCGGTGAGTCGCAGCAGGGCAAGAGCCAACTGATCAACGCCATCGTCAACGCGCCGGCCTGCCCGGTCGGCGACGGCCGCACCACCGTGCTGCCGACCGTGGTGCAGCACGCGGCGGCCCCGTCGGCCGCCGTGGTCCAGGCGCCGCCTCCCACCCCGGGCCGGCCCGCCGGCGCGGTGCTCCCGGTGACCGGCGAGCGGACCCCGGTGCCGCTGGACCAGGTCGCGGCCGGTGTCGCCGGCACGTTCGGCCGCCGGCCGGGCGGCGGCCCCGCGTACGTCGAGATCGGACTTCCACGCGCGCTGCTCGGCTCCGGGCTGGTGCTGGTGGACACCCCGGGCACGGAGGAGGCGGCGGCACTGGGCGCCGCCGGTCCGGCCGCCGCGCCCGCGTGGGCGGACACCGTGCTGCTGGTCTCCGACTCCACCCGGGAACTCTCGGCCGGCGAGCTGACCATGCTGCTGCACGTCGCGCGGTCGCACCCGAACGTGGTGCTGGTGCAGACCAAGACGGATCTCGTGCCGGACTGGCGCGGGGTCGCCGAGCGGAACCGGCAGCACCTCGCCGAGGCCGGCGTGCCGGCGCCGGTCATCCCGGTCTCGGCGGCCCTGCGGCTGCGCGCGGCCGTCGGCGACGACCGGGAGCTGAACGCCGAGTCCGGCTTCCCCGTGCTGATCGGCCGGCTGCAGCGGGACCTCGCCGGCAAGTCCGACCGCCTGGCCCGGGCCGCGGTCGGGGTGATCGCCCGGACCGTGGTGGAACAGCTGGCCGCGCCGCTGCGTGCCGAGCTGGAGAGTCAGGAGGTCGAGGAGCAGTCCGGCCCCATCTCCCGGCTGCACGCGGCGCAGCGCGAGGTCGACGAGCTGCGGCGCTGCTCCACGAGGTGGCAGAACTCGCTCGCCGACGAGATGGCCGACCTGCTCTCCGACATCGAGTACGACCTGCGCGACCGGACGCGGCAGATCCTGCGCGAGGTCGACGACGCGTTCGACAGCGCCGACCCGCTGGTCAGCTGGGACGCGTTCCAGGAATGGCTGGAGCGCAGCCTGTCCGAGGCGGCGGAGGCCAACCACGAGTGGCTGGTCCGGCGCTGCGACTGGGCCGCGCGGCGGGTGGCCGACAACTTCGCCCGGTACGGCGGCGACGTGCTGCCGCACTGGTCGATGACGACGCCCCCGGACCTCGGCGACGGCCTGCCCGAGCTGGAACGGCCCGCGGTCGACCGGTTCACCACGAGCCAGAAGTTGATCAGCGGCATGCGGGGCTCGTACGGGGGACTGTTGATGGTCGGCCTGGCGACGACGCTGGCCGGCATGCCCATGATCAATCCGCTGTCGGTCGGGGTTGGCGCGCTGTTCGGCGGAAAGAGCATCCGCGACGAGAGCAAGCAGCTGCTCCGCCGCCGCCAGGCGGTGGTCAAGACGGCGATCCAGCGGCACGTCGACGACTTCTTCGTCCGGGTCACCAAGGAGCGCCGGGACGCCGTCCGGCAGGTGCAGCGGATGCTGCGGGACCACTTCACGGGTCTGACCGAGGAACTCCAGGAGGCCATCGTCCGGTCGTTCCGCAGCGCCAAGCAGGCCGCCGACACCGACGCGGCCGTCCGCGAGCAGCGGCAGCGGGAGATCCGGGTGAAGATGACCCGGCTGGCCGGGCTCTTCGAGCAGGCCCAGCAGTTGACCGGCGCCCGCACCGCCCCGGCGCCGCTGGAGCCCCGGCCGTGACGGTCGGGCTGCGGCTGGACGAGGCGGTCTGGGGGCTGCTGCACCAGGCGCTCCAGCACTACCGCGACAATCCCCGCGCGACGGACCACCTGCGGCACCAGTTGGCCCGGCTGGAACAGCCGCTGCGGGTCGCGATCGCCGGCCCGTGGCGGTCCGGCAAGTCGACACTGCTGAACGCGATCATGGGCGAGGAGGTCGCGCCGGTCGACGGGGTGGACGGCAGCACGGTCTTCACCTGGTACGAGGACGGGCCCCAGCCGAGCGCCACCGCGTACGCGAACGGTCAGCCGCCGCAGGAGCTGGCGATCGCCAAGTCGGCGACCGGGATGCGGGTGGACCTCGTCGGCTGGCGGGCGGGCGAGCTGCGCGACATCGTGGTGCAGTGGCCGACCCGGACGCTGCGTCAGGTCACCCTCATCGACACCCCGGCCACCGGCCGCGACGAGCAGGGCCGGGCGCCGGTGATGGAGCGGGTGCTGCGGGACGCGGACGCGGTGCTCTACCTGACCCGGGACGGCCGCGACAGCGACCTGCGGGTGCTGGAGACCAGCCGGGAGAGCGCGGTCGGGCAGGCCGCCGCGGTGCACGTGATCATGGTGCTGTCCCGGGTGGACGAGACGGGCGGTGGACGGATCGACGGCCTGTTGACCGCTCGCCGGCTCGCCCGGCGCCAGCACCGGGACCCCCGGGTGAACGAGCTCAGCGTGCACGTCGTCCCGTGCAGCGGCCTGCTCGGCCTGGGCGGCCGGATCCTCAGCGAGTCGGACTACGCCGACCTCGCGGCGCTGGCCCGGGTGCCCCGACCGGAGCTGGAGACGCACCTGCTGTCGGCCGACCGGTTCCTCCGCGGCGACCTGCCCGTCCGGCTCGACACCGGCGTACGCGCCGGTCTGTTGGACCGGCTCGGGCTCTTCGGGATCCGGCTGGCGACCACGCTGGTCCGCACCGGCTGCGACAGCCGGGCGAAACTGTCCGCCGAGCTGATCCGGCGCAGCGGCCTGACCGAGCTGCGCGAGTCGATGGCCCGCTTCCTCGTCGACCGGCGGGACACGCTCAAGGCGCGCTCGGCCCTGGCGGCCGTCGAGGCGCTCGTGCGGGCCGAGCCGGGCCCGGGGACGGACGAGCTGCTGGGCCGGGTCGAGCAGATCCTCGTCGGGGCGCACGAGTTCCGCGAGCTGCGCCTGCTCGCCGCGCTGCGGACCAGCCGGCTCGGCTTCGACGCCGAGGTGGCCGAGGAGGCGGCGCGGCTGGTCGGCGGCGACGGGGTCGGCCTGGCGGCCCGGCTCGGCGTGGAGCACGACGCGACCGTGCACCGGCTCTGGGACGTCGCCTCGGAGGCCCAGTGGCGGTGGCGGAACCGCGCGGAGGATCCGCTGCTACGCCTGGCCCAGCGGCGCGGCGCCCAGGTCGTCGTGCGCAGTTGTGAGGGGATGCTCGCCGAGCTGGCCGAGGGGGGTCGGTGACCGGCGCCGGCGGAGCCAGGCGATCGGGCGCACCTTCTCCAGGGGCAGGAAGCTGGTCATGGCCACCAGGTGCGGCGCGAACGAGATCGTGATCGTCGCGATGGTCACCACGTGGAACGAGTAGAAGAAGCCGACCATCGCCAGCCGCCACCGCTCGGGCAGCAGGAAGACCAGCGGGCTGAGCAGCTCGAAGGCCAGGATGCCGAACTGGGCGACGATCAGCAGGTGCGGCACCTGGGCGATCACGTCGGCCAGGTCGGTGCCGCGCCGGATGATCGCGCGGGCCAGCACCGAGCCGGTGGCCCAGTCCAGGCCGCCGAAGCGGAACTTGGCCCAGGCGGCCAGGAAGTAGGTGCAGATGACCGCGATCTGCGTGACCCGCAGCGCCCAGCCGCCCGCCTCGGTGCGGGTGGGGTCGCCGTGCCGGGCCCGCCCGGCGGTGGGCAGCACGGCCAGCGCGACGAGCAGACCGACCCGGTCGTGGTCGACCTTGCCGTAGCTCATCGCGACGATCATCCACTCGAAGTAGAGGGCGAAGACCGTCCAGCCGAGCAGCCGGGGCGCGCGGCCGGTGGCGGCGAGCAGGGAGACCGCCAGCAGCACCCAGAAGACCACGCCGACCAGGGCCGGGGTGGGGGTGGGCAGCGGGAGCAGCCGGCCGATGAGCAGCGGCTGGTAGAGGTCGCCGGGCACGTCGACCCGGGTGCGTACCCAGGGGGTGAAGATCACCAGGTCGGCGGCGACGAAGAGGTAGACGAGGGTGCGGAAGGCGGCCACCCGGCCACGCGGGACCGCCTCGGTCAGCCAGCCGGTCACGGGGTGGTCTCCCAGCGTACGGCGGTGCGGTCGGTCCAGCGGCCGGTCGGCCGGCCGCCCTGGATGTCGTACCAGCGGACCACGATGCGGACCTCGACCAGCGCGGGGGCGCCCGGGTGGCGCTCGGCGTACGCCTCGGCGACCTGGCGGAGCAGGCCGGGGTCGGCGGCGTACCGGTCCTGCTGGCCCTCGATCTCGGCCCGCCGGATGCCGGTGGCGTCCTGGCCGAGCGGCACCACGGCCCCACCGCTGTCGACGCCCTCGACGCGGGTGTCGGGGGCGGGCGCGTCGGGCGGGTCGGAGGTCGAGTACATCCGGAACGGCCCGAACGGGAAGTCGTCGTCGGTGCCGCGCACGGTGCCGAGGAGGAGCAGCGCCAGCCCGAGCAGGGTGGCGCCCAGCCGGACGGCACGCCCGCGGGTGGTCAAGGTCTCCATCGGCTGGTGACGATACGGGATGAACACGGCCGGAAGGCGTCGGTCCGTCGTCCATTCCTGGCTGCCCGTGTCGGCCTTTCCGGTCGGCCCGGACGACACCGGCCGGGCCCCCGCGTGGGGGCCCGGCCGGTGGTGTCGGAGCCGGTCGGCTCGGTGTTCGGCGAGTCGGCTCAGTGCTGGTGGCCGTGCTCGGCGAGCTTCTTGCGGACGTCCTCCATGTCGAGCTGCTGGACCTGTTCGATCAGGTTCTCCAGGGCCGACTCGGGCAGGGCGCCCGGCTGGGCGTAGACGATGACGCCGTCGCGGATCGCCATCACGGTGGGGATGGAGCTGATGTTGAACTTGGCGCCCAGCTCCTGCTCCGCCTCGGTGTCGACCTTGCCGAAGACGATGTCCGGGTGCTTCTCGGACGAGCGCTCGTAGACCGGGGCGAAGCGCTTGCACGGGCCGCACCAGTCCGCCCAGAAGTCGAGCAGCACGATGCCGTCGCGTTCGGTCACCTCGTCGAAGTTGGCCGTGGTCAGCTCAACCGTTGCCATTGCACTCTCCGATCAGCGCGGATTACCTACGTCCGGTGGAACCAGGGTGGATGGCTTGGCATTCCCGTGACGTGCGCGACGAAACACTGCGCAGCGCTCCGGTGACGGAGGGACGCATCGAGCGGAGTCTGTCTCCCCTCGCCCTGCGGAACGCAAGTGCACGACGCATTTGCGTGACGGGACGTGATGGGAGCGTTTCCACGGCGATTACGGCCGCTCCGCGCTACGAATCGGTAACTTGACGCTTGACAAGCGGGGATCCGGGCCGCGGAGATCGCTTGTGGAGTGATCACCTGTCACTCACCGTAGTGTTACGAAAAGATAAATGTGAGGTCCGTCTCTATCATCACCGTACCGGCGTACGGCAGAATCTGTCGCATCAGAGCGTGGGCGGCGGGTGCCGGGGAGGGCCCCGCCGCTCATTGCGTCTCCCCCCGGGTCGGTCCGGGTGTGACTTTTCCGCACCGCCCGCGCCCCGCCCACCGCCTTAACAAGCGGTAAGGCATGCTGTGCCGAACTCCATCGCCGCCCGTCGAAGGGGACAAGGATGCAGTTCGGCCGCTACTACGAGGAGTTCGAGGTCGGCGCCGTCTACCGGCACTGGCCGGGCAAGACGGTCACCGAGTACGACGACCACCTCTTCTGCCTGCTCACCATGAACCACCACCCGCTCCACATGGACGCCCACTACGCCGAGTCGGCGAGCCAGTTCAAGCGCAACGTGGTGGTCGGCAACTACATCTACTCGCTGCTGCTCGGCATGTCGGTGCCCGACGTCAGCGGCAAGGCGATCGCCAACCTGGAGATCGAGTCGCTGCGGCACGTCGCACCGACCTTCCACGGCGACACCATCTACGGCGAGACCACGGTGCTGGACAAGCGGGAGTCCTCCTCCAAGCCGGACCGCGGCGTGGTCGCGGTGGAGACCCGCGGCTACAACCAGGACGGCACGCTGGTCTGCGTGTTCCGCCGCAAGGTCATGGTCCCCAAGAAGGAGTACGCGGCCGCCGCCCTGCCCGAGGGCGTCGACCCCGAGCGGCCCAGCTTCCCCGAGCCGCGCTGACCGCTCCCCCTACGCCCGGAAGGGCCCCTTCGCCGATCCGCGGGGAAGGGGCCCTTTTCCCGTTCCGGGGCATATGCTGACGCCGGAGGTCACCATGAGCCACTCCGTCGCCGGAGAGCCGCCCTCTGCCGGCCGCCGTGCCGCACCGCTGACCACCGCCGTCTACTCCGCGGCCGAGTGGGACCTGCTGACCGACCTGCCGGGCCGGGTCCTCGTCGCCGCCGCCGCGCCCGGTCCGGGCCGTCCGCCGCGCGGTGTCGCCGCCGGGCTCGCCGGGCTGGACGCGGTGGCCGCCGGCCGGGCCTTCGACAGCGACCTGATCCGGGCCGTGGTCGCCGCGATCTACGCCCGCCACGACGGCGCCGCCGACCGGGACGAGCGCCTCACCGACCTGGTCGACCTGCTCGCCGCCTCCCGGGCCGCAGTGCGGGTGCTGCGCCGGCGCGCCGACCCCGCCGACTCGGCCGCGTACCGGCAGTGGGTGGAGTCGGTGGCGGCCCGCGTGTGCCGGGCCGGCGAGGCCGTCCCCAGCCCCGCCGACCGGCGCTTCCTCGACCGGCTCGCCGGGGCGCTGGACCTGCGCTGACCCGCCGGCCCGCGGCGGCCGTTCCGCCGGTCGCGCCGTACCCTCTGCAGACCGTGACCGACGACCAGCTCGACGTGGGCGTGGGGCCGTGGCCCGGCGACCCGCCGGACGACCCGCGCTACGACCCGGAGCTGCTCGCCCAGGGCGACCGGCGCAACGTCGTGGACCGGTACCGCTACTGGCGGCGCGAGGCCGTGGTGGCCGACCTGGACCGCCGCCGGCACGACTTCCATGTGGCCGTCGAGAACTGGCAGCACGACTTCAACATCGGCACGGTGGTCCGCAACGCCAACGCCTTCCTCGCCGCCGAGGTGCACATCGTCGGCCGGCGGCGGTGGAACCGGCGGGGCGCCATGGTGACCGACCGCTACCAGCACGTCCGGCACCACCCGACGATCGAGGAGTTCGTGGCCTGGGCGGCGGGAGAGCGGCTGCCGGTGGTCGGCATCGACAACCTGCCCGGCTCGAAGCCGCTGGAGAGCGGCACGCTTCCGCGCCGCTGCGTGCTGCTCTTCGGCCAGGAGGGCCCGGGGCTCTCCGAGGTGGCCCGGGCGGCCTGCGACCAGCTCTTCTCGATCGCCCAGTACGGTTCGACCCGCTCCATCAACGCCGGGGTGGCCAGCGGGATCGCCATGCACTCCTGGATCCGGGCGTACGCCGGGCCGCCACCGGAGTGACCGATCCGGCCGCTCCGCTTGACGCCTCGCCGGCCGGGGACGACGGTGAAGGCGTGAGTGTCGCGGTGAGCTGCCCCAGGTGCGCGGGCCCGGTCCGGGAGCCGGACCTGATGCACGGTGAATACCGGTGCCTGCGCTGCGGTCCCGTGCCGCCGCTGCACGTCCCGGAACACATCGGTGCCGAGATCATGGCCAGCGTGGTCGAGCGGGTGGCCGCCGGCACCGGCCCGGCCGAGCGGCCGGGGATGCCGCTGTGGTGCCCGTGGCCGCTGCCCACCGGGTGGACGCTGACCGGGGTGGCCTGGGCGGGGGACGAGCGGTCCGGGATCCGCGCCACGGCGGTGGCCTGCGCCGGCCCGGCCCCGCTCGACGGTGGACCGGCGGACCTTCTCTTCGTCGCCGAGGAGCCGGGCGTCGGCCTGGGCTCCCGCCTCGCCGGCCTGCCCGGTCCCGACCCGGGGCCCGAGATGGCGGAGGCGTTGACCGATCCCGGCCCTGGTCACCCCGAGCGGGTGCCGCACGCCAAGATCCGGGTGGGCGGTCACCCCACTCCACTGTGGCTCGTGAATTCACCGACCGATCGAAGCGCGTACGCCGGCGAGGCTCGGGGAATGTGGCTCCATGCGATAGCCTGGCCGGCGAGTGCGGGTCACCTCCTCGCGGAAGAAGTCGTGCTGCACGACCTCACCGAGTGGACACCGCCCGAACTCGTGTACGGCGCACCATCTCCGTACCTGCACGGACGGGCCTGACCGGCCGGCACCGGCGAGTCGGAGAACAGATGCAGATATTCACTCTACGACACCATACTGATACTCTGGGTGCCGCTGCGGTAAACGGACCCGGCTCCGCGCGAGAGGATGGCCCGCTATGGTCAAGAAGGTCCTCACCTGGGCCGGCGTCGCATTCTTGATCTTCTTCATCGCCTACCGGCCGAACTCCGCCGCCGACGTGTTCAAGTCCCTGGGCGGCGGCATCATGGACATCGCGCAGGGCTTCGGCGACTTCTTCACCAACCTCGTCGCCTAGCCGCCCATGGGAAGCCCCTCCGGTCCACCCTTCGACCCGGACGACCCCGATCGGGAGCGCCGGGAGCGCGACACCGAGCCGATCCCGCGGATCGACCCCGACGACGGCCCGGGCTTCGGCTCCGGTTCCGGCTACGGCGGCGGCCCGTCCCTTTCGGACGACGCCGCCTTCGGTGACGGCCCGGGTTACGCCGGGGAGGGGCGGTCCGGGCGCGCCTGGATCCGCGACCCCGAGGCCGGCTACCAGGACCCGCAGATCTCCGAGGAGGAGCTGGCCGGGCTGCGCGCCGACGCCGCCGGCATGGCCCCGCGCCGAGTGCTGCCCATGGAGGACGAGCCGAGCGCGCTGGCGGCCCGCTACCTCTTCCCGACCGAGCGTTTCCGGGGCGAGTGGAAGCGGCACTGGGTCCACCTCTCCACGCCGATCATCGTGGGCATCGCGGCGACCTTCGTGCTCGGCTACCTCTCCGGTTTCCTCGCCGGGCGCGACGTCGGTGCGCTGACCACCGTCGCGGTGCTGCTCTGGTTCGGCGTGATGGGCTGGGTCGCCTGGCGGGTCGCCGACTGGTGGTACGACCGCTTCATCCTCACCAACAAGCGGGTCATGGTGGTCAACGGCATCATCACCCGCCGGGTGGCGATGATGCCGCTGGTCCGGGTCACCGACATGAAGTACGAGCAGACCCCGACCGGGCGCGCGCTCAACTACGGCACCTTCGTGCTGGAGTCGGCCGGCCAGGAACAGGCGCTCCGGGAGATCAAGAACCTGCCCAACCCGAACGAGCTCTACCTGCGCGTCGTGGAGGAGATGTACGAGCCGCAGGCCGTCGAGGCGCGGATCGGCAAGGAGCAGGACGAGGCGAAGGCCGACGACGGCGCCTGAAGGTTTCTGTCCGAACATCGGAGGAACTGCGCACCTTTTGCCGTCGACCCATTCCGCCCTGCCGTGAAAGCCTGCCAGGCAGGACGGGGTGTGGAGGTGGGCGTGGCGAGCAGGGATCCGCTGGAGGAGGAGTTCCGCGACTTCGTCGCGGCCCGCTCCGGTGCCCTGCTGCGCACCGCCTACCTGCTCGCCGGCGACTGGGCGACGGCCGAGGACCTGCTCCAGACCGCGTTGACCAAGACCTACCTGGCGTGGAAGCGGCTCGGGGGGATCGACGCCCTCGAGCCGTACGCCCGCCGGGTGCTGGTCAACACCTCGACGAGCTGGTGGCGCCGGCGCTGGCACGGGGAGCGCCCGACCGAGGTGCTGCCGGAGCGGGCCGGGGTCGACGAGATCGAGCAGCAGCTCGACCGGGACGCGCTGTGGCGGCACCTCCAGGCGCTCCCCGCCCGGCAGCGGGCCGTGCTGGTGCTCCGCTTCTACGAGGACATGTCCGAGGCGCAGACCGCCGCCCTGCTGGAGATCTCTCCGGGCACCGTGAAGAGCCAGACCTCCCGGGCGTTGGGCACCCTGCGCCGCCGGCTCGGCTCCGAGGCCGCCCTCGGCCTGCCCGCCGCGCCGCAGGAGACCCCGGCGACGCCCGCGCCGCGTACCCCGCCGCGGGTGGTCCGGCAGCCCGCCCCGCCGCCGCCCGCCCCGGCGGTCCGGCCGACCGTGCGACCCGCCGCGTCCGTCCCGGTGGAGTCCCGATGAGCCGCACGCCGGACTCCTGCGACAACCGGACGGGCCGCCCGGAGCGTCCATTCCCCGTGACCGAGGACGAGCTGGAACGGGCGCTGCGGCAGACGCTGGCCGGCCGCGTCGCCACGCCCCGGCCCCTCGCCGCCGACCCGGCCGGCGCCGTGCTCCGCCGGGCCCGGGGCGCCGCACGGCGCCGCACGCTGACCGGGCTCGCCCTGGCCGGGGTGGCGACCGTGCTGGTCACCACCGGCATGGCCCAGCTCGGCGGGCCGACCGGGCACAGCGGCACGCCCACCGTGGTGCTCGGTGACCCGGGCGGGTTCTCGCCCGTGCCGCTGCCCACCGCCACCAGCCCGGCCCCCGGGAAGGGGCCGATGCGCGCCGAGCTGGACCTGATCGTCGGCTCGTGGCTGGAGACCAGCGGGGGCGAGCGCCGGGAACTGATCGGGTTGAGCGGCGTCGAGCGGGCCCAGCGGATCCCGGACAACGGCGGCTGGCTCGTCACCTCGGCGGCCACGGCGGCCGGCCGTACCCTCTGGTGGGTGCCGCCCAACGGCAGCGACCCGCGGGTGCTGCTCGCCGGTGCGGACGCCGTCGTCGTGGCCGGCGACGGGCGGCAGGTGGCCTGGCGCGACGGCGCCTACCTGGCCGCCGCCGGCGTGGTCGGCGGCCAGCTCCTGGCCAGCAGCCGGACGCCGGCCCCCGCGGGAGCGGTCCCGATCGGCTTCGCCGGTGACGCAGTGCTGGTCCGGCAGCCGGGCCGGGGTGGGGTCAGCGTCTGGCGGCGGCCCGTGGGTGGGCTGCCGGGCCCGGCGAACCCGGACGTGCTCACCGTCTACGGCGCGCAGCCCGACGGCCTGGTGGTCGGTCTGGTCTCCGCCGGCACGCCCCGGCAGCCCTGCCTGGCGCTGCTCGACCCGGCCCGCGAACTCGTCCCCGTCCGCACCGCGTGCGGCACCGCGGTGGCCACCGACGGCCTCGGCGGGGTCTCCGCCGACGGGCGTTGGCTGCTGCTCAACGCCGCGCGCCGGAACGCCCTGCTGATCGACCTGGCCAGCCTCGGCGGCGCCACCGCCGCGACCCACCCGGCCGGCCCGGTGGTCACCGGGGCGGTGGCCTGGACCCGCAGCGGAGCGGCGCTGCACGTCGACGCCACCGGCGGCCTGGTCCGGGTCCGGCCCGACCGGGTGCTGGCCGGCGAGCGTCCCACCGCCTCGGCGCCCGACGCGGTGCCCCCGGGCGAGCGCCTCGTGGTGGTGGCGGACACCCGCTCCTGACCGCGGCGGGGTGGGCGTAGCGTCGGCGGGGTGAGCGCCGCTGCCCGGATCGACCTGCACACCCACTCCACCGCCAGCGACGGCACCCTCGGCCCCGCCGAGCTGGTCCGGGCCGCCGCCGCGGCCGGCCTCGACGTGGTGGCGCTCACCGACCACGACACCACCGCCGGCTGGGAGCCGGCCGTCGCGGCCCTGCCGCCCGGGCTCACCCTGGTCCAGGGTGCCGAGCTGTCCTGCCGCTGGTTCGGTGTCGAGCCGGCGATCCCGCTGCACCTGCTCGCGTACCTCTTCGACCCGGCCGAACCGGAGCTGGCCGCCGAGCTGGCCCGGGTCCGGCGCGCCCGGGAGGAGCGGGGCGAGCGCATCGTGCGGCTGCTCCAGGCCGACGGGATCCCGGTGAGCTGGTCGGAGATCCTGGCCGGGGCCGCCGGCGGGACGGTCGGTCGGCCGCACATCGCGCAGGCGCTGATCCGGGCCGGGCTGGTGGCCACCACCACCGAGGCGTTCGGGCCGCGGTGGCTGGGGGAGCGGTACCGGCTGCCCAAGGAGGACATCGACGTGTTCCGGGCGGTGGCGCTGGTCCGGGCGGCCGGCGGGGTGCCGGTCTTCGCCCACCCCCGCGCCAGCCGGCGCGGCCGGATCGTGCCGGACGAGCTGATCGTGGACCTGGCGGCGGCCGGGCTGGCCGGCCTGGAGGCCGACCACGAGGACCACAGCTCCGCCGAGCGGGAGCACGTCCGCGCGCTCGCCGCCGACCTGGGCCTGCTCGTCACCGGGTCGTCGGATTTCCACGGCACCCACAAGACCGTCCGGCTCGGCGCGTTCACCACCGCCGCCGGGGCGTACGAGCGGATCGTCGAGCTGGCCCGGGGGGTGACCCCGGTCGCTTCGAGCTGAAGCGATCCGGCCACGCGGCTACCGTGTCCGAGTGGATCTCAAGCTCTTCGGCGAGGTCTTCGTGACCCTGCTGGTGATCGTCGACCCGCCCGGCATGATGCCGATCTTCCTGGCGCTGACCGGCCCGCTGGCCGCCCGCGACCGGAACCGGGCCGCCTGGCAGGCCGTCGCGCTGGCGCTCGGGGTGATCGTGGTGTTCGCCGTCGCCGGCCAGACCCTCCTGGCCTACCTGCACGTCGACCTGCCCGCGCTGCAGGCCGCCGGCGGGCTGCTGCTGATCCTCGTCGCGCTGGAACTGCTCACCGGCAAGTCCGACGACCCGAACCAGCAGGCCACCAGCAACATCGCGCTGGTGCCGCTGGGCACCCCGCTGCTGGCCGGCCCCGGCGCCATCGTCGCCACCATGCTCTTCGTGCAGCGGGCCGGTGGCTTCACCGACTACGTGGCCATCGCCGCCGCGATCGTCGCGGTCATGGTCGCCGTCTGGGTGGTGCTGCGCTTCTCCGGCGGCATCGTCAAGGTCCTCCGGCCGGGCGGCATCGAGGTGCTGACCCGGATCGCCGGCCTGCTGCTGGCCGCCATCGCCGTGCAGCTCATCGCCGATGCCATCGCCGCGTTCGTCACCCAGTACCTCACCATGAGCTGAGCCGGCGCGGCGCTGTCGCACCCGGATGGCAGGATCTGAGGCGTGCGACGACCCTCCCCGACCGGGCGACCCACCGGCGGCCGGCCACCCCGGCCCCGCGCCGAGCAGGCCGAGCAGCTCGGCTTCGAGGGCATGCCGGAACGGCTCTTCGTCTGCACCCCCAGCAAGCTGGGCGCCTACACCGACTGCCCCCGGCGCTACCGCTACTCGTACGTGGACCGCCCAGCGCCGCCCAAGGGCCCGCCGTGGGCGCACAACTCGCTCGGCGCCAGCGTCCACACGGCCCTGAAGAACTGGTACGCGCTGGCGCCCGACCGCCGCCGCCCCGAGGTGCTGGGCACCCTGCTCAAGGGCACCTGGGTCCGCGAGGGCTACCGCGACGACGAGCAGGAGCGGGACGCGTTCCGCCGGGCGCTGTCCTGGCTGGAGTCCTACGTGGCGGGGCTCGACCCGGCCGACGAGCCGGTCGGGGTGGAGCGCGTGGTCGCCGTGAAGACCGCCGTTCTCGCCTTCAACGGCCGCACCGACCGGATCGACTCCCGCCCCGGCCCGGACGGCCGGCCCGAGCTGGTCATCGTCGACTACAAGACCGGCCGCACCGGGCTCGACGGCGACGACGCGCGCGGCTCACAGGCCCTCGCGCTCTACGCGTACGCCGCCGAGCGGGTGTTCCGCCGCCCGTGCCGCCGGGTCGAGCTGCACCACCTGCCCACCGGCACGGTCGCCGCACACGAGCACAGCCCCGAGTCGTTGCAGCGGCAGCTCACCCGCGCCGAGGACACCGCGCGGGACATCATGGCCGCCGAGCGGGCCGTCGCCGACGGCGCCGACCCCGACGAGGCGTTCCCCACCGAGCCGGGGCCCCGCTGCGGCTGGTGCGACTACCGGCGCACCTGCCCGGCCGGCTCACGGGCACCGGGCAAGGATCCGTGGGCGGCCGTGGAACGCCCCGCCGAGCCGGCCGCCGACCAGGGCTGACAGCGGCTTCTCAGGCCGCCGCGGCGCGGGCGGCGCGCTCCTTGGCGGCCTGCAGCAACGGGCCCTCCCGGTAACGCCGCGGCACCGCCGCCAGGGCGAGCCGCAGCGCGCGCACGCTCAGGTCCGCCGAGAGCGCGGTGGTCGGCAGGCCCAGACCGCCGTACAGCCGCTGGGCCCAGGCCGGCAGCAGCGCCAGCGCCGTGCCGGCGATCCCCAGGTACGCCCAGCGCGGCGGGCCGAGGTGCAGGCCGAGCTTCAGCGGCAGGCTGAGCTTCCACGGGATCGGCGGGGCGGTCAGGAAGAGCGCCGTCTCCGCCGCCTCCCTGGTCATCCGCAGCTCGGGCCGGATCCGGCGGTAGTAGTCGGCCACCTCGGCGGCGGTGCCCGGCACGCCGGCCGGGTCCAACCCGACAAGCGCCGCCGCCCGGCGCTGCTCGGTGTAGTAGCCGTCCACCTCGTCGTCGGTCAGCGCGAGCCCGGCGCGCCGTGCGGTGCTCACGAACGACTCGACCTCGGTGACGTGCACCCAGCGCAGCAGGTCAGGTTCGTCGATCCGGAAACGCTCGCCGGTGAACGGGTCGGTGGCCCGCATCCGGGCGTGCAGCGTGCGCAGCCGCCGGCCGGCCGCCTCCGCCTCGGCGGTCGTGCCGTAGATCGTCGTGGCCACGTAGGTGGCCGTGCGGACCAGGCGGCCCCAGGCGTCCGTGCGGTAGTTGCTGTTCTGGGCCACGCCCGCCATGGCGCGCGGGTGCAACGCCTGGAGATAGAGCGAACGCAGGCCGGCGACGATCAGGATCGGCTCCTCGTGCACCTTCCACGTGACCGATCCCGGACCGAACAGGCCGAGGTCATCGGTGTCCACCGACCAAGAGTGCCACGCCGGCGGCCCCGTTCGTGCCGGCAGTTCGTCGGGGCCGGCGCGCGCGACGGTCAGTCGTCGGCGGAGCGGCGGGCCTGGCAGGCCGGGCAGAGGCCCCAGAAGGTCACTTCCGCCTCGTCGACCTCGAAGCCGTGCGCGACGTTCGGGTCCAGGCAGGGGGCGCTGCCGGTGGCGCAGTCTACGTCGGCGATCTCGCCGCAGCCCCGGCACACCACGTGGTGGTGGTTGTCGCCGACGCGGGCCTCGTAGCGGGCGGGGCTGCCGGCCGGCTCGATCCGGCGGGACAGCCCCGCCCGGGAGAGCGCGCCGAGCACGTCGTAGACGGCCTGGGTGGAGACCGAGTCGAGGCGCTCACGGACCCGGCGGGTGATCTCGTCGACCTCCAGGTGACCGCCGGCGGCGAGCACGTCCAGCACGGCGAGACGCGGCCGGGTGACCCGTAGGCCCCTCGACCGGAGCAGCTCCTCACCCGTGGACATGCGTCCATGACAGCACGGCGCCCCGGGGCCGACAAGCGAGCGTCACCCCGGGTGGTTCGGGCCACAGGTGAACCACGCCAATGCCCCGTGCGTGTGTCGGTGTACGGAAGCGGGACGGCGGATCATCACGCCGTACGCTGACCGCGCGATCCCGTCCACTCGCCGGAGGTGTCGGTGTTCAGGGAAGTCAACGGCCTACCGGGCCACGTCCTGGTCGTACACGCCGCGGTGGTGCTGGTGCCGCTGCTGGCGTTGCTCTCCGTCGCGTACGGGGTGCTGCCCCGCTGGCGGCCCCGGCTGGACTGGGCGGTGGCGATCCTCGCCGTGCTCACCCCGATCGTCACCTGGGTGGCGACCGAGTCCGGCGAGGCGCTGGAAGAGGTGCTGCGGCAGCGGGGCTACCCGCCCGAGGGCCTGCAGAAGATCCACGAGCACTCCGAGTACGGCGAGAACCTGTTCTGGTTCACCGTCGGGTTGGCCGTGGCGGCGCTCCTGCTGCTGCTGGTGACCAGCGGTCTCGCCCGCACCCGCAACCTGCCCCGCTGGCTGTCCCTGGTGCTCACCGCCGTCGTGCTCGTGCTCGCCGTGTTCGCGCTGGTCTACGTCTACCTGACCGGTGACAGCGGCGCGAAGATGGTGTGGAGCGGCATCGTCTGACCCGGACCGGCCGGGCCGCCCTGAGCCGGGGCGTCCCGGCCGGCTCAGAAGAGCAGGCGCGAGCAGAGCAGGCAGGTGAGCAGCACCAGCACGACACCGACGACGGCGCCGACGCCGTAGGTGAGCCGCTGGGCCTGCCCCTCGGCCTGGTCCATGGCGGCCATGTCCTGCGGCGGCAGCCGGCGCGGTGGCGTCGGCTGCACGTGCACCGGCGGCCGCCAGCCGGGCGGCGGCGGGACGGTCGGCGGCGGGCCCGCATATCCGGCCGGCGCGCCCCCCGGCCCCCAACCACCGGCCGGGACGGGCTGCTGCGGCCAACCACCCGGGGCGGCCGGTCCGGGTGGTTGGCCGCCGCCCGGTCCGGCCGATCCGGGCCAGCCGCCGGCCGGGGCGGCGCCCTGGCCGGGCCTCGCCCACGGGCTGTCGGTGTGGCCGGCGCGCGACCAGGGGCTGGCAGGGGTCGTCGGAGCGTCGCCGGTCGAGCTGTCGGACCGGTCGCTCCCGGCCAGCGGACCGGGAGCCCGATTCTCGCCGGCCGCCGAGCCGGGCTCGTCCTCGCCGGGCGTCACGACCGCGCGGGCCGAGCCGGGCTCGTCCTCGCCGGCCGTGGGGGCCGAGCCGGGCGTGGGGGCCGAGCCGGGCGTGGGGGCCGAGCCGGGCGTCGGGGCCGCGCCGGCCGGCTCGTCCGGGCGTCGCCAGGTCTCGTCCTCGGGGCTGCCACCGCTCGGCGTCGTCACGCCGACCGACGCTACCAACGCGCCGGCCGGTCGGCCGCCCGACGCGACGGGCCACGGCGTCCCGGCGTTCCGCCCGACCTGTCGATCCGTCGCCCTCGCCCCGGTATCCTTGCCGCTCGTGACCGATCCCGGCATCCGTGTCCCGCGCGGCGACGACGACCGCGTGGTCGACCTCAGCGAAGACTTCGTGGTGCTGCCCGAGCAGACCACCGACGACACCGACCGCGGCTGGGGCGAGCGCTCCGCCGGCAACGACGACTGGCTGCTCGCCGAGCGCCCGCCGCACTGGGACTGACCCCACCGGTCATCCGCGCACCACCACGGCGAAGCGGCTGCCCTCGGGCAGGCCGACCGCGCGCTGGGCCTGCTCCGGCCGGAGTGCCAGGTAGAGCGCGGAGGAGCCGTCGACCGCCCCGGCCGCACCGACCACGTCGAGAACCAGCGCCCGCGGCGCGAGCAGGGTGGCCGCGCCCGCCGTGCCGCCGGCCGGCACGACCAGCAGGTCCACCCGGGCGCCGGGGCGCAGCACCGCGAGCGCGGCCGGCTCGGCGAGCCGGACCGGCACCCCGACCGCCCCGGACGGCAGCGGCAGGGCGGCGGCGCGACGGTCACCACCGGCCGGGACGCCCCCACCGGGCGAGAGGCCACCGCCGGCCGGGACGTCGCCGGTCGGGGCGGGAGCCCGGGCCGGGACCGTGCCCGGCGGACAGCCGCTGGGGGTCTGCAGGACGGCCGCGGCCAGCCCGAGCAGCACCGCGACCAGCGTCACCCGGAGCAGGGTGCGCCCCCGGGGCAGCCCGCGCCAGCGCACCGGCCGCAGCGATGCCTCCGCACCCGCCACCAGCACCCTCCCGCCCACCCGATCCGACCGGTACGCAGGCAGGCTAGGCGGGGGACGGCGGCTCCCGCCGCCCCCGGCGGCTCACCTGTGGAAAACCCGCCGGCCTGTGGACAGGCGCCCCGGGGGATCGCCCGGTGACGGCCAGACGGACCCCGGGAAACGCGAAAAGTGGCCACCCGCGCGGGATGACCACTTTCCGGAAGAAGCGTCAGGAGGAGCTGCTGGCCGCCGGCGCCTTGCTGGTCGACGAACCGGAGGACGAGCTGGACGACGCGGCGGACGAGCCGCTGCCCGAGCCCGACGACGAGCTGTCGGACGAGCCGCCGGTCGACGACTCGGACGTGGCCGGCTTGCTCGTGGTGCTCGTGGTGCTGTCGGAACCGGACGAACGGGAGTCCGTGCGGTAGAAGCCCGAGCCCTTGAACACGATGCCGACGGAGTTGAAGACCTTGCGCAGCCGCCCCTCACATGCCGGGCACTCGGTCAGCGGCGCGTCGGAGAAGGACTGCACCGCCTCGAGCTGGTGGCCGCACGCGGTGCAGGCGTACTGGTACGTGGGCACGTTCTCCTCCGGATCTTGGCTCGGCCGGTTGGCACTCGACGGATTCGAGTGCCAATGGTGCGTCATGGAACCCGGGTTCGTCCAGCGGAAGCGCCTTGGGCCACACCGGGCACCTCCACCAGACCCTCCGCCGGTGTGATCACGAAGCGCACCGGCCGGTCGTGCGGCTGCGCCGGGACCGCCTCGACCAGCTCCCCGTCGTGCAGCAGCGCCACCGTGGGGACCGTGGCGGGCACCCGGGCCAGCGCCCGGTCGTACGAGCCACCGCCCCGGCCCAGCCGGAAGCCCCGGCGATCCACCGCCAGCGCCGGCACCACCACGAGATCGGCTCCGGCGACCGCCGCGCTCCCCAGGGACGGTCCGGTCGGCTCGCGCAGGCCCCGACCGGCGGCCCGCAGCGACTCCGGGCCGGTGTAGGCGGCCCAGTCCAGGTCGAGGTCGTCGAGGAGCACCGGCAGCAGCAGCTCGGCCTCCGGCGCCAGCGCCGCCCGCAGCGCGGCGGGCAGGTCGCTCCCGCCCGGCTCGGAGCCGACCGGCACGTACGCGGTCATCCGCGTCGGTCGCAGCCGGCGTACCAGATCGACAAGCTCGGCCCGGACGGACGCGGCCGCCTCGGCCCGGCGCGGCGGCGGCAGCATCCGGCGGTGCGCGAGCAGCGCGACCCGCAGGTCTCGCTTGGTCACATCCGCTCCATCAGAAAATTCCGGCACGCAACACTCCTGACGCAACGCTTGCCTCCCGGTCGCTCTGTGTCAGCATCGCAGGAAGGGGCGCAGGACTTCCGGGGGGCAGCTTGACGCTACGCGGGCGGTTGACGGCGGCCTTCCTCACGGTGGTGCTCGGCCCCGTCCTGCTCGGCGCCTTCTTCGTCGGGTCCACCCTGAGCGCCGTCGACCGCGGCCGGGCCACCGAGCGGCTGGGTGTCGCCGCGGCCGGGGTGCGTACCTCCGTCGACGCCCTCTGCCAGCAGCTCCGCGCGGCGGCCGACGCGGTCGCGCTGGTCGCCGACCCGGTCGCCCGGTCCCGCGCGGCCGACCAGGTGGTGGGCCGGGGCCTGGCCGCCGCCGTGCTGATCGCCGACCCGGCCGGCCGCACGAGCTACGCCACCGCCGGCGGCCCGGCCGGGCCCTGGCAGGACTGCGCCGCCGACGCGACGACCGGTCCGGTGCGCGCCCTCGCCGCCCAGGTCCGGCTCCGGGACCCGGCGGGCGCCGACCTGGGCACGGTCGCCGCCGCGCAGCCCGTCGACCCGGCGTTCGTGGCGCGGCTCGCCGCGGTGACCGGCGCCGGGGTCACCCTCCTCGACGACCCGGGCCGGATCACCCACACGACCGAGGACCGGGAGGTACGCGCGGCCGTGCTGGCCGCCGCCCGCCAGGCGGACGGGGACCGGGTGACCGGCACCGCCGACGGCCGGTACGTGCGCCGGGTCGGCCCCGCCCCCGGCCAGCCGCTGCCGCTGGTGCTCTCGGTGCCGGGGGAGCGCCCGCCCGGGCTCTACGCCGCCCTGGTCGGCGCGGTGGTGCTGGCCGCCCTGCTGGCCGTGGTGGCCGCCTGGCGGCTGGCCCGGGTGACCACCCGGCCCCTGGTCGAGCTGGCGGGCGCCGTGGACCGGGTGGCGCACGGCGACCTCACCACCCGGGTGCCGGTCCGCAGCCGCGACGAGATCGGGCGGCTGGCCGGCGCGTTCAACCGGATGACCCGGGAGACCGGCAGCTACGTGGCCGCCCTGACCAGCAGCCGCGACCAGCTCCGCGGCCACCTGACCGTGCTCGGGGACACCCTGGCCAGCACCCACGACCTGCAACGCATCCTGCGGGTGATCCTGCACAGCGCGATCGCCGCCACCGGCGCCCGGGCCGGCGCCGTGCTGCTGGTCGACGGCGACGGCGCGCTGGTCGGCCAGTGCGTCGAGGGGCTGGACGGCCGCTGGCCGACCGAGGACCCGGCCGATCCGGCGACGCTGAGGGTGCCGGTCGGCGCCGGGGTGCTCGGCAGGGTGGCCGCCACCGGGGAGCCGCTGCGCGGCCGGTGGGAGGCGACGGACGCGCCGACCGGGGAGCCGTCCTGCGAGACGTACGTGGCGGTGCCCTTCGCCGCCCCCCGCGGCACGGAACCGCGCGGTGGCCCGGACCGTCCGGGTCACCCGCCGCCCGACGACCCCGACGGCCCGTGCGCGCTCGGTGTGCTCGCCCTCTACGACCGGCTCGGCGCGGACGAGTTCGACGACGACGACCTGGTCACCCTGCGGACCTTCGCCGGGCACGCGGCGGTGGCGGTGGAGAACGTCCGGGTGCACGAGGAGGCGCAGCGGCTCTCCCTCACCGACCCGCTCACCGGGCTGTGGAACTACCGCTACCTGCGCGAGTCGATCCGGCGCGAGGTGGAGCGGGCCAACCGGTTCGGCCGGATGCTCGGCGTGCTGGCCCTCGACCTGGACCGGTTCAAGCACGTCAACGACACCTGGGGCCACGCCGCCGGGGACGCGGTGCTTGTCGAGTTCGCCCGCCGGGTACGCGGCGAGATCCGCGAGGTCGACCTCGCGTTCCGGCAGGGCGGCGAGGAGTTCGTGGTGCTGCTGCCGGAGACCGACGCCCGGGGCGCCACGATCGTCGCCGAGCGGCTCGGCGCGGTGATCCGGGACCAGCCGGTGCCGGTGGAGGTGCACACGGGGGAGCCCGTCCGGGTGCCGGTGACCGTCTCCATCGGCATCGCCGTCTACCCGGACCACGCGGCCGGTGGGCAGCAGGTTCTCGACGCCGCCGACGACGCTCTCTACGCGGCCAAGGCCGCCGGCCGCGACGGCTACCGGCTGGCCCGGCCCCCCGATCCCGTCCCCACCCAGGAGATCCCCGTGGTGGTCGCCGCGGTCAGCCCGCCCGACGGACTGCCCCGGGCCGGGGCCGGGGACGCCGCGACGGCGGCACAGGGCGGCGCGTCTTCCGGTCCTCACCCGCCGCGGCAGAGCCGTGGCCGATAGTCTCGCGGCATGTCGGAGCACTCAGCGAACCCCTCAGCGACCGCCGCGACCGGTCGCTCCCGCGCCGTCAAGGCCGTCATCCCGGCCGCCGGCCTGGCCACCCGGTTCCTGCCGGCCACCAAGGCGGTGCCCAAGGAGCTGCTGCCGGTCGTCGACCGGCCGGTGCTCCAGTACATCGTCGAGGAGGCCGCGCAGGCCGGGCTCAACGACGTGCTGCTGATCACCGGGCGCGGCAAGACGGCCATGGTGGACCACTTCGACCGCCGGCCCGACCTGGAGGAGCGGCTGGAGAAGAAGCCCGAGCTGCTGGCCGCCGTCAAGCGCACCGAGGACCTGGCCGAGATCTACACCTGCCGCCAGCCCGAGCAGCTCGGCCTCGGCCACGCCGTGGGCTACGCCGAGTCGCACGTCGGCGACGCGCCCTTCGCGGTGCTGCTCGGCGACGAGTTCGTCAAGATGGACGAGCCGCTCCTGCCGGCCATGCTGGACCTACAGGCCCGCACCGGCGGCATCGTGCTCGCCTTCTTCGAGGTCGACCCGGCCGAGACCTCCCGCTACGGGATCGCCTCCGTCGAGCCGGCCGGGCCCGAGTTCGGCGACCTCGCCGAGGTCGTCCGGGTCACCGGCATGGTCGAGAAGCCGAAGCCGGAGGACGCGCCGAGCAACCTCGCCGTCCTCGGCCGCTACGTGCTCCCCGGCCGGATCTTCGACGCGATCCGGCGCACCGAGCCGGGCAGTGGCGGCGAGATCCAGCTGACCGACGCCATGGAGATCCTGCGCAACGAGGGCGTGCCCGTGCACGCCATCGTCTACCGGGGCACCCGCTACGACACCGGCCAGCCGCTCGGCTACCTCCAGACCGTGGTGCAGATCGCCGTCGAGCGGGAGGACCTGGGCGCCGAGTTCCGCAAGTGGCTCACCGAGTTCGTCAACGCCGGCGACGAGACGGTCACCGCGGCGATTCTCAACGGGATGCGCGACACGTCCGGCGGTGCCGGTACATGACCGCGACGGCCGACGCCGAGGCGGCCGCGAACGAGTTGACGCCGCTCGCCGACTACCTGGGCAGCGTGCTGCGCAGGTTACGCGCGCTGCCTCCGCTCGACCTCGACCTCACCCAGGCGTACGGCAACGTCCTCGCCGAGGACGTGGTCGCGCCGCACTCGTTCCCCGCCTTCGACCAGGCGGCGGTGGACGGGTACGCCGCGCGCTGGGAGGACATCTCCGGAGGGAGCCGGGGGCCGGGCTACGTCCCGGCCCCCTCCGGTATCCCCGGCGGCCGCAGCATCCGGCTGAACGTGGTCGGTGACCTGGGCGCGGCGAGCTGGCGCCCGGTCCGGCTCACCCCCGGCTCCTGCTTCTCCGTGGCGGCCGGCGCGCCGCTGCCCGTCGGCGCCGACGTGGTGGTCCCCGTGGAGTGGACCGACCAGGGCATGGCCGCCGTGGAGATCTTCCGCGCCCCCAAGCGGGGCTACGGCGTCCGGCGCGCCGGTGAGGAACTGCCCGCCGGCACCCTGCTCGCCCGCGCCGGCACGTACGTCTCGCCCGCCCTGGTCGCGGTCTGCGCCGCCACCGGCATCGGTCACGTCGTGGTCCGGCCCAGCCCGCGGGTGGTCATCGTGGCCACCGGCGACGAGCTGGTCGACGTGGGCCGGGGCAGCCAGCCCGGCCAGGTGGTGGACACGAACTCGCACGCGCTGACCGCCGCCGCGGCCGAGGCGGGCGCGCTGGCGTACCGGGTCGGGATCTGCGACGACGACCCGGAGGCGCTGCGCGGCCTGCTGGAGGACCAGACCCTGCGGGCCGACCTGATCATCACCACCGGCGGCACCGGCACCGGCCCCGGCGACATGGTCCGCCGGATCCTGTCCCGCCGGGAGGGCGGCCGGGCCGGGCCGGTCACCTTCACCGAGGTCGCCCTCTATCCCGGAACGGCCCTCGGATTCGGTACGGTCGGCGCCGAGGAGGTGCCGGTGGTGTGTCTTCCCGGTGAGCCCGGCGCGGCGCTTATCGGCTTCGAGGTGCTGGCCCGCCCGGCCATCCAGTTGCTGGCCGGCGCCGAGCCCGTGTTCCGGCCCAGCGTCCGGGCGCACCTGCTGGAGACGGTCTCGTCCCCGGTGGGCCTGCGCGAGTTCCGCCCGGCGCACGTGGCCGAGCGGCGCGGCGGCGGCTACACCGTGCAGCCGCTCGCCGGTGGGCCGTTCACCCTCTCCGGCCTGGCCGAGGCGAACGGCCTGCTCGTCCTCGGCGAGCGGGTCACCACCGCGGCGGCCGGGTCGACTGTGGACGTCCTCCTGCTGGACCGGCGCCGGTGAGCGCGAGTGGGTTCGCGAGCCGCGCGGGAGCGAACGGATGGCTGACTCGGTGAGTTGGTTCCGGCGGCAGCCGGGATGGCCGGCGGTGCTGGTGGACGGTCCGGTGGTGCTGCGGCCGTACCGGCGTTCCGACGCGACCGGCTGGTCGGAGATCCGGCGGGCCAACAAGGCCTGGCTGTCCCCCTGGGAGTCGCACCTGCCCGGCAGCTGGGACGAGATGAACTCGCCGGCCGCGTTCCGCTACGTCCACGCCGACCAGCGCCGGTCCGCGCGGACCGGCGACGGCATGCCGTTCGCGGTCTGCCTGCGCGAGAACGGCGAGGAACGACTCGTCGGCCACCTCAACGTGGGCAGCATCGTGCGGCGCGCGTTCTGCTCCGGCTACGTGGGCTACTGGGTGGACTCCCGGGTGGCCGGTCGCGGCGTCATGCCCACCGCGGTGGCCCTCGCCGTGGACCACGCGTTCGGCCCCGGCGGGCTGCACCGCATCGAGGTGAACATCCGGCCGGAGAACCAGCCGTCCCGCCGGGTGGTGGAGAAGCTCGGCTTCCGCGAGGAGGCCTACCACGTGCGCTACATGCATATCGACGGCGCGTGGCGTGACCACATCGGATACGCGATGACAAGTGAGGAAGTGGTCGCCGAGGGCGGGCTGCTGGCCCGTTGGCACCGCGTGCGTGACAACCGCGGTTGAAGGCTCCCACCCGCCACGCCCGGCGCGGCGCACGGTGAAGTGGGTCGACGGCCCGTAACCTCAAGTAACTGCAAGCTGTGGCAAGCGCTGCCTGCCCGCACGATCTGCGCCATCAACGACGGGCGACGGAAGAAGTTGCGGTCGTGTGGCGCTCGCCCCGAACTTGGTGACGGGAGGGGTGAGGGTGCCGACCTCGGTGCTCCTCGCCGTCCTCGCCGCCGCCGGTCTGCTCGCCCTCGCGCCGGCGCTGGTCCGCCGGTACGACGCCACCGAGCGGCTGGTGGCGGAGCGGGCGCAGTCGACGGCCCGGGTGCTCCAGCGCCGCCGTCGACGTCGCACCGTGCCCGGACGGCGGCCGGTGCACCCGCCCCGCTCCCTCGTCGTCACTCTCAGTGAAGACACCGACACGGGCGGTCTCTCCCGTCCGGTGTCGGCGCCACCCGCACGCCGCCGGTCGGGCCGGCTCCGCTCGGTGCCGCCCGCCCCCGCCAAGTCCCGCCGACGGCACCCCCCGAGGCGCCGGCACACCCCGGCCGTCTACCGACGGCGCCGGGTGCTCGCCGCGCTGCTGCTGCTCAACTTCGTCGAACTGGTCGGCGTGGTGCTGGTGAGCCCCGGCTTCTGGATCAGCGTCTCGGTCACCGGCGCCCTGCTGGTGGCATACGTCGTACACCTGCGGCAGCGGGCCCTCGCCGAGCGCCGGCGGCGGCGCGCGGAGGCCCGCGAGGCGGCGTGGCTGGCCGCCCGCCAGGCCGAGGTACGCCGCGAGCAGGCGCGGCGCGCTGCCGCCCGACGGGAGGCGCAGCGCCGGCTGGCCGCCCAGCGGGAGGCCGTCCGGCGCACCGCCATGGGGCTGGACCGGCCCGCGGACCTGCCGCCCGCCGCGAGCGGCGGCTCGGTCTCCTACCGCCGGGCGGGTGGCCTGCGGGGGCGGCCGTACCAGAGCGGGCGGGGCGCCTGAAAAGGTCTTCCCCGCTGATGCGTGCCCTCGAAGAGGCGCCGGCCGTGCCCCACGGCGATCACGATCTTGGCCATCACAAGCTCCCCTGTCCGCGGCCGGCTTCCGCACCGGCCTTCATCAACCCGTCGGATGAAGGACGCCGGATTCGATCTTGGAGGGTTTCGGCCCCTATGGGGGCCGTTTCCCTCCAAGATCTCCTGCCGCGGTGGGGCGGTTCGCCTCGGCGGCGCCCGACCTGTTAGCCTTGTCGCCGGCCCGCCCGGTGCAAGCCGGGTGGGACCGACGCTGGTACGCCAGCGGAGGGGCTGTGGCGCAGACCGGTAGCGCACCTCGTTCGCATCGAGGGGGTCAGGGGTTCAAATCCCCTCAGCTCCACCCAGTTCGAAGGCCGTTTCCGCTCGTCGGAGACGGCCTTTCCCGCGTTCTGGCGGGATCGGCGGCGCCCCGCCGACCTCGGCACTATGGTCGATCAATGATCAATGGTGCTCATGTGATCATCTACAGCCGCGACCCGGAGGCGGACCGCGCCTTCTTCCGGGACACGCTCGACTACGGCCACGTCGACGCCGGCCATGGCTGGCTCATCTTCACGCTCCCACCGGCCGAGCTCGCCGTGCACCCGACCGGGGGCGCGCCGGCCCACGAGCTGTTCCTCATGTGCGACGACCTCGCGGCGACCATGGCCGACCTCGCCGGGAAGGGCGTCGAGTTCACGATCCCGGTCACCGAGGAGCGGTGGGGGCTGCGCACCGCCCTGCGGCTGCCCGGCGGGAGCGAACTCGGTCTCTACGAACCGCGCCACCCCGTCGCGATCCGACACGACCGGTAGGACGACGGGTTGACTCGTCAGACCCGGCGCACGTCGGTGACCATGGCGGGATAGGGCCCGGCGGACTTCTCGGCCGTGGCCCGGTCGGCCGGGATGACGTTGTCCATCCGCATCCGCAGGTTTGCCGCGTCGGCGGCGTCGAAGACGATCCGCCACGCCCAACCGCCGCCGTACTCCGCCGACAGTTCGAACGTCGCGTCCGACCCCGGGCCCCCGGTCAACGACATGGGCGTCGGCTGCTGGTGCCACGAGTCGCCCCAGACGGCGACCAGCGAGCCCTCCCGGTCGCCGGCCCCGATGACGACCAGGCCGTCCTGCGGCCCGTCGTCCGGGTGGGTCCAGGAATAGGCGACCGAGGTGAGATGACCGCTGGCGGCGGTCGTCACGGTCAGCGTGGCCGGCGACTCGACGAGCGGGTCGGCGGGCATCAACCGGAACCCGTTGGTGCCGGCCCAGGATCCGGCGAAATCGGCGAGGATCATCCGCCCACCCTAGGGGCGAGGTGGGACTCCCGGCCGCCGACGCACTGCCCCGTCTGACTGCCAGCGGCCCGACCACCGTGGTACGACTGCGGGAAACCGGTGCGAAGCGGACAGGGGCGTTGGCGGTAGATGTCGATCGGTGGCTGGCGCGGACTGCTGCAGGGCCGGGAGGGGGAGCTGCTCCTCGACCTGGTCTTCGTCTTCGTGCTGACCCGGTTCTCGCAGCGCCTGATCGAGGACTTCACCACCGACCGTCAGGTCGTCCTGCCCGAGGTCGGTCAGACGGTGCTCCTGCTGCTGGCCCTGTGGATGGTCTGGGTCCACGCGGCGTGGGTGACCAGCCGGGTGGAACCCCGGCAACCGGTGACCCAGCTGCTGATCGTCTGGACGATGTTCGGCAGCATGATCATCGCGGTCACCCTGCCGCACGCGTTCGGCGCGCGAGGGCTGCTCTTCGCGGTCACGTACGTCGCCATCCAGGTCGGAAAGCCCCTCATCCTCCTGATCGCGCGCCGGGACGTCGAGCGGCACAGCCCCGCGCGTCACCTGTGCTGGGCCACGCTCTCCGCCGTGCCGTGGATCGCCGGAGCGGCGCTGTTTCCACAGAGTCCCGCGCGCGGAGCGCTCTGGACGCTGGCGGTCGCCCTGGACTACGCGGGTCTCGTGTTCGGCTGGCCCGTCCCGAAGCTCGGCCGGACCGGGGCGGAGGACTGGCGGCTGGCGGGCGAGCACCTCGCGGAGCGCTACCAGCAGCTCATCGTCATCACGATCGGCGAGACCATCCTGCTCACGGGCGCGACGTTCGCCGACGCGTTCACGCCCGACCGGGTGGCGCCGGCCGTGTTGGCCTTCGCCACCGCGGTGCTGATGTGGCGGATCTACTTCCACCGTGCCGGGGCGGTGTTCTCCGCCGCCATCGAGGTCGCCGCTCGCCCCGACAAGCTCGGCAAGTCCGGGTACTACACCCAGCTCGTCATCGTCACCGGCATCCTGGCCGCCGGCGTCGGCTACGCGCTGATCATCCGGGAGCCGCGCGGGCACCAGGATCAGCTCTGGCTCGCGGTCATCCTCGGCGGGCCGGGACTCTTCCTCGCCGGGCGGTCCCGCATGGAGTACGAGGTGTTCTCCCGGCTGTCCCCGTCCCGGGTGATCGGACTGGTCGCGCTCGCCGCCCTGACACCGGCGCTGCTGCACCGCTCGCCGGTGCTCGCCGCCGCTGCCGCCACGGCCGTCCTCGCCGGGGTGGCGGTGTGGGACGCGGTGCGCGAGCGCCGGAACCCCGCGGAGGCGCCGTCACCGCCGTCCTAGCGGACCCGCGAACAGCCCGCTGGACCGCGTCGCAGGAGCACCGGTTCGAGGTACGGCCCACCGGGCGCACCAGAGCGCCCGGCGGTTCCGCCGTCAGTCGTCGCAGGCGATCCCGTCGCCGTCGCGGTCCAGGTCGTAGATGTCGCTGCCCACCACCCGCACCGGACCGCGGACGTACGCGGGACCGTTGCCACTGCCGCCCGCGCAGTCGACGTCACTGGCGATCGGCACGCAGGCGCCGCTGTAGTTCGGGTCGCACTGCCGCGTCTGCTTGGTCCCGACGGCGACCACCTGCGTGACGGGCGCCTTCGTGACCACCGACCGCACCAGCTTCTTCCCGGTCTGCACGCCGTCGGTGACGGTCACCTGGTACGTGAGGGTGCGGACGCCGGTGACCCCCCGGGTGCGGATCTTCTTCGTGCCCTCCGGCAGGGAGGAGTCCTTGACCGTCCTGGTCGAGTAGGCGATCTTCTCGGTGGCCGTGACGGTCCTGGTCACCACCTGTGGGGACGGCGACTCGCTCGGCACCACCTCGCTGGGGCTCGCCACCGCCGACGGGCTGGCGACATCGGCCACGGCCGGAGCGGGAGCGGCGGCCTCGCCGCCGTTCGTCGCAGAGGTGGCCGGGGCGGCGTCCTTCTTGTCGGTGTTCGCCGGCGGATCGGTCACCGCGCCGATCGCGATGCCGCCACAGCAACAGAACATCAGGACGCCCGCCGTCACGATGGCGACCTGCGCTCCGCGAGAGAGCCGGCGCCACCAGGACTGCTGCGGCGCCGTGGCCGGATACTGCCCCGTCGGATACGGGACCGCGCCGAACTGGGCGGTCGGCGGCTGGGGTGGCGGCGGGGGCGGCGGCGCCTGCCCGTGCCACGGGTCCTGCGGGGGTGGGTACGTCACGCCTCTCAGTGTGCTTGCGGCCGCAACAATTGCTAGCGGCCGATCGGCACCGTCGGTGCCGACACCTCGACGGCCTGTCAGGGCGGAACGTTCCGACTGGTTGCCCGGAGCGACGAGCGGTGATCAGCTACCCGGCTGGCGGGATGCGCCGGACAGCGGGCACCCCCACCGGTCGAGACCGGGACACCTCAGGCGGTGAAGTCGTCCCTCGCGTCGGCGGCGTCCTGCTGCACGTGCTCACCGGGCCGCTTGCCCCGGATCTCGTCCTGGCGCCGCACCTCGTCGGCCTCGCCCCGTTCGTCCCGGTTCATGTCACCCAGGCGGGCCCGGGCCGGACCGGCCAGATCCTCAAGGTCGTCCTTCGCCCGTTCGACGCTCATGCCGTCTCCCCTGTCGTCGTGGGCGCCGTCGCACCCCTCCGCCAGCGGCGTCCCCGACCGTCGGAGAGTGAAACCCCGATGGCCCGCTGGGGCGTGCGCGTGGGGTGGGTCAGTCGCCGGACGCGGCGAGGTCCGCCGCGTGTCGCAGGGTGGCGGCCAACCGTTCCCGGCCGTCCTCGCTCAGCGGGACGGCTTCCGCCCGCTCCAGCAGCTCCCGGGCGGCCGCCGGCTCGTCCAGGACGAGGGCCAGCTCGGCCCGGTAGACCAGCGCCTCGACGTGGACGAGCGGGTCGTCGGCGGCGTCCGGCCGGGACAGCGCCGCGTCGAGGATCCGGGCGGCCTGCCGGTGGTCGCCGCGCGAGTCCGCCTGCACCACCGCGTTCTCCAGTGTCCGGGCCAGCCGCCCGGTCGGGGCGTCGTCGGCCGGCGGCGCGGTGCGGGCCACGAACCGGATCCAGTTGCCGCCGGGGTCGACGATGCTGAAGCCGCTGTGCCCGTCCTGGTTCTTCCGCGCCCGGGGCCGGGTCATCCGCGGCACGCCGGAGATCAGCACCTTGCCGTAGGCCGCGCGCATGCCGGCGGCGAAGTCACGGTGGATCGCCGCGATGTCGTCCACCAGGACCAGGCAGGTGCCGTACGAGGTGGCCGGGTCGAACTCGGGCATGCCGAAGAAGTGCAGGTGGAGATCCTCCCGGTGCAGCGCGAGGTACGGGTTGGGTCGCGCCTGCCGGTATCCGACCTGGAAGCCGAGGGCCTGGTAGAAGGGCGCCACGTCGTCCAGGGAGCGGCACGGCAGCAGCGGGATGGTCGTCTCGTGGGCCATCCGTTCTTCCTAGCGCCGCGGCGGCGGCGTTCGCACATGGAAATGTCCGAACGGACGAGGGGCCGGTCCCTTTCGGACCGACCCCTCGCTCACACGGCGGACCTTGTCACGGCTTCCAGGAGCCCGCGGTACGCAGGTGGTGCTCGTACTCCAGCGTGCCGTTCTTGTTCTTCACGTCGAAGATGAGCTGGCCGCTGCGCTTGCTGCCGGTGGGCAGGTTGTTGCCCGAGCCCATCAGCTTGCCGCAGCCGGAGAAGGCGCCGCCGACGCCGTTCTCCTCGGTGCCGTCGGTGCCGACCCACTTGAAGAAGAACGGGTTGATCGAGCCGGTGCCCTTGGTGACCTCTGCGGTCACGTCGGCGATCAGGTACATGCCGTTCTTCGGCCCCGGCATGAACTCCTGGCAGGACTTGTCCTTGGTCCGGAAGTTGCTGACCGTGATCTCGACGGTGCCGTCGTCGTCGTTGACGATCAGGGTGTCGCCGGACGGCATGTTGAAGGTCTCGTTGTCGGTCCGGCCCGGCTCCGGGGTCGCGGAGGTGCCGCCGGTCGGGGTGTCGTCGACCGGGTTGCTGTAGGTGACGCCCGGGGTGGGCAGGCTGTCGATGGCGTCCTTGGTCTTCTGCGCCCCGCTGTAGATGGCGAAGATGCCGCCGCCGCAGCAGAGCAGCAGCATGACCGCCGCCACGATGCCGACGGTGATCCAGACGTTCTTGTTGGACTTCTTCGCCGGCGGGCCGAACTGGCCCGGCGCGGGCGGGTACGGCCCGGTCGGCGGGTAGGCCTCACCCGGGGGCGGCGGGTACTGCCCGGGCGGCGGGGGGAACCCGGCGCCGGTGGGCGGGTACGGCGGCTGCGCCCCGCCCGGCGGCGGGTACGGCGCACCCGACGTCGGCGGCTGCGGCGCGTAGGGCGTGCCGGAGGTGGGCGGCGGCGCGTACGGCGACTCCGGGGCGGGCGGGTACCCGCCACCGGAGACCGGCGGGTACGGCGCGCCGGAGGTCGGCGGCTGCGGCGGGTACGGGGCGCCCGAGGTCGGCGGCTGCGGCGGGTACGGCGCGCCCGAGACCGGCGGCTGCGGCGCCTGCGGGCTGCCGGGCAGCGGCGGCATCGGCGCGGTGGGGAACGCCTGGGTCGGCGGTTCCTGAGGCTGCTGGTTCGGGTCCTGCGGTCCGAACGGAGGCTGAGGGTGGCTCACCGTACTCCTTGGGCACCTTCGAGATCGTCAGTCGGGACGACGGTACAAGCCGGCCGCAACGCGACCGTCAGGCCCTCACCCGGGTACCAGAACGGCGGCGGTGCGCACCAGTTCGGCGTCCACCGCGAACTGACCGGCTATCGATGATGGCGGATCGGTCAGCGGGGTGGCGGTGAGCCGGGCCGGCGCGATGCGGGCGGTGAACGTGCCCGCCTCGGGATCGAGCGTGACCCGGGCGTCGGAGAAGTCCAGCCAGGTGCCGACGAGCGGGTGCCAGACCTTGTAGACGGTCTCCTTGGCGCTGAACAGCACGACCGACCAGGCCACCCCGCCGGGCAGGCGGGCCACCTCGGCCTCCTCCTCGGGCAGGCAGACCTTCCGGCGTACCCCGGTGGGAAGTTCCCGGTGGCCCTCGGCGTCGATGCCGACGGCGCGGACGTCGGCGGCGCGGGCGGCGGCGGCCGCGCAGTAGTCCCGCGTGTGGGTGATGGTGCCGACCACGCCGGCCGGCCAGACCGGGGCGCGGTCGGGGGCGGCGGGCACCGGCGTGGGCGGCAGGCCCAGGCCGGCCAGCGCCCGGCGGGCGCACACCCGTCCGGCGGTGAAGTCCCGGCGGCGGCCGGCGGCGGCCCGCTCGCCCAGGCAGGCCCGCTCGGCCGGGAGCAGCGCGCCGGTCCAGTCCGTGGCGCCGGCCACCGCCACGGCGACCTCGGGCGGCAGCAGGTCCCGCATGACGCCGAAACCTACCGCAACCGTGTAACGCCGAAGCGTTCCGGAGCGCTGTTGGGTCGTTGCGGGGAGGCACCGTCCACACACACGTGTTCATTGACGAGAGGAACGGCCGATGACGCCTGGTGCGAAGGCGTCGGAATCACGACCGGGCGAGCACGCCCCCGTGACCCCCGACTGGACCTGCGGTTCCTGCGACGAGGACTGGCCCTGTGCCACGAAACGCCGGCAACTGCTGGACGAGTACCAGGTGGACCGCGCCTCGTTGAGCGTCTATCTGGGCTCCTGCCTGGCGGCCGCCACGCAGGACCTCCGCACCGCTCCGGACTCATCCCTCCAGGACCGCTTCATCGGCTGGGTGCCGCGCGGCCCGCGCACCCTCTGACCCCCCGCTTCCGGTGGCCGCCCCGCACCCGACGCGGCGGCCACCGGTCGCGGGCTCAGGGGCGGCGTCGCCGGGTGAGCGCGAAGCCCACCACGCCCCCCACGGCGGCGAGCACCCCGCCCGCGCTGGTCCACACCCAGCGCGAGCCGGCCTCAGGGAGCCAGCCGGTGAGGCCGATCTCCTCCTCGGCGACCGGCTCGGGGGCCGGCTCCGCGGTGAGCACCGTGCCCGCCCTGGTGTTCGCCACCAGGGGCGCCGCCAGCTCCCCGTCGTCGCCGGACCCACCGCCCGCGGTGGCCGCACCGACCAGCAGGTCCACCTCGACCGGCAGGCCGAGGTCGGGCTCGGGCAGGTCGGTGACCGAGAGCCGGAGGTAGTAGGTCCCGGGCAGTGGGTCGCCGGACCAGGGCTCCGCCCAGGGCCGGACCCGGCGCAGCGTGCACCCGAGGGTCACGCTTGTCGCGGTCGCCGCGACGGTCGGGGTCTGCGCGCCGGCCGTGCACGCCTGACGCCGGCGCAGCCCGTCGAAGACGTCGACGGTCCAGGTGGACGGGCCGGTCCGCGCTCTGCCGCCGAACGAGACCGTCGCGCTGACCTCGTGAACGTCGCCGGCCTCGGCGCGGAACGACCAGTAGAGGTGGTCGCCGGTCGAGGCTCCCACCCGGACCGGCTGGCCGGGGGTGATGGTCGTGGCGGTCAGGAACGAGGTGCCGGCCTTGGTGACGGTGGCCGCGCCGGGCGACGGGGTGGGCGCCGCGGCGGCGGCCGTGGGGGTGAGGGCCAGCCCGGCGGCGGCCAGCGCCGCCGCGGAGCGGATCAGGGTACGCATCCTCAGTTCTCCCTCCACGTGGCCACCCACCAGCGGGTGAGCAGCCCGGCGACCAGCCCGGTGACCAGTCCGGCCAGGGTGAGCAGGACCAGCAGCGCCCAGCCGCGGCCGAGGTCGGGCCCGTCCGGGGCGGGGGACGCGGCGACCACGTCCACGGTCAGCTCCACCGGCATGCCCGGGGTGACCTGGGTGCCGGCGCGCGGCGCGAACGAGTTGCTGACCACCAGGCAGACGGTCCGCGCCGGCTGCACCCCGCTCGGGGTGGGCTCGGGGCTCTCCTCCTCGGCGGCCGACCAGCGCAGCCCGGCCGAGACCACGTCGGTACGCCCGCTGCCGGCGTCGACCCCTCGGACCAGTTCCCGCCCGTCCGCGGCGGTGGCCCGCAGCAGCACGCCGTAGTCCGGGTTCACCGGCCGGTCCAGCGCGACGCTCACCGAGGCGCGCAGCTCCTGCCCCTGCCGCACCGGCACCCGGTACCAGCGGTGCTCGGCGAACGCCTCCCGGTCGGTGTAGACGCCGGGGGCGAGCAGCGGCGCGCCGTCGCACCCGGCCGACCCGCCGACCACCGTCGGGGTGGCGGTGTACGTGTCCCGGGCCCGGTCCACCAGTTGCTTGATCCGCCCGGTCAGCTCGTCGGCGCTCTGCGCCGCGGTGTACGTGCCGCCGGTGGCCGCGGCGATGCAGAGCAGTTGCCGGCGGACCTTCTCGTCGGGGGCCAGGCCGAGGGTGTCGACGACCAGCCTGGTGCCCTGGGCGGCCAGCTCCCGGGCCACCTGGCAGGGGTCGGGCGGCGCGCAGGTGTCCTCGCCGTCGGTGATCAGCACGATCCGGCGGGCCGTGCTGCCGGTGCCCAGGTCCTGCGCGGCGGAGCGGAGCGCGAGCCCCACCGGGGTGAAACCGGTCGGGCGCAGCGTGGCGACGGCGGCCTTGGCCTGCGTACGGTCCACGGGGCCGACCGGCACGATCTGCTGGGTGTCCCGGCAGCCCTGCTTCTTGTCCTCGCCCCGGTAGGTGGCGCCGAGCACCCGGATGCCGAGCTGGGTCTCGTCCGGCAGCGCGTCGACCACCTCGTTGAACGCCTGCTGCGCCACGGAGATCCGGCTGCGCCCGTCGATGTCCCGGGCCCGCATCGAGCCGCTGACGTCCAGGACCAGTTCGACCTTGGGCGGTTCGGCGGGCGGTTCGGCGGTCTCGTCGTCGGCCGCGGCGGGTGGCGCGCCGAGCAGCGCGGTCGCCGCCAGCAGTCCGATCAGGACGGCCGCCGGTCGTCTCTTGTTGATCACCGGGCGAAGTGTAGTGAGATCCACTGTGGAAGATCATCCGGGTCAATCAGATCAAGGTCGATCGATATGATCGGCGGCATGATCAGGAGTTGCGGCGCCGGGCCGTTCGCGCGCCGGCGAATGGTAAGGAATTCGTGACGTTTCCGCAGGGTGACCCACCGTGAAGTGCCCGATGTAAACCTTTTGTGGGGTGGCGCATTCGTCGGAAATCTGACCAGGGTCGACCCGTTGTGCCACTGCCGCACTGTGGTTAAGCTCTGTCTTGCGCGCCCCAATCGCCCGCTTCCCCCGTGGCAGGCGATCGGGGCGCGCTTTTTCGTACCCGAAGCCGCCGTCGACGGACGGGCCCGTGATCGCAACCGGTTTTCCGGCCCGGCGGGTGCCCCGCCGGGCCGCGCCGGTCAGATCCAGCGACCGTCCAGCCACATCCGGGCGGACCAGTCCGCGTAGGCCATCAACCGGCCCACGAAGACCGGGTAGAAGTAGCCGAAGCAGAGGGCGACCAGCAGCACGTACGCGCCCGCGATGATCCCGCCGACCAGGCGGCGGTCGGCCGTGGCCTCGGCGCTCGGTGGCGGCGCCGTGCCGGCGACCGGGGCGGGCGAGACGATCGCGCCGAGCACGTAGACCACCGCCAGCACGAGGAACGGCACCGCCGGCGCGGCGTAGAAGGAGAACATCGTGCGGCCGTCGAGGGCGAACCAGAACCAGGGCAGCAGGCCGGCGGCCACGCTGAGCAGGATGGCGCCGGCCCGCCAGTCGCGCCGGGCCAGCCCGAGCCAGACCGTCGCCACCAGCGCCGGCAGGAACGACCACCACAGCAGCGGGGTGCCCAGCAGCAGGATCTCCGAGGCGCAGCTCGGCGCTCCGCAGTTGCCGTCGCCGGACCAGTAGAAGGCGACCGGCCGGCCGAGCAGCAGCCACTGCCACGGCCAGGACTGGTACTTGTGCGGGTCGTCGAGCTGGGTGTGGAAGCCGTACGCGGCCTTGTGATATTCCCACAGGTTGATCAGCGGCCCGACGACCGGGGTGTCGCTCAGCCCCGGGGTGTTCGGGTAGCGGCTGGCCAGGCGGTAGTAGCCCTCGTCGCCGAGCAGCCAGCCCGACCAGGTGAGCACGTAGGTCACGACCATCAGCGCGCCGGCCGCCAGCAGCCACGGCCCCTCGTCCAGCAGGGCGTCCCGCCAGGGGCGGCGGACCCCGGCCGAGCGGCGCACGCCGACCTCCCAGAGCAGCACGAGCAGCGCGAAGGCCGGGACGAAGTAGAGGCCACTCCACTTCACCGCGCAGGCGCAGCCGAGCAGCACGCCCGCGGCCAGCCGCCACCACGGCCAGTCCCGCCAGGTCGACGTCGGCCGGCCCGCCCGCCCCGGCAGCGTCGGGTCGAGCCCCGCCTCCAGCGCCCGGGCCCACCGCCGCCGCCGGGCGTCCCGGTCCAGCACCAGCGCGCCGAACGCGGCCAGCACGAACAGCAGCAGGAAGATGTCGAGCAGCGCGGTGCGGGAGAGCACGAAGTGGAAGCCGTCCAGGGCGAGCAGCAGCCCGGCCGCGCAGCCCAGCGTGGTGGAGCGGAACATCCGCCGGCCGATCCGCACCAGCAGCAGCACCGACAGGGTGCCGGCCACGGCCGCCGCGAACCGCCAGCCGAACTCGGGGGCGGTGGTGACCAGGTGCCCCGGCACGGAAATTTTGGTCTCCGCGTCCTGGTAGCCGAAGGCCCACTCCCCGAGGCCGATGAGCCACTTGCCCAGCGGCGGGTGCACCACGTACGACGGGCCGTTGTCCTTGTAGTTCCACTCGACGCCGCGGTCGATCAGCCCGTACGCGTCACGCGCGTAGTAGATCTCGTCGAAGATCTTTCCGTTGGGGCCGCTCAGCCCCACGAAGCGCAGGATGGCCGCGATCGCCACCACCACCCCGGTGGCCAGCCAGGCGTGCCACCGGTCGAGGCGGGCGTCGACGGTGTCGAGCCGTCGCCGCACGACGGCCGGGATCCGGCCGCCGCCGCCGCTCGCGGCGGGGTTCGTGGCCTGGTCGGCGCTCGTCGGCCCGGCGGCGGACCCGCCCGCGTTCGCGCTCTGTGCTGTCGACGCACTCGTCACCCGGCGATCGTAGGCTGCGGAGGTGCCCGGTGGCGCCCGTCGTCTCCGAGATTGGTACGGCCGTCGATGAAGGAGCGCACGTCGTGGGTGAAATGTCCGAGGTTGGCCGCCTGGTGCTGCTCGGTGCGCCGCTGGGCAACCCGGCCGACGCGTCCGCCCGGTTCCGCGAGGTCCTCGCCGCCGCCGACGTGGTCGCCGCCGAGGACACCCGCCGGCTCACCCGGCTGGCCCGCGACCTGGCGGTCAGCGTGCCGGGCCGGATCGTCTCCTACTTCGAGGGCAACGAGGAGCGGCGCACCCCGGAACTGGTCGACGTCCTCGCCGGCGGCTACACCGTCGCGCTGGTCACCGACGGCGGGATGCCCAGCGTGTCCGACCCCGGCTACCGGCTGGTCCGGGCCGCCCTGGACGCCGGCGTCCCGGTCACCGCGGCCCCCGGGCCGAGCGCCGTGACCACCGCCCTGGCGCTGTCCGGGCTGCCGTGCGACCGGTTCTGCTTCGAGGGCTTCCTGCCCCGCACGCCCGGCGCCCGCCGGTCCCGGCTGCGCGCGCTGGCCGCCGAGGAACGCACCCTGGTGCTCTTCGAGGCGCCGCACCGGATCGCCGGGGCGCTGGCCGACCTGGCCGAGGCGTTCGGCCCGGACCGGCCCGCCGCGCTGTGCCGCGAGCTGACGAAGACGTACGAGGAGGTGGTCCGCCGGCCGCTCGGCGAACTGGCCGAGTGGGCCGCGGCGGGCGAGCCGCGCGGCGAGATCACCCTTGTCGTGGCCGGCGCGCCGCCGGCCGCGGCCGTCCGGCCGGACGACGACACGCTGCGCGCCGCGGTGGCCGCGCGGGAGGCGGCCGGGCTGTCCCGGCGGGACGCCGTCACCGAGGTGGCCACCGAGTTCGGGCTGCGCCGCCGCGAGGTCTACACGGTCGTGCACAGCTGACGGCAGGGCCTCCGGCACCGCCCTGCCCAGCGGCTACCAGGCCGCGGCCAGGAACCCGAGGGTGATCAGCAGCGGGCCGGCCAGCGCCACACCCACCGCCCAGCGGCGGTGCCGGCGCTCCGGCAGCCGGGTGGCGCCGGTCCAGCGGGCGATCCCGGCGGCGCAGCCGGCCACCAGCAGCAGCCCGAGCAGCCAGCGCAGGTGCCGGCCGGCGCCGGCGTCCGCGTAGGCGGTGCCGGCGGCGGGCCCGGTCATCCGGGCGGGCAGCAGCGAGCCGGTGGCGGTGCGGTCGGCCGGCACCCCGCTGACCCGCACACCGTGGGCCAGGAAGCGGTCGCCGTCGGCCAGGAAGAGCCCCCGGCAGCGCTGGGTCAGCCCGCCGCCGCTGCAGTCGGTGATCACGGCCGTGCCGCTCGTGCCGTGCCCCACCGCCAGCCAGAGCGGCCCGGCGCTCACCCAGGCGAAGAACGCGGCAACCAGGCTCAACGACAGCAGCACGGACAGGCCGGTGACCGGGTCCGGCGGACGGGCCGGACGGGTGCGGTCGCGCCGGGACGCCGACCGGCGGAGCGACCACCGGCGGGGGCGGTGCGGCTCCTCCCGCAGCGGGGTGCCGTCCCAGTGCACCTCCTCGATCGGCGCCCAGGTGGTCCCGCCGTCGACCGCGGCGGACCGCCGGTGCCAACGGGGCTGCCGGACCGGCACCCGGCGCGGGACGGCGTCCACCGGCGCCCCGGTGGTCGGCTCCACCTCGACGGGCGGGTCCGCCGGGTCCAGCCGCGGCTGCGGAGCCACCGTGCCGCGCGCCGGGAACATCCGCGCGGCCTCCCCGGTCGGGGGCGCGGAGGAGGGCCCGCCCGGCCCGGGTGCCGCTGGTCTGCTGGTCACGCCGTTCATTTGACACCGGCGGGACGGGCCCGCCGGGCAGCTCAGGCCGCGTGTCGGCGACAAATCGGGCGTACGGCCGGGGCCGGCGCGTGGTACGCGCCCTATTGGTTCGCCGGTGCCCCGCGGCAATCACTAGGCTTGGCGCTCATGAGTCACGTTCTCGCCGCGGTCGCCTGGCCCTACGCCAACGGCCCGCGCCACATCGGCCACGTATCCGGATTCGGCGTTCCCTCCGACGTCTTCGCCCGGTACATGCGGATGGCCGGTCACGACGTGCTCATGGTCTCCGGCACCGACGAGCACGGCACCCCGATCCAGGTGCAGGCCGACGCCGAGGGGGTCACCCCGCGCGAGCTGGCCGACCGCTACAACCGGGTGATCGCCGAGGACCTGCGGGCGCTGGGCCTGTCGTACGACCTGTTCACCCGGACCACGACCCGCAACCACTACGCCGTGGTGCAGGAGCTGTTCGAGGGGCTGCACCGCAACGGCTACATCGTCCCCAAGGTCACGACCGGCGCGATCTCCCCGTCCACCGGCCGGACCCTGCCCGACCGCTACATCGAGGGCACCTGCCCGATCTGCGGCTACGACAGCGCCCGCGGCGACCAGTGCGACAACTGCGGCAACCAGCTCGACCCGATCGACCTGATCAACCCGAAGTCGAAGATCAACGGCGAGACGCCGGAGTTCGTGGAGACCGAGCACTTCTTCCTGGACCTGCCGGCCCTGGCCGACGCGCTGCGGCAGTGGCTGGACAGCCGGGAGGGCTGGCGCCCCAACGTGCTGCGCTTCTCCCGCAACCTGCTCGACGACCTCCAGCCCCGGGCCATCACCCGGGACCTGGAATGGGGCGTGCCGATCCCGCTCGACGGCTGGCGCGACCGGCCCGACAAGCGGATCTACGTCTGGTTCGACGCGGTGATCGGCTACCTGTCCGCCTCGATCGAGTGGGCCCGCCGCACCGGCGACCCGGAGGCCTGGCGCAAGTACTGGAATCCAAAGGACGGCGAGGGGTCCGCCGTCTCTGCCAGCGGAGCTGGCGGTGACGCCCGCGGCTACTACTTCATGGGCAAGGACAACATCGTCTTCCACTCGGTGATCTGGCCGGCGCTGCTCGGCGGCTACTCCGGCGAGGGCTCCCGGGACGGCGAGCCGGGCGAGCTGGGCCGGCTCAACCTGCCCACCGAGGTCGTCTCCAGCGAATACCTGACCATGGAGGGCCGCAAGTTCTCCTCCTCCCGCAAGGTGGTCATCTACGTCCGCGACTTCCTGGAGCGGTACGACGCCGACGCGCTGCGCTACTTCATCGCGGTGGCCGGCCCGGAGAGCAACGACACCGACTTCACCTGGGCCGAGTTCCTCCGCCGCAACAACGACGAGCTGGTGGCCGGCTGGGGCAACCTGGTCAACCGGTCGATCTCGATGGCGGCGAAGAACTTCGGGGCGATCCCGCCGGTCGACCCGGCCGGGCTCACCGACGCCGACCGGGCCCTGCTGGAGACCGCGAAGGCGGGCTTCGCCACCGTCGGCGACCTGATCGCCCGGCACCGGCAGAAGCAGGCCATCGGGGAGGCCATGAAGGTCGTGGCCGAGGCCAACAAGTACCTGTCCGAGCAGGCGCCCTGGAAGCTCAAGGGCGAGGACGACAAGCCGCGGATGGGCACCATCCTGCACGTCGCCCTCCAGGTGGTCAGCGACGCCAACACGCTGCTCACCCCGTTCCTGCCGCACTCCGCACAGAAGATCCACGAGCTGCTCGGCGGCACCGGGGTGCACGCCCCGATGCCGAGGATCGAGGAGGTCGAGGACCTCGACGGCGGGCCGGGATACCCGGTGCTGACCGGCGACTACACGGTCGGCGCGCGCTGGGAGTCCGTACCCCTGGAGGTGGGCCGGCCGCTCGCGGCGCCGAAGCCGGTGTTCCGCAAGCTCGACCCGTCGATCGTCGACGAGGAGCTGGCCCGGCTGGCCGGCTGACGGCCCGACACGCGACGCGGCCCCGGGGTGTCCCCGGGGCCGCCGCCGTCGGTGGGTCAGGCGCGGGCCATCTGCGGCGCGCCGATGAACTCCATGATCGCCTTGTTGACCTCGGTCGGGTGGGTCCACGGGGTGCCGTGCGGCGCTCCCTTGAGCATGACCAGCCGGCAGTCGGACAGCATGTGCTGCAACCGCTGGCCGGTGGCCGGGAACGGCAGCACGTTGTCCTTGTCGCCCTGGATGATCAGCACCGGCACGTTGATGTTCGGCAGGTCGCCCCGGAAGTCCGTGAGCCAGGCGTCCACGGAGTCGTGGCTGCCCTTCGCCGACGCCCGCGCGCCGATCTCCCAGTGCGCCCGGTACGCCTCCTCGCTGACCCATTTGCCCTTGGTCTCGCTGTAGTTGAAGAAGGCGTCGCAGAACTGGGTCAGGTAGGCGAAGCGGTCCTGGATGATGGCCGCCTTGAACCCCTCGAACAGGCTCTGGTCGACCCCTTCCGGATTGTCGGCCGTCTTCAGCAGGAACGGCGCCAACGGCGCCATCAGCACCGCCCGCTCCACCCGGTCCGACCCGTACGCGCCCAGATAGCGGGTCACCTCGCCGGTGCCCATCGAGTGCCCGATCAGGATCGCGTTGCGCAGGTCCAGCTCCGTCATCAGCACGTCGAGGTCGGCGGCGAAGGTGTTGTAGTCGTAGCCGAACGACGGTTGGGCGGAGTTGCCGAATCCGCGCCGGTCGTACGTGATCACCCGGTAGCCGGCCGCGAGCAGCGGGTTGGCCATCTTCTCCCAGGTCGCCCCGTTGAAGGGGAAACCGTGGATCAGGACGATCGGCTGGCCGGAGCCGTGATCCTCGTAATAGAGGTCGATGGGTGCGGAATTCTCCGTACCGACGGTGACGAAAGGCATGTCGGGTTCTCTCCCCTTGCGTGCGTCTCGGACGCCCGCGCTTTCCCGGCCCGCTCCCCGTTATGCCGTCCGGTACGGCAGATCCACCACCCGGTCGTCGGTCAGCTCGGCGCCCGGCGCCCACGTCTCGTAGACGCCCCGCTCGTGGCACTGCGCCCCGGTTGTGGCCACCGCGTCCGGATCCGGCCGGCACAGCCGCAGCCGCAGCCAGCCCGCCTCCTCCCGCAGCACCAGGCAGGGCACCCCGCGCCAGGCCGCGTAGCGCAGCCGGCGGGCCGCCGACTCCACCGGGTAGCGGGCCGCCCGGGTCATGGCCAGCAGCCGGAACCCGCCGGGCTGGTCGGCCACCGCCTCGTACTCGACGCCGCCGTACCCGCCGACGAGCTGGGTGGAGCGGGGCGCGTCGCCGGTCGGCACGTACTCCTGGTCGGGGGAGAGGCCGGGCACCGCGGCGAGCAGGTGCCGCCACTGCGGGCCGACCATGCGCAGCCAGCCCCGCTGCTCCGCCTGGTAGGTGTAGAGCACCACCTCCACCCCCTCCGCCGGGTAGGCGAGCAGGGTGGCGTTCGCCGGCATCGGCAGGTCGGCGAAGTCGCGGGTGACGAACTCCGGGATGAGCTGGGCGTTGCTCGGCACGAACCCGGTGCCCAGCACCGGCGGCCCGAGCCGGTCCCGCGGCGGCAGCGCCGTCAGCCCCCGGTGCGCCGGCCCGACCGGCACGTCGTAGTCCGCCGGGTCGGTGGCGCGCCAGCGCAGCGCGTACGCCACGTCGCCGCCCTCCGAGTCGCCCCGCAGCACCGCCATCCCGGCCGGGGTGCGCAGGTGCGCCACGTCGTGCTCCCGGTGGCAGAAGCCGTGCGGCAGCCAGCCCCGCACGTAGCCGGCGAGCTGGCGGGCGGAGAGCACCTTCACCATCCGGGTGCCCGGCCGGATCACCGCCGAGCCGCGCGCCGCCGCGAGGGTCGGGTCGCCCGCCGCGCCGGGCTGCTGGCTGAGCTGGTGCAGGTACGCCCAGCCGTGCTCCCGGTGCAGCGGCATGAGCAGCGGCGGGTCGACGTCCTCCGTCGGCTCGGCCGCCCCGTGCACCGCGCTCACCTCGGTGACGTGCACGAACTTCCGCCACGGGTACGCGACCCCGGGCCGGGGCGCCCACTCGAACCCGGGCGCCTCCTCGGCGCTGAACAGCTCGTACGCCGCGCCCCGGGCGATCTCCTCCGCCGGGTGGACGCGGCCGTCGTACGTCACGCGCAGCCCGGTCCGCTCGGGGGCGGCCTCGCCGGCCTGGGGAGTGACGGTCACGCACCGCACCGTAGGCGTGGCAGATGTGGTGCACGTGAACAGTCGGTGGCGGTCCGGAAACGCCGGCCCCCGGCGGTGTGTGATGCTGGCCGCGATGAGCGAGCAGACCGAAACCCGTAAGCAGCGCGCCGCCCGCCGGGCCGGTGAGTTCCCGCCCGCCCCGGAGCCGCTGGCGGTGCCCGTGCTGGACAGCCACACCCACCTCGACATCACGGTCAGCGAGTACGGGATTCCCCCGCTGGCCGGGCGGTCTCCGGCCGACGGCGGCTCGGTCGGGCCCGCCGGCGACCCGGTGGCGGCGGCGATCGCGGTGGCCGCCGGCGTCGGCGTGGACCGGCTCGTGCAGGTCGGCGTCGACGTCGAGTCGTCCCGGTGGGGCGCCGACGTCGCCGAGCGCCACGGCGCGGTGCTGGCCACCGTGGCGCTGCACCCGAACGAGGCGCCCCGGCTGGCCGATCTGGACGAGGCGCTGCGCGCGATCGAGGCGCTCGCCGGCCGCGACCGGGTCCGGGGCATCGGCGAGACCGGGATGGACTTCTTCCGCACCGGCGACGAGGGGCGGGCCGCGCAGGAGGAGAGCTTCCGGGCGCACATCGCCATCGCCAAGCGGCACGGCAAGGCGCTGGTCATCCACGACCGGGACGCGCACGCCGACGTGCTGCGGATCCTCGACGACGAGGGCGCCCCGGACACCGTGGTGCTGCACTGCTTCTCCGGCGACGCCGACTTCGCCCGCGAGTGCGTCCGCCGGGGCTACCTGCTCAGCTTCGCCGGCACGGTCACCTTCGGCAGCGCCACGGCCCTGCGGGAGGCGGCCGCCGTCACCCCGCCCGGGCAGCTGCTCGTCGAGACCGACGCGCCGTACCTCACCCCGATGCCGCACCGGGGGCGGCCGAACGCCTCGTACCTCATCCCGCTGACCGTCCGGTTCCTGGCCGAGACCACCGGGGCGGACCTCGACGAACTCTGCGCGGCGATCTCCGCGACCGGCGAACGGGCCTTCGGGCCGTGGTGAAAGGATGCCCGGCGTGACCGGACTCCTCGGCCCGGCGGAGATCCGGGAACTCGCCGCGCGGCTCGGCGTCACGCCGACCAAGAAGCTCGGCCAGAACTTCGTGCACGACCCCAACACGGTCCGCCGGATCGTCACCACGGCCGGCCTCGCCCCGGACGACGTGGCGCTGGAGGTCGGCCCCGGCCTCGGCTCCCTCACCCTGGCCCTGCTGCCGGTGGCCGCGCACGTGCACGCCGTCGAACTCGACCCGGCCCTGGCCGCCGCGCTGCCGGAGACCGCCGAGCGGTTCGCCGGCCCGGACGCCGCCCGGCTCACCGTGCACCCCGCCGACGCGCTGCGGGTCACCGCCGCCGAGCTGGCCGACCCCGCGCCGACCGCGCTGGTGGCGAACCTCCCGTACAACGTTGCCGTGCCGGTGGTGCTGCACCTGCTCGCCGAACTGCCCACCCTGCGCCACGGCCTCGTGATGGTGCAGAAGGAGGTCGCCGACCGGCTCGTCGCCGGTCCCGGCTCCAAGGTGTACGGCATCCCGTCGGTCAAGCTCGCCTGGTACGCCCGCTCCCGGGCCGCCGGCAAGGTCCCGCCGAACGTCTTCTGGCCGGTGCCGAACGTCGACTCCGGACTGGTCGCCTTCACCCGGCGCGAGCCGCCCCGCGCCGACGTGCCCCGGGAGGCCGTCTTCGCGGTGGTCGACGCGGCGTTCGCGCAGCGCCGCAAGACCCTGCGCGCCGCCCTGGCGGGCTGGGCCGGCGGCGCGGACCGGGCCGCCGCGGCGCTCACGGCCGCCGGCGTCGACCCCGGCGCGCGCGGCGAGTCACTGACCGTGGAGCAGTTCGCCGCCATCGCCGCGTCGGCCCCGGCCGGTTCCCCGGCCGCCCAGTAGGCTGGCGCCGTTGCCGACCCCGCCGAGGAGCTGACCGTGCAGAAGCCGTTCGACATCCGCCTGCGCCCGCGGGACGTCGTCCCGTGACCGAGGCCTGGCGACCGGACGACGAGGACGGGCAGCGGCGCGGGGCGAGCGGCCCGGTGAAGGTGCGGGTGCCGGCCAAGGTCAACCTGCACCTCGGGGTGGGCCCGCTGCGCCGGGACGGCTACCACGAGCTGAACACCGTATACCACGCGATCTCCATCTACGACGAGCTGACCGCCCGCCGGGGCGACACGCTGACCCTCACCATGGAGGGCGAGGGCGCCGGGGAGCTGGCCCTGGACGACTCCAACCTGGTCATCCGGGCCGCCCACGCCCTCGCCGGCTACGCGGGCGTCCTGCCGCACGCCCGGCTGCACCTGCGCAAGCAGATCCCGCTCGCCGGCGGGCTGGCCGGGGGCAGCGCCGACGCGGCCGCCGCGCTGGTCGCCTGCGACGCGCTCTGGGGCACCGGGCTGTCCCGCGACGAGCTGGCCGGGATCGCCGCCGACCTCGGCTCCGACGTGCCGTTCCTCATCCACGGCGGCACCGCGCTGGGCACCGGCCGGGGCGAGGCGGTCAGTCCCGTGCTGGCCCGCCCCACCTCCTGGCACTGGGTGGTGGCCCTCGCCGACGGCGGCCTCTCCACCCCGGCCGCCTACCGGGAGCTGGACCGGCTCCGCAACGCCGGCACCGCGGGGGCGCCGCTGGGCAGCACCGACGGGCTGCTGGGCGCGCTGCGCCAGCGCGACCCGCGGGTGCTCGCCGCCACGCTCGGCAACGACCTCCAGGCCGCCGCGCTGGCCATGCGCCCGTCGCTGGCCGAGACGCTCAAGGCGGGGGAGGCCGCCGGGGCGCTCGCCGGCCTCGTCTCCGGCTCCGGCCCGACCTGCGTCTTCCTCGCCACCGACGAGGCGCACGCCGGCCGGATCGCCGCCGACCTGTCCGCCGCCGGTGTCTGCCGGGAGGCGCGCGTCGCGCACGGCCCGGTCCCCGGCGCCCGCATCGTCTGAACCCCGCTCCGCCCGGTCCGCGTACCCTTGACGTGGGCGTCCCGGGCACCGGGGCGCCTTTGATCATGAAAGGTGGGTTCGTGGCCAACATCGTCAACCTGGACCGGGTGTCCAAGGGGTACGGCGCCGCCGGGCCGCTGCTCACCGACGTCTCGCTGGGCCTCGACGACGCCGACCGGGTCGGCGTCGTCGGCCTCAACGGCGCCGGCAAGTCCACCTTGCTGCGCCTGCTCACCAAGCAGGAGGAGCCCGACGACGGCCGCGTCACCCACCGCCGGGACCTGCGGGTCTCCTGGCTGCCGCAGAGCCTCGACCTGGCCCCCGAGGCCACCGTGCGGGACGTGGTGCTCGGCACCGCCTGGCTCGGCGAGAGCATGGGCGCCGAGCACGAGTGGGCCGGCGACGCCGGCGTCCGGGCCATCCTCGACGGCCTCGGCATGCCCCACCTCGGCCTCGACGCGCCGGTCGGGACGATGTCCGGCGGCGAACGCCGCCGCGTCGCGCTCGCCGCCCTGCTGGTCCGCGACGCCGACCTGCTCATCCTCGACGAGCCCACCAACCACCTCGACGTCGGCGGCGTCGACTGGCTGGCCCGGCACCTCGTCACCCGCAAGGGCGCGCTCGTGGTGGTCACCCACGACCGCTGGTTCCTCGACGCCGTCTGCACCACCACATGGGAGGTCGCCGACCAGACCGTCCGGGCCTACGAGGGCGGCTTCGCCGCCTGGACCCTGGCCCGCGTCGAGCGGCAGCGCGTGGCCGCCGCCACCGAGGCCCGCCGGCAGAACCTGCTCCGCAAGGAGATCGCCTGGCTGCGCCGCGGCGCGCCGGCCCGCACCTCCAAGCCGAAGTTCCGGATCGACGCCGCCAACGCGCTCATCGCCGACGTGCCGGAACCGCGCGACACCACGTCACTGCAACGGCTCGCCACCGCCCGGCTCGGCAAGCAGGTGTACGACCTCGACCGGGTCAACCTGCACGCCGGCCCGAAGGAGATCCTGCACGACACCACCTGGCAGGTCGGCCCCGGCGACCGGGTCGCCATCCTCGGCCGCAACGGCGCCGGCAAGACCACCCTGCTGCGGATGCTCGCCGGAGTGACCCGCCCCGACGGCGGGCGGTTCGCCGCCGGGCAGACCGTACGCCCCGCGTTCCTCTCCCAGGAACTCGCCGAACTCCCCGGCAACCTGCGCGTCCTCGAAGCCGTCGAGGAGGTGGCCCGGCGGGTCCAGCTCGGCGACCGGGAGATCAGCGCCGCCCAGCTCGCCGAGGTCTTCGGCTTCGACGACCGGCGGCTCTGGACCCCGGTCAGCGACCTCTCCGGCGGCGAGCGCCGCCGGCTCCAGATGCTGCGGCTGCTCGCCGGCGAGCCCAACGTGCTCCTCCTCGACGAGCCCACCAACGACCTGGACACCGACACCCTCGCCGCGCTGGAGGACCTGCTCGACTCCTGGCCCGGCACGATCGTCGTGGCCAGCCACGACCGCTACCTGATCGAGCGCGTCACCGACGTCGCGTACGGGATGTTCGGCGACGGCCGGCTGGTGCACCTCCCCGGCGGCGTCGACGAGTACCTGGCCCGCGCCGCCGCGCGCGGCGGCCCCGCGCCCGCCGACCTCACCCCGGCCGCGGCCGCCCCGGCCCGGGAGGGCATGTCCGCCGCCGAGGTACGCACCGCCAAGAAGGAGCTCAGCCGGCTGGAACGGCAGATCGCCAAGCTCGAACAGAAGGAGGCGACGCTGCACGAGCGGCTCGCCGCGAACGCCACCGACTACGCGAAGGTCGCCGAGCTGGACGCCCAGCTCAAGGAGGTCCGTGCCGAGCGGGACCGCACCGAGGAGGCCTGGCTGGCCCTCGCCGAGGAACTGCCGGCCGGCTGACACCGACCCGCCGGTGGGGGGTGTGCGGCGTCACTGACGGGCGTGCGGGACAATCGCAGGCGACCCCTCTTCCGTTCGGTCTTGGAGACGCACAGATGGCCCACACCCCCGTCAACCACCCCGCGCGGCCTGTCTACCGGGCGATCGGCGGGCTCGTTGGTCTGTACTTCGTCGTCTTCGGCGTGCTCGGCATCATCGCCAGCGCCGGCGACGACGTCCTCGCCCAGGACGACACCAAGGTCCTCGGTCAGGGCACCAACCTCGGCTTCTCGATGCTCGCCATCCTGCTCGGCGCGGCGATCCTGGTCGGCACCGTGATCGGCCGCAACCTCGACGTGGCGATCAACCAGTGGCTGGCCTACGCCCTGATGGTCCTCGGCCTGGCCGAGCTGGCGTTCCTCCACACCGACGCCAACATCTTCAACTTCTCGATCATGACCGACATCGTGGTGCTCACCCTCTCGCTGGTGCTCCTGATGGTCGGCATGTACGGCAAGGTCGGCACGGACGACGAGCACGAGGCCTGGCAGAAGGCCCGCCTGGTGCTCTGACCCGCAGACACCCCCGAAGGCCCGGCGCCCGCCGGGCCTTCGGCGTTTTCCGGGGACGGGAGCGGGCGGCGCGAGGGACAATTGGGCCAAACCAGTCACCCGACCGGAGGTTCCCATGGCGCACTTCCCGGTGAACCACCCCGCACGGCCGCTCTACCGGGTGCTGTCCGGGCTCATCGGCCTCTACATCCTGGTGTTCGGCGTCTACGGAGTCTTCGAGACCTGGGGCGACGGGCTCTTCAGCCGGGAGGACACCACCGCCCTCGGCCTCCGCACCAACCTGGCGTTCGCCCTGGTCTCCGTGGTCTTCGGCGCCTTCCTCATCATCGGCGCGTCCCGCCGCGGCAACCTCGGCCACTACATGAACCTGACCGCCGGGGCGGTCTTCCTGGTCACCGGCATCCTCATGATGGCCGTGCTGCAGACCTCGGCGAACTTCCTCAACTTCTCGATGTCCACCGTCCTCATCTCGCTGGTGTTCGGGCTGGTCCTGCTCGCCACCGGCCTCTACGACAAGGTCGGCACGGACGAGCACGCCGCCGAGGAACGGCGCCGCCGCGAGCACCCCGTCGCCGAGGCCCACCGCTGAACGCGGATCAGCCCCGCTTGCGGACCGTGATCAAACCCGGCTTCGCCTCCAGGTGGGACAGGCCGTTCCAGGCCAGGTTCACGAGGTGCGCCGCCACCGTCTCCTTCCGCGGCTTGCGCACCTCCAACCACCAGCGCCCGGTCAACGCCACCATGCCCACCAGCGCCTGCGAGTAGAGCTCCGCCAGCTTCGGGTCGTAGCCGCGGCTGGAGAACTCCGCACCCAGGATGTGCTCCACCTGGTGCGCCACATCGTTCATCACGCTGCTGAAGTTGCCCGTCGCCGACATCAACGGCGACTCCCGGACCAGCACCCGGAACCCGCTGGTCTCCTCCTCGATGTACGTCAGCAGCGTCAACGCCGCCTGTTCCAGCAGCTCCCGCGGATGCCCCGCCGTCAACGCCGTGGTGATCCGGTCCAGCAGCGAGCGGACCTCCCGGTCCACCACCACCGCGTAGAGCCCCTCCTTGCCGCCGAAGTGCTCGTAGACCACCGGCTTGGACACCTTCGCCCGGGCCGACACCTCCTCGATCGAGGTGGCGTCGAACCCGCGCTCGGCGAAGATCTGCCGGGCGATCGAGATCAACTGCTCGCGCCGTTGGGTCGCGGACATCCGCACCCGGGAAGGCTTCGCCGCCGGGACGGCCCGCCTGCGGGCGGAGCTGGCGTCGCCGCCGGGAACGTCGGTCACCCGGCCCATCCTGCCAAACCCCACCCGCGCCGAACGACCGGTTACCGCGCCGGTCGGCCGCGCACCCGCCCCGGCTCCACCAGCTTCGCCGTGATCCGCTCCGGTTTCGGCCACCGCACCGACCAGGCCGCACCGACCTTCTCCAGCAGCCAGATCACCCGCGCCGACGGATCGATCTGCCCGCGCAGCACCCCGTGGCGCGCGCTCGTCGGCTCGGCGTGGTGCAGGTTGTGCCAGCTCTCCCCGAACGACAGCAGCGCCAACGGCCAGAAGTTCGACGCCCGGTCGCCCTGCCGCACCGCGAACGGGCGCTCACCGTAGACGTGGCACACCGAGTTGATCGACCAGGTGACGTGGTGCAGCAGCGCGACCCGGACCAGCCCGCCCCAGAAGAACGCCGTCAGCGCGCCCTGCCACGACCCGGTGAGCAGCCCGCCCATCGCCGCCGGCCCGAGCACCGAGACCACCACCAGCACCGGGAACAGCCGGTCGACGCGGCGGGTGATCGGATCGGCGAGCAGGTCCGGCGCGAACCGCTCCCGGTTCGACAACTCCCGGTTGAACAGCCAGCCGACGTGCGCGTGGAAGAGCCCCTTCGTCAGCCCGCCGATGCTCTCCCCGAACCGCCACGGCGAGTGCGGGTCGCCCTCCTGGTCGGAGAACGCGTGATGCCGCCGGTGGTCGGCCACCCACTGGATGACCTCGCCCTGCACGGCGAACGAGCCCGCCACCGCCAGGGCCGCCCGCAGCCACGGTTTCGCCTTGAACGAGCCGTGGGTGAAGTAGCGGTGGTAGCCGACCGTGATGCCCAGGCCGGACAACACGTACCAGAACCCGGCCACCAGCACGTCGGTCCAGCCCAGCCAGCCGCCCCAGGCCACCGGCACGGCGGCCAGCAGGGCGAGGAACGGTACGACCACGAAGGCCCACAGTGCGATCAGGATTCCGGGTGACTGGTGGCCCTGGGTGAGTGGCTTCGGGCCACTGTCCGGGCCGGTCAGGGTGGTCGACATGGCACCTCCCAGTCGTACGGGGTACGCCTACGTCACCGTAACCAGGAGCGTGCTAGATCGCAGCGGACACGTCGCTTCGTCGATGGCCCGACCTGTCGTACGGGTGTCCTAACCTGCCGGAATGACCGACCGCGACCCTGTCGTCACCGCCTCCCGTCCCTATCGTGGCCGCAAGCCCGTGCTGTACGCGCAGGCCCTCCTCCTGCGTCAGCAGGGTTGCCCGGTGGGTGAGATCGCGGAGCGTCTCCGGGTGTCGAAGTCGACCGCCTATCTCTGGACGCGTCACCTGCCGCTCGACCCGGAGCTGGTGTCGCGGCGACGCCAGGCCGGTCAGCGCGCACGCACGGATGCCCAGTGGAGCGCGCACCGGGCGGCACGCGACGCCGCGCGGACCGAGACCGTCACGGCGGCGGCACGGTGGGTTCGTCGACTGAGTTACCGCGAGCTGGTGCTGATCGGCGCGGCGATCTACTGGTGTGAGGGTGGCAAGGCCAAGCCGTGGCGTCCGCACGACTGCCGGATCAAGTTCGTGAACAGCGACCCGATGCTGGTCGGGCTCTTCCTTCGCTTCCTCGACGCGCTCGGCGTCCCGCCGGCGGACCGGCGTTACCGCGTGAGCATCCACGAGACCGCCGACGCGGCGGCGGCGGTCCGCTGGTGGGCGGAGCGGGTCGGAGTGCCGCCCGAGCGGTTCCAGCGCACCTCCCTGAAGCGGCATCGGCCGCTCACCATCCGTAAGAACGTCGGCGCCGACTACCGCGGCTGCCTCACGGTGCACGTCGTCGGGGCGAGTCGGGTCTACTGGAGGGTCGAGGGGATCATGAAGGGAATGACCGATGAGGATCCACCTCACGACCGGTAAGGTGTAGTCAGCCATCGAGCGGGCTCCCTTTTGCCCGTTTTCGACCTTCCCGGGTCGTCTAATGGCAGGACGTCAGGTTTTGGTCCTGATTATAGGGGTTCGAATCCTCTCCCGGGAGCTTCCGCCTTTTGCATCCGGTCGCGTGGTTAGCATGGCCGCGAGACTGTCGCCGTCCCGACTGGAGCCACGTCGTGTCCCAGCCCCACCTCCGCACCGTTGTCGTGCTCGCCGCCGGTGAGGGCAAGCGGATGAAGTCGGCCCTGCCCAAGGTGCTGCACCCGCTGCTCGGTCGTACCCTGCTCGGTCACGTGCTGGCCGCGGCCGCGCCGCTCGGCGCGGACCGTCAGGTGGTCGTGGTCGGCCACGGCGCCGACCAGGTGCGCGCGCACCTGGCCGAGATCGCCCCGGCGGCCACCCCCGTGCTCCAGGAGCGGCAGCTCGGCACCGGGCACGCGGTCCGGATCGCGCTGGACGCGGTCCCGGAGGCCGCCGGCACGGTCGTGGTGATCAACGGGGATGTGCCGCTGCTGCGGCCGGAGACCGTGGCGGCCCTGGTCGAGGCGCACGAGGGCGCCGGCGCGGCGGCGACCGTGCTGGCCGCCGAGGTGCCCGACCCGACCGGCCTGGGCCGGATCGTGCGGGACGCGCAGGGGCGGCTGGCGCAGATCGTCGAGGAGCGTGACGCCACCCCGGAGCAGCGCGCGCTGCGGGAGATCAACGCGGGCATCTACGCGTTCGACGTGGCGCGGCTGCGGGACGCGCTGGGCAAGCTCTCGACGGACAACGAGCAGGGCGAGGAGTACCTGACCGACGTGTTCGGCCTGCTGCGGGACGCGGGGGAGCCGGTGGCGGTGCACTGCGCGGCCGACCACGTGGAGACGCTGGGCTGCAACGACCGGGTCGAGCTGGCGGCGCTGCGGCGGCTGCTGCGGGACCGGGTGAACGAGGGTTGGATGCGGACCGGGGTGAGCATCCTGGACCCGCACACCACCTGGATCGACGTGACGGTGACCGTCGAGCGGGACGCGGTGATCGACCAGAACACCCAGTTGCAGGGTGCGACGGTGGTCGGCGCGGGCGCGCTTGTCGGTCCGGACACCACGCTGGTGGACACCACGGTGGGCGCGGGCGCGAGCGTGGTGCGCAGCCACGCGGTGGGCGCCGAGGTGGGCCCGGAGGCGAGCGTCGGGCCGTACGCGTACCTGCGGCCGGAGTCGCGGCTGGGCCGGAAGGCGAAGGTCGGCACGTTCGTGGAGACGAAGAAGGCCGCCATCGGCGAGGGGTCGAAGGTGCCGCACCTGTCGTACGTGGGTGACGCGACGATCGGCGAGCACAGCAACATCGGCGCGGCGACGGTGTTCGTCAACTACGACGGGGTGAAGAAGCACCACACCACGATCGGCAGTCACGCACGCACCGGGGCGGACAACATGTTCGTGGCGCCGGTGCGGGTGGGTGACGGCGCGTACACGGCGGCGGGCTCGGTGATCATCTCGGATGTGCCGGCGGGCGCCATGGCGGTGGCCCGGGGTCAGCAGCGCAACGTCGAGGGCTGGGTGCTGCGCAAGCGGTCCGGCACGGCGGCCGCGGAGGCGGCGCAGCGGGCCCGCGAGGGTGCGTCGGACCCGGCCGGTGCCGCAAGCGAAGGTGACTGAATCCACGGGGGGCCGGAGACCGTGGGAGGACCGGTGAACGCGGGGGATACTGCAACCGAATAGTCCCCGGCTCACCGCGCCGGGAACCACCGACATACGGGAGCAGACGGGCCCATGGGCAGCATCGTCGCCGAAAACCGCAAGAGCCTGATGCTCTTCTCCGGACGGGGTTTTCCGGAGCTGGCCAAGGAGATCGGTGAGGTGCTCGGCGTCGCGCCGACTCCCTCCGACTCGTACGACTTCGCCAACGGTGAGATCTTCGTACGCTTCAAGGACTCGGTACGCGGTTCGGACGCCTTCGTGGTGCAGTCCGTGACGCACGGGGTCAACACGTGGGTGATGGAGACCCTGATCATGGTCGACGCGCTGAAGCGCGGTTCGGCCAAGCGGATCACCGTGGTCCTGCCGTTCTACCCCTACTCGCGGCAGGACAAGAAGCACCGTGGCCGGGAGCCGATCTCGGCGCGGCTGGTGGCCGACCTGCTGAAGACCGCGGGCGCGAACCGGATCCTGACGGTCGACCTGCACACCGCGCAGATCCAGGGCTTCTTCGACGGCCCGGTGGACCACCTGTTCGCCATGGACGTGCTTGCCGAGTACGTGGAGCACAAGTACGCGGGCCGGCCGATGACCGTGGTGGCGCCGGACTCGGGTCGGGTGCGGGTGGCCGAGCGCTGGACGGACCGGCTGGGTGGCTGCCCGCTGGCGTTCATCCACAAGACGCGGGATCCGCTGAAGCCGAACCAGGTGGTGGCGAACCGGGTGGTCGGCGAGGTCGAGGGCCGGGTCTGCCTGATCGTCGACGACATGATCGACACCGGTGGCACGATCAGCAAGGCCGCCGACATCCTGAAGGAGTCGGGTGCGGCGGAGATCGTGGTGGCCTCCACCCACGCGCTGCTGTCCGACCCGGCGACCGAGCGGCTGAAGAACAGCCCGATCAGCGAGGTCGTGGTGACCAACACGCTGCCGTTGCCGCCGGAGAAGCAGCTCGACAAGCTGACCGTGCTGTCGATCGCCCCGCTGCTGGCCCGGGCGATCCGGGAGGTCTTCGACGACGGCTCGGTGACCACCCTGTTCGGTGGCCTGAGCTGAGTTCCGCGCCCGACCGGCGGCGGCCCTCCGCGTGGGGGTCGCCGCCGGTCGGGAAAGTGGCCGGCACGGTGTCGCCGGTGGTGATATGGGGACTGCCGGAAAGCTCGGAAATCGCTCGGGTAGACTGGTGCGGTTGCCACGGCGAGGGTGCCCGGCGGGCCGCTGAAAAGCACCGCACGGAGGCGCCGTCATCGACGCGGTGCTCCGGGCGGTCGTTCACGACGTTGAGCCCCAGCGAGCCCCTCGCCCAGCACCGCCAGACGACAAGCCGCCGCAGCGAAGCATCAGGAGTTTCCCCGTGTCCGAGGTAAAGATCAGCGCCGAGCCCCGTACCGAGTTCGGCAAGGGTGGTGCCCGTCGTACCCGCCGGGCCGGCAAGGTGCCCGCCGTGCTGTACGGCCACGGCGAGAAGCCCAAGCACATCGCGCTTCCGGCGCGTGAGTTCGCCGCCGCGATCCGCAAGGGCGGTGCGAACCAGCTCTTCGCGATCGAGGTCAGCGACGGCACCCAGGTGCTGGCGCTGCCGAAGGCGATCCAGCGTGACCCGATCAAGGACACCTTCGAGCACGTGGACCTGCTGCTGGTCCGCCGCGGCGAGAAGGTCACCGTCGAGGTCCCGATCCAGCTGACGGGTGAGGCCGCGAAGGACACCCTGATCGTGCACGACCACGACACGCTCACGGTGACCGCCGACGCCACGAAGGTGCCGGACCACCTGGAGGCGTCGATCGAGGGCGCCGAGGCCGGCACCCAGATCACCGCCGCCGACGTGACGCTGCCGGCCGGTGTCGAGCTGGCCGCGGACGGGGAGCTGCAGGTCGCCTCGGTGACCGCCGCCCCGACCGCCGAGCAGCTCGAGGCCACGCTCCCCGAGGTCGAGGTCGCCGAGGAGGAGGCCGAGGCCGAGGTCGGCGAGGAGACCGCCGAGGCTCCGGAGGGCGCTCCGGCCGAGGGCGAGCCGGCTGCCGAGGAGCCGAAGACCGAGGCCTGATCGGTTTCGCAGGCTGTGCGACAGGCGTCCCCGGTTCCCGGGGGCGCCTGTCGGCGTATCGGAGACGGTTCGGCGGGTCGAGCGGAAGGGACGTGGCGTGACGGACGAGGTGGGGCCGTGGCTGGTGGTCGGCCTGGGCAACCCCGGTCGGGAGTACGCGGGGAACCGGCACAACGTCGGCTTCATGGTGGCGGAGCTGCTGGCCGCCCGGGTGGGCGGCAGGTTCGGCCGGCACAGGCGCGCGGTGGCCGAGGTGGCCGAGGGGCGGCTGGGTTTGGGCGGCCCGAAGCTGGTACTGGTGAAGCCGCTGACGTACATGAACCTCTCCGGCGGCCCGGTGGTCGGGCTGGCGCAGTTCCACAAGATCCCGCCGGGGCGGGTCATCGCGGTGCACGACGAGCTGGACATCCCCTACGGCCAGGTGCGGGTGAAGTGCGGCGGCGGCGAGGGCGGCCACAACGGTCTGCGCTCGATGTCGAAGTCGCTGGGCACGAAGGACTACGTGCGGGTGCGGTTCGGCATCGGCCGGCCGCCGGGCCGGCAGGACCCGGCTGACTACGTGTTGTCGGACTTCTCCGCGGCCGAGCGCAAGGAGCTGGAGTTCCTGGTGGACCGGGCGGCGGACGTGGTGGAGTCGGTGGTGACCAAGGGCGTGGAGCCGACGCAGAACCTGTACCACGGGGCCTGAGGCGCCGGGCGGGGCATCCCGGGCGGGTCGGTCCGGTGCCGGTAGTCTGCGCCTTCTGACGTGCGACGGCGGGCGACGGGAGCGGGAACACCATGGGCAGTCCTCCGATGATCGACGGCGCGTTCGCCCGGTGGTTGGCGGCCCGGGCCGGGCAGGCGCTGATGGGCCTGCGCGCGGAGCTGGGCTTCGCCGACGCGGGGGCGCTGAAGTCGGCCGGGGACAAGGTCTCGCACGATCTGATCCGCACCGAGCTGGCGAAGTGGCGGCCGGCGGACGCGGTGCTGTCGGAGGAGGACGAGGGTTCCCGGCTGGCCTGGACGGCCGAGGTGAGCAGCGACGCGGTGTCCCGGCTGAACGCGGACCGGGTGTGGATCATCGACCCGCTGGACGGCACCCGGGAGTTCGCCGAGGAGGGCCGCTCGGACTGGGCGGTGCACGTGGCGCTCTGGTCGCGCAGCGCGCCGACGCCGCACGGTCTGGTCGCGGGCGCGGTGGGGTTGCCGGCGCAGCACCGGGTGCTGGGCACGGACTACCCGCCGGCGTACCCGCCGATGACCCTGGAGGCGGCCACGGCGGGCGGCGGCAGGACCATCCGGTTGGCGGCCAGCCGTAGCCGTCCGCCGGTTTTCCTGACCGATCTGGCAGAGGACATCGGCGCGCATCTGGTGCCGATGGGCTCGGCGGGCGCGAAGATCGCCGCTGTGGTCACCGGTGAGGTCGACGCGTACATCCACGCGGGCGGTCAGTACGAGTGGGACTCGGCCGCTCCGGTCGCTGTGGCGACGGCCACCGGACTGCACGCTTCCCGGATCGACGGATCTGCGCTGAAATACAACGAGGCCGACCCACGCCTGCCCGACCTGCTGGTCTGCCGCAAGGATCTCGCCAGCCGGTTGCTTGCAGCGCTGCAGAGGCATTCCGGGTAACCTGAGCGTTCTTCTTCACGAGTCCGACCGGAAAGGTCTGGAATCCCGATGTGCGGATCCGAGCGAATCGAGTTCGTGTCATGACGGCCACCGCCGCGTACCAGGTGTCCCACCTGGACGCTCTCGAGGCGGAGAGCATCTTCGTGATGCGTGAGGTCGTCGCCGAGATGGAGCGCCCAGTGCTGCTCTTCTCCGGCGGCAAGGACTCGATCGTGATGCTCCGGTTGGCCCAGAAGGCGTTCGCCCCGGCCAACATTCCCTTCCCGGTGATGCACGTCGACACCGGCCACAACTTCCCCGAGGTTCTCGAATACCGGGACCAGCGCGTCGCCGAGCTGGGTCTCCAGCTCATCGTGGCCAGCGTGCCGGAGGCCCTCACCAAGGGTCTGGTGCACGAGTCGGCCGACGGCATGCGCAACCGCATCCAGACCCCGGTGCTGCTCGACGCGGTGGAGAAGCACCGCTTCGACGCGCTGTTCGGCGGCGCGCGCCGGGACGAGGAGAAGGCCCGGGCCAAGGAGCGGGTGTTCAGCTTCCGCGACGAGTTCGGCCAGTGGGACCCGAAGAACCAGCGCCCCGAGCTGTGGGCGCTCTACAACGGCCGGCACCACCCGGGTGAGTCGATCCGGGTGTTCCCGCTCTCCAACTGGACCGAGCTGGACGTCTGGCACTACATCGCCCGGGAGCGGATCCCGCTGCCGTCGATCTACTACGCCCACGAGCGCGAGGTGATCGAGCGCGACGGCATGTACTACGCGGTGAACGAGTTCTTCCGCCCCCGCGCGGGTGAGCAGCCGTTCAAGGCCCAGGTGCGGTACCGGACCGTGGGTGACGCCTCCTGCACCGCGGCGGTCCGTTCGGACGCCGACACGGTGGAGAAGGTGATCGAGGAAGTGGCCGCCACCCGGATCACCGAGCGCGGCGCGACCCGCGGCGACGACCGGGTCAGCGAGGCCGCCATGGAGGACCGCAAGCGGGAGGGCTACTTCTGATGAGCGTGGAGACGCTGGCGCCGGCCGAGAGCGAATCGGCACGCCCCATGGACCTGCTGCGGTTCGCCACCGCGGGCAGCGTCGACGACGGCAAGTCGACCCTGATCGGCCGGCTGCTGTACGACACGAAGTCGCTCTTCACCGACCAGCTCGCCGCGGTCGAGGCGGTCAGCGCGGCCCGGGGCGACGAGTACACCAACCTCGCGCTGCTCACCGACGGCCTGCGCGCCGAGCGGGAGCAGGGCATCACCATCGACGTGGCGTACCGCTACTTCGCCACGCCGCGGCGGAAGTTCATCATCGCCGACACCCCGGGGCACATCCAGTACACCCGGAACATGGTCACCGGCGCCTCCACGGCCGACCTGGCGCTGATCCTGGTGGACGCGCGCAAGGGCCTGGTGGAGCAGTCCCGCCGGCACGCGTTCCTCTGCTCGCTGCTGCGGGTGCCGCACCTGGTCCTCTGCGTGAACAAGATGGACCTGGTCGACTGGTCGCAGGAGGTGTTCGAGCAGATCGCCGACGAGTTCACCGCGTTCGCCGCGAAGCTCGACGTGCCGGACCTGACCGTGGTGCCGATCTCCGCGCTGCGGGGCGACAACATCGTCACCCGTTCGGAGAACATGCCCTGGTACGAGGGCCCGTCGCTGCTGCACCACCTGGAGCGGGTGCACATCGCGTCCGACCGCAACCTGGTCGACGTCCGCTTCCCGGTGCAGTACGTGATCCGGCCGCAGTCCACCACGGTCACCGACTACCGCGGCTACGCGGGCCAGGTGGCCTCGGGCGTGCTCAAGGCCGGCGACGAGGTGATGGTGCTGCCGTCGGGCTTCACCAGCCGGATCGCCGCCGTGGAGACCGCTGACGGTCCGGTGGACGAGGCGTTCCCGCCGATGTCGGTGACCGTCCGGCTGACCGACGAGATCGACATCTCGCGCGGCGACATGATCTGCCGGCCGAACAACGCGCCGGCGGTCGCGCAGGACATCGAGGCGATGGTCTGCTGGATGGACGAGAGCCGCCCGCTGCAGGTCGGCGGCCGGTACGCCATCAAGCACACCACCCGCTCGGCCCGGGCCATCGTGCGCGGGCTGCACTACCGGCTGGACGTCAACTCGCTGCACCGCGACGAGACGGCCGGTGAGCTGAAGCTCAACGAGATCGGCCGGGTGCGGCTGCGCACGACGGTCCCGCTGCTGGCCGACGAGTACCGGCGCAACCGCACCACCGGCGGTTTCGTCATCATCGACGAGGCCACCAACCGCACGGTCGGCGCCGGCATGATCGTCGAGGCCGGCTGACCGCTGCCCACGCGCGAGAGAGGGCCCCCGGTCGACCGGGGGCCCTCTCTCGTCGTCAGTCGAGGCGGGTCGTGCCGCCGGCCGGGAGGACCGGGAGGGTGTGGGGCGCGGTGAAGCCGCGGTCGGCGTACGCGGCGGCCACGGCGGCCGCCACCGCGTCGGCGGCGTCCGCGTCGACCAGGGCGAGCACGCAGCCGCCGAAGCCGCCACCGGTCATCCGTGCCCCGTACGCCCCGGCGGCCAGGGCCGCCTCGACCGCGGTGTCGATCTCCGGCACGGTGATCTCGAAGTCGTCCCGCATCGAGGCGTGCGAGGCGGTCAGCAGCGGGCCGATGTCGCGGATCCGGCCGGCGCGCAGCAGCCCGACCGTGTCGAGCACCCGCTGGTCCTCGGTGACGACGTGCCGGACCCGGCGGCGGGTCTCGGGGTCGTCGAGGCGGGCCAGCGCGGCGTCCAGGTCGGCGGTGGCGACGTCGCGCAGGGCGGCCACCCCGAGCGCCTTGGCGGCCCGCTCGCAGGACTTGCGGCGGGCGGCGTACTCGCCGTCGGCGTGCCGGTGCGGGGCGCGGCTGTCGACCACCAGCACGGCCAGCCCGGCGGCGTCCAGGTCGAACGGGATCTGCTCGACCTCCTCCGTGCGGCAGTCGAGGAAGAGGGCGTGCCCGGACCGGCCGCGGATCACCGCGGACTGGTCCATGATCCCGGTGGGCGCGCCGACGTAGTCGTTCTCGGCCCGCTGGGCGAGCCGAGGCCACCGGTCGGCGGGGAGGTCCAGCCCGCCGAGGTCGACCAGGGCGGCGAGCACCGCCGCCTCGATGGCCGCCGACGAGGAGAGCCCGGAGCCGACCGGCACGTCGGAGGCCACGGCAAGGCGGGCGCCCGGCACGTCGTGGCCGGCGGCGCGCAGCGCCCAGACCACCCCGGCCACGTAGGCGGCCCAGCCGTCGACGCGGCCGGGCTTGTCGGCCTCGGCCGGCCCGAACTCCACGGGCTCGTCGTCCAGCTCCGACCAGACGGACCAGCGCCCGTCGTCGGCTGCCGCCGCGGCCACGACGGTACGCAGCGGCAGCGCGAAGGGCAGCACGAACCCGTCGTTGTAGTCGGTGTGCTCGCCGATCAGGTTGACCCGGCCGGGAGCCGCCCAGCGGCCCGCCGGCTCCGCGCCGTACCGCTGCCGGAAGCCGGCGGTGGCGCGGGCCGCGACGTCGCCGGCGCCGCTCATCGCCGTTCCAGGATGTGCGTGCGGTAGAACTCCCAGGCGTCGCCGACCATGTCCTGGAGGGTGGGCTTCGCCGGCACCCAGCCCAGCTCGGCGCGGGCCAGCGCGGAGGAGGCGACCAGCTCGGCCGGGTCGCCCTCGCGGCGCGGGGCCACCTCCACCGGCACCGGGTGCCCGGTGACCTCGCGGACCACCTCGATCACCTGCCGGTTGCTGAAGCCGTTGCCGTTGCCCAGGTTGTAGATCCGGTGCCGGCCCCCGGTGGCGGCGTCGAGAGCCAGCAGGTGCGCGCGGGCCAGGTCCTCGACGTGGATGTAGTCGCGGACGCAGGTGCCGTCGACGGTCGGGTAGTCGTCGCCGAAGAGCTGGAACTTGTCGCGCCGGCCGGCGGCCACCTCGAGGGCGAGCGGGATGAGGTGGGTCTCGGGGTCGTGCCGTTCGCCGATGGTCCGTCCGTCGTGCCGGTAGGCCCCGGCCACGTTGAAGTAGCGCAGCGACACGGCGGCCAGGTCGTGCGCGACCGCCTCGGAGGTGAGCGCCAGGTCGACGGCCAGCTTGGTCGCGCCGTAGGTGTTGGTGGGGGCCTTGACGGCGGTCTCCGGGATGGGCAGCTCGGTGGGGTTGCCGTAGACGGCGGCCGTGGAGGAGAAGACCAGCCGGGGCACCCGGGCGGCGCGGACCGCGTCGATCAGGGCGAGCGAGCCGACCGTGTTGGTCTGCCAGTAGAGCTCCGGCTTGACCATCGACTCACCCGCGGCGATCAGGGCGGCGAAGTGCAGCACGCCGTCGAAGCCGGCGTCGGGGGTGAGCACGCGGGCGGCCTCGTGGATCGGCAGGTCGACGTGGGTCGCCTCGGGGGCGAGCGCCTCCCGGTGGCCGGTGCGCAGGTCGTCCAGGACGGTCACCTGGTGACCGTGGTCGAGCAGCATCCGGGTCACCACGCTGCCGATGTAACCGGCGCCGCCGGTGACGAGCAGTTTCACGTCGCTCCTCCTGCCTGGGCCGCGTCCCGCGGCGGCCGTCCGTGATCACCCTACGGCCGCGGGCTGTGGCGCGGCGGTGAGTGGGGGCGTCCCCTATTCCACCACAATCCTTCATGATTGAACAGATCCGAACATCGCCCCGGATGGCCGGCGCCCGCTGTCTACCATCCTTCTCATGCGGGAGGGAGGTGGTCCCGGGCCCCGGCGACGCCCGCCGGGGCGGCCGAGACGCGAACCCGGACCCGTGGCCCGCACCGTGGCCCGACTCGTGGTCCGCGCCGCCGACGGCGCCACCCGCCTGGTCACCGACCTGCTCGGAGCCAGCCCGACCGCCGGCCGCGAACGGATCAGCGAGGCCGAGCTGCGTGACCTCGTCGCGGCCAACACGGTGCTCGACCCCGACGAGCGGCGGATCATCGACGAGGTGCTGGTGGCCGGCGCGCGGCTGATCCGCGAGGTGATGGTGCCGCGCACCGAGGTGGTCTTCCTCGCCGCCGGGCTCACCGTGGCCGAGGCCGAGCGGCTGGTCCGCGCCGAGCCGCACACCCGCTACCCGGTGGTCGACGGCACCCACGACGACGTGGTCGGCTTCGCCCACCTGCGGGACGTGCTGCTCCGCCCCGAGCGGGACCCGCGCGCCACGGTCGCCGAGCTGACCCGCGAGGTGAAGCGGCTCCCGGGCAGCAAACGCGTGCTGGCCGCGCTGACCGAGATGCGCCGCGAGGGCCACCACCTGGCCGTGGTGGTCGACGAGTACGGCGGCACCGCCGGCATCGTCACCTGCGAGGACCTGGTCGAGGAGCTGGTCGGGGAGATCCACGACGAGGACGACGCCCCGCCCGAGGCGGCCCACGCCGGCCTGCCGGCCGTGGTCGACGGCCGGCTCAACCTGGCCGACTTCGCCGAACGCACCGGGGTGCCGCTGCCCGCCGGGCCGTACGAGACGGTCGGCGGCTTCGTGATGGCCGCGCTCGGCCGGCTGCCGGTCACCGGCGACGAGGTGCCGGTGGCCGTCGACCCGGACGACACCGGCGGACCCGACCCGGACGACCCGCCCGGCGGCTGGCTGCTGCGGGTCGTGGCCCTCGACGGGCGGCGGGTGTCCCGCCTCGCGGTCTCCCCGGCCCGCCTGCCCGAGCCGCGGCGCGAGGTCACGGCCCCGCTCCCGCCCGTACCCACCCGACCCACCGGCCCGTCATGACGGACGCCGGGGCTTGCTGACAGAATTGCCGGCATGTCCGACGTACCCGCCCGCCCGCGCGTCTTCTCCGGCATCCAGCCGACGGCCGACTCGTTCCACCTCGGCAACTACCTGGGCGCGGTACGGCACTGGGTGGCCCTTCAGGACAGCCACGACGCGTTCTACTGCGTGGTGGACCTGCACGCGATCACCGCCGGGCACGACCCGAAGGTGCTCAGGCAGCGCAGCCGCGTGGCCGCCGCGCAGCTCTTCGCGGTCGGCCTCGACCCCGAGCGCAGCACCCTCTTCGTCCAGTCGCAGGTGCCCGAGCACCCGCAGCTGGCCTGGGTGCTCGGCTGCATCACCGGCTTCGGCGAGGCCAGCCGGATGACCCAGTTCAAGGACAAGTCCCAGAAGCAGGGCAGCGAGCGGGCCAGCGTCGGCCTGTTCACCTACCCGATCCTGCAGGCCGCCGACATCCTGCTCTACCAGGCCCACGCGGTGCCGGTCGGCGAGGACCAGCGGCAGCACCTGGAGCTCTCCCGCGACCTGGCCCAGCGGTTCAACTCGCTGTTCGGCCCGACCTTCACGGTGCCCGCCCCGCACATCGTCAAGGACACCGCGAAGATCACCGACCTGCAGGACCCGACGGCCAAGATGTCGAAGTCGTCCTCCTCCCCGGCCGGCATCATCGACCTGCTGGAGGACCCGGCCCGCTCGGCCAAGAAGATCCGCTCGGCGGTCACCGACACCGGCCGCGAGATCGTCTTCGACGCCGAGGGCAAGCCCGGCATCTCCAACCTGCTGACCATCTACTCGGCGCTCTCCGGGCGCGGCATCGACGACCTCGTCGCCGCGTACGACGGCAAGGGCTACGGCGACCTCAAGAAGGACCTCGCCGAGGTGGTGCGGGAGTTCGTCACCCCGATCCAGGAGCGCACCCGCGCCTACCTGGACGACCCGGCGCAGCTCGACAAGCTGCTCGCGCAGGGCGCGGAGAAGGCCCGCGCGGTCGCCGCCGCGACGCTGCGCACGGCGTACGAGCGGATCGGCTTCTTCCCGCCGGTCCGGTTCGAGTAGCGGCCCGGCGGGAACGGGTGTCGCAGTCGGTGGCCGGAGGGATGGCGCACAGCGTGGACGGCAGCGACGGGTCGCCGGACGCCGGTGACACCATCCAGATCGGGATCGCGGTCGACATCCCGGAGCCGTGGGGCGGGCTGCTCACCCGCCGGCGGGTCGAAGCCGGTGACCCGCAGGCCGTCCCGGCGCACGTCACCCTGCTCGGGCCCACCGAGATCCCGGTGCGCGCCCTGCCGGCCGTCGAGGAGCACCTGGCCCGGGTGGCGGCCACCCACCTGCCGTTCACCCTGCACCTGCGGGGCACCGGCACGTTCCGGCCGGTCACCCAGGTGGTCTTCGTGGCGGTGGCCGCGGGGATCAGCGAGTGCGAGCTGCTGGCCGCCGCCATCAACGCCGCTCCCGAGCTGCACCGCGAGGCGCGCTTCCCGTACCACCCGCACGTCACCGTGGCCCAGGACGTGCCGCCCGAGGTGCTCGACAAGGCGTACGAGGACCTGGCCGACTTCTCCGCCCTCTTCGAGGTCGAGGCGTTCACCCTGTTCTCGCACAGCGGGGCCACCCGGTGGCAGCCCCGCCGCGACTTCCGCCTCGGCGGCTGAGCTGAGCGCGCGGCCGGCCTGCCTCCGGGGGGCGGGCGGATCGGCGAGGATGTCGGGGTGAACGTCATCGGCCGGATCGAGGCGGCGCTCGGCCGCCGCGTCGACGCGGCCCGGGCCCGGTCGTCGGCCTTCGACCACGTGTGGCGCGCCGGCACGCTCTACGCCAACCTGCTCGCCGGCCGGCTGGCCGCCGCGATCGCCTACTACGGCTTCTTCGCCGTGTTCGCGCTGGCCCTGGTCGGCTACTGGATCTTCGGCACGATCCTTCAGGACAACCGCGAGGTGAGCCGGGCGGCGGCCGACTTCCTGGACGAGAACCTGCCCTTCCTCGACGCCAAGCAGATCGCCGAGAGCAGCAACACCGTCGGCGTGATCGGCCTGGTCATCCTGGTCTTCACCGGGATCGGCTGGGTCGAGGCGATCCGCTCCTCGCAGCGGCTCATGTACGGCTTCAACCAGCAGCCCGGCAACCTGGTGATCCGCCGCCTGGTCGACCTGGGCGTGCTGGTGGCGGTCTTCGTGCTGCTCGGCATCTCGGTGGCCGCCGTGGACGCGCTGGAGTCGCTGCTGCGCTTCCTGCTGCGCAGCACCGGGTCGGTCGGGTTGACCACGGTCAGCGCGGTGCTCAGCGTGGTGATCAACGCGGTGCTGGCCACCGCGCTGCTGGTGGCGGTGCCCCGGCTGCGGATGAGCCGCCGCCGGCTGCGCCCCGCCGTGCTGGCGGTCGCCGTCGGCATCACGCTGCTCAACACCGTGGGGCGCTACTACGTGGTGCGCACCGAGCGGAACCCGGCCTACACCGTGGTGGCCACGGCGGTGGGGCTGCTGCTCTACCTCTACCTGCTCAACCAGATGGTGCTCTTCGGCGCGGCGCTGGCCGCCACGAGCCGCTACGGCCGGGTGGTGGACCTGGCCGAGGGCGGCGGCGGGCGGGACGTGGACGTCGAGGTCGACGAGGACACCGACCCGGGCACGCCGGGAGGGGCGGGATGAGCACCCGGATCCGGATCGAGCAGGACTCGGCGGTGCCCCCGTACGAGCAGGTGCGCGGGCAGCTCGCCGCGATGATCGGCGACGGCCGGCTGCCGGTCGGCACCCGCCTCCCCGCGGTCCGGCAGCTCGCCGCCGACCTGGGCCTGGCCGTGAACACCGTGGCGCGGGCGTACCGGGAGCTGGAGTCGGCCGGGCTGGTGCAGACCCGCGGGCGGCACGGCACGGTGGTGGCCCCCGGGCGCGACGACGCCACCGACCGCCTGCACCGCGCCGCCACCGCGTACGCCGCCGAGGCGCTCCGCCTGGGCGTCCCGCCGGACCGCGCCGTCGCCCTGGTCCGTGCGGCTCTGGACGCCGGTACGCACGGGTGAGAGCGACCGCCGGAGAGGGGGGAGTTGGCGTGAATGAGGCGCACGTCCGCGCCGCCACCGACCATGATGGGCCGGTGGGCGCACTCGTGACACTGGACCTGCCGGACGACTCGCCGATGCTGGGCCTGCCGTGGATCATCACCTTCGGCCCGCTCGGCGACGACGACGAGTGGGAGCCGGTGGTCTGCGGCCCGTACGAGCGGCCGCACGCGCTCGCCCTGGCCGAGGCGGTGGTGGCCGAGGAGCAGCTCATGGCGGTGGTGGAGCCGCTGCTGCCGGCGCTCACGCCCGAGGAGATCCGCAGCGAGATCGCCGCGGCGCAGATCGCCGCCGAGGACGAGGCGGCCCGGATCGACCAGGCCGACCTCTACGGCGACTTCGAGGACGTGATCGACGAGGAGCTGGAGCTGGCCGCCGAGCGGGAGCCGGAGCCGACGGCCCCGCCCAGCCGGGACGAGGTCCGGGCCGGGCTCGCCCGGATCGCCGCGCTGCTGACCAGCCGGGGAGCCTGAGCGCTCAGCTCGGCGGCCCGTCGAGCACGCAGAACTCGTTGTCCTCCGGGTCGGCGAGCACCACGAAGCCCTCCGTGCCGGTCTGCCCGACGTCGACGCGCCGGGCGCCGAGCCCGATCAGCCGGTCGACCTCGGCCGCCGCGTCCCCGTCGGAGACCAGATCCAGGTGCAGCCGGTTCTTGCCGTGCTTCGGGGTGCCGCTGCCCTGCAACCAGATGGTCGGGCCGGGCCGGCCGGGCGGCGGATAGAGCTTCGCGTTGCCGTCGCCGCCCCGGCGGACGGTGTAGCCGAGTGCGGCCGACCAGAAGTCGATCATCCGGTCGAGGTCGCCGATGTCGAGGGTGTACTGCGCCACGTGTGCGGTCATACGCCCTGAGGTACCCCGACGGTCCCAGATGGACACCGGCCCCTCGGGAACGAGTCCCCGAGGGGCCGGCGCCACCTCACCCCCCACCACAAGGGGTCGGTAGCCCAGCCGCCCGTCGGCGCGGGGCACAACGGACGACCAGGTCAATGGCGGGTTACCCGGCTCAGCGCCGTTCGAACCACGCAGCCGCGTCCACCGGCAGAACGTGCCCGTCGCCCCGCTCGGTGAGCTCGGCGCTGGCGACGACCGGCCGGCCGTGGCCGGCGACCGTCACCTCCGCGCCGCTGAGGTTGACCACGCAGGTCAGCTCGGCGTTCCCGGCGGAGCGGCGGAACGCGAGCACGCCGGGCTCGGTCTCCAGCCAGGTGATGCCGCCGGTGCCGGCCAGGGCCGGGTGCCCGTGCCGGATCCGCAGCGCGGCCCGGTAGAGCTCCAGCGTCGAGCCGGTCACCCCGGCCTGGGCGGCCACCGAGAGGGCCCGCCAGGTCGCCGGGGCCGGCAGCCAGCTCAGCTCGCTGCCCTCCGGGCCGAAGCCGTACGGGGCCAGCTCGCCGCTCCACGGGATGGGCACCCGGCAGCCGTCCCGGCTCTCCCCGGTGCGCAGGAACGCGGGGTCCTGCCGCAGCTCGTCCGGGAGGTCCAGCACCTCGGGCAGGCCCAGCTCCTCGCCCTGGTAGACGTAGGCGCAGCCGGGCAGGGAGAACATCAGCAGGGCGGCGGCCCGGGCGCGGCGCAGGCCGACCTCGCCGTCGCCGTAGCGGGTGACGTGCCGCTGCCGGTCGTGGTTGGAGAGCACCCAGGTGGTCGGGGCGCCCACGATGGTCGACTCGGCGAGCGCGGTGTCGATCACCTTGCGGAACGAGTCGGCCGACCAGGTGGCGTCGAGGAAGTCGAAGCTGAACGCCTGGTGCAGCTCGTCCGGGCCGATGTAGCGGGCCAGCCGCTGCGGGGTCTCCGCCCACGCCTCGGCCACCGCCATCCGGCCGCCCGGGTAGCTGTCCAGGATCGGCCGCCAGGCGCGGTAGATCTCGTGCACCTCGTCCTGGTCGAAGTAGGGCAGCCGGCCCTTGCCCAGCAGCTCGGACTGGCGCTGGCCGGTGGTCATCGAGTTGAAGCCGACGTCCGGCAGCCCCTCGGCCTTGATCATCCCGTGCGCCACGTCGATCCGGAAGCCGTCGACGCCCCGGTCGAGCCAGAACCGCAGGATGTCCTCGAACTCGGTGCGCACCTCCGGGTGGCGCCAGTTGAGGTCGGGCTGGGCCGGGTCGAACAGGTGCAGGTACCACTGGCCGTCGGCCACCCGGGTCCAGGCGGGGCCGCCGAAGATGCTCTCCCAGTCGTTCGGCGGCAGCTCGCCGCGCTCGCCCCGGCCCTCGGCGAAGAGGTAGCGCTCGCGCTCGGGGGAACCGGGGCCGGCGGCGAGGGCCGCGGTGAACCAGGGGTGCGCGCTGGAGGTGTGGTTGGGGACCAGATCCACGATGATCCGCAGGCCCAGGGCGTGCGCGTCGGTGATCATCGCGTCGAAGTCGGTCAGGTTGCCGAAGAGCGGGTCCACGTCCCGGTAGTCGGCCACGTCGTAGCCGGCGTCGACCTGGGGCGAAGTGTAGAAGGGGGTCAGCCAGAGCGCGTCCACCCCGAGGTCGCGCAGGTACGGCAGGCGCTGCCGGATGCCCTGGAGGTCCCCGACGCCGTCCCCGTTCGCGTCCGCGAAGCTGCGGACGTACACCTGGTAGACGACCGCGGACCGCCACCAGTCGTCGTCGGCGGTCAGCGGCGTGGGGTGGGGGGCGGAGGTCATCGGTGTGGATCCCCGTTCTCTGGCGCGGGACGGCAGGGCGTCTGAGCAGGATGCCGCTCAGGCGCTGCAAGAGTCAAGCATTCCTTGCGCAAGAACTGGCGGCAAGGGTCAGGCGGGGATCGCAAGGGTGGGGTCGACGGAGGAGGGGCGCTGGCGCTTCGGGCCGCCGGCCGGTCGGGCCACCGCGGTCGAGCCGCGCACCACCAGTTCGGGGCGGAACAGGTACTCGGAGTTCGGGGCGGCGTGCCCGTTGATCTCGTCGACCAGGGCGCGGACGGCGGCCACCGCCATGGCCGCGACCGGCTGCCGCATGGTGGTCAGCGGCGGGTCGGTGAAGGCCATCAGCGGGGAGTCGTCGTAACCGACCACCGAGACATCGTCGGGAACGCCGAGGCCGCGCTGCCGGGCGGCCCGGATCGCGCCCAGCGCCATCAGGTCCGAGCCGCAGACCAGGCCGGTGACGCCGCGCTCGATGAGCCGGCCCGCGGCGGCCTCGCCGCCCTCGACGCCGAACAGGGACAGCTCGGCCAGCTCGCCGACCTCCGCCTCGGTCGTGCCGACCAGCCGGGTCATCGCGGCGCGGAAGCCGGCCACCCGGCGCTGCACCGGCACGAAGCGGTCCGGCCCGGTGATCAGGCCGATCCGCCGGTGGCCGAGCGCCACCAGGTGCGCGACGGCCAACTCGGTGGCCTCGCCGTCGTCGCACGAGACGAAGGGCGCCGAGATGCCGGGCGCGTACCCGTTGATCATGACGATCGGCAGCGGGCGGGCGATCAGCGCGCGGTACCGGTCGTGGTTGGCGGCGGTGTCGGCGTGCAGGCCGGACACGAAGACGATCCCGGAGACCTGCCGGTCGAGCAGCATCTCGACGTACTCGTCCTCGGTGACACCGCCGGGGGTCTGCGTGCAGAGCACCGGGGTGAAGCCGCTCTGCGCCAGCGTCGACTCGATGACCTGGGCGAAGGCCGGGAAGATCGGGTTGTCCAGCTCGGGCACGACGAGGCCGACCAGCCCGGCGCTGCGCTTGCGCAGCCGGGCGGGGCGCTCGTAGCCGAGCACGTCGAGGGCGGTGAGGACGGCCTGCCGGGTCTCGGGGGCCACTCCGGGGCGGTCGTTGAGCACCCGCGACACCGTGGCCTCGCTGACTTCGGCCTGTTGGGCGATGTCGGACAGTCGAGCGCGCATGGCGGCACTTTAGCTCACGGGCAAGTTCTTGCGTACGCTCCTGCAAGCCCTTCCATTCTCTGCAACCTCTTGCTAACGTCCCCGCAACATGCGAGAGCAGCGGCGCAGCATCCCCGCGCCGGTCAGCAAGAACTTTCCGAGGTTTCCACTGGCGAGCCGCCCTTCCCCCGGCGGGCCGCCATGACGACAGGAGTACCGATGCGCATCCGTACCGCGGGTGTGGTCGCTGTCCTCGGCCTGGCGCTCGCCGCGTCCGGCTGCGGCGGCAGTGACAGCGACAAGCCGGCCGCCAAGGAGTCCGCCAAGGCCGCCGGCGGCAAGCTGGTCATCTGGGCCGACGACAAGCGGACCGCGGCCCTGAAGCCGTTCGCCGAGGAGTTCGGCAAGGAGAACGGCGTGACCGTCGAGGTCCAGGCCGTCTCCAAGGACCTGCAGACCAACTTCGTCACCGCCTCGCAGCAGGGCAGCGGCCCGGACGTCGTGGTCGGCGCGCACGACTGGATCGGCAACATGGTCCAGAACGGCGCCATCGACCCGGTGCAGCTCGCCGCCGAGCAGAAGAACGCGTTCAACGAGACCGCGATCAAGGCGGTCACCTTCAACGGCCAGCTCTACGGCGTCCCCTACGCCACGGAGAACATCGCGCTGATCCGCAACACCGAGCTGGCACCCGAGGCGCCGAAGACGATCGAGGACCTGGTCGCCGCCGGCAAGAAGCTCAAGGCCGAGAAGAAGGCCAGCGAGATCCTCTGCCTCCAGTCCGGCCAGAACGGCGACGCCTACCACATCTACCCGCTGTACACCTCGGGCGGCGGTTACCTGTTCGGCACCACGGCCAACGGCGACTACGACCCGAAGGACCTGGGCGTGGGCAAGCCGGAGTCGATCGCGGCCTTCCAGAAGATCGCGAAGCTCGGTGAGAAGGGCGACGGCGCGCTGAAGCGCTCCATCACCGGCGAGAACTCCATCGCCACCTTCACCGGCAAGAAGTGCGCCTTCCTGGTCTCCGGCCCGTGGGCCATCGCGGACGCGAAGAAGGCCAACATCAAGTACGACATCTCCCCGGTCCCCGGCTTCGCCGGTGGCAAGGAGGCCCAGCCGTTCGTGGGCGTCCAGGCGTTCTACGTCGCCGCCAAGGGCAAGAACAAGGCCCTGGCGCAGGAGTTCGTCACCAACTACGTGACCAAGCCCGAGCTGGCCGTCGCGCTGTACAAGGCCGAGCCGCGCCCGCCGGCGCTGACCGCCGCCTTCGACCAGGTCAAGGGCGAGGACGCGGACCTGGCCAAGTTCTCCGAGGCCGGCAAGAACGGCCAGGTGCTCCCGGCGATCCCGGCCATGGCCGCGATCTGGGACCCGTTCGGCAAGGCGGAGGCCGCGATCATCGGCGGCGCCGACCCGGCCAGGACGATCACCGCCGCGGGCAAGACCATCGCGGGTCAGATCAAGTAATGAGCACGTCGCTGTCCGGCCCGGGGTCTGCTGAGCAGGCCCCGGGCCGGGAGCCCGTCCGCCGCGGGCTCCCGCGCACGCCCCGTACCGCGCGGAACCACGCGCCGATCACCGCGACCGGCCTCGTCGTCAAGGTGGTCCTGCTCGGCCTGGTGGCCGGGATCGCGATCTGGGCGGCGTTCCCGCTCGTCGAGGCCGAGCACTGGGTCGGACTGGCGATCCTCGCCGCGACCACGGCGGGCCTGTTCTACCTCTACCTGAGCCGGCGGCACATCCCGGCCAAGTACCTGGTCCCCGGCACGATCTTCCTGATCGCCTTCCAGGTCTTCCCGGTGCTCTACACCGCGAGCACCGCGTTCACGAACTTCGGCGACGGCCACCGCGGCAGCAAGGACGACGCGATCGTCGCCATCCAGACCTCCTCGGTGCAGCAGGTCCCCGGCTCCACCGAGTACTCCCTCTCCATCGCCACGACGGGCGACCCGGCCACCGGCGCGCTGGTGTTCCTGCTCAGCGACCCGAAGACCAGGGAGGTCTTCGCCGGTGACGCGGGCGGGCTGCGCAAGCTCGACGCCGGGGACGTCACGGTCAGCCCGACCGGCAAGATCACCGAGGCCGCCGGCTACACCGTGCTCAACTTCGGTCAGGCCAGCGGCCGCAGCAAGGACATCACCGACCTGGTGGTGCCGACCGCCGGCGGCGCGGTCCGCTCCAACGGCCTGTCCCGCGCCTACGAGGGCAAGGCCGTGCGGGCGTACGACGCGGGCTGCGACTGCGTCAAGGACAGCGAGACGGGCAAGACCTGGACCGCCGACCCGGAGAACGGGTCCTTCGTCGCCGCCGACGGCGAGCGGCTCGCCCAGGGCTGGAAGGTGAACGTCGGGCTGAGGAACTTCACCCGCGTGCTCACCGACCCGGACATCTCCGGCCCGTTCTTCGGCACCCTGCTGTGGAACTTCGCCTTCGCGATCGGCTCGACCGGCTTCACGTTCCTGCTCGGCATGGCCATCGCGCTCGCGCTGCACTCGCCCCGGATGAGGGGCACCAACCTCTACCGGGTGCTGCTGATCCTCCCGTACGCCATGCCGTCGTTCGCCATGCTGCTGGTCTGGCGGGACATGTTCAACACCGACTTCGGCCTGGTCAACGACCTGTTCGGGCTGGACATCGACTGGTTCGGCGGCACCTGGTCGGCCCGGATCGCGGTGCTGCTCGTGCAGCTCTGGCTGGGCTACCCGTACATGTTCCTGGTGGCCACCGGCGCGCTCCAGGCGATCCCGCGCGAGCTGACCGAGGCGACCTCCGTCGACGGGGCGTCGCCGTGGCAGTCGTTCCGGGCGGTGACCCTGCCGCTGCTGCTGGTCGCGCTCTCGCCGCTGCTGATCGCGTCGTTCGCCTACAACTTCAACAACGTCAACGCGATCCTGTTCACCACCGAGGGCGGCCCGTTCGCGCCGGACAACCCGACCAACGGCGCCACCGACCTGCTCATCACCTACACCTACCGGCTGGCCTTCGGGGCGCAGGGCGCCGAGTACGGACTGGCCACCACGGTCTCGATCTTCATCTTCGCCATCGTGGCGATCGTGGCGGCGATCAGCTTCTCGCGGACCCGCAAGCAGGAGGAGGTCTACTCGTGACCACCTTGTCGGACGCTGCCGTCGCCGACCGGGCCGGGGCGGGGCGGTCGAAGGGCCGCTGGTTCGCCCAGGTGGGCTGGCGGCACCTCGTCGGGGTGCTGGCCGTGGCGTTCAGCCTCTTCCCGATCCTGTTCGTGATCTCCGCGGCGCTCAACCCGCTCGGCACGCTCTCGTCGACGGAGCTGCTGCCGACCGGGGCGTCCCTGGAGAACTTCACCAACCTGTTCCAGAAGACGCCGTTCGCCCACTGGTTCCTCAACTCGCTGCTGCTCGCCGGCGTGGCCAGCTTCGCGTCGATCTTCCTGTCGGCGCTGGCGGCGTACGCGTTCTCCCGGATGCGGTTCGCCGGTCGCCGGGTCGGGCTGCTTGCGCTGCTGCTGATCCAGATGTTCCCGCAGTTCCTGGCCATCGTGGCGATCTTCCTGATCTTCACGACGGTCACCGGTCTGTGGCCGGTGATCGGCTTCAACACGCCGTGGGGGCTGTTCCTGCTCTACATGGGCACCGCGCTCGGCGCGAACACGTGGCTGATGAAGGGCTTCTTCGACACCCTGCCGAAGGAGCTGGACGAGTCGGCGACCATGGACGGCGCCTCGCACGCCCAGGTCTTCTTCCGGATCATGATGCCGCTGGTGGCGCCGATCCTGGCGGTGACCGGGCTGCTCGCCTTCATCGGCTCGATCAACGAGTTCATCATCGCCAACGTGTTCCTCACCGAGCCGAACTCGAAGACCCTGGCGGTCGGGATGTTCGGCATGGTGGCGGGCGAGCGCAACAACAACTTCGGGATGTTCGCGGCGGGCACCCTGCTCACCGCCATCCCGACGGTGCTGGTGTTCCAACTGCTCCAGCGCTACATCGTCTCCGGCCTCACCGCCGGAGCCGTCAAAGGCTGAGCCTCCTCGGCTCACGCTGCGGCAAGGGCGTCCTGTCGACGTACACCGGAGCGGTTTCCGGGCGGACCGCCGCGGTCGGGTGACCGGCCGCGGCGGGTGCCCGCCCCACTCCCCGTCCTCGACGACGCGAAAGGCACCCCCATGTCCCTGCAGCCGCACCACGACGGATCCGCCACCTACGTCCCCGAGCAGGAACCCGCCCTCGGGCAGACCGTCCCGGTCTTCGTCCGGGTGCCGGCCGGCGCCGACGTCCGCCAGGTGCACGTCCGGACCACCGGCGACGGCGAGCCGCGCTTCGCCGAGGCGGTGGTCGACCGCACCGAGGGCGGTGACGTGTGGTGGCGGGCCGACGTCGAGGTCCGCAACCCGGTCAGCAACTACCGCTTCCTGCTCGACGGCGCGGCGGGCGCCCGCTGGCTGAACGCGGCCGGCCTCGTCGGCCACGACGTGCCGGACCACGGCGACTTCAAGCTGGTCAGCTACGCGCCGCCGCCGGCCTGGGCCCGGGACGCGGTGATCTACCAGATCTTCCCGGACCGGTTCGCCCGCTCGGCCGCCGCGGCGGGCCGCACGGCGCCGGACTGGGCGATCCCGTGCGACTGGGACACGCCGGTGATCGGGCGCGGCCCGGAGACGCCGCGCCAGTTCTACGGCGGCGACCTCGACGGGATCACCGAGCGGCTGGACCACCTGGACCGGCTCGGCGTGAACACCGTCTACCTCACGCCGATCTTCCCGGCCCGCTCCAACCACCGGTACGACGCGGCGAGCTTCGACACCGTCGACCCGCTGCTCGGCGGCGACGCCGCGCTGGCCCGGCTGGCCGACGCGGTGCACGCCCGGGGCTGGCGGCTGCTCGGCGACATCACGAGCAACCACACCGGCGACGCCCACCACTGGTTCACGGCCGCCGTGTCCGACGTGCACGCGCCGGAGCGGGAGCTGTACTACTTCGACCTGCCCGGCGGGGACTATGAATCGTGGAACGGGGTCAAGTCGCTGCCGAAGCTCAACTGGGGCAGCGCCGAGCTGCGCCGCCGCTTCGCCACGGCCGGCGACTCGCTGCTGCGCCGCTGGCTGCGGCCCCCGTACGGGCTGGACGGCTGGCGGGTGGACGTGGCGAACATGACCGGCCGGCGGGGTGCGGACGCGTACACGCACGAGGTGGCGCGGCTGCTGCGGGAGGTGGTCGCCGAGACCCGGCCCGACGGGCTGCTGCTCGCCGAGCACGGCCACGACCACACCGGCGACCTGGACCGGGACGGCTGGCACGGCACCATGAACTACGTCGGCTTCACCGACCCGGTCTGGTCCTGGCTGCGCCGGGGCGACGGGGCCCTGCCGAACTTCCTCGGCACACCGGGCGGGGTGCGGCGGCGGGACGGGGGCGCGGTGCTGGCCACCATGAACACCTACCGGTCGCTGATCTCGTGGCGGTCGTACGCGCACTCGTGGCAGCTGCTCGGCTCGCACGACTCGGCCCGGATCCGGACCGTGGTCGGCGACGCGGCCCGGCAGGAGGTGGCCGCCGGCCTGCTCGCCACCATGCCGGGCACGCCGGTGGTCTTCGCGGGCGACGAGCTGGGCCTGACCGGCGCCAACGGGGAGGGCTCGCGTACCCCGATGCCCTGGCACCTGCCGGAGAGCTGGGACGGGCGCACCTTCGACGCGTACCGGTCGCTGCTGGCGCTGCGCCGGGCCGAACCGGCGCTGCGGCACGGCGGCCTGCGCTGGGTGCACGCCGACGCGGACACGCTGGTCTTCCTCCGCGAGGCGCCGGCCGGCGCGCTGCTGGTGCTGGCCCGCCGCGAGGCCGGCACCCCGGTACGCCTGTCCGGCCTCCCGGCCGCCGAAAACGTGTACGGCAACGCCCCCGCCCTGCACCCGAACACCGACGGCACGGTCACCCTGCCGGCCGACGGCCCCACCTTCCAGGTCTGGCGCCTGGCCTGACCCGCACCCCCGGCCCCGCGATCTCGCAGTTCTGGCCCGCGTCCTGCGGCTCCCGCCCGTCTTCGTCGGGGCGCCAACTGCGGGATCGCGGTGGTCAGGGGGTGGGCCGGAGCAGGGCGCGGACGCCCGTGAGGTAGGTGGCGCGGTCCGGGGAGCCGGTCAGGATGCGCTGGGTGAAGTAGCCGGGGATCAGGCCGAACAGCGCGGCGCCGACGGCCTCCGGGTCGGCGTCCGCGGGCAGTTCGCCGGCCCTGCGCGCGCGTCCGGCGGCGGCCACGAAGTGGCCACGCAGCCGGGTGTACGTCGCCCCCACGAACTCGGCCAGCACCGGGTCGCGCTGCGCCTCGCTCCACACCTGGAGCGCCAGCGGCAGCACGCCGTCCGGGCCCAGCTGGGAGTCGACGAAGGTCAGCGCCCGCTCCAGCACCTCGGTCAGGGGCAGCGGCGGGTCGGCCGTGGACAGGTCGGCGAAGGTCGCGTCGGCGGTGCCGATCACCGCCTGGGCGATGGCCGTGATCAGGTCGTTCTTGCTCGGGAAGTAGCGGTAGACCGCGCCGACCGAGAGCCCGGCTTCCTTGATCACGTCCTGCATCGAGGTGTTGTGGAAGCCGTCGCGCACGAAGCAGCGGCGGGCCGCGTCGAGGATCTGCTGGCGGCGGGCCGCGAGGTGTTCGTCCGATACGCGTGGCACGAGCCACAGTATAAAGCGAACGTTCGTTCTTGACTGCGGGGCGTGCGGCGGCGCACTCTCAGCTCAAGAGAACGAACGTTCGTTTTAAGGAGGCGGCGATGCCCGCTCACCCGTACCGGACCCGCTCGCCGTGGCTGCTGGCCGCCCTGCTCGCCAGCCTCGCCGTGGTGGCGCAGGCGCTGCTCGTACCCCTCTTCGCGGCCCCGGCCGCCCACCTGGCGCCGCGCGACCTTCCGATCGCCGTCGCCGGGCCGGCGCCCGCGGCCACCGAGCTGGCCGCCCGGCTCACGGCGGCCCGCCCCGACGGCTTCACCGTCACCACGCTGCCCGACGCGGCGGCCGCCGACCGGGCGCTGCGCGACCGGGAGGCTTACGCCGCCTTCGTGGTCGGCCCGGACGGCGTCGCCCTGCACACCGCCCCGGCCGCGAGCCCGACCGTCGCGGCCCTGCTCACCGAGGCGGCCACGCAGCTCTCCGCCGGCCGCCCGGTGCCGGTGGTGCAGGTCGTGCCGACCGATCCGGACGACCCGCGGGGGGCCGGCTTCGCCGCCGGGTTCCTGCCGCTGGCGCTGGCCGGCCTGCTGGCCGGGGCCCTGCTCACCGTGCTGGTCGCCCGGCGTGCGGCGCGGCTGGCCGGCCTGATCGGCTATGCGGTCCTGGCCGGCCTGGTGGGGGCCGCGGTGCTGCACGGCTGGCTCGGCGTCCTGGACGGCGACCTGTGGCGCGAGGCGAGCGCCATCGGGCTCTTCGCGCTCGCCGCGGCGGGCACCGTGGCGGGACTCGGCGCGCTCCTCGGCGCTCCCGGGATCGGCCTCGGCGCGCTGCTCGTCTTCCTGGTCGGCAACCCGCTCTCCGCGGTGAGCGCGGCGCCCGAGCTGCTGCCGCAGCCCTGGGGGACCGTGGGGCAGTTCCTGCCGGTCGGTGCGGGTGGCACCCTGCTGCGCTCGGCGGCCTTCTTCGACGGTGCGGGAGCCGGCCGGCCGGTGGCCGTGCTGGCCGGGTACGCGCTCGTCGGCCTGGCCCTCGTCCTCGTCGGCCGCCGGTCCGTCCGGACGGGCGCGGGCCGCCCGGAGCCGGCCGGACGGCCGGCCGAGGTCACGGTATGACGGCACCTCGGCGGGCCGGCTACTACAGGGCGTCGTTGATGGGGGAGGATGGCCGGCGTGGAAGCTCTTCGACTGATCCTTCTCTACGTCCATCTGATCGGGTTCGCGCTGCTGCTCGGGGGCGCGATCGCCCAGTACGTCAACGGCCGGCTCCGGATCAACGCGGCCATGCTCTGGGGCTCGGTGATCGGGCTGCTGACCGGAATCGGTCTGTCCGCCCCGCTGCGGGACGGCGACGAGCCGGCACCGGCGAAGCTTGTCACCAAGCTGGTGCTCGCGCTGCTGATCTTTGTCATGGTCTTCTTCTCCCGTAAGCGGGAGTCCGTGAACCGCGGGCACTTCCTGGCGATCATCGGGTTGACGCTTGCCAACGCGGCGGTGGCGGTCTTCTGGCGTTAGCTCTCCGGCGCAGCGGGAAGACCTCGGGAAACGGACGTTCGCGACACCTCTCCGGAGGGCCGTCGGCACGAAAGGTGATGTGCCCCACGCGCGGGTTACGTAGGGGTAACGACCGTTCAACAGTCGTGCACGATTGTCGGCCGGTGGGTGGGCGCGGGCGTACGCTCCCGTCCGTAACGTGGGACGCCGGCGGCACACCGCAGGCCGGCGCAAGGGCTGCCACCGCGCACGACGCGGTGTGCAATGGGAAGGAGACGTCTTGCGCGCTGTGCGTGGGATGCGGATCGCCTCCGCCATCGTGGCGGGTGGCCTCGTGCTGGGCGCCGCCGCTTGTGGTGAGGCTCCCGACGACGACAACAACGCCGGGGGCAACGGCGGCAAGAAGTTCAGCGCCTGCATGGTGACGGACGTCGGCGGCATCGATGACAAGTCCTTCAACACCTCGGCCTGGAAGGGCCTTCAGGAGGCGAAGAAGGAGAACGACAACATCGACATCAAGAACGTCCAGTCGAAGGCCGAGGCGGACTACGAGGTCAACCTGACCGGGTTCGTCAACCAGAAGTGCGACTTCATCCTGGCCGTCGGTGGCCTGATGCAGGACGCCACCAAGAAGATCGCCGCGGCGAACCCGAAGCAGCAGTTCGGCATCGTGGACGCGAACCCGGGCGTGGACAACGTCTACCCGATGCAGTTCGACACCGCCCAGGCCGCCTTCCAGGCCGGTTACCTGGCCGCCGGGCTGAGCAAGTCGGGCAAGGTCGGCACCTACGGTGGTCTGCCGATCCCGCCGGTCACCATCTTCATGGACGGCTTCGCCGACGGCGTGGCGTACTACAACAAGGCCAAGAACAAGAACGTCCAGGTCATCGGCTGGGACAAGGCCACCCAGAAGGGCTCCTTCACCAACGACTTCGTCAAGCAGGACGAGGGCAAGAAGGTCTCCGACGCGCTGGTCGCCCAGGGCGCGGACATCATCATGCCGGTCGCCGGCGGCGCCGGCCTCGGCACCACCGCCGCGGCGCAGGCCTCCAACGGCAAGTACTCGGTCGTCTGGGTGGACGTCGACGGCTGCGAGAGCACCCCGAACTGCCCGGCGCTGGTCACCACGGTCGTCAAGAACATCCCGGACGCCGTCAAGGACGCCGTGCTGAAGGCCGCCAACGGCGAGACGCTGCAGGCCAAGCCGGGCTTCGTCGGCACCCTGGCCAACAACGGCGTCTCGATCGCCCCGTACCACGACTTCGACAGCAAGGTCCCGGCGGACCTGAAGGCCGAGGTCGACAAGATCAAGGCGGACATCGCCGCCGGCACCATCACGGTCACCTCGAAGGCCCAGCCGACCAAGTGACCGCTCCGCCGACCCCCGCGGTGCGATCATCGGCAGCGGGGGCCGGCGGGCACCAGGTTTGACGATCCGGCCGCCTCGGCGTACGCGGGAAGCCCCGCGCGACGTCGGGGCGGCCGGTCACCTTGATCCCCCACGGACCCCCACCCGGCGCGGTGGCGGCGCGGCAGCCGCTACGCTGCACCATCGCTCGCACTCCAGGAGGTTGCGCTGAGACTCGAACTGCGCGGCATCACCAAGCGGTTCGGTGATCTGGTCGCCAACGACCACATCGACCTGACGGTGGAGCCTGGAGAGATCCACGCCCTGCTCGGCGAGAACGGCGCCGGCAAGTCGACCCTGATGAACGTGCTGTACGGGCTGTACCAGCCCGACGAGGGCGAGATCCTGGTCGACGGCAAGCCGCTGAAGCTGAAGGGCCCGTCCGACGCGATCGCCGCCGGGATCGGCATGGTGCACCAGCACTTCATGCTGGTGCCGGTGTTCACCGTGGCCGAGAACGTGATGCTCGGCGCGGAACAGACCAGGGGGAGCTTCACCGGCTTCCTCGACCGGCGGCGGGCCCGGCGCGAGGTCGCCGAGGTCTCCGAGCGGTACAACCTCCGGGTCGACCCGGACGCGGTGATCGAGGACCTGCCGGTCGGCATCCAGCAGCGGGTGGAGATCGTCAAGGCGCTCACCCGCGACGTCGACCTGCTCATCCTCGACGAGCCGACCGCCGTGCTGACCCCGCAGGAGACCGAGGAACTGCTCACGGTCATGCGGTCGCTCAAGGAGGCCGGCAAGTCGATCGTGTTCATCACCCACAAGCTGGGCGAGGTCAAGGCGATCGCCGACCGGATCACGGTGATCCGGCGCGGGAAGACGGTCGGCACCGCCGAGCCGAGCGCCAGCCGCGACGAGTTGGCCGCGCTCATGGTGGGCCGCAGCGTCCGGCTGACCGTGGACAAGAAGCCGGCCCAGCCGGGCAAGCCGATGCTCGAGGTGGCCGGCCTGGTCGTCGACGACGACCGGCAGGTGCGCGCGGTCGACGGCGTGGACCTGACCGTGCACGCCGGTGAGGTGCTCGGCGTCGCGGGCGTGCAGGGTAACGGGCAGACCGAGCTGATCGAGGCGATCATGGGGCTGCGCCCGGTGCTCGCCGGCTCGGTCACCCTCGACGGCCAGGCCATGCACGGCTGGTCGACCAAGAAGGTGCTCCGCGCCGGCGTCGGGTACGTCCCGGAGGACCGCAGCGTCGACGGCCTGGTCAAGGAGTTCTCCGTCGCGGAGAACCTGGTGCTGGACATCTACGACCAGCCGCCCTTCGGCAGGGGCCTCTCACTCAAGCCGGACGCCATCGCCAAGTCGGCGAAGGAGCGGATCGAGCAGTTCGACGTCCGCACCTCCTCGGCCGACGCGGCGGTCGGCACCCTCTCCGGCGGCAACCAGCAGAAGGTGATCGTGGCGCGGGAGCTGTCCCGGCCGCTGAAGCTCTTCATCGCCGCCCAGCCCACCCGGGGCGTGGACGTCGGATCGATCGAGTTCATCCACAGCCGGGTCATCCGCGAACGGGACATCGGCACCGCCGTCATGGTGGTCTCCAGCGAACTGGACGAGGTGATCGGCCTGGCCGACCGGATCGCGGTCATGTACCGCGGCCGGATCATCGGCATCGTCGGCCCGGACACCCCGCGCGAGGAGATCGGCCTGCTGATGGCCGGCATCACGCCGGACACCGCCACCACGACCGCTGACCGCCCTGGCAACGAGGACGAGGCATGACCAACCCAGACCCGGTGTCGGGCTCTCCCGACAAGGAGCCGGCGACCGAGGCGCAGGAGGCGCGGAGCGAGGCCCGCGCGAACCCGCCCGCGCCCGCCGGCGACACCGAGCGGGCGGTGCCCGCCACCGCGACGAAGCAGCCCCCGGCCGGGGAGTCCCGCCCCACGCTGGGCCGGCTCTTCCTGGACAACCTCTGGGCGGCCAACACGGTCACCGTGACGGTGCTCGCGGTGCTGCTCGCCATGCTGGTCGGCGCGGTGCTGATCATCGTCTCCGACCCGGAGGTGCTGGCCACCTACGGCTACATCACGGCACGCCCGGGGGACGCGCTCAACGCCAGCTGGACCGTGGTCAGCGAGGCGTACGCGAACCTGTTCAAGGGCGCGATCTTCGACCCGGACGCGGTCGGCTTCACCGCCGCGATGGGCCCGATCTCGGAGACGCTCACCTACACCGCGCCGCTGGTCTTCACCGGCCTGGCGGTCGCGCTCGCCTTCCGCGGCGGCCTGTTCAACATCGGCGCCCAGGGCCAGGCCACCATCGGCGTCGTCCTGGCCGCCGTGGCCGGCTTCGCGCTGCCGCTGCCGCCCGGTGTGCACCTGCTCGTCGCGCTGCTCGCCGGCGCGCTCGGCGGTGCCCTCTGGGGCTTCGTCCCGGGCATCCTCAAGGCGCGCACCGGCGCCCACGAGGTGATCAACACGATCATGCTGAACTACGTGGCCGTCTACTTCCTGTCCTGGATCATCGTCCAGAGCGGGGTGCAGAACCCGAACCGGTCGGACGCGATCAGCAAGCCGGTCGAGTCCTCCGCCCAGCTGCCCCGGCTGCTCGGCGACAACCTGCGGGTGCACGCCGGCATCCTGGTCGCGGTGCTGGCGACCTGGTTCATCGCCTGGCTGCTGAATCGCTCGACGCTCGGCTTCGAGCTGCGCGCGGTCGGCGAGAACCCGGACGCCGCCCGGACCGCCGGCATCAGCGTGACCAAGACGTACGTGCTGGTCATGGTGATCTCGGGTCTGCTGGCCGGCCTCGGCGGGTCGAACATGGTGCTCGGCTCGACCGCGAACGCGCTGACCCCGCTGGTGATCGCGCAGATCGGCTTCGACGGCATCCTGGTCGCCCTGCTCGGCCGGGTGAAACCGTGGGGCGTGCTGCTGGCGGCGCTGCTCTTCGGGGCGCTCCAGGCCGGCGGCAACCGGATGCAGTCGTACTCCGGGATCTCGCTGGAGCTGGTCACCGTGCTCCAGGCGCTCATCGTCATCTTCATCGCCGCGCCGGCCATGGTGAAGGCGATCTTCCAGCTCCGGGCGGCCCGTGCGGCCCGGCTGCAGACGAGCCTCGCGAAGGGCTGGTGAGCATGTCCACCACCGCTGTCCCCGAGGTCGCCGTGACCGCGGTCGACGAGGGCTTCTGGACGCGCGTCCGCAAGACCGGGGCGGTCCTGCTGGCGCTGGGCGTGCTGGCCACCGTCCTGTTCGGCGCGCTCGCCACCGACCAGCAGGCCCGCTTCACGCTCAGCGAGACCGAGGGCGGAGCCGCCCTGGAGATCAACGGCACGGTCGGCGCGATCCTCTTCGGCATCATCGCCGCCGCGGCCGGCGCCGCCCTGCTCGCCGGGGTGCCGAAGCGCTGGTTCACCCTGGTGCTCGGCGTCGGGCTGGTCGCCTTCGTGCTGAGTTTCCTGTGCTGGCAGGTCTCCGCCGCCCCCGAGGGCCGCAACTTCATGCCGCTGGTCAACATCATCCGGGGCACGTTCATCCTGGCCCTGCCGCTGATCTTCGGTGCGCTGGCCGGCGTGCTCTGCGAGCGCTCCGGGGTCGTGAACGTGGCGATCGAGGGCCAGTTGCTGATGGGTGCCTTCTCCGGCGCCCTGTTCGGCAGCATCTCCGGCAGCGTCTGGGTGGGCCTGGTCGCCGCCGCGATCGGCGGCGCGCTGATCTCGCTGCTGCTGGCTGTCTTCGCCATCCGCTACCTGGTCGACCAGGTCGTCATGGGCATCGTGCTCAACCTGCTGGCGCTCGGCGTCACCGGCTTCCTCTACGAGCGGCTCATGCAGACCGACGCGACGAAGTACAACAGCGCGCCGCGGTTCAGCAACTGGGAGATCCCGCTGCTCAAGGACATCCCGCTGATCGGGCCGGCGCTGTTCCGGGGCAACATCTTCCTCTACGTCGGTCTGCTGCTGGTCCTGGTCATCCACATCGCGCTGTTCCGTACCCGGTGGGGTCTGCGGACCCGGTCGGTGGGCGAGCACCCGACGGCGGCCGACACGCTGGGCGTGAAGGTGCTGCGGCTGCGCTACCGCAACGTGATCATGGCCGGGCTGGTGGCCGGCGTCGGCGGCGCCTCGTACACGCTGGCGCTCTACTCGTTCACCAAGAACATGATCGGCGGTAAGGGCTTCATCGCCCTGGCCGCGCTGATCTTCGGCCGGTGGAGCCCGACCGGCGCGCTGCTCGCGGCGCTCTTCTTCGGGTTCGCCGACCAGCTCGCCACCTACCTGGGCGCGATCGGCAGCAGCATCCCGAGCCAGTTCCTCGCCATGCTGCCCTACCTGGCGACGATCCTGGCGGTGGCCGGGCTGGTCGGCAGGGTCCGGGCGCCGGCCGCCGACGGCAAGCCGTACATCAAGGGCTGACCGCCCGCGACGCAGCGTGCCCGGCGGGGTTGTACCCGCCGGGCACGGCCGTCTCCGGCCGCCGCCGCGACCGATCAGCGTGAATTGGGCAGAATGGGAGTCGTGATGGAGATCGACTGGGAGCGGCTGCGGGCCGCCGCCACCGAGGTCATGCGGCACGCGTACGCGCCCTACTCGAAGTTCCCGGTCGGGGCGGCCGCCCTGGTCGACGACGGCCGGGTGGTGGTCGGCTGCAACGTGGAGAACGCCGCGTACGGCGTGGTCCTCTGCGCCGAGTGCGGGGTGGTCTCCTCCCTGCACGCCACCGGCGGCGGCCGGATCCTGGCGCTGTCCTGCGTGGACGCCACCGGCGAGCCGCTCATGCCCTGCGGCCGCTGCCGGCAGCTGCTGTGGGAGAACGGCGGCCCGGAGTGCCTGATCGAGACCAAGGGCCGGCCGCTGCGGATGGCCGAACTGCTGCCGCACGCGTTCGGCGTGGAGGACCTGGAGGCCGTGGTCGGCGAGACCCCGCTGCCGGTGGTGCCGGAGCGGCTGGCCGCCTGGCGGGGCCGGGGCACGGTCTTCGTGCACCCCGACCTCTCCGCCGGGCAGCAGGTCTGGACGGCGTACTGGGAGCGGTCGGCGGGGGACACCGAGGCCGCCGAGACCGGCGTGCTGGAGGAGGGCCCGACCTGGGCGGACCCGGCCGAGGCGATCACCTGGGGGCTGGCCCGGACGCCGCGCGTGGTCGTGGTGGACGCGTCGGGCACCATCTTCTGGGCCGGCGAGGGCGAACCGCCGCTGGAGATCCCGATCCGCTGGTCCCCCGCCTGAGCGGGGGCACCGGTTCCGGAACGACGAGGAAAGATCATTCTGATGAGTGCATTCACGGCGGTTGACGTCATCCGGGCCAAGCGCGACGGGGGCGTGCTGAGCGACGGCCAGATCGACTGGGTGGTCGACGCGTACACCAGGGGTCTGGTGGCCGACGAGCAGATGTCGGCGCTGGCCATGGCGATCCTGCTGCGCGGCATGACCGCGCCGGAGATCGCCCGGTGGACCGCCGCGATGATCGCCAGCGGCGAGCGGCTGGACCTGTCACCGGTGGCGCGCCCGACCGTGGACAAGCACTCCACCGGCGGCGTCGGCGACAAGATCACCCTGCCGCTGACCCCGCTGGTCGCCGCGTGCGGCGCGGCCGTGCCGCAGCTCAGCGGCCGGGGTCTCGGCCACACCGGCGGCACGCTGGACAAGCTGGAGTCGATCCCCGGCTGGCGGGCCGCGCTGAGCAACGACGAGTTCATCGCCCAGCTGCGCGACGTCGGCGCGGTGATCTGCGCGGCCGGCGAGGGGCTGGCCCCGGCCGACCGCAAGCTGTACGCGCTGCGCGACGTCACCGGCACCGTCGAGGCCATCCCGCTGATCGCCAGCTCCATCATGAGCAAGAAGATCGCCGAGGGGACCGGGGCCCTGGTGCTCGACGTGAAGGTGGGCTCCGGCGCCTTCATGAAGAACGTCGACGACGCCCGCGAGCTGGCCCGGACCATGGTGGAGCTGGGCGGTGCGCACGGGGTGCGCACGGTCGCCCTGCTCACCGACATGTCCACGCCGCTGGGTCGCACCATCGGCAACGCCGTCGAGGTGACCGAGTCGGTCGAGGTGCTGGCCGGCGGCGGCCCGGCCGACGTGGTGGAGCTGACCCTGGCGCTGGCCCGGGAGATGCTGGCCGCGGCGGGCCTGCCGGACGCCGACCCCGAGGCGGCACTGCGCGACGGCCGGGCCATGGACGCCTGGCGCGCGATGATCCGGGCGCAGGGCGGCGACCCGGACGCCCCCATGCCGAAGGCCCCCGAGGTCGAGGTGGTCACCGCGAGCGGCGACGGCTACGTGGCCGGCATCGACGCGTACGCGATGGGCGTGGCCGCCTGGCGGCTCGGCGCCGGCCGGGCCCGCAAGGAGGACCCGGTGAGCATCCCGGCCGGTGTGGTGCTGCACAAGCGGCCGGGCGACCCGGTGCGCGCCGGCGAACCCCTGTACGAGCTGCGCGCCGAGCACGCCGAGCGGATCCCGGCGGCGCTGGCGGAGGCGGAGCGGGCGGTCCGGATCGCGCCCGCGGCCCCCGCCGCGAACCCGCTGGTGATCGAGCGGATCGGCTGATCCTTCCCGGTCATGGTGCGGTGGCGACCGAGCCGCTATTGTCGCAGGCCAAGGGGGGACCGACCGGCGATGAGCCGTTGCGAGCAGACAGGGACCTGAGCCGTGCGCGTACCCGCCCCCGATCCCCGGGCCGTTCGTGAGGCGAGCCTCGACGAGCTGTCCCGGCTGGGCCTCCCGCTGCCGCCCCCGCAGTTCCCGCTGGTCTGGGAGCCGGGGGACGAGATCGAGTTGCGCCCCACCCCGGAGATCGAGGCGCGGATCGCGGTGCTGCACGTGATCCTGGCCCGCTGTTTCGGGATGCCGGCGCAGGCGGCCATGAGCTGGCTGCTGGAGTCGCACCTGGTCGAGATGGTGACCCCGCCGGAGTGGCAGTTCGTGATGGGGGGCAAGGGCGACCACCGGTCGTTCGTGCTGCACCACGACGCGCTCTTCTCGCTGGCCTGGGTGCTCGGGCTGGCCAAGGAGCTGGACCCGACGGTGCCGGTGGACGAGCGGCTGGTCGAACGGATGCCCAACCTGGTCACCGGGGAGAACTTCGGCCAGTGGCGCGCCCGGATCCTGGCCGCCCCGCAGCACCCGGCCGACGCGGCCGCCCTGCTCGACCTGCACTACTGCCTGGACTGGGCGTACCTGGAGGCGGAGGAGGCCGGCCTGGCGCTGCCGGGGCTGGTGGACGCCAACGCCATCGGGCAGCGCCGGTGGGCGCTGGAGTGGGCGGTGATGCTGCGCGGGCCGTACCACGACGAGCCGCCGGGCTGGGAAGAGGTGGACCTGTCCACCTGAGCGGTGGTCAGCGCGGGCGGTGCACGCCGAGCCGCACGGCCAGGGTGACCGGCACCGGCTCGGGCAGCGCCGCGATCCGCTCGGCGAGCCGGGCCGGGTCGGCGTGCCAGGCGCTCGGGCCCATCCCGACCAGGGTGGCCACCTCGGTGCGGCCGAGCCTCAGCTCGGCCCGGTGCTCGGTGGCCGACTCCTCGGTGAAGTGGGCGCTCAGGCTGCCGGCCACCCGGTCGGCCTTGGCCGGGTCCACCCGGAGCAGGTCGAGCGCGTCGACCAGCTCGGCGAGGTGGTCCGCGGCCGGGGTGACCACCAGCAGCGCGCCGGCCGGGTCGAGCACCCGGTGGAACTCGGCGCCGTTGCGCGGCGCGAAGACGTTCAGCAGCACCGTCGCGGCGCGGTCGGCGAGGGGCAGCCGCTGCCAGGTGTCGGCCAGCGCCGCGGCGGCGCGGGGGTGGGTGCGGGCCGCCCGGCGCAGCGCCGGCTTGGCGACGTCGAGGGCCAGGCCGACCGCGTCCGGCAGCGCCGCCAGCACCGCCGCGAGGTACCAGCCCGTGCCGGCTCCGGCGTCGACCACCAGGGGGTACGCCCTGTCGCCGCCGGCCGGGTTCGCGGCGGGCGGACCTCCGCCGTGGACGATCCGCCGGGCCGCGTCGGCGAGCGCGGCGGCGACGGCGGCGTAGTGGCCGGCGGCCAGGAAGTCGGCGCGGGCCGCGACCATCTCGGCGCTGTCCCCGGTGTGCGGTGTGCGGCCGGCGAGCAGGTTGACGTACCCCTGGCGGGCGATGTCGAAGCTGTGCCGGCGCGGGCAGCGCAGCGCCCGGGCGGTGCCGGCGGTGGCCTCGGCCAGCGGTTCGCCGCAGACCGGGCAGCGCAGCCGGGTCAGGATGCGGGCGTCCACCGTCACGCCTCCGGGGCCGCGCGGTCGGTGAGGTGGTCGACCACCCGGTGGGTCAGCGCGCCCAGCGCCGCGATCTCCTCGGCGGTGAGCAGGTCGATGAGGTGCCGGCGGACGGCGGCCACGTGCCCCGGGGCGGCCGCCTCGATGGCCCGCCGGCCGGCCGGGGTGAGGGCGACGACCGACCCCCGGCCGTCGGTGGCGCACTCCTCCCGGGTGACCAGGCCGCGCTGCTGCATCCGGGAGATGTGGTGGGAGAGCCGGCTGCGTGACCAGAGCATCCGGTCGGCCAGTTCGCTGAGCCGCAGCCGCTGGTCGGGCGTCTCGGAGAGGTCGGACAGGACGTCGTAGTCCGGCTCGGAGAGGCCGGCGTCCTGCGTCAGCTCCCGGGCCAGCTCCAGGTCGAGCAGGCGGCGCATCCGGCGGTAGCCCCGCCAGGCCCGGTCCTCCCGCTCGTCCAACCACCGTGGTTCGCCCATGCGCCGAGCCTAGCCCAATGGTTGACATGTCATCGACGAGGACCTAGGTTGGTGACATGTCAACAATCAGCTGGTGGTGACCACGTTGAACATGGTGCCGGTCAACGAGGCGGTGACCATCTTCCTGCGGCGGGCGGTGGCGGCGTGACCGCCCGGCTCTGGGAGCTGTTCGGCGAGCGGGGGCGCGGGGTGCTCGTCACCCTGCGCCGGGACGGCCGGCCGCAGCTCTCCAACCTCGACTACCTGGCCGAGCCGGGGCTCATCCGCTGCTCCACGACCGGCGACCGGGCCAAGGTACGCAACCTGCGGCGCGACCCCCGGGCCAGCTTCCACGTGAGCACCCCCGACGGCGGGGCGTACGCGGTGGCCGAGGGGCGGGTGACCCTCACCCCGCCGGCCGCGGCGACCGACGACGCCACGGTCGACGAACTGGTCGAGGTCTACCGGCGGATCCGGGGCGAGCACCCGGACTGGGCGGACTACCGGGCGGCCATGGTGGCCGACGGCCGGCTGGTGCTCCGCCTCACGGTCGAGCGGGTGTACGGCTGGCGGCCCTGAGCCGGCCCGGTCCGGTGCCGCTCCCCGACGCTCGGTGACTAGGGTCGGTGCATGGCAATCTCGTACGAGGACATCGTCAAGGTCCCGAAGGCGCTGCTGCACGACCACCTCGACGGCGGTCTGCGGCCCGCGACGATCGTCGAGCTGGCCGCCGACGCCGGCCACGAGCTGCCCACCACCGACCCCGAGGCGCTGGGCCGCTGGTTCGCCGAGGCGGCGAACTCGGGTTCGCTGGAGCGCTACCTGGAGACGTTCGCGCACACCGTGGCGGTCATGCAGACCGGGCCCGCGCTGCGCCGGGTGGCCCGCGAGTGCGCGCTCGACCTGGCCGCCGACGGGGTGGTCTACGCCGAGGTCCGGTTCGCCCCCGAACAGCACCTGGAGCAGAACCTCACCCTGGACGAGGTGGTCGACGCGGTGGTCACCGGCTTCCGGGAGGGCAGCGCCCTGGCCGCCGAGGCGGGCACCCCGATCCGGGTCGGCACGCTGCTCACCGCGATGCGGCACGCCGCCCGGTCCCAGGAGATCGCCGAACTGGCCGTACGGCACCGGGACACCGGGGTGGTCGGCTTCGACATCGCCGGCGCGGAGGCGGGTTTCCCGCCCACCCGGCACCTGGACGCCTTCGAGTACCTCCAGCGGGAGAACTTCCACTTCACCATCCACGCCGGTGAGGCGTTCGGGCTGCCGTCGATCTGGCAGGCGATCCAGTGGTGCGGCGCGGACCGGCTCGGGCACGGCGTCCGGATCGTCGACGACATCACGCCGGGGAACCCGCCGGTGCTGGGCCGGCTGGCCGCGTACGTCCGGGACAAGCGGATCCCGCTGGAGCTGTGCCCCTCCTCCAACGTGCAGACCGGGGCGGCCGCGTCGATCGCCGACCACCCGATCGGGCTGCTGCGGGACCTGCGCTTCCGGGTGACGGTCAACACCGACAACCGGCTGATGAGCGGCACCTCGATGTCCCGGGAGATGGCCCTGCTGGTGGACGCCTTCGGCTACGGCTGGAAGGAACTCCAGTGGTTCACCATCAACGCGATGAAGAGCGCCTTCATCCCGTTCGACGAGCGGTTGAAGATCATCGACGAGGTGATCAAGCCGGCGTACGCCAAGCTGATCGGCTGATCACGGCCGGCGCGGGTGGCCGGCGAGCAGGGCGGCCACCCGGCGCAGCACCTGACCCGCCCGGGCCGCCTCGGCGCCCAGCCCGGTCTGCCGGCGCAGCACCGCCGGCTCCGCCCGCAGCAGCGCCACCCCGCGCCGGATCAGCACGCGGGGCGCCTTGCGCTGCTCGGCCAGGTCGCGGGCGAGCCGGCGCACGAAGGTCGCGCCGCGGGGGCGGCGCAGCGCGTACGCCCCGGCGAGCAGCCCCCGGCGGCGGCACTCCGCCACGATCTCGGCGGCGAAGATCCCTTCGGCGACGAAAAGTGGCGATCCGTCGACATCGAATGGCCGGGTGGCCACCCGGCGGTCCGCGCCGATCGCATAAACCGGCACTTCGGCCTTGCCGTCCCGGGCCAGTCGGGCGATTGTTTCCACCGCCGTGTCCGCATCCCAGGACAGCGGGGACTCCCAGTCCACCTCTCCGTTCCGGCGCGGCAACGTAGGGTCATCGCCGTCCTTGTAGAAGTCGTCGAGGCAGAGGACAGGAAGTCCGGTTCGTTGGGCTATATACGACTTTCCGGAGCCGGAAGGGCCAGCGAGCAGGACGACGCGGTGCGGGTGTTCCATTACCTTCAGTGACTCCGGCCAGACGGATTGCTATCAAATTGCATCAACATCTCATCACACCTCCGGCGAGGAACAACCTGGGCTTTCTTCTTGCGGGGCGGCGTGATGGAATCTCGGAGGTCCGACCCGCCGGGTCGGTCGCTCGGCGTTGCCCACAGGCAACGCCGGACGCGGTAATGCGAGGGCGGTGACGTGAGCAAACGGCCAACGACGGCGGGCTCCTTCCTGTCGCGTCTGAGCCGGCCGGCCAGCCGGCTCCGCGACATGCCGATCTGGTCCAAGCTCGGCCTGATCATGATCGTGCCGACCATCGCGACAGTTGTGGTCGGCACCAGCGGTCTGGTCGACCACCTGGAGACGCTCAACAATGCCAATCGAGCCGGTGACCTGGCCAACCTGATCTCCTACTCGGGTGACCTGGCCGACACCCTGCAGGACGAGCGGGTCGCCTCGGTGCTCTTCCTCGGCTCGTCGGAAGTGCAGACGCGGGCGCAGTACCAGGAGTCCTACAACCGGGCCAATCAGCGGGTCGACCAGGCGAAGAGCCCCTACTCGCGGCAGCGCCTGGAGATCGACGACCTGCCGCGCACGTTCGAGAGCCGGCTGAAGGACGTCGACCAGGGGCTGGCCGATCTGCCGGGCACGCGCAGCCAGGTCTTCAACGGCAAGCTCACCAGTGCCGAGGCCCAGAGGTCGTACGAGGCGCTGATCAGCGACCTGCTCACGATCCGCGACTCGGCCATCCAGCTCGCCGGCGACAACGACCTGAGCGACCGGATGCGAGCCGCGGCCGCGGTCGCGCGGCAGAAGGAATACCTCGCCCAGCGCCGGGTGGTCGTCCACGAGGCGCTGAACGGCAAGCGCCTCACCCCGAACCTGCGCGAGCAGTTCACCGCCAGCGGCACCGGCCAGACGCAGGCCCTGGAGAGCTTCAAGGCGGTCGCCAACCAGGCCGACTCCGAGTTCTTCGACCAGACCGTCTCCGGCTCCGACCTGCGCAAGGCGGACCGCTACACCAGCCTCATCCGGGCCAACACCTCCGGTGACCTGTCGAAGGCGCCCTTCAGCACGGACGAGTGGGACGCCACCATGGTGGCCAACGCCAAGCTCATCCGCACGGTCGAGGACCGGCTGGACGACAACGTGGTGCGCCAGGCCGGCGAGCTGCGGTCGGACACCCAGCGCCAGGTGTTCCTGGAGACCGGCCTGCTGCTCAGCATGCTGCTGCTGGCCATCCTCTTCGCGTACCTGGTCGCCCGCTCCATGGCCCGCTCCCTGCGCGACCTGCGCCAGGGTGCCCTCTCGGTCGCCCAGTACGGCCTGCCGCAGGCGGTGGCCCGGCTGCGCGACCCGCAGGTCACCGGCCAGCTCTCCCCGGTGCAGCTGGCCAACCAGATCGCCGAGCCGCTGCCGGTGCGCAGCAAGGACGAGTTCGGCCAGGTGACCGAGGCGTTCAACGCCGTCCACCTGGAGGCCGTCCGCACCGCCGCCGAGCAGGCCGCCCTGCGGGCCTCCGTCGCGACCATGTTCGTCAACCTCGCCCGCCGGTCGCAGATCCTGGTCGACCGGCTGATCGGTCACCTCGACCGGCTGGAGCGCGGCGAGGAGGACCCGGACCGGCTGGCCGAGCTGTTCCAGCTCGACCACCTGGCCACCCGGATGCGCCGCAACGACGAGAACCTGCTGGTCCTCGCCGGTGCGGACTCCACCCGTGTGCAGCGCGAGCCGGCCGCCCTGATCGACGTGCTCCGTGCCGCGCAGTCCGAGGTCGAGCACTACACCCGGATCGAGTTCGGCGTCATCGACCGGGACATCGAGGTCGCCGCGCACGCGGTCAACGACCTGGTGCACCTGGTCGCCGAGCTGTTCGACAACGCCACCGCCTTCTCCCCGCCGGACTCGCAGGTCATGGTGGAGGCCCGCCGCGTGGGTGACCGTGCCTCCCTGTACGTCGAGGACCGGGGCATCGGCATCAGCCACGAGCAGCTCCGCGACCTGAACGAGCGGCTGGCCACGCCACCGCAGGTGGACGTGGCGGTCTCCCGGATGATGGGCCTGGTCGTGGTCGCCCGGCTGGCCTCCCGGCACGGCGTCAAGGTCGAGCTGCGGCCCGGCGCCGACCGGGGCACCGTCGCCGACGTCACGCTGCCCACCTCCGTCCTGGTGCCGCGGGCCCTCGCCGGTCGCGGCCAGTCCGCGCCGGCCCTCCCGGCCGCCGGCGGCCCGCAGCACGGCGGTCCCGTCCCGGCGTTCGGCCAGAGCGGACCCGCTCCGGCCTTCGGTGCCCTGGCCGCCCTCGGCAACGGCCCGCACACCCCGCCGCCGGTCCCGCACCCCGGTGCGTCCGGCAACCAGGTCACCCTGGGCGGGCGGTCCTTCGACCCGGCGTCGCGCAACGGCTCCGGCGCCCCGGCCAACGCGGGTGGGGCCCGGTCCATGCCGGCCTGGTCCGACCTGACCGGCGCCGGCCCGCTGGCCGGCGGTGACGGCTTCACGCCGCGCAACCCGAACGGCCAGCCGATCGACCCGCTGCCGCAGCGGCGCAACCCGGCCGAGGCCGACCCGGCCTCCACCGGTCAGCAGCCGGCCATCCCGCGGCAGCTGCCGAGCAGCCCGGAGGCCCGGCCGTACAACCCGCCGCCGGTCTCCGCCCCGCCGGTCCCGCCGGTGTCGGCGCCCCCGCTGCCGCCGGTCTCCGGTGCCCCGGTCTCGGGCTACCCGACCTCCGGCTACCCGACCTCCGGCTACCCCGTGTCCGCGTCGCCGGTCTCCGGTTACCCCGTGTCGGCGTCGCCGGTCTCCGGTTACCCCGTGTCGGGAGCGCCGGTCTCCGGTCAGCCCGTGTCGGCAGCGCCGGCCGCGGGTCACCCGGTCTCGGTGCCGCCGGCGAACCAGATGCCGCCGCGTTCCGCCCCGTCGGCCCCGGCGCCGCACGTCGGCGCGCCGCCGGTCTGGCCGCCGGTCGCCACGCCCGAGCAGGCCGCGGCACCGGCGGTGCCGGAGCGACTCGCCGCCGGCCTGGACATGACCACCGAGCTGCCCCGGGTCGCGCGCCCGGAGACGGCACCCGCCGCCAACCGGCCGGCACCGGCCCCGGCGCCGCGGCCGGCAACCCCGCAGCAGCCGGGCAACCGCCAGCGGTACGCGGACGAGACGATGGAGCTGCCGATCTTCCGGGAGCTCGAGTCGGCCTGGTTCCGCACCCGCCGGCCGGGGCCCAACGAGGAGGCGGCCGCAGCGCAGCCGGCGGCGACCAACGGCGCCGCGACCCAGCAGTTCGCCAAGGTCGATGCCGCCGGTCGGGCCGTGCGGCAGACACCACCCGGGACGACAGGTAACACACCGATGGCACAGACTCCGACGGCCGGCGGAGCGCCGCAGGACAACGGCTCGACCAACGGGGGTGCCCGTCCCGGTTACGCCGGTGCGCTGCCGACCCGGCAGCCCGCCGCCCCGCCGCAGCCCGGCTGGCAGACCGCCGCCGACGACGGATGGCGGGCCGCCTCGGCGGCCACCGAGGTCCCGGTCGAGGAGACCACCCAGAAGGGCCTGCCGAAGCGGACGCCGATGGCGCAGCTCGTGCCCGGTGGCATCGAGAAGCCGTCCACCTCGGTGCAGCGCCGGACGCCGGAAGGCGTACGGGGTCTGCTCTCGGCCTACCATCGGGGCGTGCAGCGGGGGCGTAACAACCCGACCGACAGCAACTCCACCGGCCCGGAGGGGACTCCGGGCGGGCAGCAGTCCTCGCAGTCTGGCTCAGGCCCAGTGGCCGGGAGCGGGCAGAAGGAGCAACAAGGATGACTACTACGCAGGATCTCGGATGGCTGTTGGCCAACTTCGCCGACCGGGTGCCCGGTGTGGCGCACGCGGTCGCCGTCTCCGCCGACGGCCTGCTCCTCGCTTCGTCCCGTGATCTCCCGCGGGACCGCGCGGACCAGTTGGCGGCGATCGCGTCCGGCCTGGTCAGCCTGACCCAGGGCGCGGCCCGCTGCTTCGAGGGCGGGGCGGTGCTGCAGACCGTCGTCGAGATGGACAACGGCTTCCTGTTCCTGATGTCCATCTCGGACGGCTCGTCCTTCGCCGTGCTCGCCGCGCGCAGCTGCGACGTCGGGCAGGTCGGTTACGAGATGGCCCTGCTCGTCGACCGGGTGGGCGACGCGCTGACCCCGCAGCCGCGCACGGCTGTCGGGATGATGGGCTGAACGACGCGCTGACCGGTGGGTCAGAGGCGGCAACAACTACGACAAGGACGGATGCCACCGGGGCGAGCCGGTGCCGGGTACGAAGGAGGTGAGCGGCGACATGGTTGATCGTGACGAACCGACCGGAGCGTTGGTCCGTCCATACGCCGTGACCCGCGGTCGTACCCGCCCCCGGCTCGAGATCGCCCTGGAGGCGCTCGTCGAGACGACGGTGCGCGGCCGGTCGGTTGCCACTGGCAACGGTGGCCAGGGCCGGGAGCACCAGTACATCGCCGCGCTGTGTGACGGACGTGTGCAGTCGCTCGCCGAAATCGCGGCGCGCATGCAGCTTCCGCTCGGCGTGGCCCGGGTGCTCATCGCCGACATGGCGACGGACGGCCTGGTCGCGGTCCACGAGCCGACCATTTTGGACGACTCCGACGACGCGGTGGGCACTGAACTGCTGGAGAGGGTGCTGAGTGGACTTCGCAGGCTCTGACATGTCGCACCGGCCGCCTGCCCCGAGCGGGCGCGTGACGTCGGCGAAGATCGTTATCGCCGGTGGATTCGGCGTCGGCAAGACGACGCTGGTCGGCTCGGTCTCGGAGATCACGCCGCTGACCACCGAGGCGATCATGACCTCCGCCGGCGTGGGCGTCGACGACACCCGGCAGGTGCCGGGCAAGACGACGACCACGGTGGCCATGGACTTCGGTCGTATCTCGATCGACCGGGATCTGATCCTGTACCTGTTCGGTACGCCGGGTCAGACGCGGTTCTGGTTCATGTGGGACGAACTGGTCCGGGGTGCGATCGGCGCCGTCGTACTGGTCGACACCCGTCGGCTGGCCGACTGCTTCGCCGCCATCGACTTCTTCGAGCATCGGCGGCTGCCGTACCTGGTGGCCATCAACTGCTTCGACGGGATGCAGTACCACGACCCGCAGGACGTCCGGGACGCGCTCGCGATCTCCTCGGACGTGCCGGTGGTGGCCTGCGACGCCCGTAACCGGGAGTCGACGAAGCACGTGCTGATCTCGCTGGTCGAGTACGTGCTCACCATGCGGCGCTCGCGGGCCGTCGCCCCCGCCTGACCCGGTGACGAAGCGCCCGGCGGCCATCGGCCACCGGGCGCTTCTCGCTGTCCGCCGTCCGGCACGCTGCGCCTCCGGCCGGTGACCGTCCGGGCGGGACGGTCCGGCTCGGACGGTCAGGCGTACAGGCGCCAGGCTCCCTGCGTCACCACATAGACGGACAGCGAGTCGGACTCCATGCCACCGTGCCGGGTGGGCGTGAAGGCGTACCCGCCGGCGATGCCCTCGGCCACCTGGCTCTGCAGGAACGCCCGGATCCGTCCACGGTCGAGGCTCGTGGCCATCCGCGCCGACGCGGCGAGGAGCTGGAGCGCGTCCGAGGCGTACGGGGCGAAGCTGGTGGAGGTGCCGTACCGCTGGGTGTAGCGGTAGTTGAAGTCCCGTCGATCCAGCTCGGCCCTCGTGGTGGCGGTCAGCGTGGAGGTGGACAGGCAGGCCGGGTGCACGGCGTACGCCCCCTCGACCGCGGCGGCGTTGGCGGCGCTGAGCGTGGCCTCGGCGACCGCGCCGGTGTCGAAGAAGAGCGGCCCGTGGTAGTCGGCCCGGCGCAGCTCCCGGGCGGCCACGCCGGAGTCCGGTGCGGCACCCCAGACGATCACCCCGTCCGGCTCGGCGGCGGCGATCCGCTCGGCCGCGCCGGCGAAGCTCCGTCCGGTGTCGGGCAGCCGGACCGTGCGGACCAGGTCGGCGTCGCCTCCCCGCAGCGCGGCGCGCACCGCCCGCACCCCGGAGTCGCCGTGCAGCCCGTCGGCCGCCAGCAGGGCCACCCGCCGGAGGCGCTGCGTCTCGACCAGGTCGGCCAGCCGGCGGGCCACGTCCACGGCGTCCGGGGTGAGCTGGAAGCTGAAGGTCCGTTCGGCGAGCGGCAGCACGACGCCGTCACCGAGGCCCAGCGAGAGGAAAGGGGTCTTGACCTTCTGGGCCGCCTCCGCGAGGGCCACCGAGGTCTCCGCCAGGGTGCCGCCGACCAGGGCCTGCGCGCCCGCGCGGGTCAGCTCGGCCGCGTGCCGGGCCGCCTCCCGGGGGTTGCTGCGGTTGTCCCGGATCTCCAGGCGGATGGACCGCCGCAGGTTGCCCACCGGGATGCCGGCCTTGTTCAGCGCGTCGGCGCCGATCTCGAGGGCCCGCTGCTGGGGAACGCCGAGCGCGGCGCCTCGGCCGGTCAGTTCCAGGCTGGCGCCGACGACCAGGTCCTGGCCGCTGGGGGCGGTGCTGGCCGAGGACTCCTCCTCCGGCCGCTCGCCCTGCTGCCCGCAGCCGGCGAGCAGCAGGCTGCCGGCTGCCGCGGCGAGGACGCCCCGACGGGTGAGCACGGAGGAGTCGAATGCCGGTGTCGCCATTGGAGTCGCCTTCCCACCCCCGGCGAACACCCGCCGCCGGCTGGTCCGCCGGGTATGCTCCCGGCCGGCCGCGTCCGGCGTCAAATTATCCGGGTGTGGGCAGGAACACGCAGGTGGGGTGGGACGGGACTCCGGTCAGGACCGGTAGCCCGCGGACCGGTACTCGTACTCCCGGTCGTCGTCGCGGTCGCCGGTGTCCCGGCTGAAGTCCCAGCCGCCGGCCGCCTCCCGGCCGGGGCGACCGCCCACGGCGAAGCCGCCGATCTCCTGACCGCGCCGCCACCCCCGGAAGTAGCCGGTGGTGTTCTCGGCGAGGCTGGCCGCGTTGCGGACGATCCGGAGTGGACGCTCCTCGCGCAGCGGCGAGCCCGGCACCAGGTTGGCCTGCGGGACCCGCTTGGGCAGGCCGGCCTTGGTCTCGGCGCCCACCGACGGGCGGGCCGCCTGCTCGGCCGCCTGCCAGCCGGTGTCCGCGGTGGTCGCCCAGTCCAGGTCGGCCTCGTCGCCGTGCCCGACGAACCAGGCCGACTTCGCCTGCGCGAAGATCAGCAGGTCACCGTCGCCCTCGTCGGAGACCGGTGGCGGCCGGTGCTCCTTCGGCGCGGGTCGCCGCTCGAGCGGGGCGGAGGCCTCGGCGCGGGGAGCCGGGCGGCCGGGCCGGTTGGCCTCCGGCCGGTCGACCAGCCGCAGCGGCGGAGTGTCCAGCCCGGGGTCGGTCGGCGGGTTCAGCTCGTTGCGCAGCGCGCGGTCGGCCAGCGGCGGCGGCTCCACGAGCCGCAGCATCGGGGGCTCCTGCGGGAGGTCGTCGGCGAGCCACGGCGGGGTGACCCGTCCCGGGTCGCTCGGCGCGTCCACACCCCGCCCGTAGGGATAGGCCGGTGCCTCCTTGGCCCGGTCGTCCTGGTCCTCGCCGGTGTTGACCAGCGGCCAGTTGGCCCGGGAGCCCGGGGGAGCGGCTTCCTGGCCCGGGCGGGGCGTCGGCACCGGGATGGTCAGGTCGGTGGCGCTGAAACCGCCGGTCGGCGGCTCCTGGTTGGTCTTGGGCCGCGGCGGGATGACCGTGCGCTGCCGCTCGGCCCGGGCCTTGTTGATCGCCGCGGTGGTCAGCGTCGGGCGGAACGGCTCCCCGGCCTCGGCCGGCGGCACGGTGCCGCGCTGCGCCGGGGCGATCGGGGTGATCCCGGGCGGCGGCGGGGGCGGGGCGGAGATCGGCCGGTTGGTCGGCCCGTCCACACGCGACGGCAGCGGGGCGGTCGGCTCGGGGCGGGCGGGCGCGGAGGCCGGCCGGCCCAGGGAGGCGGCCGGGGCGACCGGCGCCGGGGCGACGGGCGGGGGCGCGACCGGCGGCGGGGCCACCGGCGGCGGGCCGAGCGGGCGCGGCGAGGGCGGGGCGGCCGGACCGGCCGGCTCGGGACGGCTGCGCCGACCCCCCAGCCCGGGGACCGGCTCGGGACGGCCGCGTCGCGCGGCCGGCTCGGCGACGGGCTCGGGTTCGGCCGGGCGCACCGGACGCAGCCCGGCGGCGGCCGACGGGACCAGCTCCTCGACCTGCTCGCCGCGGCGGGCGGCGGCCCGGCGGCCCGGCGCCGGAGCGGGCGTGGTGACCCGGGCGCTGAGCGCGCCGACCAGCGCGTCGCAGCCTGCGTCGCAGGCCCGGACGGAGGCGACCGCCTGTCGCACGGTCTCGGCGACGGCGGCGGTGAGCGCCCGGTTGACGGTGGCCCGCCGGGGTGTCTCGGAGATGGCGACCCGCAGCGCGGTCACCGCGTCGTTGATGGTGTCCGCGTCCGCGACACCCTCGGCGGCCAGGTGGGCGGCGACGGCGTCCGCCGCCACCGCGACCTCACGGCCCCGGGCCACCGTGCCGGCGAGCATGCCCGGTTCGGGCAGCGCGTCGAGGATGGCCAGGGAGACCGGCTCGGCCGGGTCGGGGTACGCGCGCAGCGCGGCCGGGTAGAGCTCGCGGAGCACCTCGCGCAGCGCGACCGCGGCGGAGTGCCGGCCACTGGCCAGTGCCGCGTGCGCGGCGAGGACCTGCTTGTAGTTGGCGAGGTCGCGCGGCGCCGGGAGGGTCACCGCGGAGAGCGCGCCGGCCTGGAGCGCGCGGGCCAGCCCGACCGCACGACGCTCGGCCGGCGGGGACTGCATCTCCTCCAGCGAGTCGTCGTCGGCGAAGCGCTCGGCGAAGTCGTCGACCGAGTCGTCGTCCGCGATGGCCAGCGGCCGACCCGCCGCGCTGAGCAGCGAGGTGACGGTGTGGTCGTCGCTGTCGGCCGCGATGGCCGCACCGCTCGGCCCGCCCGACCGCTCCACGAGCAGCGCGACAAGCTGGGCGTAGCCAGCCGGGTCGTCACCGATCTCGCAGACGTGCAGCAGACGGCCTGCGTCGTCGACCACAGCGGACGTCAGCGTCGATTCGACCGAAGCCGACCGGTCGGCGGAATCCGCCGAGGCCAGACCGCAGTACACGCGCACGAGCGCCACGGCGTCGTCCTCCTCCCGGACACAGGTCTTGCTCTGCCAGAGACTGATGCTCCCCGCTCCGGGTCAGTCGCGCCAGTCCACAACAGCAGAGATCTTGCCGACAATGGTGCGCCAACCCAAACTTGCGGTTTGTGCCCCGATTTTCTTCAGCCGGCGCCGGCCGAGGAATCCACCGATTCCGCCGTTGACAGATGCGCGCAGCGCCTCGTCCAGGTCGTCCAGGCTGGAGCCCGCGGAGAGCATGTCGAGCACCGCCGGTAGCCGCAGGGCGTACGCCAGGTCACGGGCGACCTCGCCGGCCTCGATCAGCAGCGTCGGGTCCCACGCGTCGTGGCCGCCGCGGAGATTCTCCACTACCAGGTCGAGCTCGTAGGTGTCCTCGTCCAGCGGGGCGATGTCGGCGGGTTCCACCCGTTCGGACAGTTCATTCCAGCTGTCCAGTTGAGACAGGTCGTTGGGCGCACCGGAACGGATGAAACTGACCAGCGACTCCGGGGTCTTGAACAGCAGCAGCTTGCCGCGGTGGGTGAGGAAGACGGGGACCTCCTCGTCGCCCGCGGCGGCGTCCTCGGCGTCCTCGTCCTCATCCTCGTCGGCCTCGTCGTCGGCCTCGGCCTCGTCCTCGGCGGCGTCCGCGGCGTCCTCGTCCGCGGCCGTCTCGGCCTTGCCGCGCCGGCGACGCCCGGGCCGCTTCTCGTCGTCGGCGTCCTCGTCCTCCTCGGCGGCGAGGGCGGCGAACTCCTCGTCGAGGATCACCACCTCCTCGTCGTCCTCGGACACGACGACCTGGCGACGGGCCAGGAAGGGGTCGTCCTCGTCGCGCTCGGCGACGTCGGTCGGGGTCAGCTCCCGCGCCGGCCGGTACGCCCGCAGCGTGAAGCCGGTGCCGGCGGGCAGGGCGATCTCCACCGGGTCGATCCGCAGCTCGTCCCAGAGCGCGCGGTCCGCCGCCGGGCGGTCGACCTCGACCTCGTCTGCTGCGGCCGACGCGGTGGTGTCGTCGAGCTCGGGCTCGTCGGCGTCGGGCCGTTGGGGCGACTGGCGGGCCACGCTGACCTCCGTGTGCTTTCGGGTTGCCCACCCGGCGGCGGTCGGCCGCCGAGTGACTCTGCGCACATACCCTAGTGGGCGTCCCGCCGTCACCGGGAGCCGCACCCCGGTGGCGTCCCGACCCGCGGACAAGTAGGCTTCCTACGCATGAAGGCCCAGGCGCTGCACGGACACCTGGATGCGCTGCTGCTCGCGGTGCTGGAGCAGGGCGCCCTGCACGGCTACGCGATCATCGAGGCGCTCCGGGCCCGCAGCGGCGGCACTCTGGACCTGCCCACCGGCACCATCTACCCGGCGCTGCGCCGCCTGGAGCGGGCGGGCTACGTGGCCAGCGCCTGGAGCACCGTCAACGGCCGGGAGCGGCGCACCTACGAGCTCACCGACGCCGGCCGGGGGGCCCTCGCCGGGGAGCGCGCCGGATGGCGCGAGTTCAGCGCCACGGTCGGCCGCTTCCTCGGCACCGACGAACCTCCGGCCACCCCGGCCTGAGCCGGGGCGCCGAGGGCCAACCGACGCGCCGAGAGCCAGCCGGCTCCCCGGGAGGGTCAGCCGGCGACCCGCGGGCCGCGGGCGCTCAGCAGCCAGTAGCGGGCGGCCCGGGCCAGCGCGAACCAGGCGGCGCCGACGAGCACCGCTCCGATGATCATCGGGGGCCAGGTGAGCGCGGCGTCCCAGAGCTGGACCGACCAGCCGAACAGCGCCACCCCGGCCGCCGCGCCGACCGCCAGCCCGCCGGTCAGCCCGAAGCCCACCGCGCGGGCCAGCCGCGGTAGCAGCGAGGTGGCGTACCGGGCGGCGAGCAGGTCGAGCAGCAGCCCGATCAGCGCCAGCCCGGCGACCACCGCCCAGATGCCGTTGACCGAGGAGGAGAGGAGCAGGTAGCCCTCCGGCGGGCGCGGGCCGTCGCTCCAGCTCGCTCCCCGCCAGGTCAGGTCGCCGAAGGCCATGAGCACCGCGGCCACCACCAGCGCCCGCAGCGCCAGCCCGCGCAGCGCGCCGGCGGACAGCTCGGCCTGGAAGCCGGGAGCCAGCTGGGCCGGAGCGCCGAACTCGGCCACCGCCCGCCGCTCGGCCTCCGCGACCGGCAGGCCACCCGCCCGGTACGCCTCGACGGCGTCCTCCAGCGCGTGCCGCGCCTCGGTCAACAGGTCCGCCTTGAGCCGGGCCGGCCCGTGCAGCTGCCCGGCCAGCTCGCGCAGCCGCTCGTCGACGCGGATCTCCTCATACCCCCGCATGGGACCACCCTGCCACCGCGCCGGGCCGGCCGCGTCGGGGAAAACCCCGGAAAGCGGTTCAGGGGGCCAGGGCCAGGTAGCCGCGCTCGGCCGCCTCCTGGAGCAGCCACTGCTCCCGGTACCAGCCCGGCCGGGCCACCAGCTCCTCGTGCCGGCCGCGCTGCACCACCCGGCCGGCGTCGAGCACCACGATCTCGTCCAGGCCGGCGAGGCCGCTGAGCCGGTGGCTGATCAGCAGCACGGAGTGCCCGGCCGGCGTGGCGGCGAGCGCCGAGGCGAGCACGGCGTCCGCGGCCGCCGGGTCGAGCCCCTCGGTCGGCTCGTCGAGCACCAGCACCGGCGGGGCGGCCAGCAGCGCCCGGGCCAGCGCGAGCCGCTGCCGCTGCCCGCCGGAGAGCTGCCCGCCCTGCTCGCCGACCACGGTCTCCCAGCCCTCCGGCTGGTCGCGTACCCAGTCCAGCAGGCCGGCCGCCCGGGTGGCGGCGGTCAGCTCCGCCTCGTCGGCGCGGGGCCGCCCGAGCAGCAGGTTCTCCCGGACCGTGGCGTGGAAGACGTACGCCTCGGCGAGCAGGCCGCCGACCACGCGGGGGAGTTCCTCGTCCGCCAGGTCGGACACGTCCACGCCGTCCACGGTGACCCGGCCGGCGTCGGGGCGTACCGCGCCGGTGAGCGCGGCGGCCAGGGTGCTCTTGCCGGCGCCGCTCGGCCCCACCACGGCCACCCGGCGGCCGGCGGGCAGGTCCAGGTCGACCCCGGCCAGGGCGGGCGCGCCCCCCTCCCGGTAGCGGACGGTCACGCCGGCGAACCGGACGTCGTGCCCGCCCGCCGCCGGGCCGGCGGGTGGGGTCGGCGCCGGTTCCCCGGTCTCGGTGAGCAGGTCGGCCACCCGGGCCAGGCCGGTGCGGAGCTGGGTGCGCTGCCGGGCCGCCCCGACCAGCGCGAGGGACACCTCGACGGCGGCCAGCGTGCCCACCGCCAGGACACCGACCAGCACCCCGCCGACGCCCGCGCGCAGCGCCACGACCACCACGGCGGCGGCGGTGAGGCCGCCGACCAGCACCCCGGCCGCGTCCACCGCGAAGCCGGTCGCGGCGAGCCGGCGTTCCAGCCGGGCCAGGCGGCCGGCCCGGGTCTCGGCGGCGGCCAGCGCCGTGCCGGTCGCGCCGAAGGCGGCCAGGTCGGCGGCGCCGTGGGTCAGGTCGACGGCGTCCACCGCGAGCGCGCCGCGCAGCGGGGCCACCTGGTCGGCGGCCCGCCGGGTCAGCCCGGCGGCCAGCACGGGCAGCGCCACCCCGGCCACCAGCAGCCCGACGGCGAGCACGCCCGCGGCCGGCAGCGAGATCAGCGCGGCGCTCCCGACGGCCAGCACGCTCACCAGCGCGGCCGCCGCGCCCGGCACCAGCACCCGCAGCAGCAGGTCCTGCACCGCCTCCACGTCGGAGACCAGCCGGCTCAGCGCGTCGCCGGTGCGCTGGGCGGTGGCGTCGCGCCGGGCCACCAGGGTGGCGAAGACCCGGGCCCGGACGTCGGTGATCATGCGCAGCACCGCGTCGTGCCCGGCCAGCCGCTCGGTGTACCGGAGCACGCCCCGGCTGACCGCGAGGGCGCGCACGGCGACGATCGCCACGGTCAGCCGGTCCAGCGGCGGCCGGCCGGCGGCGCTCATGAGCAGCCACGTGGCGGTGGCCATCAGGGCCAGCCCGGCGAACTCGGTGGCCGCGGCGAGCAGCCCGGCGCCCAGCAGGCGGCCCAGGTACGGCCGGGCCAGCCGGAGCACCGCCCGCTCGGGTCCGTCGGTCACGGCGTCACCTTCCCGGCCGGTACGCGGCTCAGCTCGGTGACCCGGCCGTCCTCGACGCGGAGGATCCGGTCGGCGTCCTCCAGCAGCGCGGGCCGGTGCGCGACAAGCAGCGCGGTACGCCCGGCGACCAGCCGCCGGGTGGCCGCGAGCACGACGGCCTCGCTGGCGCTGTCCAGCCGGGCGGTCGGTTCGTCGAGGAGCACGAGCGGGGCGTCCCGGAGGAAGGCCCGGGCCAGCGCGACCCGCTGCCGCTGCCCGCTGGACAGGCCGTGCCCGCGCTCGCCCAGCGTGGTGCCGAGCCCGTCGGGCAGGGCGGCGACCACCTCGTCCAGCGCGGCGTCGGTGACCGCGCCGGCCAGCCTGGCGTCCGGGGTGTCGGGGGCGCCCAGGCGGATGTTGTCGGCCAGCGAGCCGGCGAAGAGGTGGGCCCGCTGCGGCACCCACGCCAGCTCGCGCCGCCAGGCGTCGAGGTCGACCCCGGCGAGGTCCACGCCGTCGACGGTGACCCGGCCGGCGGTCGGGGTGACGAAGCCGAGCAGCAGGTTGAGCAGTGTGGTCTTGCCCGCCCCGCTGGGCCCGATGACGGCGACCCGCTCGCCGGGGCGGATGGTCAGCGTGACGTCCCGCAGGGCCGGGGTGCGCTCGTACGCGACGGTCACGCCCTCGAAGCGGATCTCGCCCCGGCCGTCCGGCGAGGGCCGTGCGGCTTCCGGCGCGGCCCCCTCCGGCGTCGCGGAGAGGGTCAGCGCCTCGTCCAGCGCGGTCAGCCCTTCCATGCTGGCGTGGAACCGGCTGCCCGCGGCCCGCAGCGGCAGGTACGCCTCCGGGGTGAGCAGCAGCACCAGCAGCGCGGTGGAGAGGGTGATCCCGCCGCCGAGCAGCCGGATGCCGACCGGCACGGCGACCAGCGCCACCGAGAGGGTGGCGACCAGTTCGAGGACCAGCGCCGACAGGAAGGCGATCCGCAGGGTCCTCATGGTGGCCTGGCGGTGCCCGTCGGCCATCCGGCGCACGACGCCGACCTGGGCCCGGGCGCGGCCGAACGCGCGCAGCGTGGGCAGCCCGGCCACCATGTCGAGGAAATGGCCGCCGAGCAGCGACAGCCGCCGCCACTGCCGCTCGGTGGCGGCCTGCGCCTGCCAGCCGAGCAGTGCCCCGAAGACGGGAATGAGCGGGATGGTCAGCGCGATGATCAGCGCCGAGCTCCAGTCGGCGAGCACGATCCGGGCCAGTACGGCCAGCGGCACGGTCACGCTCAGGACGAGCTGCGGCAGGTAGCCGGTGAAGTACGGGTCGAGCGCGTCCAGGCCGCGCCCGGCGAGGGTGGCGAGCTGCCCGGCCCGCCGGCCGGCGACCCAGGTGGGGCCGTGCTGTCCGACCGCGCGCAGCAGGTCGGCCCGGAGCGCCGCCTTGACCGTCGCCGCCGCCCGGGCCGCCACGGTGCCCTGCGCCCAGCTCACCAGCGCCCGGGCCGCGACGGCCGCCACGAGACCGGCCAGCGCGGGCCGGTGCAGCCGCCCGTCGATCGCGGTGGCCAGCAGGGTGGCCAGCGCGGTGGCCTGCGCGACCACCAGCAGCGCGGTCAGCCCGCCGAGCACCGCGAGCACGGCGAGGTCGCGCCGGGCCGCGGGGACCCGGCGCAGCAGCCGCGGGTCGAACGGGCGGCGGTTCACCAGTACACCGGTGCCCTGCCGTCGGTCCGTCCCCGGAACACCCACCAGCTCATCGCCTGAAAGCCTAGTAGGGCCGGCACGAGCGGCAGCGCCAGCCAGCCGAGCAGCGCCAGCGTCGGCCCGCTCGCGGCCGCGTCGGCCACGGTCAGCGAGGCGGACGGGTCGGCGGTGGAGACCAGCACCCGGGGCCAGAGCGCCGCGCCGACCAGCGGTACCGGCAGGGCCAGCGCCGCGCTGGTCGCCGCGAAGGCCAGCCCGGCCCGGCCCCGAAGCAGCGCCGCGCGGGCCGCCAGCAGCGCCGCCACCAGCGCCAACGGCAGGAGTACAGCGACCGCCGGGTGGGCCACCGCGGCGCGTACCCGATCGGAGAGCAGGCCCAGGACGGTGGCGGCGGCGACCGCGGTGAGCGCGGCCGGCACCAGGCCCCGGGCCAGGCGGGCGACCGACGGCAGGTCGGCGGCCGGCAGCCGCAGCGTGAGGAAGGTCGCACCGTGCACGGCGACCAGCGCGAGCAGCGCCAGCGCGGCGGCGGCCACGAACGGGGTGGACAGGTGGCCGACCCCGGCGGGGTGCCCGTGGTCGGCCGGCGGCACGCCCTGGAGCAGCGCGCCGAGCAGCGCGCCCCAGCCCAGCGCGGCGAGCACGCTGCCGGCCACCACCACCCGGTCCCAGAAGGCGCGGGCCGCCCGGCCGCTCGGCCGGCTGCGGAGTTGCACCCCGGCCGTGACCAGCACCACCCCGGCGAGCGCGCCGAGCACCGCCGGGTAGAGGCCGGAGAGCAACTCGCCCTCCAGGGTGGGGAAGGCGCCGAACAGGATGCCGACCGCGGCCACCAGCCAGACCTCGTTGCCGAGGAAGAACGGCCCCACCGCGTTCAGCGCGGCCCGGCGGGCCTCGGGCGTGGCGCCCCGGGCCAGCAGCAGCCCGACGCCGTAGTCGTAGCCGCCGAGCACGAGGTAGGCGGCGAAGAAGAGGCCGAGCAGGGCGTACCAGACGAGTTCCACGGCGGGCTCCTCAGGCGAACACGGGGTGGGGGTGGTGGTCGGTGTCCGGCGCGGGCGGCCGGCCGAGCGCGGGGTCGTGTGCGCCCCGGGCGGCGTGCCGGACCAGCAACACCCAGTTGGTGACGGCGAGGGTGCCGAGCAGCAGGGTGAACCCGATGAGCGAGGCGAGCATCAGCCCGGCGCCCACCGGCGAGACGGCCTGCCCGGTCGGCAGCAGCCCGTACGCCACCCAGGGCTGGCGCCCCACCTCGCGGGCGATCCAGCCGAGGATCACCGCGACGAACGGCAGCGGCACGGCGAGCAGCACCAGCCAGAGCGGGAACTTCAGCCGGATGATCCAGTCGCGCCAGAGCAGCGGCAGCAGGAACCAGACGCAGCCCAGCGTGAAGCCGATGAGGATCATGAAGCCGAGCCCGACGTTGGACAGCACCGGCGGGGTGTAGTCGCCCGGGCCGAACCTCGCGGTCCACTCCGCGACCAGCGCGTCGCGGTCGGCCCCGCCGCCGAACTTGGTCGGCTGGAGTTCGCCGACCGGGCCGAACTGCGCGAAACCGAAGCCCTGCAGCGTGGTCACCGCGAGCGCCGCGGTGACCAGGCCGATCCGCAGCGACTTCCGGAAGAGCAGGTGGTCCGGGGTGCGCCGGAGCAGGTGCCCGGCGCTGACCGCGGCCATCAGCATCCCGCCGGTGACCAGGCCGGCCGAGACCACGTGGCCGAACGCGAAGCCGAGGGTGGGGTTGGTGAGCAGCGCGCCGAAGTCGGTGAGGTGGGCGACCCCGTCGCGCACCTCGTAGCCGACCGGGTGCTGGAGCCACGCGTTGGCCACCATGATCCAGAACGCCGAGGCGTACGCGGTGAGCGCGACGCCCCAGAGCAACGCCAGGTGGACGCCGCGCCGCAGCCGGTGCCAGCCGAAGATCCACATGCCGAGGAACGTGGACTCCAGGAAGAAGGCGACAAGCGTCTCGATGGCCAGCGGCGCGCCGAACACGTTGCCCACGTAGCGCGAGAGGCCGCTCCAGTTCAGCCCGAACTGGAACTCCATGACGATGCCGGTGGCGATGCCGAGCACGTAGTTGATCACGTAGAGCTGGCCCCAGAAGCGGGTGAGCCGCTCGTACACCGGCTTGCCGGTGACGAAGCCGGCGGTCTGCAGGCCGACCAGCAGCGTGACCAGGCCGAGGGTGACCACCACGAAGAGGAAGTGGATCGAGGTGGTCGTGGCGAACTGCAGGCGGGCGAGGAGCAGGGGATCCATCGGCCGTCCTCCCACTAGTTGACTCGCTTGTCATAGCGAGCCTACACGTAGCCTCACTACCTATGTGGTCCGGTGACGGCGCCGGGTCGGGTTCCCGTCGGTCAGCTCAGGAAGAGGGAGATCGGCAGGGCGACCAGCAGGGTCGCGACGGACAGCGCGGTGGCGCCGAGCACCCGTGGCGGCCGGTCGGCGACCATGAGCCGCTGCACGCGTACGTCGAGGTCGCGGTCGCCCAGGCCCAGCGTGCCGGCCGGGGTGATGCGGTGCCCGGCGGCGGCGAACCGGCGCAGCGCCCCCGCCAGGGGCGCTCCGGCGTGCAGCTCCCGGGCCTTGTCGTCGGCGCGCATCTCGACCAGCAGCGCCACCCGCTCGTGCGCGTCCCGCACCCAGCCGAACCAGGGCAGCGCCCGGCAGAGCGCGGTGAACGGCAGCAGCACCAGGTCGTGCCGCTCCTGGGCGTGTGCCCGCTCGTGGGTGAGCACCGCCGCCAGCTCGGCGCGGTCGAGCAGGTCGAGCGTGCCGGCGCTGACCACCACCCGCGGCTTCACCCCGGGCAGGCAGTACGCCGCGGCGCTCGGGTGGTCGAGCACCAGCGCACCGGGCACCGTCGGGTCCCGCCGGGCCACCAGGCTGAGCAGTTCCCGGTGCCGGCGCTGGGCGCGCACCGTGCCGTGGATGCTGCGCACGGTCGTGGTCAGCAGCACCGCGCCGATGCCGAAACCGACCCCGACCAGGCCGAGGTGCAGTGCCCCCAGCCCGGCCGGCAGCGTGCCGTGGGCCAGGTCGTCGACGAGCCGGAGCAGCGCGCTCCCGGTCGGCAGCTCGTACGCGCTCAGGCCGAGCGCCATGGGCAGCCCCATGGCGGAGAGGCCGAGCGCCAGCCCGACCGCCTGCCAGCAGACGATCGCCACCCGCGGGGCCTGCCAGGTCCACCGCGCGGCGGCCAGGACCTGCGCGGTCAGCCAGCAGGCCAGGATGGTCGCGGCGAAGTGCAGGGCGTACGCCACGGCGGCCGCCCTACCGGTCCGTCGCCTCGTCGAGCGCCGGGCCGCCGGCCCGCGGGTCCTCGACCCGGTCGGTCAGCCCGGCCTCGGCGCTCAGCGCCGCGCGGAGCACCTCGGCCTCGGTGCCGGTCACCGAGCGGGCGAAGCGCACCAGCGCGGCGTCCCGGCTGCCGCCGAGGTCGAGGGCGTCGAGCATGAGCTGGGCGATGTGCGCCTCGCGGGTGGCGGCGGGCCGGTAACGCCAGGCCCGCCCCTCCCGCTCGCGCTGCACCATGCCCTTGCCGGCGAGCCGGTCGAGCACGGTCATCACCGTCGTGTAGGCCAGCTCCCGCCCGTCGAGGGCGTCGGCGACCTCCCGCACGGTCACGCCGTCCGACGTGGCGGGGACCGAGTCCCACAGCACGTCCATCACCGCACGTTCCAGATCACCGAGCCGAGTCACCCCGTAATCCTACCTCGCGTAGTAGAAGGGGGCTCACACGCCCTTCGGGTGCCAGACGGTCTTCGTCTCCAGGAGCGTGGTCATCCGGGTGATGCCCGGGTCGGCGTACCAGTCGTTGTCGGCCGGGGCCGGCCGGAGCACCCGCTTGAGGTTCTCCGCGGCCTTGACCTCCAGCTCGGCGGCCAGGTCGGCGTCGGCGACCCCGGTCAGGTCGATGGCGTTGACGTCCATGTGCGCGGCCAGCGTCGGCACGGTCTCCGACAGCCGGCCGGTGAGGATGTTCACCACCCCGCCCGGCAGGTCCGAGGTGGCCAGCACCTCGGCCAGGGTCACCGCCGCCAGCGGCGCCGACGGGGAGGCGGCCACCACCACGGTGTTGCCGGTCACGATCGCCGGGGCGATCACGCTGACCAGGCCGAGCAGCGCCGGGGCCTCGGGGGCCACCACGGCCACCACGCCGGTCGGCTCGGGCGCGGAGAGGTTGAAGTACGGCCCGGCCACCGGGTTCGCGCCGCCGTAGACCTGGGGCAGCTTGTCGGACCAGCCGGCGTACCAGACCCAGCGGTCGATGGCCGCGTCGACCTCGTCGGCGGGGGCGCCGAGGGCGACGAACTGGTCGCGCCGGCCCTCCAGCATCTCGGCGACCCGGTAGAGGATCTGACCGCGGTTGTACGCGGTCGCCCCGGCCCAGCCCTTCACGGCGGCCCGGGCGGCCACCACGGCGTCCCGCGCGTCCTTGCGGGAGGCCAGCGACACGTTGGAGTCCTGCACGAGATACGACCGTCCCGACTCGCTGCGCGGGAACTTCCCGCCGATGAAGAGCTTGTACGTCTTGCGTACCGCGACCCGCTCAGACATTGAGGTACGCCTCCAGCCCGTGCCGGCCGCCCTCGCGACCGTAGCCCGACTCCTTGTAGCCGCCGAACGGCGAGGTGGGGTCGAACTTGTTGAACGTGTTGGCCCAGACCACGCCGGCGCGCAGCCGGTCGGCCGTCCACAGGATCCGGGACCCCTTGTCGGTCCAGATCCCGGCCGACAGCCCGTACGGCGTGTTGTTGGCCTTCTCCACGGCCTCGGCCGGGGTGCGGAAGGTCAGCACGGACAGCACCGGACCGAAGATCTCCTCGCGGGCGATCCGGTGCGCCTGGGTGACCCCGGTGAAGATGGTCGGCGCGAACCAGAAGCCGCGGTCCGGCAGCTCGCACGGCGGCGACCAGCGCTCGGCGCCCTCGGCGGCGCCGGCCTCGGACAGCTCCCGGATGCGGGCGAGCTGCGCGGCCGAGTTGATCGCGCCGATGTCGGTGTTCTTGTCCAGCGGGTCGCCGACCCGGAGCTGGGCCATCCGCCGCTTCAGCGACTCCAGCACCCGGTCGGCGACCGACTCCTGGACCAGCAGCCGGGAGCCGGCGCAGCAGACGTGCCCCTGGTTGAAGAAGATGCCGTTGACGATGCCCTCGACGGCCTGGTCGATCGGGGCGTCGTCGAAGACGATGTTGGCGGCCTTGCCGCCCAGCTCCAGGGTGAGCTTCTTGCGGGTGCCGGCGACCGCCCGGGCGATGGCCTTGCCGACCTCGGTGGAGCCGGTGAAGGCGACCTTGTCCACGCCCGGGTGCTCGACCAGGGCCCGGCCGGTCTCGCCGGCGCCGGTGACGATGTTGACCACGCCGGCCGGCAGGTCGGCCTGCTGGCAGATCTCGGCGAAGAGCAGCGCGGTCAGCGGCGTGGTCTCGGCCGGCTTGAGCACCACCGTGTTGCCGGCCGCGAGGGCCGGCGCGATCTTCCAGGCCAGCATCAGCAGCGGGAAGTTCCACGGGATGACCTGCGCGGCCACGCCGAGGGGGCGGGGGCTCGCGCCGAAGCCGGCGTGCTCCAGCTTGTCGGCCCAGCCCGCGTAGTAGAAGAAGTGCGCGGCGACCAGGGGCACGTCGACGTCGCGCGACTCCTTGATCGGCTTGCCGTTGTCCAGCGACTCCAGCACGGCCAGCTCGCGGGACCGCTCCTGGATGATCCGCGCGATCCGGAACAGGTACTTGGCCCGGTCCCGGCCCGGCATCGGACCCCAGACCCGCTCGTACGCCGCCCGCGCGGCGCGGACCGCGCGGTCCACGTCCTGGCTGCCGGCCTCGGCGATCTCGGCCAGCACCTCCTCGGAGGCCGGGTTGATCGACTTGAAGCTGCCGCCGTCGGTCGGGTCGACGAACGTGCCGTCGACGAAGAGCCCGTACGAGGGCTTGATGTCCACCACCGAGCGCGACTCGGGGGCGGGTGCGTATTCGAACATCGCGCTCAGTCCAGGGTGAAGTAGTCGGGGCCGGCGTAGACGCCGGTCGTCAGCTTGGTGCGCTGCATGAGCAGGTCGTTGAGGAGGCTGGACGCCCCGAACCGGAACCAGTCCGGGTCCAGCCAGTCCGGGCCGACGGTCTCGTTGACCATGACCAGGTACTTGATCGCGTCCTTGGTGGTCTTGATGCCGCCGGCCGGCTTCACGCCGACCTGCCGCCCGGTGGCGGCGCGGAAGTCGCGGACCGCCTCCAGCATGACCAGGGTCACCGGCGGGGTGGCCGCGACCGGGACCTTGCCGGTGGAGGTCTTGATGAAGTCGCCGCCGGCCAGCATGGCCAGCCAGGAGGCGCGGCGCACGTTGTCGTAGGTGGCCAGCTCGCCGGTCTCCAGGATCACCTTGAGGTGCGCGTCGCCGCAGGCCTCCTTGGTGGCCACGATCTCGTCGTAGACCTCCTTGTACCGGCCGGACAGGAAGGCACCCCGGTTGATCACCATGTCGATCTCGTCCGCGCCGGCCGCGACGGCCGCCCGGGTGTCGGCGAGCTTGACCTCCAGCGGGGCCTGGCCGGACGGGAAGGCGGTCGCCACGCTGGCCAGGTGCACGCCGCTGCCGGCCAGCACCTCGGCCACGTACGGGACCATGGCGGGGTAGACGCAGACCGCGCCGACGTGCGGGCAGGACGGGTCGGCCGGGTCGGGGTGCAGCGCCTTCGCGGCGAGCGCCCGCACCTTGCCGGGGGTGTCGGCCCCTTCGAGCGTGGTCAGGTCGACCATCCGGATCGCCAGGTCGATGGCCTGGGCCTTGGCGGTGGTCTTGATGGAGCGGGTGCCGAGCTGTGCCGCCCGCTGCTCCGCGCCGACCTGGTCCACGCCGGGCAGGCCGTGCAGGAAGGTCCGCAGAGCGGTCTCGGATCGTCCCAGCTCGGAGAGGTCCGACCGGGCCGACGTCGCTGTCGCCGTCATGCCCCGAATACTACGCACCCGCGCGTCGGGTGATCTTGGTCACGTTGCGCCGGCCGGCGGTGCCGCACGTGAGCGGCGTCGCTGGTCCACCCGCACCCGCGATACGCCCGCCCGGGGACCGGTAGGTTGAGCGATCGTGGACGTACACGTCATTGACCACCCGCTCGCCCAGGCCCGGCTGACCGCCATGCGGGACTCCCGGACCGACTCCGCGTCGTTCCGGGCCGCGCTGCACGAACTCACCACCATGCTGGTGTACGAGGCCGCGCGCTCGTTCCCCGTCGAGAGGTACCCGGTGCAGACCCCGGTCACGGGCACCGAGGGCACCCGGCTGGCGAACCCGCCGCTGCTCGTGCCGGTGCTGCGGGCCGGGCTCGGCATGGCCGACGCCGCGCTCGGCCTGCTGCCCGAGTCGTCGATGGGCTTCGTGGGCCTGGCCCGCGACGAGCAGACGTACGAGCCGCGCGCGTACATGGAGTCGCTGCCCCGGGACCTCGCCGGCCTGCCGGTGCTGGTGCTCGACCCGATGCTGGCCACCGGCGGCTCGCTGGAGCACTGCTGCCGGCTGCTCGCCGACCGCGGCTGCACCGACATCACCGTGCTCTGCGTGCTGGCCGCGCCGGTCGGCATCGAGCGGCTGGAGCGGTCCGGGCTGCCGTTGCGCCTGGTCACCGCGTCGATCGACGAGGGCCTCAACGACCGGATGTTCATCGTCCCGGGCCTCGGCGACGCCGGGGACCGCCAGTTCGGCGGCATGCCCCGCTTCTGACCCGCGGACCGGCCCGCCGGCAGCGCCGGCGGGCCGCCCCGACACCGCACCCGGCGAGTCCGTGCGCGGGGTGCGCCCAGCCGCTACCGTCTCGGGCCATGACTGGTGTTGCGCTCGCCGAAGAGCTGCTGCTCCTCGCCTATGACGACGAAACCGGCAAGGCCACGATGCCGCGGATCAGCCTGGACCTCGGCATGGCCGCCGCGGTGCTGGTCGAGCTGGCCCTGGCCGGCCGGATCGCGTACGCCGACGGGAACCTGGCGGTGCTCGACCCGGCGCCGACCGGGGAGCCCATCGCCGACGAGGTCCTGGCCCGGATCGCCGCCGACACCCCGCACACCCCGTCCTCGTGGGTGCAGCGGCTGCGGCACGGCCTGCGCGACCGGATCCTCGGCGACCTCTGCGGCCGGGGCGTGGTCCGGGACGTCGACGAGACCGAGCTGGGCTTCATCCACGTGCACCGCTACCCGGTCGCGGACGCCTCGGTGGAGGCCGACATCCGGCAGCGGCTGGCCGACGCGCTCGTCGCCGGGCAGCTCCCCGACGAGCGGACCGCCGCGCTCGCCACCCTGGTCGCGGTGCTGCGGATGGAGCCGGCGCTGGGCCTGACCGGCACGGCCGCCGAGGAGGCCGGCAAGCGCCTGGAGGAGATCGCCACGGGGGCCGGCTTCTCCGGCACGGTGAGCCTCGACGACAGCGTCGTCCGCCCCTCGGTGAGCCTGGTCATCGCCGCCCTGGCCGAGGCCGTGGACGCCGCCCTGGGCAAACGCCCCTGACGAGCCGCACCCCCTGCCCCTGCGCTGGCCCGGCTCCCCGCCCGCGCCGCCCGCGCCGGCGATCATGAAGTTAGCGGTGCCGGAAATCGCTCTCTCTGCCGCTAACTTCATGATCACCGCGGTGGGGGTCAGAGGCCCAGGGCTGCGGCGATCTCGTTGCGGAGGGCTGTCACCGCCGTCTGGGCGCGGTGGCGGGCCGACGCGACGTCGCCGTTTGTCACCGGCTCCACCACCTCCAGGTACGCCTTCAGCTTCGGCTCGGTGCCGGAGGGGCGGATCACCACCCGGGCGGCGTCGGTGCGCAGGATCACCACGTCCGCGTCGGGGAGCAGGTCGGTCGCCTCGGTGACGGGGTGCCCGAGCAGGGCGGTCGGCGTGGCCGCCCGGATCCGGGCCATCGCGTCGGCGATCAGCCGCAGGTCCTCCACCCGGGCCGAGAGCTGGTCGGTGTGGTGCACGCCGAACTCGGCGGCCAGCTCGTCCAGCCGGTCGGTGAGCGTCCGGCCCTCGGCCTTGAGGCCGGCGGCCAGCTCGGCGACGGTCAGCGCGGCCGTGATGCCGTCCTTGTCCCGGACGTGCTCCGGCGCCACGCAGTAGCCGAGCGCCTCCTCGTAACCGAAGACCAGCGGCTCCCGGCCGCCCCCGGCCCGGACGATCCACTTGAACCCGGTCAGCGTCTCGTCGTAGGGCAGGCCCCGCGCCGCGGCCATCGCCCGGAGCAGGGTCGAGGAGACGATCGTGGTGGCGTACAGGCCGGTCACGCCGCGCCGCATCAGGTGGTCGGCGAGCAGCGCGCCCACCTCGTCGCCGCGCAGCATCCGCCACGACCCGTCCGCCGGCACGGCCACCGCGCACCGGTCCGCGTCCGGGTCGTTGGCGATGGCGATGTCCGCGCCGGTGCTGCCGGCCAGCGCGACCAACTTGTCCACCGCGCCCGGCTCCTCCGGGTTCGGGAAGTTGACCGTCGGGAAGGCCGGATCCGGCTCGGCCTGCTCGGGCACCACGCCGGGCGTCGCGAAACCGGCGCGCGCGAAGGCGGCGGTCAGCACGGCGGCGCCCACCCCGTGCAGCGGCGTGTACGCCACCTTGAGGTCCCGTGGGCCGGCCGGATCGACCACGGCGGCGGCCCGCTCCACGTACGCGGCGACCAGGTCGTCGCCGAGCACCTGGCCGGCCGGGCCGAGCGGCACCCCGGCCAGCGGGCCGACCGCCCGGATGGCCGCCTCGATGCCGGCGTCGGCCGGCGGCACGATCTGCGCGCCGGCGCCCAGCTCCCCGCCGAGCTGCGCGCCCAGGTAGACCTTGTAGCCGTTGTCCTGGGGCGGGTTGTGGCTGGCCGTGACCATCACGCCGGCCACCGCGCCGAGGTGCCGCACCGCGAAGGCCAGCACCGGGGTGGGCAGCGGTCGGGGCAGCAGCAGCGCGGGGCGACCCGCGCCGGTGGCCACCTGGGCGGTGCGCTCGGCGAAGGCCCGCGAGCCGCGCCGGGCGTCGTACCCGATCACGAGGGGGCCCTCGCCGCCCTGGGCGGCGAGCCAGCCGACCAGCCCGGCGGCGGCCTGGGTGACCACCGCGAGGTTCATCCCGTTCGGGCCGGCCCGCAGCGGGCCGCGCAGCCCGGCGGTGCCGAAGGTCAGCGGGCCGGCGAACCGGTCGGCCAGCTCGGGCGCGCTGCCCGGCAGCCCGTCGAGGACGGCGCGCAGCTCGTCCCGGTCGGCCGGGTCGGGGTCGTCGTCGAGCCAGCGCTCGGCCCGGGCGCGAAGGTCGTCAAGGTCAGTGGTGTCCGCCGCCATTGCCTCATGAAAGCATGGCGGCGGATCACCACCGGTCGTCGGCCTCGACTCAGTTGGCGCCGGTGAGCTGGAACGACCGCGCCATCGCCTCGAAGATCGGCTTGCTCGCGGCGAAGTCGGCCTCGTTGGCGGTCAGGTAGAACGAGTAGACCTTGCCGTCCTGCACCACGCCGCGCCACATGCCGTGTCGCTTCGCGTCGCCGTCGCCGCAGGTGTACTCGAAACCGGCGGCCGGCTTGCCGGCGAGCGTCGACTCGCTCATCTCCAGCTGCTCGTAGGGCTTGGCGCACGACTTGCTCTTGTCGCGCAGGTTGCGGGAGGCGAACTCGGCCCAGCTGACCGAGGTGCCGCTCCAGTCCTCGGCGAGGATCCGCACCTTGCGGCCCGCGGTCCCCGGGTCGACGAAGTCGACGAAGACGCCGCCGGTCTTGCGGTCCCAGCCCTTCGGCACCTGCACGTTGACGCCCTTGACCGACTGCGCCTGCATCTCCACCGGCGGAGCCTCGGCCGTCGCGCTGGGCAGCGCCCCCACGATCGGTGGGGGCGCGTCGTCGCCGCCGCTGGTCAGCGCGATCACGCCGACCAGCAGCAGGACGGCCACGCCGCCGGCGGCGGCGAGCTGGACCTTGCGCGGCCAGCTCCGGACCCGGCCGAGGAGCTGGCCGCCGGCACCCTTGGCCCGGCCGAGCGCGCCTCCGTCGGCCGGCGCGCCGCCCGGGGACGTCGTCCACGGCTGGCCGGTGCCCGGCACCGACCACTGGTTGCCGCCGTACACCGGCTGGGTGGCGTCGGCACCCCGGCCGTAGACCGGCTGGGTGGCGTCCGGGTGGCCGGGCACCCGCTGGGTGGCGTCCGGGCCGGCGGTGTGGCCGAGCCGCTGGGTGGCGTCGGGTGAGATGCGCTGCGTGGCCTCCGGGGCCGCGCCGGACGCGGACATCGCCCCGGTCGGGGTGTGCAGCGGGCCGGCCAGCGCGTCGGCGCTGGTCTCGTCGAGCGCGGCGGAACCGGCCGGCGGGGAGTCCGGGCGCTCGCCCCGGCGCAGGGCGGCGAGCCGGTCGGTCAGCGACTCACCGGGCCCGATCATCGCCCGGCCGCCGATCTGGCCGCCCGGCTTCGGCTCGGGCGTGATGATCGCCGGCGGGGTCGACGGACGCTGCACCGGCACCACGGCGTACGGGTCGGTGACCGAGTTGACCGCCGTGGCGGTGCTGGTCAGTGGGCCGGCGAGCAGCTCGCGCAGCATGCCCCGCGCGGTGTGCACGTCGAGCCGCCGGGCCGGGTCCTTCTCCAGCAGGCCCATCAGCACGCGGGTTAGCGGGCCGCTGCGCTGCGGCGTGGCCGGCGGGTCCTCGACCACCGCGTGCATGGTCTCGATCGGGTCGCCCTTGTCGAACGGGGGACGCCCCTCCACGGCGGTGTAGAGCGTCACACCGAGCGAGAAGAGATCGCTGGGCGGGCCGAACTCCTGGCCCATGGCCCGCTCGGGCGAGATGAAGTGCGGTGAGCCGAGCACCATGCCGGGCGTGGTGAGCTGCACGTCGGTGGGCATCCGGGCCACGCCGAAGTCGGTCAGCACGCACCGGCCGTCGGTGCAGATCAGGACGTTGGCCGGCTTGACGTCGCGGTGCAGCACGCCGATCGCGTGCGCGACCTCCAGCGCGCCGAGCAGAGCGATGCCGATCTTGGCGACCGCGCGGGGCGCGACCGGCCCGTCCTCGATCACCATGTCGGCGAGGCTGCGGGCGTCCAGCAGCTCCATCACGATCCACGGGCGGCCACCCTCGGTGACCACGTCGTAGACCTGGACCACGGCGGGGTGCTGGATCGCGGCGGCCGCGCGGGCCTCGCGGAGGGTCCGCTCGTACAGGGCGTCGCGGTCGCTGGGGGCCAGCCCCGGCGGGAGGACGACCTCCTTCACCGCCACATCGCGGCGCAGCAGGGTGTCTGTCGCGCGCCAGACCGTGCCCATGCCGCCGTTGCCGACCGGCGAGCGCAGCGAGTAGCGGCCACCGATGGTGGTGCCGGGTGCTGCGCGTCCAGTGGGGGGACTGGCGGGTCCGCCGCTCCACGTCGGGATCTGAGTCACAGAAAAGCCACCGGGGGATATCGAGGGGGCTGGGACACAACCCCACTATCTTGCTGGTTCCGACGCCCGATGCGAAACCCGACGCGGCGGACGTTTACCTACTCGACGGTATGTGGCCAGCTACTCACCTCCGGTCGCCGGGCGTCGCCGCGGTGTGCGGTATCCCTCACCCAACGAACGACGACCGCGTCCTACCATCCGGTAATGAGCGAAGCGCGGTCAAGCGAGTCCGGTTTCCCGATCAAGGGCGTCTACACGGCGGCCGACCTTCCGGAGGACCTGGACTCCCGGCTGGGCGGCCCGGGCGAGTTCCCGTACACCCGTGGCGTCTACCCGACGATGTACACGTCGCGACCGTGGACCATGCGGCAGTACGCCGGCTTCGGCACGGCCACGGAGAGCAACGCCCGCTACCACCAGCTGCTGCGCGCCGGCACCATGGGCCTCTCCGTCGCCTTCGACCTGCCCACCCAGATGGGGTACGACTCCGACGACCCGATCGCGCACGGCGAGGTGGGCAAGGTCGGCGTCGCCATCGACTCCATCGAGGACATGCGGACGCTCTTCGACGGCATCCCGCTGGACAAGGTGTCCACCTCGATGACCATCAACGCGCCCGGCTCGGTGCTGCTCCTGCTCTACCAGCTCGTGGCGGAGGAGTCCGGGGTGCCGGGCTCGGCGCTCAACGGCACCATCCAGAACGACATCCTCAAGGAGTACATCGCCCGGGGCACGTACATCTTCCCGCCGAAGCCGTCGCTGCGGCTGGTCGCCGACACCTTCGCCTACTGCCGGGCCGAGGTGCCGAAGTGGAACACCATCTCCATCTCCGGCTACCACATGGCCGAGGCCGGCGCGTCCCCCGCGCAGGAGATCGCGTTCACCCTGGCCAACGGCGTGGAGTACGTCCGGGCGGCGCTCGCCGCCGGGCTGGCCGTGGACGACTTCGCGCCCCGGCTGTCGTTCTTCTTCGTGGCGCGCACCACCCTGCTGGAGGAGGTCGCCAAGTTCCGGGCGGCCCGGCGCATCTGGGCCCGGCTCATGCGCGACGAGTTCGGGGCGAAGAACCCGAAGTCCATGATGCTGCGGTTCCACACCCAGACCGCCGGCGTGCAGCTCACCGCCCAGCAGCCGGAGGTGAACCTGGTCCGGGTGGCGGTCCAGGGCCTCGGCGCGGTGCTCGGCGGCACCCAGTCGCTGCACACCAACAGCTTCGACGAGGCGATCGCGCTGCCCACCGAGAAGGCGGCCCGGCTGGCGCTGCGCACCCAGCAGGTGCTGGCGTACGAGACGGACCTGACCGCCACGGTCGACCCCTTCGCCGGGTCGTACGTGGTGGAGGCCATGACGGCCGAGTTGGAGACGGCCGCCGACGAGCTGATGCAGCGGGTCTTCGACCACGGTTCGGCGGTGGACGCCATCGAGGCGGGCTTCCAAAAGCGGGAGATCGAGCAGTCCGCGTACCGGATCGCCCAGGAGATCGACTCGGGCGAGCGGGTGGTGGTCGGGCTCAACCGGTTCCAGATCGACGAGGAGGAGCCGTACGAGCCGCTGCGGGTGGACCCGACGATCGAGGTCGGCCAGGCGGAGCGGCTGGCCAAGCTGCGCGCCCAGCGGGACTCCGGTGCGGTCGAGCGCGCGCTGGCCGAGCTGCGGGCCGCGGCCGAGGGCGACGCCAACGTGCTCTACCCGATGAAGGAGGCGCTGCGCGCCCGGGCCACCGTCGGTGAGGTGTGCGGGACGCTGCGCGACGTGTGGGGGATCCACCGGCCGAGCGACCGGTTCTGACGACGGCGGCGGCGGCCCGGCCGGCACCCACGCGGTGTCCGGCGCGGGCCGCCGTCGTGTTCCCGACCGCCCTGACCTGGGCGGACGCTGGTGCGGCGGCGTAGAGTCGGTGGTCTCCCCGCATGCGGCGGGGCGGTGACGGCTCGGTGCGGATCCTCCCCGGGCGGCGCCGCCCGGGCGCCGCTCCCGGAGCCGTCGGGCAGCGTGGCCGGAGCCGGCCCGCGTGTGCGGATCGGGATTGCGGGTAACCGGGTCGGGTGAACGGGACGGACAGCCTGTGCGGTCGCACCCGGGGGCGACATGTCACCGTGAGGAGTCGTCCGACAGCCGACCGTTGTCGCGCAATTGTCCGAGCGGCAGTTAATTGTCGCGACTAATGCGACAATTCGGAACGACGGCACGTCTTTTGGTGACCGTTGAATCGGTTACGCGTTGTAGGAGGTGTGGGGCAGATGACGGCGTTCGACCGCGATCTACCTGCTGTCCCGCAGATATTCGAGCCCTCCCACCAGGGCATTCGTGACGCTGCGCGGTCCGACCGCTACGCGAAAGATGTTGCGCAGCGTCACCGCCGGAGGTCTAGGCTGTCTGCTGTTCTCCCCGATGATCCTTCCATCTCTAGTGATCGAGAATTCGACGTGACGAGTGCGTTGACGCTGCCCTCGGGCAGCCCGCTGGCGTCGTCCTGGCCGGAGGCGCCGACCGGGTCCCAGCCCCTGCCCCTGGAGCTCGACCATCTGCTCGCGCTGCGCGTACCGGGCCTCATCGCCACCCGACGTCACATCCACTCCCACCCGGAGCTGTCGGGCGAGGAGTTCGAGACGGCCGCCCTCGTGCACCGGGAGCTCTCCCTCGCCGGGCTGAAGCCGCGCCTGCTGCCGAAGGGCAACGGCGTCATCTGCGACATCGACGGGCGCCCCGACGGCCCGGTGATCGCGCTCCGCGCCGACATCGACGCGCTGCCGCTGAGCGACCCGAAGGACGTGCCGTACCGGTCCACCGTGGACGGCGTCTGCCACGCCTGCGGCCACGACGTGCACACCACCGTGATGCTCGGCGTGGGCATGCTGCTCGCCCAGCTCGCCGACCTCGGCCAGCTCGACGGCCGGGTGCGGCTCATCTTCCAGCCGGCCGAGGAGATCCTGCCCTGCGGCTCGCTGGAGGTCATCGAGGCCGGCGGCCTGGACGACGTGGTGCAGATCTTCGCCGTGCACTGCGACCCGAACCTGCCGGTCGGCAAGGTCGGCCTGCGGGTCGGCCCGATCACCGCCGCCGCCGACAACGTCACCGTCCGGCTCACCGGCCCGGGCGGGCACACCGCCCGCCCGCACCTGACCGTCGACCTGGTCGACGCGCTCGGCCGGCTGGTCACCGAGGTGCCGACCCTGGTCAGCCGCCGGGTGCCGGCCAACAGCGGGCTGCTGCTGGTGTTCGGCCACGCCTCGGCCGGCACCCGCTACAACGTCATCCCCTCCGAGGCCTGCGCCGCCGGCACCCTGCGGGTCATGGACCGGGACACCTGGGACCAGGCCCCGAAGATCGTGGCTCAGGTGGTGCGGGACGTCCTCGCCCCCACCGGCGCCACGGTCGACCTGGAGTACCTGCGCGGCCGGCCGCCGGTCACCAACGACGCCCGGGCCATCGGCGTGTTCACCGCCGCGACCGCGGCCGCGCTCGGGCCGGAGGGCATCGCGGAGACCCCGCAGAGCATGGGCGGCGAGGACTTCTCCTGGTACCTGGAGCACGTGCCCGGCGCGCTCGCCCGCCTCGGCGTCGGCCGGAACGGGCCCAACGTGGACCTGCACCGGGCGTCGTTCGACGTCGACGAGCGCGCCATCCCGGTCGGCGTACGCCTCATGGTCCAGACCGCGCTGCGGGCACTGGCGGCGGCCCGCTAGGCAGCGGACCGTCCGGCAGCGCCGGGCCCCGCGGGGGCGTACGGCGAGCGCGCCGGCGGGCCAGGGCCACCACGAGCGCCACCGGCACGCCGATCGCCACCGCGAACGGCAACACCGCGCCCAGCACGGTGAGCGCCACCCGCAGCGAGCCCAGGAACGCCGACCAGCCGCCGCGCAGCCCGGTCAGGAAGCCGAGCTCCTCCTCGTCCTCGACGGCCGCGGCCTCCGGGCCGAGGAAGGTCACCGTGATGGTGGAGAGGGCGGTCAGGTCGGCGAGCCGCCGCTTCTTCGCCTCCAGCGAGGCGAGGTCCGCCTCCCGGCGACCCACCTCGTTCTCCAGCGTGACGAGGTCGTTGATCGAGGTGGCCCGGGCCAGCAGCCGCCGGGCGCTGTCCACCCGGGCGCGCTGGGTGGCGATCCGGGCGTCCAGGTCGACGGTCTCCTCGGTGACGTCCTCGGTCCGCACCTCGCGCCGTTCCGGCTCGCCGAGCTTGACCAGCGCCTCCAGCACGGCCGTGAACCGGTCCGCCGGCACCCGCAGGGTCAGCTCGGCCCGGGCGTCCGCCGCGTCGCTGTTGCGCTGGTCGCCGCCCACGAAGCCACCGGCGGCCGTCGCCGCCGTGCTCGCCTCGTGGGCCGCCCGCTCCACGTCGTCCACCCGCACCTGGAGCGTTCCGGTGTAGATGATCGCCCGCTGGTCGACCCGCAGGTCCGCGCCGCCCGCACCGGGCTGCGCCTTCTCCGGCGCGGCCTGGTCCCGCGCCGCCGCGTCCCCGCCCGTGGCCGCCTGCGGCTGCGCGGCCGAGCCCGTGTTGTCGGTCCCACCGTCCGCGCTGCACGCTCCGGCGGCCAGCACCACCAGCAGCCCGGCCGCCGCGAGCCCTCGGCCCCGACGGCGGCTGTCCCGTATCCTCATGTCCGCGCTCCGATCCTTCGACGGCCCCGCTGCGGGACCGATACGTCGGACGCGACGCGACACCGCGCCGGTTCCGGCAGACTGCGCTGAGGACGTCACGATTCGATAATCGAGGAGTCACGATGCAGCTCACCAAGTACGCGCACTCCTGCGTGCGACTGGAGCACGACGGGGGAGTGCTGGTCGTGGACCCGGGAATCTTCAGCGATCCGGCGGCGCTGGACGGGGCGGACGCGGTGCTGATCACCCACGAGCACCCGGACCACGTGAACGTCGAGGCGCTGACGCGGGCGCTGGACCGGCGGCCCGCCCGGATCTACGGTCCGGCCTCCCTCACCGGGGTCCTGGGTGACGCCGCCGAGGCGCTGACCGTGGTCACGCCTGGCGAGTCGTTCACCGCGGCCGGGGTGGCGGTCCGCGCCTACGGCGGGCAGCACGCGGTCATCCACCCGGACATCCCCGTCATCCCGAACCTGGGTTACCTCATCAACGATGTCGTCTACCACCCGGGCGACGCTCTCGTGGTTCCCGACGACGTCCAGGTCGACACCCTCTTCGCCCCGATCCACGCGCCCTGGTCGAAGTTCTCCGAGGTGCTCGACTTCATCCGGGCCGTCGCCCCGCGCCGGGCGTTCGCGCTGCACGACGCGCTGCTCAACGACAACGGCTTCGGCGTGCTCGACCGGCAGTACACCGCGATGTCGAAGACCGAGTACCGACGCCTGGAACCGGGCACCCGGATCGACGCCTGAGCGAGCATGGCCGGTCCACCCCCCGACCTGGTCCAGCGGCTCTACGCGACGCCGCCGGACCGGTTCGTCGCGGCCCGGGACGCCGCCGTCGCCGAGGCACGCCAAGCCGGTGACCCGAAGGGCGCCCGGGAGATCGGCAAACTGCGGCGGCCCACCGTCGCCGCCTGGCTGGTCAACCTGCTGGCCATCCGCCGACCGGAACTGGTCGCCGACCTGGCGCAGCTCGCCGAGTCGCTCCGCTCGGCGCAGCGGGACCTGCGCGGCGGCAAGCTCCGCGAACTCTCCGCGCAGCGCCGGGCCGTCGTGGGCGCGCTCGTCGCCGAGGTACGCAAGCTGGCCGCGGCCGAGCCGGGCGCCCCGCCGGCCGGGAAGCTGCCGCTCGGCGAGGTCGAGGCGACGCTGAACGCGGCGCTCTCCGACACCGAGGTGGCCGAGCAGGTACGTGCCGGCCGGCTGCTGCGGCCCAGCCACTACGCCGGGTTCGGCGAGGTGCCCCGGCCGCAACTGCGGCTGGTCACCGGGGGCGGCGAGGAGGAACCCGCCGTACCCGACCGGGCGGCCGAGCGGACCGACACCCGGCGGACGCGCGACCAGCGGGCCGCCGAGCGGGCGGCCCGGGCCGAGCGGGCGAAGCGCCGCCGGGCCGTGGAACGCGAGCTGGCCAAGGCTCGCGACGACCAGGACCGGGCCGAGGCGGAACTGACCGGGGCCGCCGACGCCGAACGGGACGGCGTGGCGACGCTGGACCGGATCGAGACCGAACTGGCCGAGCTGGAACGCCGCCGGGTGGTGGCCGAGCAGGAGCTGAGCCGGGCCAAGCTGGCCCGCCGCGGCGCGGAACGCTCCCTCACCGCCGCCCGCCGGCGCACCGGCGAGGTGGAGGCCGCGTTGGAGGCGCTGGACGCCGAAGAGGGGGATGCCGCGGAGGGTGGCCACGAGGCAGACTGATCGTGATGGATGACCACGGTGGACGGCCGGTGGGGTGCCGCCGATGACCCCGGAGCAGGTCGCCGCCGCCAGCAAGCCGCTGGTGCTGGAGCTCGGGGAGGCGTTCTCCCGCTGCCCGTCGACGCTGCGCCGGGCCCGGCTGCTGGGCATCTCCGGCTGGGCCTTCTACATCACCGGGCGGGCCGGCGCGCTCGGCGACGTGCGCGCCGAGACGGTCGCCGCCGCGCTCGGCTTCATCGCCCCGGACGCGGTCGCCGACGGCTGGGACGCCGCCGTGCGGACCGTCCCACCGATCGAGGTGGCGGGCGCGAACCTGGCCGAGTGCTGCCGCTGGGGCGCCACCCACCTGGGCGACGCCCCGGAGACCTCCCGCCTCGCCGCGCTGCTGTGCCGGGTGGTCGACGCGGCGGACGGCAGCGGCATGCCGCTGTTCGCCGCCTGGCGGGCCATGCCGGTCGACGACCCCACGCCCGGCGCCCGGGCGGCGGTCGCGCTGCTGCTGCTCCGCGAGCACTTCGCCGGGGCGTACCTGCTGGCGGTGCGGGCCGCCGGGATGACACCGCTGGAGGCGGTGCTGGCCGGGCCCGAGGGGGACGCGGGTGCCGCGGCGTGCGGCTGGTCGCCGCCGTACCCGCCAGTGGGGCCGCTGGTGCGGCGGCGGCTCTGGGCCGAGGCGGTGACCGACCGGCTGGTCTCCCCGGCGTTCCGGGCGCTCGGCCCCGGCGAGGGCGCGGAACTGCTCAACCTGCTCACCGCCGCGCGACTGCACGTCCGAGGCGGATAAATGGGAAGCGCGACCGCCGGGGCGGCTGCCAGGATCGGCCGCGTGACGCTCCCCGCCGGCTGGACCGCCCGCCGCCCCACCCTCGACGACGTGCCCGCGATCCTGGCGGTGGTGCACGCCGCCGACACCTTCGCCGTCGGCTATCCCGACTTCGACGCCGAGGACGTCCGGGACGCCCTGACCGCGCCCTTCGTCGACCCGGCCCGCGACTCCTGGCTGGTCACCGACCCGGACGGCACCGCGGTGGCCTGGGCGATCCTGAGCAATCCCACCGGCGTGGGCCGGGAGTGGGTGGACGTCTCGGTGGTCCCGGACCGCGCCGCCGACCTGCGCGCCCCGCTGCTGGCCCGGCTGCTCGACCGGGTCGCCGAGCGGGCCGCCGAGCGCGGCCTGCCGGCCCTCACCGCCCGGACCGGCGTCTTCGCGTCGGAGACCCGCTGGGCCGAGGAGCTGGTCGAGGCCGGCTTCACCCGGATCAAGCGGTACATCCGGATGACCCGCTCGCTGGCCGACCTCCCCGCCGAGCCGGCGCCCCCGGCCGGGGTGACCGTCCGGCCGCTGCGCGCCGACGACGAGGCCGACCTGCGGCTGTTCCACCGGATCTTCGACACCGCGTTCCGGGACACGCCCGACTACGAGCCGGTCGGCTTCGACCAGTGGCGCGAGCAGCTCCCGTCGTACGGCAAGGTGTGGGACGAGTGGTTCCTGGCCGAGGTCGACGGGGAGCCGGCCGGCGCCCTCCAGTCCTCCGACCAGGCACTCGACCAGGGCATGGGCTGGGTGCGGACGCTGTCCGTGCTGCCCGCGTACCGGCGGCGCGGGGTGGGGGCGGCGCTGCTGCGCCGGGCCTTCGCCGTCTACGCGGCCAAGGGCCGGCCGGGGGCCGGTCTCGGCGTCGACCTGGCCAACCCGACCGCCCGGTCACCCTCTACCGCTCGGTCGGGCTGGCCGAGGGGCGCTGGACCGACATGTACGAGCGGAGCGTCCCCGCCGCGGGTGTGTGATACGCGACCCGTCGCGGGGCCGCCGCCCGAGCGGGATCCGCCCGGAGCACACTGGAGAGGTGGGAGACGCGCTACGCGGACGCGGTGCCGGTGGGGCGGGACCGCAGCTCGGTGACGTAGTCGTCCGGCGCGCCCGCCTTCTCCGCCGCGTTTGCGATCTCCGACAGGTACCACGACGTCGGCAGGCCGCCCTCGTAGCCGTCGAAGACGTAGACCCAGGCGGTCACGTCCCCGTCGAGCGTCGAGACGCGCACGGTCAGCTTCCGGTACGTCCCGGAGGTCACACCCTCGATCTCGTCGAGCTGGGCCGCGTCGTACGGGTGGATGTCGTAGAGCGCCACGAAGACCCGGTCGCCCGGCGACTCGACCACGGTGCTGACCGAGCCCTCCCAGCCGATGACGTCCTCGCCGGCGAAGGTGAGCCGCCACCCCTCCAGCCAACCGGTGCCCACCATCGGCGAATGCGGACAGTAGGCACGCATGCGGGCGGGGTCCAGGTTTGAGCCGTAAGCGGCGTAAAGACGCACGGCGATGACGATAGCCCGGCCGACGGGTGGGGGAGAATACGACGGTGCGTGTCGAGCGCGACGGGGAGAAGAAAGTCACTGTGAGCATTGATCGGGGGCGAGCGCGGTGAGCGCGAGGAGCGCAGCGGAGCGGAGCCCGGCAGTCGCGAACGAAAGGATGGCTCCGTGAGCCAGATCGTGATCATCGGCGGGGGGCCGGCCGGCTACGAGGCGGCGCTGGTCGCCGCCCAGCTGGACGCTGATGTCACCGTGGTCGAGGCGGAGGGGGCCGGCGGCGCCTGCGTGCTCTCCGACTGCGTGCCGTCCAAGACCTTCATCGCCAGCTCGGAGGTGGTCACCGGCTACCGCGACACCGAGGAGTTCGGGGTGCACTCCGACGGGTTGGAGGCCGTCACGGTCGACGCCCGGACCGTGCACGAGCGGGTCAAGCGGCTCGCTTTGGCCCAGTCCGCCGACATCCACACCAAGCTGGTCAAGGCCGGTGTCGAGTTCGTCGCCGGCACCGCCCGGCTCGGCGAGGACACCCTCGGTCACACCCACCGGGTGATCGTCACGCCGGCCGGCGGTGGCGAGGAGTACTCGATCGCCGCCACCACCGTGCTGATCGCCACCGGCGCCACCCCGCGCCAGCTCCCCACCGCCCTGCCCGACGGCGAGCGCATCCTGACCTGGCGCCAGGTGTACGACCTGCCCGAGCTGCCCGAGCATCTGATCGTGGTCGGCTCCGGCGTGACGGGCGCCGAGTTCGCCAGCGCCTACCTGGCCATGGGGGTCGACGTCACGCTGGTCTCCAGCCGCGACCGGGTCATGCCGCACGAGGACGCCGACGCCGCCTCCGCGATCGAGCGGGTGTTCCGCAACCGGGGCATGACCATCCTCAACAACTCACGGGCCGAGGCGGTCCGCCGCATCGGCGACGGCGTCGAGGTGGTGCTCGCCGACGGCCGGGTGGTCGCCGGTTCGCACGCGCTGATCGCGGTCGGCTCGATCCCCAACACCGGCGACCTGGGCCTCGCCGAGTACGGCGTCGAGCTGGCCCGGGGCGGCTACGTCACGGTCGACCGGGTCTCCCGGACCAACGTTCCCGGCATCTACGCGGCCGGTGACTGCACGGGGGTGCTGCCGCTGGCCAGCGTCGCCGCCATGCAGGGCCGGATCGCCATGTGGCACGCGCTCGGCGAGGCGGTCCGGCCGCTGCGGCTGCGCACCGTCGCGGCGAACGTCTTCACCGACCCGGAGCTGGCCACCGTCGGCGTCTCGCAGGACGAGGTCGACGCCGGAAAGGTCCCGGCCCGCCAGGTGATGCTGCCGCTCTCCGGCAACGCCCGGGCGAAGATGGCCGACCTGGCCGACGGCTTCGTGAAGCTCTTCTGCCGGCCGGCCAGCGGCCAGGTGATCGGCGGTGTGGTGGTGGCGCCCAAGGCCAGCGAGCTGATCCTGCCGATCACCATGGCGGTGGAGAACAACCTCACGGTCAACGAGCTGGCCCAGACCATCACCATCTACCCGAGCCTGTCCGGCTCGATCACCGAGGCGGCGCGCCAGCTCATGCTCCACGAGCTGGAGTGAGCTCGCGCTCTCGCGCCGGCACCGCCAGCTCGGCGAGGTGGGGGTGTTCCCGGAGTCGGGACGCCCCCACCTCGCCGTTCCCGCGGCGGAGCAGGGTGCCGGCGACCACCGCGAGCAGGGCGACCTCGGCGAGGATGAGCAGGCGCTCGGCGAGGCCGATCAGCACCCGGTCGCCGGGGTAGGCGGACCAGATCATGGCCGCGGCCAGCACCAGGCTGGTCACGGTGAGCCCGCGCAGCCAGCCGCCGGCGCGCCCGCCGAGCCGCGGGGCGAGCAGCCAGCCGGCGACGGGCAGCGCCAGGAAGGCCACCACCGAGGCGTACCGGTGCACGTAGGCGGCGGCGTCCATGGGCAGGCCGGGCTCGTTGGTGGGCACCACGGCGGCGGCCAGCAGGCCGGCCGACCAGGCCACCAGCAGCGCCCCCGCGAACCGGCCCGCGCCGGCCCGGCGCAGCGCCGGCAGGAGGACGAGCGTGGCCGCCGCGAGCACCGCCATGGCCGTGTCGATGACGCCGCCCCGGTCCGAGACGGCGAAGTCGCTGACGGTCAGCGACCAGGGATTCAGGTTGTCGTTCACCTCGAGGTGACCGAGGACGGCGAGCACCGCCGCCAGGACGATCCCGCCGAGGGCCAGCAGACCACTGCTCCGGGTTCCAGGCATGCCTCAGCCTGTCGCCGGAACCGCCCGAAACGGATCCGGGACCACCACCCACTTCGATCCGGGGGTCGCCCCCTACCGGTTGTCCGGGGTGGCCGGCTGCTCGCGGACCTCGGCGGGCTGCTCACCGCCGGCCGAGGCGAGCATCTGCTCCCGCAGCTGGGCACGCCGAGCCACGCGATCGGGCTCGTCCCAGGTGGGGTCGACGTTCGTGGCCCTGGCTCCGGCGTCGGGCGGGTTCACTTCGTGGGTCATGGCTGGTCTTCCTTCAGGCCGATGAGGGGTTCCGGGAGTCGCGCGTCCGCCAGGGGGATGGCCGTCGCCTCGCCGGCCGCGCGGGAGTGGCGGGCGCTGATCACCGTCATGGCCCAGCCCGCCGCCGCGAACCCGGCCGCCGCGGCGCCGCCGATCAGCAGCAGCCGCCACGCCGACTCGGTCAGCGCGGCCCCGCCGAGGTGGCCGACAAGCGTCCCGTACGCGGCCCAGCAGATGGCCGCGGCGGCCTCGTAGAGGACGAAGAGGCGGTAGGGGTAGCGGCTGCGGCCGGCCGAGAAGCAGGCCGCCATCCGGCCCCCGGGCACGAACCGGCAGAGCAGGATCACCAGTGGTCCCGGTTCGCGCAGCCCACGGGTGACCCGGGCGGCGGCCCGCCGGGCCCGTCCCGGGGTGGCGTGTCGTGGCGCGCGGCGGGTCGGGGCGGTCCGCCCCAGCAGGTAGCAGGCGAGATCGCCGGCGAAGACGCCGAGCGCGCCGACCGCGATGGTCAGCGGCAGGCTGAGCCCGCCGTACACGGTCAGTGCCCCGCTGGTGATCATGACGACCTGGGTCGGCACCACCGGCACGAAGGCGTCGGCGACCAGCAGGGTGAGCAGTAGCGCGTACGCCCAGGTGGGCGACGCGACATCAGAGATGAGTTCGGCCACGACCGCCACCTCGCCGGAGTTCCCCGTCAGACCGCACCGAGCCTGACGGCGTGTCCCGCGTCACCGGGAGCGGCCCTGCCCGGCGGTGACGGCCGACACCCGCAGGCCACCGGTATTCGACGGTGTGGCGCCGCCGGATGTGACCGGCCGCCGCGGCCTCGCCGAGCGCCGGGGCGGGCGGCGGATCGCCGATCCCCGGCGTACCGTTGGCGGCGCGCGGCTCCGGAGGCGTCGGGTCCCCCGTTCCCGACGGCCGGGCCGCCGCGGGTCGCCGGCAGGTCCCGTGCCGGCGACCCGCCCCCGCCGCACCGGATCCGGGTGCGTCGCGAAATCGAGGTGCGTCCGCCGCGTCGCCGCGCGTACCGTCGCCGCATGCGTAGCGCGGTGCTGACCACGACGCCGGGTATCCCCGGCGCGCCGCACTGACGTTTCCGTCGACGAGGCCCCGGGGCGATCCGCTCCGGGGCCTCGCGGCGTTCCGGGTCAGCTCGCCTCCGGGTCGTACCCGATCAAGGAGAGCGACATGATCGACCACCGCAGGCTCGGCCGGGACCTGGAGCTGTTCGTCTCGGACCCGCTGGCCGGCGCCGGGCTGCCGATCTGGCTGCCGGCCGGCGCCGCCGCCCGGCACGCCGTCGAGGAGTACGTGCGGGAGTTGGAGCGCCGGGCCGGCTACCGGCACGTCTACTCGCCGCCGCTGGGCAAGCGGGAGCTGTTCGAGCTGTCGGGCCACCTCGGCTACTTCGCCGACGACATGTTCCCGCCCATGCGGCTGAGCGCCGACGACGAGTTCGTGCTGCGCCCCGCGCTCTGCCCGCACCATGCGCTGGTGTTCCGCGCCCGGGGTCGCTCCTACCGGGAGCTGCCGCTGCGGGTCGCGGAGATCGGCGGGATGTACCGGGCGGAGCGCTCGGGCGTGCTGGGCGGGCTGTCCCGGGTGCGCGCCATCTCGCTCAACGACGCGCACAACTTCTGCGCGCTGGAGCAGGTCGGCGACGAGGTGCGCGAGATCCTGCGGCTGATCCGCGAGGCGCACGCCGCGCTGGGCGTCCGGCCGGCCGGGTTCCGGCTGTCGCTGCGCGGGCCGGGGGAGAGGTACGTGGGGGACGACGCCGACTGGGCGCGGGCCGAGGAGCTCCTCCGCGCCGCGCTCGACGGGGTGGACTACCACGAGGGCCCCGGCGAGGCCGCCTTCTACGGCCCGAAGATCGACATCCAGATCGTCGACGCGGCCGGCCGGGAGTCGACCATCTCCACCATTCAGCTCGACTTCGACAAGCCGGAGCGGTTCGACCTGTCGTACACCGACGCGGACGGGCGCCGGAAGCGACCGGTCATGGTGCACCGGAGCCTGGTCGGCAGCATGGAGCGGCTGTTCGCGTACCTCATCGAGGTGCACGCGGGCGCCTTCCCGGCCTGGTACGCCCCGGTGCAGCTGGTGCTGCTCCCGGTCGACGGCGGGCAGGCCGACGCGGCCGTCGAGCTGGCCGGCCGGGCCGAGGCGGCCGGGCTGCGGGCCGAGGTCGACCTGGCCGGCTCGCTGGGGTCCCGGATCCGCGACGCGGCCCGCCGCCGGGTCCCGTACCTCGGGGTGATCGGCCCCCGGGAGGCGGCCGGGGGCGGGGTCTCGCTGCGTCTGCGCGACGGACGGGGGCTCGACCCGATGCCGGTGGCCGACGCGCTGGCGCTGGTCGCCGGCGTGGTGGCCGCCCGCTCGGCCGACCTGCTCCCGCCGGCCTGACGGCACCCGGCCCGCTCCGGCCGGGTCGCCCCTCGTGGCGTCCACGTCAGCGCCCGGCCGGCGCGGCGGCCGGCTTCCCGGGCGGTCCGCCAGGTCCGCCGGACCCGCCGGGCGGTCCGCCGGGCCGTCCGGGCGGCCCGCCGACCGGCAGCGGCGCGGCGGCCTCCTCCTCGACCACCGCCGCGGTGAACTGCGACCGGTAGAGCTCGGCGTAGGCGCCGTTCGCGGCGACCAGTTCGTCGTGCGTGCCCTGCTCGACGATCCGGCCCTGGTCCATCATGAGGATCAGGTCGGCGTCGCGGATGGTGGACAGCCGGTGCGCGATGACGAAGCTGGTCCGCTCGGTGCGCAGCGCCGCCATGGCCCGCTGGAGCAGCACCTCGGTGCGGGTGTCGACCGAGCTGGTCGCCTCGTCGAGGATGAGCAGCGACGGTTCGGCGAGGAACGCCCGGGCGATGGTGATGAGCTGCTTCTCACCGGCGCTGACGTTGCTGCCCTCCTCGTCGATCACCGTGTCGTAGCCGTCGGGCAGGCTGCGCACGAACCGGTCCACGAAGGTGGCCCGGGCCGCGGCCAGGATCTCCTCCTCGGTGGCGGTCGGCCGCCCGTACGCGATGTTGTCCCGGATGGTGCCGCCGAAGAGCCAGGTGTCCTGGAGCACCATGCCGATCCGGCCGCGCAGCTCGTCGCGGCGCAACGAGCTGATGTCCACCCCGTCCAGCGTGATCCGGCCGGCGTCCAGCTCGTAGAAGCGCATGATCAGGTTGACCAGGGTGGTCTTGCCGGCGCCGGTCGGGCCGACGATGGCCACCGTGTGCCCGGGCTCGGCCACCAGCGAGAGGTCGTCGATCAGCGGCTTGTCCGGGTCGTAGCGGAAGCTGACGTGCTCGAACTCGACCCGGCCGGTGACCCGGGGCGGCGCGGGCCGGTCCGGGGCCTGCTCCTCGGCGTCGAGTACCTCGAACACGCGCTCGGCCGAGGCCACCCCGGACTGGAGCAGGTTGGCCATCGAGGCGATCTGGGTGAGCGGCTGGGTGAACTGCCGCGAGTACTGGATGAACGCCTGCACGTCGCCCAGGCTCATCGACCCGGAGGCCACCCGGAGCCCGCCGACCACGGCGATCGCGACGTAGCTGAGGTTCCCCACGAACATCATCGCCGGCATGATGATCCCGGAGATGAACTGGGCCCCGAAGCTGGCGCGGAACAGCTCCTCGTTCTTGGCCGCGAAGGCGGCCTGCACCTCGCGCTGCCGGCCGAAGACCTTGACCAGCTCGTGGCCGGTGTACGTCTCCTCGATGAGGCCGTTCAGCTCACCGGTGTGCCGCCACTGCGCGATGAACCGGCGTTGCGACCGCTTGGCGATCTGCTGGGTGACGACCACCGACAGCGGCACCGCCACCAGGGCGACGAGGGCCAGCAGCGGCGAGATCCACACCATCATGGCCAGCACGCCGACCACGGTGAGCAGCGCGCTGAGCAGTTGGCTGAGCGTCTGCGACAGGGTCTGCGAGATGTTGTCGATGTCGTTGGTGACCCGGCTCAGCAGCTCGCCCCGGGGCTGCTTGTCGAAGTAGGGCAGCGGCAGTCGGTTGAGCTTCTCCTCCACGTCGGCGCGCAGCCGCAGGACGGTGCGCTGCACCACCCCGTTGAGCAGCCAGCCCTGCCACCACATCAGCAGGCTGGCGCCCAGGTAGAGGGCGAGCGCCAGGGTGATGGTGCGGCCCAGCGCCGTGAAGTCGATGCCCGCGCCGGGCACGATGTCCATCCGGGCCAGCATGTCGGCGAAGTTGTCGTTGCCGGCGGCCCGGGCCGCCGCCACCGCCTGCTCCTGGGTGGTGCCGGCGGGGATCTGCCGGCCCACCACTCCCGCGAAGATGAGGTCGGTGGCGTGCCCGAGGATCTTCGGCCCGATCACGCTCGCCCCGACGCTGGCCACCGCCAGGGTGATGATGGCGGCAAGCGAGAACCGGTGCGGCCGAAGGCGGCCCAGCAGCCGGCGGGCGGACGGCCCGAAGTTCATCGACTTCTCCGCCGGCATGGCGGCGCCCATCCACGGCGGCCCGCCGCCGCCGCGCCGCCCGGCCGCGGGCAGCCGCTGCGGCGGCGCCGCGTCGGCCTTCGCCCCCGGCGACGGCTTCTGCCCCGGTACGCCGCTCATGCGGTCACCTCCGCGGTCTGCTGGGACGCCACGATCTCGGCGTACGTCGGGCAGGTCACCAGCAGGTCGTCATGTCGTCCCATTCCGACGACGCCCCCGTCCTCGAGCACGATGATCTGATCGGCGTCGATGATCGTGGAGACCCGCTGCGCCACGATCACCACCACCGCGTCCGCGGTGACCGGCTTCAGCGCGGCCCGCAGCCGGGCGTCCGTGCCGAGGTCGAGCGCGGAGAAGGAATCGTCGAACAGGTAGATCTCCGGCTGGCGGACCAGCGCGCGGGCGATCGCGAGGCGTTGCCGCTGGCCGCCGGAGACGTTCGTGCCGCCCTGCGCGATCGGCGCCTCCAGGCCACCCGGCATCTCCGCCACGAAGTCCCGGGCCTGGGCGATCTCCAGCGCCGCCCACAGCTCGGCGTCTGTCGCGTCCGGGTTGCCGTAGCGGAGGTTGCTGGCGACGGTGCCGGTGAACAGGTACGGCCGCTGCGGCACCAGCCCGATGCGGCGCCACACCTCGTCGGGTTCCAGCAGCCGCACGTCCACGCCGTCGACCAGCACGGCGCCGGCGGTCGGGTCGACCAGCCGGGGGATCAGGGTGAGCAGGGTCGTCTTGCCGGCGCCCGTGGAGCCGATGATGGCGGTGGTCCGGCCGGGGCTGGCCCGGAACGAGATGTCGTGCAGCACCGGCGCGCTCGCCCCGGGGTACTGGAAGGAGACCCGGCGGAACTCCAGCTCCGCGCGGCGGGTCATCGCGATCATCGGCTCGACCGGCGGCACCACCGACGAGTCGGTGTCCAGCACCTCGACGATCCGCTCGGCGCAGACCGCCGCGCGGGGCACCATCATGAGCATGAAGGTCGCCATCATGACCGCCATGAGGATCTGCATCAGGTACTGCAGGAAGGCGGTGAGCGCGCCGACCTGGATCTGACCGGAGTCCACCCGTTCGGCGCCGAACCAGAGCACTGCGACGCTGGAGACGTTGAGGACCAGCATGACGACCGGGAAGATCAGCGCCTGGAGCCGGCCGATCCGCAGGGCGGTCGCGGTCAGGTCGGTGTTCGCCACCCGGAAGCGTTCGGTCTCGTACGGCTCGCGGACGAAGGCCCGGACCACCCGGATGCCGGTGATCTGTTCGCGCAGCACGCGGTTGACCGTGTCGATCCGGGTCTGCATGAGCCGGAAGCCCGGCACCATCCGCCGGGTGATCAGGCCGAGCGTGACCGCCAGGACCGGCACGCAGACCAGCATCAGCCAGGAGAGCCCCACATCCTCCTGGAGCGCCATCACCACGCCGCCGACGCTCATGATCGGCGCGGCGACCAGCATGGTGCAGCTCATCAACACCAGCATCTGCACCTGCTGGACGTCGTTGGTGTTCCGGGTGATCAGCGAGGGCGCCCCGAACCGGGCCACCTCGCGGGCCGAGAAGCTGTTGACGTGCGCGAAGATGCCGGCCCGGACGTCCCGGCCGAAGCCCATCGCGGTCTTCGCGCCCAGGTAGACGGCGATGATCGAGCAGGCGATCTGGAGCAGGCTGACGAGCAGCATCCAGCCGCCCGTACGCATGATCTGGTCGGTGTCGCCGACGGCCACGCCCCGGTCGATGATGTCGGCGTTGAGGCTCGGCAGGTAGAGCGACGCCATCGTGCCGACGAACTGGAAGGCCACCACCGCGGCCAGCAACCGCCGGTACGGGCGCAGGTGGGTACGGAGCAGGCGGATCAGCACGGACGGCTCCCCGTTGGGTCTTCGGTGTGGGACTCGCTGTTCCGGTTCAACCGGCGAAGGTCCCCGTCGGACATGCTCGTGATGATTTCCGTGAGGAACTCCCGGATCACGGCCTGCTTCGCGGGGTCCGCGTCGACCGAGGTCAGCGGCCGGTTGCTGTGGATCAGGTCGATGATGGCGAGGGCGTGCTCCCGACCCTTGTCGGTCAGGCTGAGCTGCACGCTGCGCCGGTCGTGGGGGTCCCGCCGCCGGGCCACGAAGCCGTCGCGCTCCAGGGTGTCGACGATGCCGGTGAGGGTGGCCGGCCGGACGAAGCACCGCTCGGCCATCTCCCGGTGGGTGCTGTCGCCGGCCCGCAGCAGGACGAGCAGCACCCGCATGCCGGCGGAGGTGAGCCCGTGGTGTTCGGCGAGGTAGCGACCCCAGTGCTGCTCCACGATGTGCCCGGCGATCGAGATGAGCCGGCCGAGCGGCGCGTGCTGGAGGGCGTCGGGGAAGCGGACGAGCGGTCCCATGTTCACGGGCATGAGGTTAGCCCCCGGACCGTCAGGCCCCAAACTATTTTCGGGAGACATCACTCTCCCGCGCGATCCGGGCGGCCGTCCGCCGACCGCAGGACGGACGGTCGCCCGGATCCCGGCTCCGGTCAGCCGCCGAACACCACCGCCAGGGCGGCGGCGACGAAGACGACCTGGAGCACCGCGCGGGCGCCGAGTGGGGTCACGGGGCGGCCGGCGAGCGTGAGCCCGCGACGAGCCGCCGAGACGTTGGCCGGGAACATGGCCAGCATCAGCAGCGCCAGGCCGGCGGCCGCCGCCCGCGCGCTGGCGGGCAGCAGCAGCCCGAGCGCCCCGGCCAGTTCGAGCACCCCGGTCAGGGTGACCAGCCGGTCCGGCCGGGGCAGCGACGGCGGCACCATGGCGACCAGGTCGGCGCGACGGGACAGGAAGTGCGCCGAGCCGGTCAGCACGAACATCAGCGCGAGGCCGACCCGCAGGGCGGGGTGCCAGCCGTCGAGGGCGGCCACGCCGAGCACGCCGGCAATCCGGGCCGCTGCGGTGCCGCCGAGCAGGGCGATCAGGGGTGCCATGGGTCATGCCTCCCGGAAGGGGCCAACTTGTCGATGACAAGACTGCGTCGCGAGAGGCTATCTTGTCAATGGCAAGTTAGAGTGGTGTGCATGACCCAGTCCCGCGCGTACCACCACGGCGACCTGCGCCGCGCCCTGCTCGACGCGGCGGTGGAGGTGATGGCCGAGTCCGGCCCGGCCGCGCTGAGCCTCCGCGACCTGGCCCGGCGGGCCGGCGTCTCGCACGCCGCACCCGCCCACCACTTCGGCGACAAGGCCGGGCTGCTCACCGCGCTCGCCGCCCAGGGCTTCGAGCTGCTGGCCGAGGCGCTGCGCGACGCCGGCGACGAACTCGTCGACACCGGGGTGGCGTACGTGGGGTTCGCGGTCCGGCACCGGGCGCACTTCGATGTGATGTTCCGCCCCGACCTCTACCGCGCCGACGACCCGGCGGTGGTGGCCGCCCGGACCCGGGCCGGCGAGCTGCTGCGCACCGGCGTGGCCCGGCGCACCGGGCGGGGGCCGGACGTCGACGCCCTCGCGGCCTGGTCGATCGTGCACGGCTTCGCCACGCTCTGGCTCTCCGGCGCCCTGCCGCCCCGCGTCGGCCCCGACCCGGAGGCCGCCGCCCGCACCGTGATCGGCCGGCTCTTCCCCTGACGGCCGGGTCCCCACGCCGCGCGGCGAGGAGGCCCGGCCGCCGCGTCACCAGCTCGTCGGCAGCGGCATGCCCTCGGTGTAGCCGGCGGTGCTCTGCACGCCGACCAGCGCCCGCTCGTGGAACTCCTCCAGGCTGCGCGCGCCCGCGTAGGTGAACGCGCTGCGCACCCCGGAGATGATCTCGTCGATCAGGTCCTCGACGCCCGGCCGCGTCGGGTCCAGGTACATCCGGGCCGAGGAGATGCCCTCCTCGAAGATCGCCTTCCGGGCCCGGTCGAACGCGCTGTCCTCGGCGGTCCGGGCGCTCACCGCGCGGGCCGAGGCCATGCCGAAGCTCTCCTTGTAGCGCCGGCCGTCGGCATCGGTGTAGAGGTCGCCGGGGGACTCGTAGGTGCCGGCGAACCAGGAGCCGATCATGACGTTCGAGGCGCCCGCCGCGAGCGCCAGCGCCACGTCCCGCGGGTGGCGTACGCCGCCGTCGGCCCACACGTGCCGGCCCAGCGAGCGGGCCGCCGCGGCACAGTCGAGCACCGCGGAGAACTGCGGGCGGCCCACGCCGGTCATCATCCGGGTGGTGCACATGGCGCCCGGCCCGACGCCGACCTTGATGATGTCGGCGCCCGCCTCGACGAGGTCGCGTACGCCGTCCGCGGTGACCACGTTGCCCGCCGCCACCGGAACCCCGGGGTCGAGCTTGCGGACCGCCCGCAGCGCCGAGATCATCCGCTCCTGGTGCCCGTGCGCGGTGTCCACCACGAGGGTGTCCACCCCGGCCTCCAGCAGGGCGGCCGCCTTGCCGGTCACGTCGCCGTTGATGCCGACCGCGGCGGCGACGCGCAGCCGGCCCCGGTCGTCCACGGCCGGCTTGTAGAGCGTGGCGCGCAGCGCGCCCGACCGGGTCAGCACCCCGATCAGGCGACCCTCCGCGTCCACCACCGGGGCGAGCCGCCGCCGGCCCGCCGAGAGCAGGTCGAAGCCGGTACGCGGGTCCGCGTCCGCCGGCACGGTGTGCAGCTCGGTCGACATCACGTGCCGGAGCTGGGCGAAGCGGTCCACCCCGACCGTGTCCGCCTCGGTGACCACGCCGAGCGGGCGGCCGGCCTCGTCCACCACGATCACCGCCCCGTGCGACCGCTTCGGCAGCAGGTGGATGGCGTCGCCCACGGTGTCCGTGGGGCCGAGCGTGATGGGGGTGTCGTGCACCAGGTGCCGCTGCTTGACCCAGGCGACGACGTTCGCCACCACCTCGATCGGGATGTCCTGCGGGATCACCGCGACGGCCCCGCGCCGGGCCACCGTCTCGGCCATCCGCCGGCCGGCCACCGCGGTCATGTTCGACACGACCAGCGGGATGGTGGTGCCGGTGCCGTCGGCCGAGGCGAGGTCGACGTCCAGCCGGGAGCCCACCTCGGAACGGTTGGGCGCCATGAAGACGTCGTTGTAGGTCAGGTCGTGCGCGGGGACCGCGCCATGAAGGAACCGCACCCGGCCATCATTCCTGCTCGCGGCCGGTCCCGCCGCCGCTGGTGGCCCAAACCACCCCCGACCGGCGGGACCGCCGCGGACGTCAGGAGATGGTGCAGATGGCGGCGCCGGCGGTGATCACCGCGCCGACCTCGGCGGACAGGCCGCTGACTGTGCCGGCCTTGTGGGCGTGCAGCGGCTGCTCCATCTTCATCGCCTCCAGGACCACCACGAGGTCGCCCTCGGCGACGGTGTCCCCGTCCGCCACGGCGATCTTGACGATGGTGCCCTGCATGGGCGAGGTGAGCGCGTCGCCGCCGACCGCCGCGCCGGCCTTGGCGCCGCCGCCCCGGCGGGCCGGCTTCTTCCCGGCGGGCGCGGCGACCGCCGTACCCGCGCCGAGACCGGCCGGGAGGGTGACCTCCAGCCGCTTGCCGCCCACCTCGACCACGACGGTCTCGCGCTCGGCCGGGCCCTCGACGGCGCCGGCGGGGGCGGTGAAGGCCGGGACGGTGTTGTTCCACCCGGTCTCGATCCACCGGGTGTGCACGGTGAACGGCTCGGCGGTGAACGCCTCGTCGCGGACCACCAGGCGGTGGAAGGGCAGCGCGGTGGCCATGCCCTCGACCACCATCTCGTCCAGCGCGCGGCGGGCCCGCTCCAGCGCCTCGGTGCGGGTCTCGCCGACGATGATCACCTTGGCCAGCAGCGAGTCGAAGTTGCCGCCGATCACGTCGCCGGCCGAGATGCCGGTGTCCACCCGGACGCCCGGGCCGGTGGGCAGCCGCAGCGCCGTGATGGTGCCCGGGGCGGGCAGGAAGTTGCGGCCCGGGTCCTCGCCGTTGATCCGGAACTCGATCGCGTGCCCGCGCGGCGTCGGGTCCTCGGTGAAGCGCAGCTTCTCGCCGTCGGCGATGCGGAACTGCTCGCGGACCAGGTCGATGCCGGCCGTCTCCTCGGTCACCGGGTGCTCCACCTGGAGCCGGGTGTTGACCTCCAGGAAGGAGATGGTGCCGTCCGCGCCGACCAGGTATTCCACCGTGCCGGCGCCGTGGTAGCCGGCCTCCCGGCAGATCGCCTTGGCGCTGTCGTGGATCTGCCGGCGCTGGGCCTCGGTGAGGAACGGCGCCGGGGCCTCCTCGACCAGCTTCTGGTGCCGGCGCTGGAGCGAGCAGTCGCGGGTGCCCACCACGATCACGTTGCCGTGCTGGTCGGCCAGGACCTGCGCCTCGACGTGGCGGGGCTGGTCCAGGTAGCGCTCGACGAAGCACTCGCCCCGGCCGAACGCGGCGACCGCCTCGCGGGTGGCCGACTCGAACAGGTGCGGGATCTCCTCCATGGTGCGGGCCACCTTGAGGCCGCGCCCGCCGCCGCCGAAGGCCGCCTTGATGGCGACCGGCAGGCCGTGGTCGACGGCGAAGGCCATCACCTCGTCGGCGTTGCCCACCGGGTCCGGGGTGCCGGGGACCAGGGGCGCGCCGGCCCGCTGGGCGATGTGCCGGGCGGTCACCTTGTCGCCGAGGTCGCGGATCGCCTGCGGGGTGGGGCCGATCCAGGTCAGCCCGGCGTCGATGACGGCCTGGGCGAAGTCGGCGTTCTCGGAGAGGAAGCCGTAGCCGGGGTGCACCGCGTCGGCGCCCGCCCTGGCGGCCACGTCGATGAGCTTGTCGATGCGCAGGTAGCTGTCGGCCGCCGTGTCGCCGCCCAGCGCGTACGCCTCGTCGGCGAGGGTGGCGTGCAGGGCGTCCCGATCGGAGTCCGCGTAGACGGCGACGCTCGCCAGGCCGGCGTCGCGGCAGGCGCGGATGACGCGGACGGCGATCTCGCCGCGGTTGGCGATGAGTACCTTGCGCACCTTGGTGGCTCCTCCCGAGGTCGTTGCCGGGAGTGTATCGGCCGGGGATTCGGCCCTAACGATCGCTCAGTGTGGGATGCCGCACTGTAGTCAAATTTGGCTATTACGCTTGTCGGGTGTCGGCAACGCGGATGATGATTCTGGGCCTGGTGCGGTGGATGCAGCCGGTGCACGGCTACGACGTACGCCGTGAGCTGCTGAGCTGGAGCGCGGACAAGTGGGCCAACGTGCAGCCCGGTTCGATCTACCACGCCCTGCGCAAGCTCACCGACGAGGGGCTGCTCCGGACCGTCTCCGTCGAGCAGGTCGGCGCCCGTCCCGCCCGCACCACCTACGAGGTGACGCCGAAGGGGGACGAGGAGTTCGAGACCCTGCTGCGGGCGCAGTGGTGGCAGCTCAACGAGCCGCCGGACCCGTTCGTGGCGGCGTTCTCGTTCCTGCCGGCCATGCCGCGCGACGAGGCCGCGGCGGCGCTGCGCAACCGGGCGAACCTGATCCGCGCCGGCGTCGAGTCGATGCGCGCCTCGCTGGACTCGGACTGGGTGCGCACCCGCAAGCCGGTGCACGTCGGCTGGATGTTCGAGCTCTGGCTGGCGCGGGCCGAGGCCGACATGGCCTGGTGCGAGCGGATCGCCGAGCGGATCGAGTCCGGAGTGTCGTACCTGCCTGCTGGGCTGGAGCAGGCCGAGGGATGGTCGGGCTGGACTGGCGGCGCTCCCAACGCGGAATAATCAACGTTGACCACAAGAGTTATATCGCGTTAGTCTCTGCGCGAGCCGTGGGGAAGCCGTGCGTCCTCCTCGCGGACCATCGGCGGCCGGCCGCGTCCGGCCCGGAGGACCAGGAGCAGACATGATCGAGACCAGGGGGCTGCGGAAGTCGTTCCGCTCCCGCGCGGGTCGCGAGACGAAGACCGTGGACGCGGTCCGTGGCGTCAACCTCGAGGTGGCCGAGGGGGAGATCTTCGGCTTCCTCGGCCCCAACGGCGCCGGCAAGACGACCACCCTGCGGATGCTCGCCACCCTCATCGAGCCGGACGGCGGCGAGGCGACCATCGCCGGCGCCGACCTGCGCAAGGACCCGGCCGAGGTGCGCCGGCGCATCGGCTACGTGGCCCAGGGCGGCAGCACGTGGGACGAGTCCACCGCCCGCGAGGAGCTGGTGCTGCACGCCCGGCTCTACGGCATCGGCAAGGCCGAGGCGAACCGCCGCGCCACCCGCGCGCTGGACGCCTTCCAGCTCAGCGAGTACGCCGACCGCAAGTGCAAGACCTACTCCGGCGGCCAGCGCCGGCGGGTCGAGATCGCGCTCGGCATCATCCACGAGCCGAAGATCGTGTTCCTGGACGAGCCGACCACCGGCCTCGACCCGCAGAGCCGGGCGCACATGTGGGACGAGATCCGCCGGCTGCGCACCGAGGGCATGACCGTCTTCATCACCACGCACTACCTCGACGAGGCGGACGCGCTCTGCGACCGGATCGCGATCATGGATCACGGCGAGGTGGTCGCGGAGGGCACCCCGGCCGAGCTGAAGCGCGAGATCTCCGGCGAGGTGGTGCTGGTCGGCCTCGACGCCGCCACCACGCCACAGGCCGCCGAACTGCTCGACACCGAGGCGTACGTCGGCAAGCTGGAGACCGCCGACGAGGGCGGCCTGCGCCTCTACGTCGACGACGGCGCCACCGCCATCCCGCAGGTGCTGCGCCGCCTCGACCACGCCGGGCTGGAGCTGCGCTCGATCGAGCTGCACCGCCCCAGCCTCGACGACGTCTTCCTCACCAAGACCGGCCGCTCGCTGCGCGAGTCCTGAGCATCGGGAGCACTGTCATGAAACTCGCCCGCGACACCTGGCTGATCTTCCAGCGCCAGATCCAGCTGCTGCTGCGCAACCCCGTGTGGGTCTTCGTCGGCGTCTTCCAGCCGGTGATGTACCTGCTTCTCTTCGCCCCGCTGCTCAAGCCCGCGCTGCGGGTGTCGACACAGGCCGAGGCGTACAAGATCTTCGTCCCCGGCCTGCTCGTGCTGCTGGCCATCTTCGGCGGCCTGTTCCAGGGCTTCGGCCTCATCGCCGAGCTGCGCGCCGGGGTCATCGAGCGGTCCCGGGTCACCCCGGTCAGCCGGCTCGCCCTGCTGCTCGGCCGCTCGCTGCGGGACGTGGTCTCGCTGATCGCGCAGGCGATCATCATCACCCTGCTGGCGCTCCTGTTCGACCTGCGCGTCTTCATCGGCTACCTGCTGCTCGCGTACCTGATGCTGGCCCTCATCGCCCTGATGACCTCGGCCGTCTCCTACGGCGTCGCGCTCAAGGTCAAGAGCGAGGACGCGCTCGCCCCGCTGATGAACACCGTCGCCCAGCCGGTGCTGCTGCTCTCCGGCATCCTGCTGCCGCTCATGTACGCCCCCGGCTGGCTCCAGGGCGTCGCCGACTGGAACCCGTTCTCCTGGGCGGTCGACGGCACCCGGGCGCTCTTCGCCGGTGACCTGGCCAACGACAAGGTCTGGCAGGGGTTGACGATCATCGCGGTGCTCGCCGTCGCCGGCGTGGTCTGGGCCGCGCGGCAGTTCGCCCGCAGCGTCCGCTGACCCGACGAGAGCTGCCTCTCAACCAGGGCGGGGCGCCGGCCGTGCGCAAGTACCGTAAGGCCGGTGCCCCGCCTCACCCGTGACCGGACGACCTGGCTGACCTACGCCCAGCTGGGCATGTGGGGCTTCTTCCTCTACGGGTTCGGCCCCGTCGTCCCGCTGCTCCGCGACGAGCAGGGCACCAGCGCCGCCGTGGCCGGCCTGCACAGCACCGGCATCGCGGTCGGCGCGCTGGCCGGCGGCGCGCTCTTCGCGCCCGCAGCCCGCCGCCTCGGCCGCGGCCCGGCCATCTGGCTCGGCCTCGCCGGCGTGGCCGCCGGCGTCACCGCGCTCGGCCTCCTCCACCCGCTGCCCGCCACCCTCGCCGCCGTCGCGGTGATCGCCACCTTCGGCATGATGGTGATCAGCGGAGTCAGCGTCGTGCTCACCGCCCACCACGGGCCCGCCGCACCGGCCGCGCTCACCGAGGCCAACGCCGCCGGCGCCGGCATGGGCATCCTCGCGCCGCTGGTCATCGGCGCGACCGTGGACGCCGGCCTCGGCTGGCGACCCGCGATGGCCGCCGAGGTCGGCCTGATCACCCTGGTCGCCCTCGCCGCCGTGACCTTCCGGGTACGCCTGCCGAAAACCCACCCCGCTACCGCGGCTGCCGCCGACCGGCCCGCGCCCTCCGCGTCCTCCGCTCGCCCGATCTTGGACACTTCCCGTTCGCCTCGAACGGAAACTGTCCAAGATCGCGCTCGTCCGGCGGCCGGACGCGCCGGTTCGGGGCGGCTGCCGCGGGCGTACTGGATCGCCTGGGTACTCATGTCGGTCACCGGGTCGATCGAGGTCTGCCTGTCGCTCTGGACCGCGGACGTGCTCCGTACCCACGCCGGCCTCAGCGCCGGCGGTGCGTCGGCGGCCGTCGCCGCGATCGTATGCGGCATGTTCGCCGGCCGGCTGGCCGGCGGCCGGCTCGCGCTGCGCTGGCCGCCGGTGCCGCTGCTGCTCGGCGCGCTGACCGTCTCCCTGGCCGGGTTCGCGCTGTTCTGGTCCGCCCCGGTGGGCTGGCTGGCCGTCGCCGGCCTGGTCGTGCTCGGGCTGGGCAACGCCCTGCACTACCCCCTGGCGATCTCCATCGCCCTCGCCGCCGCCGGGCCGGCCGCGGACAGGGCGGCCGGCTGGGCGTCGTACTCCATGGGGGTGGGCTTCGGCATCGCGCCGGTCGCGCTCGGCTGGGTGGCCGACGGCGTCGGCCCCCACCTGGCCTTCCTGCTCCTGCCCGGCTTCATCGCCGCGGCCATCCTGCTCACCGTGCGCCTCGGCCGCGCGTTGCGCCTGCCCGCACCCGGCGACGACCGCACCCCGGTCTCCGCCGCCGCGTGACCGCCGGACCGGCGGTGCCCGGTCAGAGCACCCGGGCCAGGGTCACGCCGTCGGCGATGGGCAGCATGACCACCTCGACGCGGATGTCGGCGAGGATCTCGTCGTTGAAGGCGGCGATCGCCCGGTCGTCCGCGTTCTGCGGGGCGAGCACCCGCCCGCCGCGCAGCGTGTTGTCCACCGCGATCACCGCGCCCGGGCGCATCCGGGGCACCAGCTCGTCCCAGTAGACCGGGTAGCCGACCTTGTCGGCGTCGATGAACGCGAAGTCCAGGTAACGCTCCCGCGGCAACTCGTGGAGGGTGTCCTTCGCCGGGCCGATGCGCAGCTCGATGCGGTCCTCGACGCCCGCGCGGGCCCAGTACCGCCGGGCGACGCCCGTGTACTCCTCGGAGATGTCGAAGCAGGTCAGGCGGCCACCCTCGGTGAGGCCCCGGGCGATGGCCAGCGAGGAGAGCCCGGTGAACGTGCCGACCTCCACCGCCTGCCGGACGCCGAGCAGCCGGGTCAGGAAGGTCAGGAACGCGGCCTGCTCCGGCGCGACCTGCATGTCCGCCTGGGCGGGAAGGGCGGCGCGGGTCTCCTCGGCCAGCTCCCGGACGATCTCGTCGGGAGCGGACCCGTGCGCCACGAGGTACGCGTGCAGTTCCGGGGTCAGCGGCAGCGGCTTCGTGCTCATGACCGGACGTTAGCCGAGATGTTCGATGTCCTGGCCCCCGGGCGCGACCTTCGTCCACAGGTCGGTGATGTTCAGCCCCAACTCGGCGAGGAGACCGCGCAGCAGAGGCAGGGACAGCCCCACCACGGTGCCCGGGTCGCCCTCGATGCCGGTCAGGAACGCCCCGCCCAGCCCGTCGATGGTGAACGCCCCGGCCACCGCAAGCGGCTCACCCGTCGCCACGTACGCGGCGATGTCCGCGTCGCTGATGTCGGCGAAGTGCACGGTGGTCGAGGCCACCGCCTCCGCGCGGGACTCGTGCGTCGCGTCCAGCAGGCAGTGGCCCGTGTGCAGCACCCCGCTGCGCCCGCGCATCCGCTGCCAGCGCCGGGTGGCGTCCGCCGCGTCCGCCGGCTTGCCCAGAATCTCCCCGTCGAACGCCAGCACCGAGTCGCAGCCGAGCACCAGCGTCCGCTCGTCCGGGTGGGGACGCAGCCGGCCCCGCACCGCCTCCGCCTTCAGCCGGGCCAGCTCCAGGCACAACTCCTCGGCGCGGTCGGTGACCACCTGCGACTCGTCGACGCCGCTCACCAGCACGTCGGGTTCGATCCCGGCGGCCTGGAGCAGCTTGCGGCGGGCGGGACTCTGCGAGGCGAGCACGAGGCGCAGCGGCACGGAGGTCGACATCCCACCGACGCTACCGGCTGATCCGCGGCGGCGGGTCGTCGGCGCGTCGGCGTCGCCGCCAGAACAGGTAACCGCCGCCCGCTGCCAGCAGCACGCCCAGCGTCGCGAGGCCACGCACCGTGTCGTTGTCCCCTTCCCCCTCGGCCGCGCTCACCGGAGGCGTCGTGACCGACGGCGTTTCGAAACCGAGAGGGGGGACGTCGGCGGTGAGGGCGGCGACCAGGTCGATGACGCCGTAGCCGTACTCGTCGTCGCGGCCGGGTGGGCCCTTGTCGATCGCCGTGGCGGTCAGGCGGTGGGCGACCTCCTCGGCGGGGAGGTTGGGGTACTTGGACCGAATCAGGGCTGCGGCACCAGCCACGATGGCCGTGGCATCGGAGGTGCCTGTGCCGACGCGATAACCGCCGTTGAGCCCAGTGCTGTAGATCTCCACCGCTGGCGCCACCACGTCAATCTGCGGCCCGGTGACAGAGATCGCTGCATGGTTTCCATGCCTGTCGACACCACCGACGGCAATAACGCCCGGCTCGCTTGCAGGATAACCAACGTAGCTATCCTCAGGTCGATTGCCGGCGGACGCAACGATGACAACATTCGCTGCAAGGGCCGTGTTGATCGCCCTGATCAATCGTTGGCTTGTCCCGCCGACGCTTGAAATGTTGATGATCTCCGCACCATGCGAAAGGGCATATTCGATGCCGTCCGCCAAGGCATCTGCCTCACCAGAGCCACTGGCTGGTGTTACTAGCACCGGAAGAATCTTCGACCGAGGCGCTACACCCATAACTGCACTGCCTTGACCCGATGCCGCGATCAAGCCGGCCATTGCCGTGCCATGTCCGTTCAAATCACGGCGACCGTCGCCTACCCCTCCCGGTATGACGTCGGTGCCGTATAGGAGATTTGGTGACAGATCGTGGTGAGTGTCAACACCCGTGTCCAGTACCGCGACAATCACTCCTTCTCCGAGGCTCGAGCGGTGAGCCTCGACCGCGTGAAGGAATTCCAAGTGCCATTGCTTGGCGTGGGCTGGCTCGTGCCTCGACCCATGAATGACCTCAACCTGTTTTACATGCGGAGACGATAGGGTGATAAGCGCAGTCGCCAGTAATAACGCAACCGGCTTGCTCACCTATCAAGACCAATTGCAGGTCCAGGATCGATGGGGCCTTCGTCTTCCGGCGGCCGCACTACCGGGTCAACGCCGTGATCTGTCTCCCACGGGTCATCCGGATCCCATGCCCGTTTGCCGCCGTGGTCTGTCTCTTGCCAAATGGCCGGCCTTTTAGAGGGATATCCTGCGCTGGATGAGTTACCGAAGGGCGGCATCGCGTGGGCGGCGGATGACCGTGCACCCCCCGGTCGAGACCCTGCTGCACCTGAAGGCGATGTGCCAGCAGCGCCCCCGCCGATTACCCCACCAACTGGATTAATCCTCCGAGGCGACGCCGGTGTCCCCGACTGGCCCATGCCAGCCCCCGGCACGCCGCCGATCAGGCCTCCGGGTTGCATCGGCCGCGACGGCTGCGCCAAGTTGTTTGGTAGTTCTCTCGGGCTGGTCGGCCTGAACTGGCCATCGCCGATTCCGCCCAAGGAAGATCTGGGGCTGCTGCCTCTTCCTGGTGCTGTAATCGGTGGCAACGCAGAAGGCTGCCCAAGGCTCGGAGGCGTAGGGGGGACAAGAGTGTTCGGCAACGTGCCACTAGGGCTAGGGCCAGTGGAACTGGACGCCAGCCCTGACGAGACCCCCCCTAGAACGGGTCCACCCCCAATAACAGGGCGAACACCCGTACCACCACCCGAGAGTGGTTTTGAGGGCTTGGCGCCTCCGGGAACGGAGCGTGCACTGGCTGGGCCCGCCGGAATTGGCACGACCGGCGGGATGATGGGCGCGGGACCGGCAGCGCTACTCGCGGCGTCCACTTCGGGTGAGTCTCGGACTGGTCGAACTGGTGGCGGAGGTTGGCGGAGCATGACTTGGGCTTGTTGGAGTTCGCCGCTCAGCCCCGTCATCAACCTTCGCGCCCGTACGTTCAGCTGCTCAAGGTCCGCGTCCGTCACCGGCGGCTTCTCCGGCAGCCGGCTCCCCGCCACCGCCTTCGGGTCGGCGAGCACCGCCTCGTACGCCTGCTTCTGCCGCACCTTCTCCGCGTACTCGTCGAAGAGCGGTTCGAGTTCGGCCCGGGTGCTGCCGATGGCGCGGGTGGCGGCGGCGAGCGCGTCGTAGTTCGCGGCGGCGGCGTCGTGGGTGCGCTGCACCTGGTCGATGAGCTGGTCGAGTTCACCGAGGTACGCGCGCGCGGCGGCGTTGGTCTCCGGCGGCCACGCCTCGGCGAGCCCGCGCCGGTATTCGCGCAACCGGCTCACGTGGGCCAGGGCGAGGTCGCAGACCTTGCGCCAGCCGGCGACCTGCTTCCACTGGCCGGTGGTGTCCTGGTCCTGGAGACATGCCCACATGCTGAGCACGTCCATGAGGCGCCAGTCGGTGAGCCCGGAGGTGCGTCCGCTGCCCCGTTCGATCACGGCAGGACCACCCGCCCCGGTTCGGATGCGGTGGGATCGGTCAGTGGCGGCACCGGGCGGGCGGCCGCGGCGGACGGCGTGGACAGTGCCCGTTCCACGTCGGCGACCCGGGCCGAGGAGAAGGCGTCGGAGTCGCCGTAGGTCGCCGCGATGTGGCCGGCGGCGCCGGCGAGCCGGCCGGTGGCCGGGGCCAGGTCCCAGACCATGGTGACGGTGGCCTTCTGGGTCTCGTGGTGGGCCTGGAGGAACTGGACCAGCTCGATGAACGCGTCGGCCGGGTTGGGGACCGGGGCCTTCATGTCGTCGGCGATGTACGACAGGTGGGGGGCGTAGTTGCGGCTGACCTCGTCCTGGAGCCGGTCGGCGAACTCGCGCATCCGTCGGATGTCGGCCTCGATGCCGCCGTAGTCACGCAGCCAGCCGGCCGGCTGGTTGTCCTCCGGGATCATCGACCCTCCCTGCCCGTCACCGCACGGTTTCCCTGAGTGAGGTTAATCGCTCGGCGCGGATCCCGGCAGTCCTGATGCGGGGGTGCGTACCCGGGACGGGTCAGCGGGGGAGGCCGGAGGCGCGCCACGCGCCGGGGCCGGCGGCCGGCGCCGCGCCGGCCGGGCGGGCGCTGCGCGCCCACTGCGACACGGCGGCGGGCGGGGTGGCCGCGGCCGGTCGGGTCCGCACCACGATCGCGCCGACCAGGGCGGCCAGCTCGTCGGCGGTGGGCACGCCGCGGACGATCCGGAACAGCGGCTCTTCGGCAGACATGCCGACAGGGTACGCGTCCAGAACTTGACCTTCACCGCACAGTGGCGTGCCGCCGGTGTAGCCGTCCGGGCTGCCGGGTACGGTTTCAGCGATGTCTAGCGCGCTTCCCCAACTCGTCGCCGACCGGTACCGGCTCATCTCGCCGCTCGGCCAGGGCGGCATGGGTCGGGTGTGGAAGGCACGCGACGAGGTGCTGCACCGCGACGTGGCGATCAAGGAACTCGTCCCGCCGCCCAGCCTCACCCCGGAGGAGCGCCGCGAGATGCGGGAACGCTCGTTGCGGGAGGCCCGGGCCATCGCCCGGCTCAACAACGTCAACGTGGTCCGCATCTTCGACGTGCTGCGCACCGACGGCGATCCGTGGATCGTCATGGAGTACGTGCCGTCGAAGTCGTTGCAGGACACCATCGCCGAGGACGGCCCGGTCACGCCGGCGAAGGCCGTGGAGATCGGTCTGGGCGTGCTGGGCGCGCTGAAGGCCGCGCACAAGGCCGGCATCATGCACCGCGACGTCAAGCCGGGCAACGTGCTGCTCGGCGACGACGGGCGCGTGGTGCTCACCGACTTCGGCCTGGCCACCATCCCGGGCGACCCGAACGTCACCCGCACCGGCATGGTGCTGGGCTCGCCCGCGTACATCGCGCCGGAGCGGGCCAAGGACGGCACGGCCGGGCCGGAGGCCGACCTCTGGTCGCTGGGTGCCACGCTCTACGCCGCCGTCGAGGGCAAGTCGCCCTACGCGCGGCCGTCGGCGATCGCCACCCTGGCCGCGCTCGCCACCGAGCCGCTGCCGCCGCCGAGGAACGCCGGGCCGCTGAAGCCGGTGCTTCAGGGCCTGCTCCGCAAGGACCCGGAGGAGCGGATCACCGCCGAGATCGCCGAGCGCCTGCTGCGCAAGGCCGCGGGGCGGCGGGCCAAGGGCATCTCGCTGCTGGACGGCGTACGCCGGCCGGGGCCGAACGGTCCGCGCGTGCCGCGGCCGCCGTTGGTGCCGGCGCCGCGTCCGGCCGACGACGAGGCCGAGCGGCCGGCAACCCCGGCGCCGCGCACGCCCGACGGGGGTACGTCCGCGGCCGCCGTCGCCGGTGGCGCGGCGGTCGCCGACGCCACGGCGAAGGCGCCGGTCGGCGCGGACGCCGCGCCGACCGCCAAGGTGACCCCGCCGGTCGCCGAGCCGACCACCAAGCTCGACGCCGCTCCGGTGGTCGACGAGACCCGGGTGGACGGTGCCGATCCGGCGCTCGACGAGACGCGGCTGGACGGCGAGCCGGTGGTGGAGCCGCCGGCGCCGCCGAAGAACCCGACCTCCGTGCTGGCCGAGCCGGTGAGCCCGGCGCCGTCGACGGGCCGGGCGGCGGTGATCCCGGGGGAGAAGCCGGAGCGCAACCGGCGCAACCTGCTGATCGGCGCGCTGGTGCTGGTGCTGCTGGTCGGTCTCGCGGTGGCCGTGCCGCTGCTGAACAACGGCGACGACGACAGGACGGGCGGGAACGGGGCCACCGCCACCTCGACGGCCCCGGCGCCGGCCCCGCCGGGTCCGGCGACGAGTGACGCGCCCTCCTCGACCGCGCCGACCAGTGCCGCACCCAGCGTGACCCCGTCGGCGTCGGCGACTCCGTCGGCCGCTGCCGGCGCCCTGCCCGCCGGCTGGCACTACTACAAGGGCTCGAACGGCTTCCAGGTGCCGGTCCCCGACGGCTGGCAGGCCCGGGTCCGCTCCGACAACGTCGTGCTCTACGAGGTCGGCGGGGCGCGGCGGGTGCTGTTCATCCAGTGGACCCCCACGCCCAAGAAGGACGCGTACGCCGACTGGCAGGCGCAGGAGCCGAGCCGCCGGAACTACGTCGACAATTACAAGCTGGTCGGGATCACCCGCTGCGACGGCTACTACCGCACGTGCGCCGACTGGGACTGGCTGGAGACGCGCGACGGCGGCGCCCGCTTCCACGTGCGCAACCGGGGCGTGGCCACGGCCAGCAACCGGGGCTTCGCCCTGCGCTGGGAGGTCCCTGCCGACGCCTGGCAGGCCAACCTGGCCAACTGGGAGATCATCACCAAGGGCTTCAAGCCCGACCGGGTGAACTGACCCGGGAAATCCCGCCGTTGCGAAACTGACTCGCATGGCCTTCCGTCCGTGGGGGTATTGAGACCGCGACGACGGAAGGAGGTACGACATGGGTTACCGACGCAAGGACACGGGTCCCCGGCTGGCACTGTGGATGCTCGTCGCGCTCGGGGACGTGGTCCTGCTGCTGATCAGCGCCGGTCTCTCCGCGCCGGTCGCGGTGCTCGGTGTCGTCGCCCTCACCGTCGCGGGGGTGGCGGTGTGGCGGCTGGCCCGCCGGCCCACCCTGGCCGGTCGGGGCGCGGTCCCCGTGCCGGCCGGCTCGCGACGCAGGGCGTGACCCGCGCGGTCAAGGACGGCAGTGGCGGCAGCCGGACCAGCTGTCGACCTCGGTCGTAGCCGATCCCGCTGCCGCCGACTGGCGACCGGGGGGTGGTCAGGTGTTGTTGGCCAGGGCGATCAGGCGGGTCCGGTCACCGTTCCAGTAGTTGCGGTCGACGTTGCCGCTGATCCCGGAGACGGCGCCGCTGCTGGTGTACTGCCAGAAGCTCCAGAACGGGGCGCCGGCCGGCAGCGTGCCCACGGTGCTGGACCAGCGGGCGACCCACAGCGGGTGGTTGGCCCACGGGGCGGTCCAGCTGCCGGTGCACTGGTTCCACCAGCTGGTGGTGGTGTAGATGACCGCGTACCGGCCGGTGCGGGACCGGTAGGTGTTGAGGAAGTCCTGGACCCAGTTGCGCATGCCGGTGGTGGTCAGGCCGTAGCAGTAGCCGCCCGCGTAGGGGTTGCCCTCCAGGTCGAGCGCGGCGGGCAGCGTGCGGCTGTCGGCCGACCAGGCGCCGCCGTTGGAGGCGAGGTAGTTGGCCTGGGTCGAGCCGGCGGAGATGTTCGGCCGGGCGAAGTGGTACGCCCCGCGGATGACCCCGGCGTTGTAGGCGTTGACGTAGTTCGCGTTGAAGTTCGGGTCCTTGTAGCTCGTGCCCTCGGTGGCCTTGATGAAGGCGAACTGGATCCCGGCGTTCCGCACGCTGGTCCAGTTGATGCTGCCCTGGTAGCGCGAGACGTCGATGCCGGGGGTGGTCGCCGCGGCGGCCGGTCCGGCGGTCGCGAACAGGGCCGCTGCCGCGGTGGCGGCGACGGTCAGGCCGGCGGCGAGCAACCGGCGCATGGAGAGTCTGGTACGAGCCATCGATGCCTCCAAGTACGTCAATGATTGACGCCAATCTTTGGAGGTAAGTGCCCTAGATCGCAAGAGGACTTAAAGAATTTTTCATAGACGGCTGTCGTCGCCTGTCCCGGCCCCCACCAGACGGGCCCTCCAACGGGGCGGCTCGGGCCGGTAGGCTCCCCGCCCATGCCTCTGATCGACGGCCTCACCACCCTCTGGGACAAGCTGCTCGGCGCCCAGCCCGACCCGCCGCCGCTGCTGGTGCTGCTCACCGCCGTCGTCGCGGTGGTGGTGGTCGCCACCCGGCTGCCCTGGCGGATCGCCCGCAACGCGGTGACCATCGCGCACGAGGGCGGCCACGCGCTGGTGGCCCTGTTGACCGGCCGGAAGCTGCGCGGCATCCGGCTGCACTCGGACACCTCGGGTCTCACCCTCTCCGCCGGCCGCCCCTCCGGCCCGGGGATGATCCTCACCCTGCTCGCCGGATACGTGGCCCCGTCGCTGATCGGTCTGGCCGGCGCGTGGCTGCTCGCCGGCAACCGGATCACCTTGCTGCTCTGGGTCGCGGTGGTGCTGCTGCTGGCCATGCTCGTGATGATCCGCAACGTCTTCGGCGTGCTGTCGCTGCTGGTCACCGGCGGCGTGGTGCTGGCCGTCTCCTGGTACGCCGCTCCGCAGGTGCAGGCGGCGTTCGCCTGGACGTCGGTCTGGTTCCTGCTCTTCGGCGGCGTCCGCCCGGTGATCGAGCTGCAACGGCTGCGCAGCCGGGGGCGGATGCCCGAGTCGGACGCGGACCAGCTCGCCCGGCTCACCCCGTTCCCGCCGCTGTTCTGGGTGACCGTGTTCCTGCTGGTCAGCCTGGCCGCGCTGGGCGCCGGCGCGCTGCTGCTCGCCGGCCCGATCCTCACCGACGCCGGTTTGACGATCTGAGCGGCGTCAGGCCCGCCCCGCTCCGCCGCAGACTTCGCCGCGCGACCGCCGAGCCCTCGCGCCGGACCGCCACCTCCCGGATGTGCAGTGGATCACCCGGCGGGCCGGCGCGGGGAGGGGCAGAATCGGACGCGTGCGATACGTGATCATCGGGGCGGGCGCGGTCGGCGGCACCATCGGCGTACGGCTGGGGGAGGCCGGGCGCGACGTGACGCTGGTGGCCCGCGGCGCGCACCTGGACGCGCTCCGGGAGCGGGGTCTGACCCTGCGGACGCCAGACGGCACGGTGAGCAGCCGGCTGCCCGCGGTGGCCGGGCCGGACGGCCGCCCGCTGCCGGCGGACACCGTGCTGGTGCTCACGGTCAAATCGCAGGACACCGCGGCGGCCCTGGCAACCTGGGTGGACACCCCGGTCGAGGGCGGCGGCACGGCGGGCGAGCGGCTGCCCATCGTGCTGGCCCAGAACGGCGTCGCCAACGAGCCGGCCGCGCTGCGGCTGTTCGCCCGGGTGCACCCGGTCTGCGTCTGGCTGCCGGCCACCCACCTGGAACCGGGCGTGGTGGTGGCGAACGGGTACCCGCACCCGGGAATGCTGCACTTGGGCCGCTACCCGTCCGGCGCGGACGACACCAGCCGGGCCGTCGCCGCCGACCTGACCGCCGCCGGGTTCGTGGCGCCGGTCCGTGACGACGTGATGCGCTGGAAGTACGGCAAGCTCCTGGCCAACCTGGGCAACGGCCTCCAGGCGCTGCTCGGCCCGGAGGTGCCCGAGCCGCTGACCGCCCGGGTACGCGCCGAGGGGGAGGAAGCGCTGGCCGCCGCCGGCATCGCGCACACCAGCCGCGCCGAGGAGGCCGCCGAGCGGGGCGACCGGGTGGGGCACCGGCCGGTCGACGGCGAGGAGCGGGCCGGCGGCTCCACCTGGCAGAGCCTGGCCCGCGGCGCCGGTTCCGCCGAGGCGGACCACCTCAACGGCGAGATCGTGCTGCTCGGCAGGCTGCACGGGGTGCCCACCCCGACCAACGCCGCCGTCCAGACCGCCGTGCGCCGGGCGGTCCGGGAGCGCATCCCGGCCGGCGGCTTCCCCCTCGCCGAGCTGGAGAAATTGGTCGGCTGACCGGGCAACCGCGGCCCGGGTGCCAGGCGTCTCCCCTGCGACCGCCACGGGGGAGGTAGCAGGGTGCCGGACGTCGACGGGTTCGACGAGTTCTACCGGGGCAGCCGACAACGGCTGCTCGGCTTCGTCTACGTGCTCACCGGCAACCTCGCCGAGGCCCAGGACGCCGTGCAGGAGGCGTACATCCGGGCCTGGCAGCGCTGGTCGACCGTGCGCGGGTACGACGACCCGGAGGCGTGGGTGCGGGTGGTGGCCAGCCGGATCGCGGTGAGCCGCTGGCGCAGCCTGCGCAGCCGGGCCCGGGCCTACCTGCGGCACGGCGCGGAGGAGAGCATCCCGGGGCCGAGCACCGACACGGTCGAGGTGGTGGCCGCGCTGCGCCGGCTCCCCGAGGAGCAGCGCACGGCCATCGCGCTCTACTACCTGTGCGGCATGCCGGTGGCCGAGGTGGCCCGGGAGACCGAGGCGCCGGTGGGCACGGTGAAGGCGCGGCTCTCCCGGGGGCGGGCCGCCCTCGCCGGGCTGCTCGCTGTCGTGGATCTGGAGGAGGCCGCCGATGCGTGACGATGACCCGACCTTCGTCGAGCACGTGCAGCGGGAGCTGCGCGCCGTCCGCTGGCCGGAGCCGGCGGAGCTGCGGGCGCGGGCCCGGCGCCGCAGCCGGCGCACGGCCGTGGCGGCGGCGCTCGCCGTGCTGGCGGTCGCCTCGGGCACCGCGCTGGTGGAGGCCGGGCGGGCCGCTCCGCACACCGCGCTGCCGGCCGACGCGCCGGCCGCGGCGCTGCCCACCGCGACCGCCTGGACCGCCACCGAGGTGCCCGCGGAGGTGCTGTTGGTGCCGGCGGACCTGCGGACGAGGAAGGGGGTCCCGCTCACCGAGGCCGGCGTCCGCGAGGACATCCGGCTCGACGACCTGCTGCTGTACTGCCGGAAGCACCAGAGTCTGTCGACGGACTGGGCGGAGTCCCGATACTCCCGCTCGGTGACGATCCTGCGCGAGCGTCCGGCGGCCGACGACCAGCGGCCGGACCAGGTGCTGGCCATGCAGGACGTCTACCGGGTCGCGCCGGACGTGGCCGACCGGGTCTTCGCCGGGATGGACGAACTGCTCGCGCCGTGTCGCCAGTGGCGGTTCAGCGGGCCGACGCAGTGGCGGGGCAGGACGGTCAACGCCCAGGTCGTCCAGTCCTGGCAGGAGGTCGACCACGACTTCGCCGGGGACGACTCCGTGCTGCTGCGGCACACGGTCGGACCGGCCCGCAACCTGGACACCGGGAAGCCGTTGGGCGATCTGAGCAAGCCGAACAGCCGGGTGGTGCTCCGGGTCGGCGACCTCGTCAGCGTGATCCAGGTCGGGCAGGACGGCACCGAGGCAGACCTGCGGAAACTTGCCGTGGTGGCCGCCGGCCGGATGTGTTCCGCCGCCCACCCGCGCTGCTGACGCGACGGCCCCCCGCCGGGTGAGGTGGGGGGCCGCCGGGGCGTCCGCGTCAGAGCGGGATGTTGCCGTGCTTCTTCGGCGGCAGGGTCTCGCGCTTGGTGCGCAGCACCCGCAGCGCCCGCACGATCTGGGTACGCGTCTCGTGCGGGGGGATCACCCCGTCGACGTACCCGCGTTCGGCGGCGATGTACGGGTTGGCCAGGGTGTCCTCGTACTCGGCGATCTTCTCGGCCCGGACGGCGGCCGGGTCCTCGGCGTTGGCCAGTTCCGAGCGGTAGAGGATGTTCACCGCGCCCTGCGCGCCCATCACCGCGATCTGCGCGGTCGGCCAGGCGAAGTTCAGGTCCGCGCCCAGGTGCTTGGAGCCCATGACGTCGTACGCGCCGCCGTACGCCTTGCGGGTGATGACGGTGACCTTCGGGACGGTGGCCTCGGCGTACGCGTAGATGAGCTTCGCGCCGCGCCGGATGATGCCGTCCCACTCCTGCCCGGTGCCGGGCAGGAAGCCGGGAACGTCCACGAAGGTCAGCACGGGAACGTTGAACGCGTCGCAGGTGCGCACGAACCGGGCCGCCTTCTCCGAGGCGGCGATGTCCAGCGTGCCGGCGAACTGCATCGGCTGGTTGGCCACCACGCCGACCGGGCGCCCCTCGACCCGGCCGAAGCCGACCACGATGTTCTGCGCGTAGAGCGGCTGGACCTCCAGGAACTCGCCGTCGTCGAGGACGTGCTCGATGACCCGGTGCATGTCGTACGGCTGGTTGGCCGAGTCCGGGATCAGCGTGTCCAGCTCCCGGTCCTCATCGGTCACGTCGAGGATCGCCGGTGCGTCGAAGACCGGCGGCTCGTCCAGGTTGTTCGACGGCAGGTACGACAGCAGCGCCTTGACGTACTCGATCGCGTCCTCCTCGTCGGTGCCGAGGTAGTGCGCGTTGCCGCTGCGGGCGTTGTGGGTCCGGGCGCCGCCCAGCTCCTCCATGCCCACGTCCTCGCCGGTGACGGTCTTGATGACGTCCGGGCCGGTGATGAACATGTGCGAGGTCTGGTCGACCATCACGGTGAAGTCGGTGACCGCCGGGGAGTAGACCGCGCCACCCGCGCACGGGCCCATGATCAGCGAGATCTGCGGGATGACGCCGCTGGCCCGCACGTTGCGGAAGAAGATCTCGCCGTAGAGGCCGAGCGAGGCGACGCCCTCCTGGATCCGCGCGCCGCCCGAGTCGTTGATGCCGACGACCGGGCAGCCGATCTTCATGGCGAGGTCCATGAGCTTGACGATCTTCTCGCCGAAGACCTCGCCCAGGGAGCCGCCGAAGACGGTGAAGTCCTGCGCGAAGACGCAGACCTGCCGGCCGTCCACCGTGCCGTAGCCGGTCACCACCCCGTCCCCGTACGGGCGGGTCTTCTCCAGCCCGAAGTTGGTCGAGCGGTGCCGGGCGAATTCGTCCAGCTCGACGAAGGAGCCCTCGTCGAGGAGCATCTCGATCCGCTCCCGAGCGGTCTTCTTGCCCCGCGCGTGCTGCTTCTCGACCGCGCGCGCCGACCCGGCGTGCACCGCCTCGTCGAGCCGTCGCTCCAGGTCCGCCAGCTTGCCGGCGGTCGTGTGGATGTTGATCCCGGTCTCGGTAGTCACCCAGGGAATATAACGATGGTTCAGGTGGGTGACGCTGTGCAGTGCGCCTCACCGCTTCCGGACGACCGGCCGGCGCGCTGGCCGTAGGCTGGCGGGATGCCCGGCTCGCCGTACACCGATCTGGACCGCCCGCCGCTGTCCGCGGCCCGGCTGCAACGCGCGCTGGTCGCCCCGAACGGGCCCTGGCGCCGGTTGGAGCTGCGCGCCGAGACCGGCTCGACCAACGCGGACGTGGCCGATGCCGCCCGGGCCGGCGAACCGGAGGGCCTCGTGGTGGTCGCCGAGCGGCAGAGCGCCGGCCGGGGCCGGCGCGGCCGGGTGTGGCAGTCGCCGCCCCGGGCCGGCCTCGCGACCAGCGTCCTGCTCCGGCCCGGCGAGGCCGACGCGGAGCGCGGCTGGTCGCCCGTGCCACCGCAGGGTTACGGCTGGCTGCCGCTGCTGGCCGGCGTCGCGCTGGTCGAGGCGGTGGCCCTGCTGGCCGAGCTGGACGCCCGGCTCAAGTGGCCGAACGACCTGCTGCTGGACGGCGCGAAGTGCGCCGGCGTGCTCGCCGAGGCGGTGCCCGGCGCGGGACCGGACCAGCCACCCGCCATCGTGGTGGGCATCGGCCTCAACGTGACCCTGCGCGCCGACGAGCTGCCGGAGAACCCGACCGGGCTGCCGGCCACCTCGCTCCAGCTCGCCGGTGCCGCCGCCACCGACCGGGACCCGCTGCTGCGCGCCCTGCTGCGCTCGCTCGCCGACTGGTACGAGCGCTGGCGCGACGCCGGGGGCGACGCGGTCGCCAGCGGCCTGCGGGACGCTTATTTGGCGGCCTGCGCCACGGTCGGCCGGGAGGTCCGGGTGCTGCTCCCCGACGGCCGGGAGGTGCGCGGCAGCGCCACCGGCGTGGACCCGGACGGGCAGCTGCTGGTGGATGGCCCCGACGGCCAACTCCGCCTGGCCGCGGGCGACGTGCTGCACCTGCGGTGAGCGGAGGGGCGCGCTCCAACACCCGCCGCGCGGCTGATCCGGCGACGTGCGCCGACCGGTTACGGTCAGCGCGTCCTGTTCTGCGAGGAGGTTCCCGTGGCGTTCCCCGAAGACGTGCTCACCGAGGACGAGCACGTCGTGCTGCATCTCCACCCGCACTGGAAGGCCCTGATCCGGCCGATCCTGGTGCTGGTGCTCGCCGTCGCGGCGGTGGTCGCGGGCTGGGTCCTTCTGCCCGACGGCGACGGCGGCACCATCGCGCTCTACGTGATCGCCGCGCTCGGCCTGGTGCTGGTGTTCTGGCTGGGGCTGTGGCCGTTCCTGGTCTGGCGCACCACCCACTACCTCTTCACGAACGAGCGGGTGCTGCTCCAGGAGGGGGTGTTCTCCCGCAACCGGCGGGACCTGCCGCTGACCCGGATCAACGACCACGCCATGCACCAGAAGTTCGTGGAGCGGATGCTCGGCTGCGGCACGCTGACCATCGAGTCCGCCGGTGAGCGCGGGCAGTCGGTGCTCACCGACGTGCCGCACGTCGACAAGGTCCAGACCAGGCTCTACGAGCTGGTCGAGGCCCACCACGACCGGCACAGCCTGGGCGACGGCGAGATGCGCGAGATCCTGGCCGACATGACCGAGGGCAAGCCGCTGCGCGACCCCTCCGCCTGACCCCCGCGCGTTCCGGCGCCCGCCCAGCGGGCGCCGGAACGCCGGGTCGGAGTCAGCGGCGCGGGGTCCGGCGCGGGGTGGGCTGGAGTTCGGCGGCCAGCTCCGCGTCCAGGTCGGCGCCGAGGGCGCGGCCCAGGCCGGCGTCGGCCGGTGCCGGGCGGACCTGCTGTGGTGGGTAGTCGCCCACGGGCCGCTCGCCGAGCGGTCGCTCGGTCTCCTCCAGCTCGCTGACCGACTCGGCCATCTCGGCCACCGGGTCCATCTCGGCCACGTTGTCCCACTCGTCACGCGGGATGGCGTGCCAGGTCTTGTCGGCGTGCTTGGGCACCGGCTGGAACACGAACGTCCGGTAGGACCAGAAGCGGAACAGGGTGGCCAGCAGGACGCCGGCGGTCTTCGCCACGTTCAACGCGAGCAGGCTGTGCACGCCGAGGCCGTACTTGGCCAGCGCCAGGACACCCAGTTCGATGACGAGGCCGGCGCCGTTGAAGAGGAAGAACAGGACGTATTCGCGGCGAAGCGCCGATTTCGGCCGATCCCGGTACGTCCAGTGCCGGTTCATCAGATATGACGTGATCGTCGCGACGATGGTCGCGATGACGGTCGCCTTGAGCTGGCCGTTGCGGAAAACCGTGAGTGCCAGCGCATTGAACACCGCGTAATTGATGACGGTGTTGACGCCGCCGACGATGCCGAATTTGAGCGCCTCGTGGATGAACTTCTGCCAGCGCTCGGGCAGCAGACGGACAAGAGGCATGCGGAACACCTTAGGGCAGTGGGCAGGGCCGGCTGGGCCCGGCAGGACGGGATGGGCGGTGGGTCACGCCCCGGACTCTCGGTCGCGGCTCGTCGCCGGAACGGGCGGATTTCCCGCCTCGACGAAAACGAACCGTCGGTACGACCAGAACCGGAACAGCGTCCCCAGGCCGGTGCCGACGATGAAGCTGGCGATGTTGTCGGCCAGCGGGGTCTGGAACACCTCGGGCCACACCGCGCCGAGGCCGTAGCGGCTGATCGCGAGGCAGCCCACCGCGATGCCGAGGCCCACCGCGTTGAAGAAGAAGAACAGCGCGTACTCCCGGGCCGGGTGGGAGCGCTGGCGGTGCCGCCAGGTCCAGAACCGGTTGCCGAGGAAGGCCAGGGTGGCCGCGATCACGGTGGAGACGGTCTTGGCCGCCACCGGCGGCATGTGCCGCACGCTCGCCAGGTAGTTGAAGAGCGCGAGGTCGACGAGGAAGGCGAAGCCACCCACCGTGGCGAACTTGCTCATCTCGCGGACCAGATGACCGAAGCGGTCGATCAGGGTCCCGATCAGACCTCGACGGGTCTGCGGAGCCCCCGGTTGGTCCCCGGTCATCGTCGCGGCCACCCGCCGAGAGTACCGGGTGCGCGCTGCGGGGACGGCCCGCAACGGCGAGTCGGCGCTCCGCCGCGCCGCCGCGCCGCTCCCGGTCGGCCCGACGCGTCCCGCGCCCCCTCCGGCGACCGCCATCCGTTTCCGGTATCTGTGAGCGCAGCGTAACCGCGAGTGGCGGAATTGTGGAGCGGATCACGGAATCGACGTTCGGGTCACGGTGGTCGACTTCCACCCGCCGGGCGTCTCGGCGGGGCCGGTGACGAACCGGCCCGTCGAAGGTTCTCCGCAAGATTTGCGTGAAACTGCGCGCGAAAGCGGGTAAGAGATCGCGATGCCGCAGCGTGGCCGTACCTTGTGCAGTTCTTCACAACCAGTCCCACTGACTGGGGAGGCAGCCCGGTTTACGCTGAGCCCAATCCCAGGTTTCCACGAAGGCGGCGCACCGGCTCGCCAGAACTCGTGCATCCCATACATCGGTCAGCGTCGACCACAAGGAGATGTGACATGGTTGCTCCGGCTACTGTTCGGGGTATCGATCAGGCCCCGACGTCCCACCCCAAACTGCTCGCCTGGGTACGTGAGGTCGCGGAACTGACCACCCCCGACCGGGTGGTCTGGGTGGACGGGTCCGACGAGGAGTGGCGCCGCCTCACCGACGAGCTCGTCGAAAAGGGCACCCTGATCCGGCTGAACCCCGAGAAGAAGCCCAACTCGTTCTACGCGCGGACGGACCCGACGGACGTCGCGCGGGTCGAGGAGCGCACCTTCATCTGCTCCGTCGACGAGGCGGACGCCGGCCCCACCAACAACTGGATGGCGCCGGCCGAGATGAAGCGGACGATGACGGAGCTGTACCGCGGGTGCATGCGCGGTCGCACCATGTACGTCATCCCGTTCTGCATGGGGCCGGTCGAGGCGAAGAGCCCGATGTTCGGCGTCGAGATCACCGACAGCCCGTACGTGGTCGCCTCGATGCGCATCATGACCCGGATGGGCCAGAAGGTCCTCGAGGCGATGGGCGACGACGCCGACTTCGTGCACGCGCTGCACTCGATCGGCGCCCCCCTCGAACCCGGCCAGCAGGACGTGGCCTGGCCGTGCAACGACACCAAGTACATCTCGCACTTCCCGGAGAGCCGGGAGATCTGGTCCTTCGGCTCCGGCTACGGCGGAAACTCGCTGCTCGGCAAGAAGTGCTACTCGCTGCGGATCGCCAGCGTCATGGGCCGCGACGAGGGTTGGCTCGCCGAGCACATGCTGATCCTCAAGATCACCTCGCCGGAGGGTCGCGTCTACCACATCGCGGGCGCCTTCCCGTCCGCCTGCGGCAAGACCAACCTGGCCATGCTGGAGCCGACCATCCCGGGCTGGAAGGTCGAGACCATCGGCGACGACATCGCCTGGATGCGGTTCGGCCCGGACGGCCGCCTCTACGCGATCAACCCGGAGTACGGCCTCTTCGGCGTCGCGCCGGGCACCGACTGGAAGACCAACGCCAACGCCATGCGGACGCTGGACCGCGGCAACTCCGTCTTCACCAACGTCGCCCTCACCGACGACGGCGACATCTGGTGGGAGGGCATGGGTGAGCCGCCGGCGCACCTGATCGACTGGAAGGGCAACGACTGGACGCCGGAGAGCGACAGCCTCTCCTCGCACGCCAACAGCCGGTTCTGCACCCCGATCACGCAGTGCCCGATCCTCGCCGACGACTACTACGACCCGAACGGCGTGCCGATCGACGCGATCCTGTTCGGCGGCCGGCGCCGGGACACCGTCCCGCTGGTCACCGAGGCCCGCGACTGGGTGCACGGCGTCTACATGGGCGCGACGCTGTCCTCGGAGACCACCGCCGCGGCCTCCGGCGCCGTCGGCGTGGTCCGCCGCGACCCGATGGCCATGCTGCCGTTCATCGGTTACCACGCCGGGGACTACTTCCGGCACTGGATCGAGATGGGCAAGGGCGCCGACGGCGACGAGGCCAAGCTGCCGAAGATCTACTACGTCAACTGGTTCCGCAAGGACGCCGAGGGCAACTTCCTCTGGCCCGGCTTCGGCGAGAACTCGCGGGTGCTCAAGTGGGTCATCGAGCGCCTGGAGGGTCGCGCCGAGGCGGTCGAGACCCCGATCGGCATGGTCCCGGCCCAGGACGCGCTCGACGTCGACGGCCTGGACATGACCCCGGAGGACGTGCGGATCGCCCTCAAGGTCGACCCGGAGGAGTGGCGCAACGAGCTGCCGCTGGTCACCGAGTGGTTCGAGAAGTTCGGCGACAAGCTCCCCGGCGTCCTCTGGGCCGAGCTGGACGCGCTGCGCGCCCGGCTCGACGCGGCGCCGCAGAAGTAGGGGTGTGACGCGAGCCCGCACGGGGCAACACGGGATGCCATGAGGACGGCCGCCGAACCTGTCGAGGTCCGGCGGCCGTCCGCCGTCCGGGCGCTGACCGTCCTGCTCGCCGTCACGGCGGCGGCCACCGTCGTGGTCGAGCTGCTCAACTACTGGTACGCCCCGGAGCAGGAGTTCGGGCTCGCCGTCCGCACCGGCTGGGCCATGCTGCGCTCGCTGGGCTTCCTGCTGCTGATCGGGCACGTCAGGCGGGGCCGGGTGGTGGCGAAGCCGTTCGGGCTCATCCTGTCGGTGACCACGGTCTTCGCGGTGGGGCGGTTGGTCGTACCCCGGGCGGGTGTGCCGCCGCTGCCCGGCCTGCTCGGCTTCGCGGTGCTCACCGCGCTCTGCGCCGCGGTGGTGGTGCTGCTCTACCGCTCCGAGGCGGTCGGTGGGCACCTGGTCCGGCACCGCAAAGGCCTGGTCGTCGAGGGCGGCGTCATCTCCTGGCGGGAGGTCGTCCCGAAGCGCCCGCCGGTCACCGGCTGGCTGCTCACCGCCCGGGTCGCCGCGTTCACCTACAGCCCGCTGATGCTGGTCCCGGCCCTGGTCGCGACCGGTTCCATCCTGGACGGGCGGATCAGCGCCGTGCCGGCCGTGCTGTTCTGGTTCGCCGCCGGCATCGCGGTCAGCTACGCGGTGCTCTTCTGCACCGCGTTCCTGCTGCGCGACCGCCGGTGGGCCCGCAGGCTCCTGGTCGTCATCACCCTCACCACCCTCGCCGTGGACCTCCCCCTCTGCTGGTGGCTCCTGGGGACCGACGGCCTCATCCGCGACGGCGCCCCCCTGGCGACCGCAGCCCTGCTGACCCTGTACTCCCTCCACAAGGCCACCCCCACCCCACCTCGGTGATCATGAAGTTGACGGCGATGTGGATCTCCATCACTGCCGCCAACCTCATGATCAACACAGGAAAGCGGGGCGCGGCGGGACCGGATGGGGGGTGGGGCGGGGGAGGATGGTGGGGTGGGGGACGAGTACGACGTGATCGTCGTCGGGGCCGGGCCCGCCGGGGCGGCCGCCGCGCTCGGGGCGCGGCGCGCGGGCGCGGAGCGGGTTCTCCTGCTCGACCGGTACGACTTTCCGCGGGACAAGGCGTGCGGGGACGGCATCGCCGCGCACGCGCTGGACGTCCTCGCCGAGCTGGGCGTGACCGGGGCCGTCGACGGGTACGCTCCACTGCCCGCGCTGCGCCTGGTCGGCCCCGGCGGCGGGACGGTGGCCCGGGCGCTGCCCCGGCCCGCGTACACGGTGCCCCGGCAGGTGTTCGACGCCCGGCTCGTAACGGCGGCGACCGCGGCCGGGGCGGAGCTGCGGCGGCACACCGTACGCACCGTGGAGGTGCGCGAGGACCGGGTGGTGCTCGACGGGGAACTGGCCGCCCGGGCCGTGGTCGGGGCGGACGGCGCCGGCTCGGTGCTGCGCCGGACGCTCGGCCACCCGGTGAACCCGGACCGGCACCTCGCCCTCGCCATCCGGGGCTACGCGCCGGCCCGTCCCGGCCCGCCCGAGCAGCTCATCGTCACCTCGGCGCCGCGCTGGCCGGCGTACGCCTGGTCGTTCCCGATCGGTGACGGCCGGGCGAACGTCGGGTACGGGGAGGTGCTGCGGGGCGAGCCGCTGACCCGCGCCCACCTGCTCGACCGGCTGGCCGCGCTGCTCCCCGGCACCGACCCGGCGGCGGTGACCGACCTGCGCGCCCACCACCTGCCGCTCTCCACGCACCGTCCGGCGCCCGGGCGGGGCCGGGTGGTGCTGGCCGGCGACGCGCTCTCGCTGATCAACCCGTTCACCGGTGAGGGCATCTTCTACGCGCTGCGCTCCGGTGCCCTGGCCGGCGCCGCGGCGGCCGGCGCCCCGGCCGCCGCGGCCCGCCGGTACGCCGACGCGCTGCGCCGCCGGCTCGGCACCCACCTGCGGCACAGTTCGGTGGCGGCCTGGCTGGCCCGGCGGCGGTGGGTGGTGGACGCGGCGGTGGGCGCCGCCCGCCGGGACGAGCGGGTCTACCGGACCGTGGTCGAGCTGGGGCTGGGTGACGGGCGTCTCGACGCCCGCACCCTCGCCATGATCGGTGCGGGCCTCACCGCTTCGGCGGCGTCAGCTCGGCCGGCGGCCACAGTCCGGCCTCCGCGCCGCTGAGCGGCGCTCCGGACCGGATGAGGGCCGGTCTGACGCCGCGCCGCGACCTGAAGCCGTCGACCATGCGCCACCGAGACACTGATCTTCCTCGCGGGTCGCTACCCTGCAAGGTGATGACTCTGCGGAAACTCCTCTACTCCGTGTACGAGCGCCGGCTCACCGCGAAGCTCGCGGGCAAACCGGTGCCCCGGCACGTCGGCGTGATGTGCGACGGCAACCGCAGATGGGCCCGGGAGATGGGCTTCGTCGACCCGAACGACGGCCACCGGATGGGCGCCGAACGGATCAAGGAGCTGCTGCGCTGGTGCGACGCCGCCGGTGTCGGGCACGTCACGCTCTGGCTGCTCTCCACGGACAACCTCTCCCGGCCGGCCGCCGAGCTGGACCCGCTGCTCCAGATCATCGAGGACCTCACCACCGAGCTGGCCGAGGAGGGCAACCCCTGGCGGCTGCGGATGGTCGGCGCCCTCGACGTGCTGCCCGCGCACCACGCCGCCGCGCTCAAGGCCGCCGAGGAGCGCACCCGGCAGCGCAGCGGCGGCGCCCAGGTCAACATCGCCGTCGGCTACGGCGGCCGGCGGGAGATCGCCGACGCGGTCCGCTCGCTGCTGCTGGAGCACGCCGCCACCGGCGGCACGGTGGAGGAACTGGCCAACTCGATCGACGTCGACCACATCTCCGAGCACCTCTACACCAAGGGCCTCCCCGACCCGGATCTGATCATCCGGACCAGCGGCGAGCAGCGGCTCTCCGGCTTCATGCTCTGGCAGAGCGCGCACTCGGAGTTCTACTTCTGCGAACTCAACTGGCCCGACTTCCGCCGGGTCGACTTCCTCCGCGCCCTGCGCTCCTACGCCACCCGGCAGCGCCGCTTCGGCGCCTGAGCCCCGCCCCCGGCGGGCGCACCCGCACAAGCCGGTGCGCCTCCGGCGGCGCGGGCTCAGCGCAGGTGGGGGAGCGCCTCGGTGAGGAAGTCGCCGAGCGCGGCGGGGGAGTCCAGGGTCAGGTCGGCGGCGTCGGCGACCTCGTGACCGGTCTCCGGGTTCGCCACCGCGACGCAGACGCCCATGAACTGCGGGTCGGCGGCGGCCCGGGCGCGCAGCGCCGAGAAGGCCTTGATGTCGGAGACGTCGTCGCCGAAGTACCAGGCGCCGCCGGCGTCCCGGACCGCCTCCCCGATGACCATGCCCTTGTCCCGGTCGACGGGCGGCTTCAGCTCCAGCACCATCCGCCCGGCCTGGCAGCGCAGCCCCAGCCGCTCGGCCTGGGCCCGGCCCCACTCCTGCACGAGGTCGCCGAGCTGCGGCGCGGTGCGCCAGTGCAGGGCGACGGAGAGCCGCTTGAACTCCACCAGGGCGCCGGGCGGCAGCTCGGCGCGGGCCCGCTCGGCCAGCTCGGCCATGGTGGGCACCCAGGGCAGGGCGGCCGGCTCGGTCACGGTCTCGCCGCCCGAGTGGCTGTGCTCCAGGCCGTAGAGGCCGTACAGGTCGATGCCGGCGAGGCCGCCGAGGTGGTCGCGGAGGAAGTCCACCGGGCGCGCGGAGACGATCGCGATCCGGCGTACCCGCGAGGCGAGGGCCTCCAGCGCGGCAAGCACCTTCGGTGCGGGCTGGACCGCGGTCGGGTCGTCGTCGACCGGGGCGAGGGTGCCGTCGAAGTCGAAGAAGAGCACCACGTCGCCCGCGCGGGCGGCGGTGGCGCGCCACGCGTGCGCGGCGTCCAACGGGGTTTTCGGCTGCTGGTTGCCCAGATTCAACGGCGGCACGCGCGACAGCGTACCCCGGTCACAGCGGCGTATTCGTGGCCGAGATGTGACGTCCGGACGACGCGGATGATCAGCGTTCGGCGGCTCCCCGTCCCCGGCGCCCGAACGGCACCACGGCCGCTTCCTGCCCGTGGCTCAGCAGGTAGCCCTCCACGAAGCCGGTGTTCCGGTCGCCGGTGTGCGCCTCGATCTCGTTGAGCCGCGCCACCAGGAACTCGGTGAGCGCGCTGACCCGGTCGTTGAGCCGGTCGTGCAGCTCGGCGACGACGGCCAGGACCACCGCGGTGCCGGCCGTGATGAGCGCGAAGAGGTTGACGACCAGGGGAAGCTGCCCGCCGTCCAGTACGCCGACCACCACGTTGCCGGTCACGCACGATGTCACCGACACCACCGCGACCACGACTGCCAACCATTTCAGGGTCATGGACAGACCCCTCCTTCTGTCCCGCAGGGCTGGGTTCGGCTGTGTCCCGTCCCCCCGCCGATGACGAGCCCTTAGCAGTACAAACGTGGACGCTAGCGTGTCCGATCCGGCCCCGAGGCGAAACGATCGGGTCTGACCTTCCGTTCTTTCGCCATCTGAGGAACTACCCGGCTTGTTTACCTCTATTTCGGACATCGACCGGGAGGGTTGGGCGATAAGCGAGATAACGAATGGTTTCTCGAATGTGGAACTTCTCCGCGTCGGACACGTCCGGGTCGACCAGCCGGCGCAGCAGCGCCTCGACGTCGGGGTCCATGGGCGGCGGGGTCGGGGTGGCGCGGGGGGCGGCCGCGCGGTCCCAGCCGAGGGCGACGAACGCGGCCGCCGGGTTGAGCCCCAACCCCTCGCAGAAGGCGACCACCCGCTCGGCCTCGGGGTCGCTGGCCCAGTCGCCCCGGACCCAGCGGTTGATGGTCTGGCGGGAGACGCCGGTGCGCCGGGAGACCTCCGTGCCGCTCCAGGCCCGCATGGCGCGCGCGTCCTCCAGCGCGCGGCGGACGAAGGTGGCGAAGGCGATCTTCCGTGCGTTCGCGGTCTCGGTCACCCCGTGACGGTACGGCCAGTCGGTCTCCGGGGCACCGCCCGGCACGCTGCTGTCACGCCGACGTGACGATGATCCACCGTTTCCGGTAAACGATCCAGAGCTCTTTCTGAGGGGTGTCACCCGGGCAGAATAGATCGACGCCAGTACGGCGGTAAACAGACGAAAAGCTGATACTGTCACGCTCATGAGACAACTTACGGTGTGTCACGTGCATGAGACGACGAGTGCTCACATGCGTCACTCCGCGGGTGTCGAGGGGGTCTCGTGACCGAGCTCGCGACCCGTGCGCAGGCCTTCGGCCTGATCGCGGAGGGGGTGACCGCAGGCCTCAGCGCCCCCTGGCGCCTCTACCTGGCCCGGGGCTGCCGCTACCTCTCCCTCAGCGTCGGTGACCGAGACGAGTGGGACGCCTGGCGGACCCACCTCGGCTGTCCGGAGCTGAGCGTCCGGGTCTACGAGGCGGGCGGCGAGATCCGCCGGGCCTCGGTGGCCGAGGTGATCGTCGACGGCTGCCGGATCAGCGTCGAGCTGGTTGAGGAGGTCAGCACCGCCGACCTGGAGCGGCTGCTGGTCGTCGACCCGCTGCCCGGGGCGGACGAGCGATGAGCCCCTTTCTCGCCGTCGTGCTGGTCCTCGTGCTCGGCTCGACCTGCTACGCGGCCGGCCGGCTGCACGGCCAGCTCAGCTACCGGATCGGCTACCGGTTCGGCTACCGCCAGGGCTACTTCGACGGCGACCGGGGCGCCTGGAACCGGCGCCGCCGGGACGCCCAGGCCGCGATCGCCTCGGCGCTCGCCGGCCCGGCCCCGGCCGTGGTGACCGCACCGGCCGCGCGTACCGCGCCGTTCGCCGGCACCGCCGTCCCCGCCGCGGTCACCGCCCGCACCGCCACCGGCCCGGCCCGGCGGACCACCGCCACCGCCACCGCCCAGCTCGGCGGCCTGGCCACCCGGCAGGGCACCACGTACACCGGCTCGTCGTTCGGCGCGGCCGGCGGTGGGCCGCGGACCGGGACCCTGGTCCGGCGGCAGGGCTGAGGCCCGCCCAGGGCACGGTGTGCCGTCCGCGGCGGACGCGCACCGTCGGAGCCGCAGTCAGACCGGTGACGGCGGCCCCGCCGGCCGGGATGCGCGCAGGGGGCATGCATCCCGGCCGGTTCCGCCGCGCCGGTCATCCCCCGTACGGGTGATCCACTCGCACCACTAGCCGACCGGGCCCGCGGCCATTAGCGTCTAGGCATGGCACGGGGTTTTCCCGGGCCGGCCGGACAGCCCGGACCTGCGACCTCGCGCACGGGGCCCGCATCCGACCCCGTGTCCCACCGGGCACCGGAAGAGGCGGAACTCGGGTGGCCGGGTGCCCATCCGCGGAGCAGGCCTGTGACCACTCGCCGTACCCCCGCCGGTGCCGACCAGACCCCGGCCGCGACCGCCACGACCCGCCGGACCACCCGCAGCCGCCGCGCGGCCGCACCGGCCGCCGGCACCGAGGAGCCCCGACCAGCGGGCCCGGCCTTCGTCCTCGACACCTCGGTCCTCCTCTCCGACCCGGCGGCGTTCCACCGCTTCGCCGAGCACGAGGTGGTGCTGCCGCTGGTGGTGATCTCCGAGCTGGAGGGCAAGCGCCACCACCCCGAGCTGGGCTGGTTCGCCCGGAAGTCGCTGCGCATGCTGGACGAGCTGCGGGTGCGGCACGGCCGGCTGGACCGGCCGGTGCCCGCCAACGACCAGGGCGGCACCCTCCGGGTGGAGCTGAACCACACCGACGACGGGGTGCTGCCGCCCGGGTTCCGGAACGAGTCGAACGACGCCCGGATCCTCTCGGTGGCGCTCAACCTGGCCGCCGAGGGGCGTGAGGTCACGCTCGTCAGCAAGGACATGCCGCTGCGGGTGAAGGCGGCCTCGGTCGGCCTGCGGGCCGACGAGTACCGGCACGGCCAGGCCAGCGACCCGACCTGGACCGGCATGGCGGAGCTGGAGCTGGCCGAGGAGGAGATCGGCCGGCTGTACGCGGGCGAGACCCTCGACCTCGACGCCGCCGCCGGCCTGCCCTGCCACACCGGCCTGGTGCTGCACTCGGCGCGGGGCTCGGCGCTCGGCCGGGTGCTGCCGGACAAGACCGTCCGGCTGGTGCGTGGCGACCGTGAGGCGTTCGGCGTGCACGGGCGCTCCGCGGAACAGCGGGTGGCGCTCGACCTGCTGCTGGACGAGTCGATCGGCATCGTCTCGCTCGGCGGCCGGGCCGGCACCGGCAAGTCCGCGCTGGCCCTCTGCGCCGGCCTCGAGGCGGTGATGGAGCGCCGGCGGCACAAGAAGGTGGTCGTGTTCCGCCCGCTGTACGCGGTCGGCGGTCAGGAACTGGGCTACCTGCCCGGCTCGGAGTCGGAGAAGATGTCGCCCTGGGCGCAGGCCGTCTTCGACACCCTCGGCGCGGTGGTGCACGAGAACGTGCTGGAGGAGGTCACCTCGCGCGGGCTGCTGGAGGTCCTGCCGCTCACCCACATCCGCGGCCGGAGCCTGCACGACGCCTTCGTCATCGTCGACGAGGCGCAGTCGCTGGAGCGCGGTGTCCTGCTCACCGTCCTGTCCCGCATCGGCCAGGGGTCGCGGGTGGTGCTGACCCACGACGTGGCCCAGCGGGACAATCTCCGGGTCGGCCGGCACGACGGGGTGACCGCGGTGATCGAGGCACTGAAGGGCCATCACCTCTTCGCGCACGTCACGCTCAGCCGTTCGGAGCGTTCGCCCATCGCCGCGATGGTCACCGATCTGCTGGAGGACATCCCGCTCTGAGGCAGGCTTTTGCCCGACTTTGACGGCATTCGTCTTGTGGCGCAGATCACAATCGGTGTCCTTGGTTTCCCAACCGCCTCACTGTGCGCAATGGTGTCCAACGAGCGCTTTCGACACCTCCAGGCTCGGCGCGTCTCGCGACGGGCCGCGACCTGGAGGCGTCGCGCGCACCAGGAAGATCGTCGAGCATCGTTCGCCGGGACACGGCGAAGAGGCGGCGAGCACCGGTGCGTCGGCTGCGACTGCGAGGGTCTCGGGGCGCTCACGGCGCCGGCGCGGCCGCTCCAGGGCCACGCGTCGCGCCGTGTCCTTGCCCCCGACGAAGGGACACTTCGTGAGTCGGCTGTGGAGCCGGTTCGGCGCCCGTACGGCCGCCGTCGCACTGCTCTCCGTGGGCGTTGCCGGCGGCTTCTATCTGGGCGAAGACCGACAGACCCAGCAACAGGGCCTGACCGCGCAGGTCGGCCTGGAGGTCGACCGGGCGGAGTACGCGTACCAGCGCGACCGTCAGGCCGACCACCGCCTGGTGTCGGCCAAGCAGCGGGCCGCCGAGTACCAGGCGAAGCTGCGGGCCGCCGCGGCGGCCAAGGAGGCCGCCGAGCGGGCCAAGGAGGCCGAAGCGGCGGCCGCGTCCCGCAAGAAGGAGCGGGAGGCCGCCGAGAACGCGGTGACCAAGCCCTACGACGGTCCGATCCCGGCGTCCTGCGAGGAGTTCAGCGGCAACCGCAAGATCGGTTGCGCGATCATGCTCGACGAGGGCTTCGGCATCGACCAGTTCCCCTGTCTGGACAAGCTCTGGACCAAGGAGAGCGGCTGGAACCCCAAGGCCAGCAACGAGGGTTCCGGCGCCTACGGCATCCCGCAGGCGGTGCCGGGCAGCAAGATGAGTTCGGTGGCCGACGACTGGAAGACCAACCCGGCCACCCAGATCAAGTGGGGCCTCGGCTACATCGAGGGCCGGTACGACAACCCGTGCGGCGCCTGGCGGCACTCCCAGAACTCCGGCTGGTACTGATCGGACATCGACGGCGGGGGTGCGGAGATTCGCACGCCCCGCCGTCGTCGTGTCGCCCCCGAGTGGCGGTGCGTCCCGATTACTGATAGCACTTGACGGGTGACCTGGCAGGACGGCCGCGCGGGCGGCGACCCCCACCGGTTCGGCACCGAGGCGTTCTACGCCTCCCTCGGCCGGGCCTTCGTCGCCATGTGCGCGGTCGTGCCGGTGCTGTTCCTCATCGAGGCCGTCGACGTCGGCCTGCGCGCCGACCTCGACGTCACCGCCGGCATCATCCCGCACCGCATGCAGGGGCTCGACGGCGTGTTCTTCTCGCCGTTCCTGCACGCCGGCTGGAACCACCTCTACAGCAACAGCATCCCGCTGATCCTGCTCGGCACCTTCGTGCTGGCGGCCGGCACCCGCCGGTTCCTCTGGTCCACGCTGGTGATCATCCTGGTCAGCGGCCTGGGGGTGTGGTTCACGGGCTCGCCCAACTCGGTGGTGGTCGGCGCGAGCGGCGTCATCTTCGGCTACCTCGGCATCCTGCTCACCCGCGGCATCGTCGAGCGGAGCTGGTGGAACTTCGCCGTGGTGCTCCTCGTGGGCCTGCTCTACGGCTGGCAGCTGCTCGGCATCCTGCCCACCGACGAGCGCATCTCCTGGCAGGGGCACCTGTTCGGGCTGCTCGGCGGGGTCGTCGCGGCCGTGCTGTTCCGCCGGCGGGTGGAGGGCGGGACGCGGGACTCCCTCGGGTCACCCCCGGTCACGCTGCCCTGACGGCACGTCCACGCGCCGGCGGGACGTGCTTGCCCGCGGCCACCGCCCCGCCTACCGTCGGGATCAGCACGCGTTGATCCCTTGGCGAAAGTGACGGTACGCCATGCGCGAGGTCGATGTCGCCGTGATCGGGGCGGGCCCCGCCGGGCTGTTCGCCGCCTACTACGCCGGGTTCCGCGGGCTCTCCGTGGCCGTGATCGACGCGCTGCCCGAGCCGGGCGGCCAGGTCACCGCCATGTACCCGGAGAAGCTCATCCTCGACGTCGCCGGGTTCCCCGCCATCAAGGGGCGGGAGCTGGTCGCCAACCTGGTCGCCCAGGCCGCGCCCTTCCGCCCGGAATACCTGCTGGGGGTCCGGGCGGAGAAGCTGTCGTACCTGGACGGGCGGCCGGTGCTCGGGCTGGCCGGCGGCGACCAGCTGCACTGCGGCGCGATACTGGTCACCGGCGGGCTGGGCAGCTTCACGCCCCGGCCGCTTCCGGTGGCGGACAGCTTCGTGGGCACCGGGATCGTCTACTTCGTCCCGCAGCCGACCGAGCTGACCGGGCGGGACGTGCTCATCGTGGGCGGCGGTGACTCGGCGTTCGACTGGGCGGTGACGCTGGCCCCGATCGCCCGGTCGGTGACCCTGGTGCACCGGCGGGACCGGTTCCGCGCGCACGCCTCGACCGTCGACCGGGTACGCGCGCTGCCGGTGCGGGTGGTGGTCAACGCCGAGGTGAGCCGGCTGCACGGGGAGGACCGGGTCACCGGCGCCGAGCTGACCGTGCGCGGCGGCGCCGTGGAGACCCTGCCGGTGGACACCGTGGTGGCCGCGCTCGGATTCACCGCCGACCTGGGTCCGCTCGCCGAGTGGGGCCTGAACCTCGACCGGAGGCACATCGTGGTCGACAGCGCCATGGCCACCAACCTGCCCCGGGTGTTCGCGGCCGGCGACATCACCGACTACCCCGGCAAGGTGCGGCTGATCGCCACCGGCTTCGGCGAGGCGGCCACCGCCGTCAACAACGCGGCGGTCGTCATCGACCCGAGCGCGCACCTCTTCCCCGGCCACTCCTCCGACGGCACCTGACCGGCGGCCGCCGCCGGGCTCAGGAGGCGGGCAGCCCGACGAGGTCGGCCATCAGCCCGATCTGGTGGTCGAAGTACTCGTCGCGGTGCGGCAGCGCCCGGTTGATCCGGCCGAACAGCTCGAAGCTGATCAACCCGAAGAGCTGGGTCCAGCCGGCCATGCCCCGGGCCAGCAGCGCGGGCGGCAGGTCCACGGGGATCAGCGCCGCCAGCGCGGCCACGTCCGACCGCAGCGGCTCGGGCAGCTCCTCGCCGGACGGGTGGAGCCGGCCGGTGGCCACCCCGTCGCGGAGGATGCCGACCAGGATCTCCGGCGGTCGCTGGGCCGGCGCCACCGTGTCGTCCGGGGCCGCGTAGCCGGGAACGGGGCTGCCGTAGAGCAGGGCGTACTCGGCGGGGTGGGCCAGCGCCCAGGCTCGGGCGGCCCGGCACACGGCGTGCCAGCGCCCGCGCAGGTCGGCTTGGTCGACGCCGGCGTCGGCCGCCTCCACGGCGTCGCCGAGCGCCTCGTACGCCTCCAGGATCAGCGCGGTGAGCAGGTCGTCGCGGCTGGGGAAGTAGCGGTAGATCGCCGAGGAGACCATGCCCATGTCCCGGGCGACCGCGCGGAGCGACAGGTTCGCGCCGTCGGTGGCCAGGTGGCGGCGGGCGACCGCCTTGATCTCGTCGATCATGCCGGCGCGGACCCGGGCGCGGAGCGAGTGAGCGACCATGCCTCCACGATGCCACGGATGAGAGCGCCAATCAAAACCGAGAGCACCGCTCTTGACGAGTGGAGGCGATGTCGTGCATGCTCTGCTGCGAGAGCGGTGCTCTCACATCGGATTACTGCTTTGAAGGGTGGCCCTCATGGCCCTGCACGTGATCGTCGGCGCCGGACCCGTCGGCACCGCCACGGCCCGCCTCCTCGCCGACCGCGGCGACCGGGTGCGGGTCGTGACCCGCCGCGGCACCGGGCCCACGCACCCCGCGATCGAGCGGATCGCCGCCGACGCCGCCGACGGGGAGCGGCTCACCGCCGTGACCGAGGGCGCGGCGGCGCTGTACAACTGCGCCAACCCGGCGTACCACCGGTGGCCGCTGGACTGGCCGCCGCTGGCCGCCGCGCTGCTCACCGCCGCCGGGCGGACCGGCGCGGTCCTCGCCACGGTCGGCAACCTCTACGGGTACGGCCCGGTCGACGGCCCGATGACCGAGGCGACCCCGCTCGCCTCGACCGGCACCAAGGGGCGGGTGCGCAACCGGATGTGGGCCGACGCGCTGGCCGCGCACCGGGCCGGCCGGGCCCGGATCACCGAGGTACGCGGCTCCGACTACCTCGGTGCCGGCGGCACCTCGCTGGCCATGATGGTGCTGCCCCGGGTGCTCGCCGGGCAGCGGGTGTTCCTGCCCGTCGACTGGGACGCCCCGCACACCTGGACGTACATCCCCGACGTCGCCCGCACCCTGGTCGCCGCCGCGACCGACGAGCGGGCCTGGGGGCGGCCCTGGCACGTGCCCAGCGCCCCCGCCGTCTCGATGCGGGACCTGGCCACCCGCGCGGCGGCCCTGGTCGGTGCCCCCGCGCCGCGACTGACCCGGATGCCGTACCCGGTGCTCTGGCTCGGCGGGCTGGCCAACCCGATGGCGCGGGAGCTGCGGGAGACCGCCTACCAGTTCGACCGGCCCTTCGTGATGGACTCCGCCCCCGCCACCACCACCCTCGGCGTCGAGGCGACCCCGCTGGACCGGGCGGTCAAGGAGACGGTGGCGGCCCTGCGCGGCTGACCAGCCGCGGGGGCGGCCCGACCGCGGCGACAAGCACCGCGACCAGGGTCAGCGCCGCCCCCAGCAGGGTGGTCGGCGTGGGGTGCGAGGCGGCGGTGGGCAGCAGCAGGTCCAGCACGACGGCGCCGACGACCTGCCCGGCGATGGTGGCCAGGCCGAGCAGCAGCACACCGGTGAACCGGACGATGGCGGCGGCCAGCGCGATGAACACGATGCCGATGGGGCCGCCCAGGTAGAGCCACGGCTCGCTCGGGAAACCGCCGGTCGGGCGCCCCCGGACGGCCACCTCCACCGCGAAGGTGGCGAGCAGCGCCACCGTGCCGACGGTGAAGTTGACAAGCGTGGCGGTCATGGCGCTGCCGGCGGCTCCGCGGACCCGGCCGTTCACCGCCTGCTGCCAGGCGATGCCCACCCCGGCGGCCAGCGGCAGCAGGGCCAGCGCCAGGGCACCCGGATCGCCGAGCCGGTCGCCCACCGCCAGCAGCACGGCCAGCACGGTGAGCGCCGCGCCGACCAGCCGGTTCGGGGTGACCGCCTGCCGCCCGGTGGGGCCGATCCCGGCCCGGTCGACGAGCAGGCTGCTGCCGGACTGGCCGGCCACCACGGCGACCGTGAACACCGCCACGCCGAGGGTGCCGATGGTCAGCCCCTGGGTGGCGACCAGGAAGGCGCCGCAGACCCCGCCGAGGCACTGCCACGGCCGCAGCGAGCCGTCCCCGAGCGCGGCCCGCAGCGCGGCCAGGCCGCGCCGGCCGCCGGGGGTGGCGGGGACCAGCACCAGCAGCACCAGCAGACCGAGGCCGAACGAGACCACCGCGGCGGCGATCCCGTCGGCCAGCCGTACCCCGAGTTCACCGTTGATCCGGGACTGAACGGCCACCGCGAGCCCCGAGGCGGTGGCCAGCCCGGTGCCGGCGATCCGCCGCGTGGCCGGCAGCGTCGGGGGCGCCGCCGTCCCGGTCTCGGTCACTCCTGCTCGGCCAGGGGGCGCCCGTCGAAGTCGACCGCCGAGTAGAGGGCCAGCTTCTCCAGGCGGTGGTAGGAGTCGATCACCCGGATCGTGCCGCTCTTCGAGCGCATCACGATCGACTGGGTGTACGCCCCGCCCGCGCGGTAGCGCACGCCGCGCAGCAGGTCGCCGGAGGTGACGCCGGTGGCCACGAAGAAGCAGTTGTCGCCGGTGACCAGGTCGTCGGTGAAGAGCACCCGGTCCAGGTCGTGCCCGGCGGCCAGCGCCTTCTCCCGCTCCTGCGCGTCCTTGGGCCAGAGCTTGGCCTGCATCATGCCGCCCATGCACTTCAGCGCGCAGGCCGCGGTGATGCCCTCCGGGGTGCCGCCGATGCCCATCAGCACGTCGACGTCGGACTCGCCCCGGGCCGCCGCGATGGCGCCGGCGATGTCGCCGTCGGAGATGAACCGGATGCCCGCCCCGGTCCGCCGGATCTGCTTCACCAGGTCGTCGTGGCGCGACCGGTCCAGCACGCAGACCGTCACCTCGGCGGGGTCGGTGCCCTTGACCTTGGCGATCCGGCGGATGTTCTCGGCCACCCCGGCGTTGATGTCGACCACGTCGGCGTACATCGGGCCGACGGCGAGCTTCTCCATGTAGAAGACGGCGCTCGGGTCGAACATCGCGCCCCGCTCGGCCACCGCGAGCACGGCCAGCGCGTTCGGCATGCCCTTGCTCATCAGCGTGGTGCCGTCGATCGGATCGACCGCCACGTCCACCTCGGGACCGGTACCGTCGCCGACCTCCTCGCCGTTGAAGAGCATCGGGGCGTTGTCCTTCTCGCCCTCGCCGATCACCACGACACCGCGCATCGGGATCGAGTTGATCAGCTTGCGCATGGCGTCGACGGCGGCTCCGTCGCCGCCCTCCTTGTCGCCCCGGCCGACCCAGCGGCCGGCGGCCATGGCCGCGGCCTCGGTCACCCGGACCAGGTCGAGGGCAAGGTTACGGTCGAGATCCTGGGGCGTCCGCGTCCTGGTGGTTGTCATGACGGCTTCCTCCTCGCGACGTTGCGGGGTGGACCGGCGGGATGCGGCCGTCGCCGCCGCCGGTTTTGTCGCTGATCCTCACACGATCTCAGGTTCGCCGCCGGAGCGGGGCGGAGGAGGCCAGGATCACGTCGTCCGGGCGGCTGCGAGAATGGGCGGGTGGAACCCGCACAGCCTGCCGACCGCGTACCGACCGACGCCACCCCGCCCGACGGCCAGCCGCCGGTGCCGCCGGCCGCCGGGGCGACCCCGCCGGCCGGGGAGCCGGCCCTGGTCGAGTCGACCGGGCCCACGCCACCGGCCGACGCCGGGGAGCGGCCCGCGCCGCCCGCGCGGAAGGAGAAGGCCCGGTCCGAGCGGTCACCGAAGGACATGGCCCTGTCGCTGCTGGTGCTGCTGGTCCCGATCGCCCTGCTGCTCGCCTTCTACCGGGGCTTCCTCGGCGGGGACGAGCCGGTCACCGCCGACCCGGCGCCGGCCTTCGAGCAGGCCCGCGCCGCCAACGCCTTCCCGGTCGCCGAGCCGCGCGGGCTGGGCGCCGACTGGCGTACGGTCAGCGCCCGCTACCAGACCGAGTCCGGTGGCGGCACCCTGCGCATCGGCTACGTGACCCCGGAGGGCCGGGGCGCGCAGCTGGTGGAGAGCAACGTGCCGGCGGAGAAGCTGCTGCCGGCCGAGCTGAGCGGTGGCCAGCCGCAGGGCCCCGCCGAACTGCCCGGCGGCGCGAGCTGGCAGCGGTACACCGCCCGGGGCAACGAGCAGGCCCTCGTCCTGCTGGAGCCCAACCGCACCGTGCTCGTGGTCGGCGACGCCGGCGAGGCGGAGCTGCGCGAACTCGTCACCGCGCTGCGCTGACCCGCCCCCACCGCCGGGTGAGGTCGTTTCTCCCGCACCGGACAGGGATTGCGGAACACCGCTTCAGGGAACAGAAGAGGGCACGAGCCCGCCGGAGCCGACCACACCGGCCGGACCGGGCTCGTGCGCCGGAGCCGGCGTCCGGGCTGCGGCGTCCCGACTCCGGCACCTCCGTGGGCCGGACGACCCACCTGGAGAGGTTCACGTGACGATTCGACGCTTCAGCGCCACCGCGTTCGCCGCGGCGCTGCTCATTCCCGGCCTGGCCGCGTGCAACGACACCGGGACCGCCGGCGCGGGCGCCTCCGCGACCCCGGCCGCCTCCGGCAGCATCGCCCCGAGCGGCACGCCCGCCAGCGAGGCCAAGCAGGCCCTGCTCGACTCCACCAACGCGATCCGCGACGGGAACTTCCGGTTCACCATGTCCGGCGCCGGCTCCACCGCCGAGGGGCAGGTGCACGAGCCCAGCCAGAGCGCCGAGATGCGGATGACCATCGGCGACCCGTCGTCGGACCTCATGATGAAGCTCGACCTGATCCACTACAAGCCGGACAGCTGGGTGAAGCTGGAGCTGGGCGGCAAGGCCGCCACCAGCGTTCCCGGGCTGAAGAACCTCAACCTCGGCAAGTACCAGCACCTCGACCAGACCCGGATCAAGGGCAACCGGGCGCTCGGCTTCGACTTCGACAAGGTCGACCCGGCCGGCAGCGCGGTGCTGACCCAGGGCGTCACCGAGGTCCGGAAGACCGGCGAGGGCACGTACGCGGGCACCGTGGACGTGTCGAAGGCGGCCGAGGCCGGCTCGCTCGACCCGGCCGTGATCACCGCGCTCGGCGCGCAGGCGCAGTCGGTGCCGTTCACCGCGAAGGTCGACCCGCAGGGCCGGCTCAGCGAGCTGGTGCTCCAGATCCCGGCCGCCGGGCAGAGCGCCGCGCAGGACGTGAAGATCACCTACACCGACTACGGCAACGCCGCCGCCGCGCAGAAGCCCCCGGCCGACCAGGTCGCCGAGGCGCCCGCCGAGCTCTACAACCTGTTCAACTGACCGTGCCGGCGGGACGGCTCCGGCCGTCCCGCCCGCTCAGTCCTCCGCGCGCTGCCGGGCGGCGTCGATGCGGGCCCGCGCGCCGTCCAGCCAGCGCTGGCAGATCCCCGCGAGCTGCTCGCCGCGCTCCCAGAGCGCCAGCGACTCCTCCAGCGAGGTGCCCCCCGCCTCCAGCCGCTCGACCACCGAGGCCAGCTCGGCGCGGGCCTGCTCGTAGCTGAGCCGCTCGTCCTTCGTCGTGTCAGTCATCGGGTCCCATTCCATCAGCCGTCCACGGTGGCGGTCAGCTCGCCCTCGGCGAGGCGTACCCGCAGCGGGTCGCCCTTGGCCACCTCGGACGCGGCGCGCACCACGTGCCCGTCGCCGCGCTGGACGATGGCGTAGCCCCGGTCGAGGGTGGCCGCGGGGGAGAGGGCGCGCAGCCGCGCCAGGGTGTGCCGCAGGTCGTCGCCGGCGGCGCCGAGCCGGTGGTCCAGGCAGCGGCCGGCCCGGTCGCGCAGCGCGGTGACCTCGGTGGCCCGCTGGTCGACCATCACCTGCGGGCGGGCCAGCACCGGCCGGGAGCGCAGCAGGTCGAGCCGGTGCTGCTCCCGGTCGACCAGGTTGCGCACCGCCCGCTCCAGCCGGGACCGGGCCTGGCCGATGAGGCGGACCTCCTCCGCCAGGTCGGGCACGATGCGCTTGGCCGCGTCGGTCGGCGTGGAGGCGCGCACGTCGGCGACGTAGTCGAGCAGCGGCGTGTCGGTCTCGTGGCCGATCGCGCTGACCACCGGCGTGCGGCACGCGAAGACCGCCCGGCAGAGCGCCTCGTCGGAGAAGGGCAGCAGGTCCTCGATGCCGCCGCCGCCCCGGGCGATGATGATCACATCGACGGTCGGGTCGGCGTCGAGCACCTTGAGCGCGCCGACGATGTCGGGCACCGCGCTCGGCCCCTGCACGGCCACGTTGACCGTGCGGAACTCCACGGCCGGCCAGCGGCGGCGGGCATTCGTCAGCACGTCCCGCTCGGCGGCCGAGGCGCGACCGGTGATCAGCCCGATCCGGCCGGGCAGGAACGGCGGCCGGCGCTTGCGGGCCCGGTCGAACAGCCCTTCGGCGGCCAGCAGCTTCTTGAGCTTCTCCAGCCGCGCCAGCAGCTCGCCCAGCCCGACCTGGCGGATCTCGTCGGCGCGCAGGCTCAGCGTGCCCCGGGCGGCGTAGAACTCCGGCTTGGCGTGCAGCACCACCCGGGCGCCCTCGCTCAGCTCCGGTGCGCCCGCGTCGAGCACGTCGCGGTTGGTGGTGACGGTCAGGCTGAGATCGGCCGACGGGTCGCGCAATGTCAGGAAGACGGTGCTCGCGCCGGGCCGCCGGCTGATCTGGGCGATCTGGCCGTCGACCCACACCCACCCCAGCCGGGCGATCCAGGCCCCGATCTTCTGGCTGACCACCCGGACCGGCCACGGCTCCTCGGACGTGCTCCGATCCGCTTCGCTCACCCGCCCACCCTAAGGCCCACCCCCGACGAGGCCCGCGTCGATCATGAGGTTGGCGGCGGTGTCGATCTCCGGAACCGCCGCCAACCTCATGATCGACAGGCCGGCCGGAAGCCGGCACGTACGATGGTCGGGTGACTGATGCTGAGACGACTCCCCGGACCGGCAAGCGCGTGCTCCTGGCCAAGCCCCGCGGCTACTGCGCGGGCGTGGACCGGGCGGTGCAGACCGTCGAGGAGGCGCTGAAGCTCTACGGCGCGCCGATCTACGTCCGCAAGCAGATCGTCCACAACAAGCACGTGGTGCGGACGCTGGAGGCCAAGGGCGCGATCTTCGTGGAGGAGAACGAGGAGGTGCCGGAGGGCGCCACCGTCATCTTCTCCGCGCACGGCGTGGCCCCCGAGGTCTACGAGCAGGCCAGGGCGCGCTCGCTCAAGGCGATCGACGCGACCTGCCCGCTGGTCACCAAGGTGCACCAGGAGGCCCGGCGGTTCGCCGCCGAGGACTACGACATCCTGCTCATCGGCCACGAGGGGCACGAGGAGGTCGTCGGCACCGCAGGTGAGGCGCCCGCGCACATCCAGCTGGTGGACGGCCCGGACGGGGCCGACAAGGTCACCGTGCGCGACCCGGAGAAGGTCGTCTGGCTCTCCCAGACCACCCTCTCGGTCGACGAGACCCTGGAGACCGTGGCCCGGCTCAAGCAGCGGCTGCCGCTGCTCCAGTCGCCCCCCAGCGACGACATCTGCTACGCCACCTCCAACCGGCAGCACGTGGTGAAGGAGATCGCCCCGGACTGCGACGTGGTGATCGTGGTCGGCTCGCGGAACTCCTCCAACTCGGTGCGCCTCGTCGAGGTGGCGGTGGACGCCGGGGCCCGGGCCGGGCACCTGGTCGACTTCGCGCACGAGATCGACGACGCCTGGCTGGAGGGCGCCCGCACCGTGGGCCTGACCTCGGGCGCCAGCGTGCCCGACGAGCTGGTTCAGCAGGTGCTCGCGCATCTGGCCGAGCGCGGCTTCGCCGACGTCGAGGAGATCACGACCGCCAACGAGCGGCTGACCTTCTCGCTGCCGCAGGAGCTCAAGCGCGACCTGAAGGCCGCGGCGGCCCGGGGCTGACCGGCCGGAACGAAAACGCCACCGACCACGTCCAACCGGTCATGAAGACTCCTCGGACGGCGCTCGTCGCCCTGCTCGCCGGCGCGGCGCTGACCGCCTGCGCCGGCCCCGGCAGCGAGCCCGGCGAACCCAGGGCGTCGGGGGGAACCCCGGTGACCAGCGGCACCGGGCCGTGCGAGACATGGCCCGCCTGCCAGTCCAATCCCGGCCCCAGCCCGACAGGAGCCCCGGTGACCAGCCAGCCCGATCCCGGCCCGAGCCGCCCGAATCCCACCTGGAAGGGCGGCCCGTCGAAGCCGCCCGGCCCCGGCGCCACCACGATCAGCGGGACGATCCGCGCCGGTGTCGAGCCGAACTGCGTGCTGATCGACGACAACCTGCTGATCGGCGGCCCGCGCGACCTGCTCAAGCCCGGCACCCGCGTGGAGGTCACGGGGCGCTCGGAGCCCGGCATGATGACCACCTGCCAGCAGGGCACTCCCTTCGTCGTCGAGTCCGCACGCCGCGCCTGACCCGAGCCCGCGAACGGCGGAGCCCCGCCCCCCGGAGTCGGGGGACGGGGCTCCTGGGTTCAGCGGGTCAGTTGACCGCACCGACCTCCACCGAGCCGCGGCCGACGACCGCGCCCTCGACGGTGGTGACGGCCAGGTCACCGTAGAGCTCCCGGCCGGCGGCCGGGGTGGTGTTGGCGGTCACCGTGCCGGTCAGGGTGGTGGTGGCGCCGTTGGCCAGGGCCAGCGGGGTGCTGGGCGCGGAGAGCGAACCCAGCGCCGGGGCGGCGAACGAGTCGCGGTAGTCGTACGCGGTGGTCGGGTCGCTCACCGCGTAGCCGTCCACGACCACCCGGTAGGTGCCGGCGGCCGGGTTGGACAGGGTGACCGCCTCCTCCGAGTCACCGTCGGCCGACTGGCCCACCCGGGTGGCGCCGAGGAAGACCGACAGGTCCAGGTCGGCGCTCAGGTCGGACGGGTTGCCGATCCGCGCGGTGAACGAGGTGGCGCCCGCCGGGACGTCCACCGTGTATTCCTGCCGACCGCCCGTGGCGATGCTCGGGCGCTCGGCGTGCACGCTGGCCAGCGGGCCACCGACGCCGGTCACCTGGACCGGGCCGAAGGCATTGGTCAGGCCCCAGCTCACCTCGGTCGGCTCGCCGGCGGTCACCGACGGCAGCTCGACCACGGCCGGCTCGACCGTGACGCCCTGCACCCGCGCCTGCAGCTGGAACGGGTTGTCCAGCGCCGGCGACGTGCGCCGGGCCTCGACCTCGATCTCCCAGACGCCCGGGATCGGGTTCTGGTAGTCCCGCTCCTGCGGCTTGCAGGCGGCGGCGTCGGAGAAGTTGGTGTAGCAGGCGGTGCTCGCCGTGCTCTCGACCGGCACGCCGTACGGGTTGATGGCGATGAACCGGGTCTGCGAGCCGGTGGCGATGCCGGAGAGGTTGACCTGGAGCGCGCCCGCGCCCTCCGGGACCGTCACGAAGTACGAGGTGAAGCCGTTCCGCTCGACCGAGCCGCCGGTGGAGAACGAGTAGGCCGGGGCGGAGACCGCGTTCGAGGCGACCACGACGGTGGCGACCTCGAAGTCGACCACCGAGGTGGACGCGTCGTCGACGGTCATGATCGCGCCGTGCGCGCCGGCGGTCAGCGGCTTGGCCTTCACCTTGACGGTGACGGTCTTGTTCAGCGGCAGCCACACGACCTGCGGGGCCGAGAAGGTGCCGTCGTTGCCGCGGAACGCGACGGTGTGCTTGAGGCCCTTGTTCGGGCCGCTCGTGCGGGTCAGCTTGACCTCGTAGTAGCGGCTCTCCTTGACCTTCTGCCCGCCCTTGCCGGCCGCGCAGCGGTTGTAGATGCCGGCGCCCACGTTCGGGTTCGGCTCGAACTGGCCGGAGTCCTTGTTGTACTTCGTCAGGTTGCCCGACAGCTCGGTGCAGACCGGCGCCTCGGAGGTGTACGTCCGGGTCTGCACGCCGGCGGCGAGCAGGCCCCACGCGCCCGGCACGTTGAACATGCCGTAGCCCTGTGCGTACGTCGGGACGCCGGCGATCGGCTTGGCGGAGGTGTAGATGGCCCGGCGCAGCGCGGCCGGGGTGACGCCCTTGTCGGTGGCCTTGGCCGCCGAGAGCAGCAGCGCGGCGGCGCCGGTGGCCTGCGGCGAGGCCATCGAGGTGCCGTTCAGCATCTGGTAGCCCGGGGGCAGCGGGTAGCCGGCCTCGGGGACCGGGTTGCCGGGCTGCCAGGTCGGCGCGGTGGAGATGGCCGAGCCGGGGGCGGTCACGTTCGGCTTGAAGCCGCCGTCCTCACGCGGGCCGCGGGAGGAGAAGTTGAACAGCGCGTTGCCCTTGCGGACCACCGAGCCGTAGTTGGCCAGCCAGGTGTCCTTGCTGATGTTCGCGGCCACGCTGACCACGTTGCTGGCGACGGAGGGGTCGCCGACGGTGTTCAGCCCCGGGCCGGAGTTGCCGGCCGAGATGAACATCTGCACGCCGTAGGTGTTGATCAGCTCGTCGTAGAGGTTGGCGCGCGCGTTGGAGCCGTCGTTGAGCGCCGGCAGGCCGCCGATCGACATGTTGACCACGTCGACCTTGCGGTTCACGACGAGGTCCACCATGCCGGTGGTGAGCGCCGCGGCGGTGCAGCCGCCGCCCCAGGAGCAGGCCCGGGCGGAGACCAGCTTGGCGCCCGGGGCGGCGCCGTCGAAGGCGCTGTTGCCCAGCATGTCGTTGGCGGCGGTGATGCCGGCGACGTGGGTGCCGTGGGTGGCCTCGATGATGCCGATGTTCACGTAGTCGACCAGGCCGGGGCCGCCGGCCGGGGTGGTGTCGACGTCCTCGCGGTATTCCACGACGAACGGCATCTGGTCCCGCACCGCGGTGGCCGGGTTGTCGGTGCCGAAGTGGCCGACCTGGAACTTCTCCTTGTACGGCCGCATCACCTCGTCGTCGGTGAAGTCGCGGTTCTGGTTGACGTCGACCCGGATGTCGTGGTTCACCGGGTTGTAGAGGATGCCCCAGGAGTCGGTGGTGTCGCCGTCCCGGTTGACGTCACCGGCCGGGTCGCTGCCGGCCGTGATCGACTCGCGGAAGGTGTTGAAGCGGTAGCTGCCGGCGGGAGCGGTCCAGGTGACGGCGGAGGCGCCCGTGCCGGTGGTGAAGGAGGGGCCCGCCACCTCGGTGATCATCGAACGCCAGGTGGCGTCCTCCAGCGGGTCCGTCGCGGTCACCCAGTCGACGATCTTGCGCTCGCCCGTGGTGGTCGTCTGCAGCGCCGGCTGGTCCAGGTCGATGCCGGAGTCCATGATGCCGATGGTGACGCCGCGGCCGTCCCACTCCGGGTGCGCGGCCTTGAAGGCCTCCGCGCCGGTCTCGTTGGTGGGCATGTACGGGTTGACCGCGCCGGTGTCGGCGCCCGGGCCGGCCAGCGTCTGGCCCTGCTTGGCGGTCTTCGCTCCGGCCGGAGCGGCCTCGGGGGCCGGGTCAGGGAGCTTGATGGTCTCGTCGAGGTCGACGGCGGAGACGCCGGGGAGCGTCGCGGCCTTGAGGACCTTCGCGGTGGGGACCTTGGCCAGCAGGTAGCCGACCTGGTCGTAGCGCTGGCTGACCGTGGCACCCAGGCCGGCCAGCCCGTCGGCGACCTTCTTGGCCGAACCCTTCTTGGCGGCGATGATCAGCGTGACGGTCGGGGCGTGCTTCGCCTCCGCCTCGTCCAGAAGCTTGGCGTCGTGGGCGCCCAGCGCCTCCGCGGCGGTCGCCTGCGGGGCGTCGGGGGCGGTGGCGGGGGCTGCGCTCGCGGTCGCGGCACCACCCCCGACGGTCATGGCGCCGGCCGCCAGGACCGAGGCGAAGAGCGCGGCGGAGGTACGCCGGCTCCGGTTACGGGGTTGACTCACGTTCTCTTCCTCCAGAGAACAGGGCCCTTCAGGAGACAGGGCACGCGTGACAGCGATCCTTCGGCCTGGCCCTGTCGGTGTCACTACTCCGAAGTAGGTTGTGACCACTCCGTGACTCCGTCGGCCGTCGCCGTCACGTGAGTGTCAGCCGTCGATGGCCGCCGGCCGTTCGACCGATGTGGACGACCCCTCCACCAGCTCCGGTGCCTGCGGCTGGCGCGGCGCCAGCTCGACCTGGGCCGGGGCGGCCAGCTCCTGGTCGGAGACGCCCAGCTCGGCCAGCTTGCGGGCGCTGACCAGCACTCGCGCCTCCAGCGAACCGACCGCCCGGTTGTAGGCGGTCACCGCGCCGCCCAGCGCGCCGCCGAGCTTGCCGACGTGGTCGCCCAGGGTGGACAGCCGCCCGTAGAGCTCGCGGGCCAGCGAGTGCACGGTGGCCGCGTTGCGGGCCAGCGCCTCCTGCCGCCACGAGTAGGCCACCGTGCGCAGCAGCGCCACGAGGGTGGCCGGCGTGGCCAGCACCACGTTGCGCGCGAAGGCGTGCTCCAGCAGCGTCGGGTCGCGCTGCAACGCCACGTCGAGGAACGGGTCGGCGGGCACGAACAGCACCACGAACTCCGGGGTCTGGTCGAACGCCGCCCAGTAGTTCTTGGCGGCCAGCCCGTCGACGTGCGCGCGGAGGTGCCGCGCGTGCGCGTCGAGGTGGGTGTCGCGCCCCCGCTCGTCGCGCGCCTCCATGGCGGTCAGGTAGGCGTCGAAGGGCGCCTTGGCGTCGACCACCACGGTGCGGCCGCCGTGCAGCCGGACCACCAGGTCGGGACGGACCCCCTGGTGGTCGGTCGCGGCGGTGACCTGCTCGCTGAAGTCGCAGTGCTCCAGCATGCCCGCGGCCTCCACGATGCGGCGGAGCTGGTGCTCACCCCAGCGGCCGCGCACCTGCGGGGCGCGCAGCGCCGCGACGAGCTGCTTGGTCTCGGTGCGCAGCTCGCCGGAGACCGCGCTCATCGACCGCACCTGTTCGCGCAGCTCGGCGTAGGCGTCGACCCGGTCGCGCTCCAGCTCGGCGACCCGCTGCTCGTAGCGGCGGAGGGTGTCGTGCAGCGGGGCCACCGCCCGGGCCACCGCCTCCTGCGACTGCGCGGTCGCCTCGTAGCTGAGTGCCCGCATGGACTGCTCCAGCCGCCCCTCGCCCTCGCGGGTGGCGGCCAGGGTCGCCTCCAGCCGGGCGATCTCCGTCGCCGAGCGGGACCGGGCGGCCAGCCAGCCCACCGCGCCGCCCGCGGCGAGGCAGAGCACCACCACGGCCAGCGTCGAGAAGCTCATGCCGAAGAGCTTGCCAAACGGGTACGACGTGCGCCCGCTGGGTACGTTCGAGGTCATGGAGGTTGCCCTGTGGGTGGTCTTGATCCTGATGCTCGGAGGTGCCCTGGTGTTCTGGCGGTGGGGGAGCAGGTCCCGGCGGGCCACCGAGCTGGCCGACGCCCGCGCTGAGGCGCAGCGCTGGTACGAGCGGCTCGGCGGACAGTTGATGAACCTGCACGGGGACGCCCCGGCGGTCCGCCAGGCGCTGGCCGACGCCGGTGAGCGCTACAACGCGGCCGGTTCCCAGCTGGAGCAGGCAAGCACCCCGCACCAGTTCGCGCTGGCCCGGGAGACCGCGCTGGAGGGGCTGGCCTACATCCGGGCGGCGCGCACCGCCCTGGGCATCGACCCGGGCCCGGAGCTGCCGCCGCTGGCCGCCGCCCGGGGCGCGGGCATGCTCACCAAGGAGCGCGAGGTCAACGTGCAGGGGCAGACCTACCGGGCCGGACCCCAGCCGGGAAACCAGACTCCCTACTACTATCCGGGCGGAAACTGGCAGGGGCGCCCGGTGCCGGCCGGCTGGTACTCGACGCCGTGGTGGAAGACCGCGCTGGGCACCGGCGCCGGTGTGCTCGGCGGCATCCTGATCGCCGACGCGCTCTTCTCGCCCGCCTTCGCCGACCCGGGCTACGGCTACGAGTCCGGGTACCAGGAGGGCTTCAACGACGGCTTCGACGACGGCCAGGACCAGGGCGGCGACCAGGGCCAGGACTTCGGCGACCAGGGGCAGGACTTCGCCGACCAGGGCCAGGGCGACTACGCCGGCGGGGACTTCGGCGGCGACTTCGGTGGGGGCGACTTCGGCGGCGGGGACTTCGGCGGCGGCGACTGGTAGCCCGCCGCGCGGATGACGAAGGCCCCGGTCGGCGACCGGGGCCTTCCTCGTGAGCCGGGGTCAGCCGGTGTTGCGCATGCCGGCGGCGATGCCGTTGACCGTGGTGAGCAGCGCCCGCTCCAGCGCCGTGCCGTCGTTGGGGGCCCGGCGCCCGCCCGGCGCGGTGGCCACGGCGCGGCCCGCGGCCCCGGAGTCCCGGTACTGCCGCAGCAGCGCCACCTGGAGGTGGTGCAGCGGCTCCAGGTAGGTGTCCCGCACGGCGAGGGTCCGCTGGAGCACGGGCGAGTTCTCCAGCAGCGCCGGCGAGGCGGTGACCGCCAGCACCTCCTGCTTGGTCAGCTCGTACTCCTGCTCGATCTTCTCGAAGATCGGGTGCAGCTTCTTCGGGACCAGGGTCTCCACGTAGCGACGGGCGATGCTCAGGTCGGTCTTGGTCAGCATCATCTCGACGTTCGACAGGAACGTGCGGAAGAAGTGCCAGTTCCGGTTCATCTCGGCGAGCACGTCCTCCAGCCCGGCTGCCCGCGCGGCGGCCAGCCCGGAGCCCACACCGAACCAGCCGGGCACGATCTGCCGGGTCTGCGTCCAGCCGAACACCCACGGGATTGCCCGCAGGCCGGAGAGCCCGGCGCCGGTGTTCGGCCGCTTCGCCGGCCGGGAGCCGATGTTGAGCGCGCCGAGCAGCTCGGTCGGGGTGGAGGCCCAGAAGTAGGCCGGCAGGTCCGGGTCCTCGACCAGCGACCGGTAGGACCGGAAGGCCGACTCGGAGACCACGTCCATGGTCGCGTCCCAGCGCTCCAGCATCTCGGCCGGCTGCCGGGGCGCCGTGTGCAGCAGCGTCGCCTGAAGCACCGCCGCCACGGTCAGCTCCAGGTTCTCCCGGGCCAGCGCGGGCAGCGTGTACTTGTCGGAGATGACCTCGCCCTGCTCGGTCACCTTGATCGCGCCGTCGAGCGTGCCGTAGGGCTGGGCCAGGATGGCCTCGTGGGTGGGGCCGCCGCCCCGGCCGACGGTGCCGCCCCGGCCGTGGAAGAGCCGCAGGTGCACGCCGTGCCGGGCGGCCACGTCCCGCAGCGCCCGCTGGGCCCGGTGGATGGACCACTGGCTGGTGGTGATGCCGGCCTCCTTGTTGGAGTCGGAGTAGCCCAGCATCACCTCCTGCACGTCGCCGCGGGCCGCCACGAGCGCCCGGTAGGCCGGCAGGGAGAGCAGCTCGTCCAGCAGTTCGCCCCCGGCGTTCAGCTCGGCCGGGGTCTCCAGCAGCGGCACGATCCCGATCCGGGCCCGGCCGCTGTGCACGTCGACCAGGCCGGCCTCGCGGGCCAGCACGACCGCGGCGAGCACGTCGTCCACGCCGAGGGTCATCGAGATGATGTACGACTCGATGACCTCGGCGCCGAACCGGTCCTGCGCCTCGCGGATCGCCCCGAACACGTCGAACGTCTTCTGCGCCGACTCGGTCAACGGGCTGTCCTGCGTGGAGAGCGGCCGGCGGCCGGCCAGCTCGTCGGCGAGCAGCTTGGTGCGCTCCAGCCGGGTCAGCGACGGGTAGTCGGACACCTCACCGACCGCAGCGTAAAGCTGGGTGAGCACCTCGTGGTGCTTCTCGGCGTGCTCCCGGACGTCCATGGTGGCCAGGTGGAGCCCGAACGCGGACACCGTGCGGATCGTCGAGGCCAGCCGGCCCACGGCGGTGAGCTGCCCGGAGTTGCGGGCCAGCGAGGCGCGCAGCAGCTCCAGGTCGGCGATCAGCTCGGCCGAGCCGCGGTAGTCCCGCCCCGGCACGTGCGGGGTGCCGGTGCGCAGCCGCTCCCGGGTGTTGGCCAGCTTGGCCTTCACACACCGGGCCTTGAGCCGGTAGGGCTCCTCGGCGTTGACCCGGCGGAACCGGGGCGCCACCTCGGGCAGCGCGTCCAGGTCGGTGGCGAGGCTGGCGGACAGGTCGAGGGAGACCGCGCGCAGCCGGCGGGAGACGCTGACCTCGTTGATCAGCTGGTCCATGGCCTTCTCGGTGGCCTCGATGCCGTGCTCGTGCTGAATGCGCAGCACGTCGCGGGTGACCGTCGGGGTGACGAACGGGTTGCCGTCCCGGTCGCCGCCGATCCAGGTGCCGAAGGTCAGCGGGCGCGCGGTCGGCGAGGTCTCCACGCCGAGGGTGCGCAGCGTGTCGGCGAGGTCGTCGAGCACCTGCGGGGCGGCCTCGGCGTGCAGGTCGCGCAGGTAGTAGATGGCGTTGCGGGCCTCGTCGGTCGGGTCCGGCCGGTCCAGCCGCAGCTCGTCGGTCTGCCACATGAGGTCGAGCAGCTCGGCCAGGCGCCGGTTGGCCGGCCCCTCGTCGCTGGCGCCGTAGAGGATCGCGTTGGCCGTCTCGGTGTCCAGCTCGTCGGCGACCGCGCGCAGCTTGGACAGGATGGACCGGCGGGCCGCCTCGGTGGGGTGGGCGGTGAAGACCGGGCGTACGGCGAGCCGGCGGGCCGCGGCGGCGATCTCCTCGGCGGGCACCCCGCGCTCGGCGATCATCTTGGCCGCCTGGTCCAGCCACCCGCCGTGCATGGCGCGGCGGCGGCGCAGGTCGCGGGCCCGGTGCACCTGCTCGGTGATGTTGGCCAGGTGGAAGTAGGTGGAGAAGGCCCGCGCCAGCTTCGTGCCGGTGGTGACGTCGAGCCCGGCGAGGCGCTGGGCGGCGGCCGGCGGGTCGGAGCGGACCTGGGCCCGGATCTCCTCGACCAGGTCGAGCAGGGGGCGGCCCTCCTGCCGGGCGAGGGTCTGCCCGAGCAGCGTGCCGAGGCGGCGGATGTCGGCCCGGAGAGCGGCGTCGGGGCCGTCGTGGTCGTGCTGGTCGGTCACGGTGCGCTCCTTACGCGAGTACGAAGGACAGCGCTGTCCGACTCCCTGGATCGTATCCGCGCGGGCCCCGGCGCAAGGAGGGGGATCGCGTGACGATCTGCACTCTGGGACCGGCCGGCCGGCTCAGCCATCGGCGGGCGGCCCGCCGGCGGTGTCGGGGCGGGCGGCCCGGACCGCGCGCCGGCGCGCCCGGAAGATCGTCGCGGTCACCAGCCCGAGGAGCCCGAGCAGCGCCCAGAGGGTGAGCCCGGACAGCGCCCAGCCCGTCGACCGGCGGTCGAAGTAGACCGCCGACTTGATCAGGTCGGTGGCCAGGCCGGGAATGTTCCACCGGTGCATCCCCCGCAGCCAGGCCGGCAGGAACTCGGGGGCGTAGATGCCGCCGGAGCCGGGGTTGCCGAGCACCACGAGCAGCAGGATGACCAGGCCGGTGCCGAGCAGCCCGAGCCAGGCCTGCACGGCGCTGGCCACCATGGCGGCGGCGAAGACGGCCAGCGCGCCGACCGCCGCGACCGCCGTGATGTCGTGGTGCCAGACGTCGAGCAACGGGCCGACGACGGCGGCGCCCACGATGCCCAGCACGGCCGAGTAGACCGCCAGGGCGGCGATCCGCAGCCCGGCCCGGGGCAGGCTCACCGGCGCGGTGCCGGTGCGCAGGCCCAACGCGGTGGAGGCCAGGTAGCCGCCGAGCACGAGGCCGACCGCCAGGTAGAAGGGGACCAGCCCGCGCGGGTCGGTCGGCTCCACCGGCACCTCGTCGGTGACCTGGAGCGGCAGGTTCGCCTGCTGGGCGGCCCGGCCGAGCACCTGGGTCACCAGTTCGGTGGCGGCGGGGGCGGAGGCGCTGGCGGTGGCCAGGCGCAACCCGTTGTCCGGGCCGGAGGTGAGCACGCCGTACACCTCGCGGCCCGTCAGGCCGTCGCCGGCGGCGGCCGGGTCGTCGTACTCGATGGGCTCGATCTTGTCGGTGCGCTGGCGGACGGCGGCCAGCACGGCCTGGGCGCGCTGGTCGCCGAGGACGACCCCGACGGGCACGTCGTGGGGTCGGGGTTGGTGCAGCGCGCCCACGTAGGCGGCGATGAACGCGGTGGCCAACGCCAGCGTGCCGAGCAGCAGCGCCGCCGTGCCGGGCAGCCAGTCGCGTACCGGAAGGTCCCGCTGCGCCTCGCTCACGCGCTCAGCCTATTGCCCGCATATGCCCGGCTCGAGTGCTTTTCTCCGGGCGGAATTCGCTGGCCCGTCCCGATAGTTTCGGATCATGGTGCTGCCCAGCTATCCCCCGAAGCCGAAGCCCGGCGACCGGGTCGCGGTCGTCTCGCCCTCCGCCGGCCTGCCCGGCCTCTTCCCGCACGTGCACGAGCTGGGCCTGCGCCGGCTCCGCGAGGAGTTCGGGCTGGAGCCGGTGGAGTATCCGACCACCCGGCAGGTGGGAGCCGACCCGCGGGACCGGGCGCGCGACCTGACCGCCGCCTTCGCCGACCCGGGCATCACGGCCGTGCTCGCCACGGTCGGCGGCGACGACCTGATCACGGTCACGCCGTTCCTGGACGACGCCGTGCTGCGGGCCAACCCGAAGCCCTACTTCGGCTACTCGGACAACACCAACGTCCTCAACCACCTCCACCGGCTGGGGATCGTCGCCTACCACGGCGGGTCGGTGCTGGTGCACCTCGGCCGGTCCGGTGCGCCGCACCCGCTGACCTTCGACTCGCTGCGGGCGGCGCTGTTCACCTCCGGGTGGTACGAGCTGACCCCGGCTCCGGAGTGGGGCGACGAGCCGCGCGACTGGCGCGACCCGGCGACGCTCGCCGAGGAGCCGGTGATGTTCCCCGGCGAGGGCTGGCGCTGGCACGGGCCGGCCCGGGTGGTCCAGGGGCGGACCTGGGGCGGCTGCCTGGAGATCGTCCACTGGCTGCTGGCCACCGACCGGGTCCCACCGGCGGCCGACCTGGCCGGGTCGGTGCTGGTGGTCGAGACGTCCAACGAGCTCCCCGGCGCGCGGGAGGTCTTCCGGATCGTGCGCAACCTCGGCGAGCGCGGGCTGCTCGCCGCCTTCCCGGCGATCGTGGTCGGCCGGCCCAAGGCGTGGGACTTCGACCGGCCGCACACCCTGGACGAGCGGCGCGCCTGGGGCGAGGCGCAGCGGGAGGCGATCCTGACGGCCCTCGCGCCGTACGCCGACGACCCGGTGGTGGTCTTCGACGTCGACCTCGGCCACACCGACCCGCAACTGATCATCCCGTACGGCGGGGAGATCCGCGTCGACGCCGTCGACCGCCGCATCGCCGTGCGCTACTGATGAGCAACTCGTGGGCTTACCCGGTCCTGCAGACGACCGACGTCGACCGGGCGCTGGGAGTGGCGGACCGCCTGCTGGAGATCGCCGACCTGCGGGACGTCTTCCTCGGGACGGGGGCGGTGCGAGCGGCGTGAGCGTTCGGCCGGCTGAAGATCTTGGTAGAAACCGGCCCCTATGGGGGCCATTTCGTTCCAAGATCTCCAGCGGTGACCGTGCGTCAGTCGATGACGGCGAAGGCGCGGACCGGGAAGGTGCCCATGCCGGCCACCCGCGGTGGGGCGGCGGTGAACCGGAACCCCTCCGGTGGCAGGGCGGCCAGGCCGGTCAGGTGCTCGACGATCGGGATGCCGGCCGCCAGCAGGTCGCTGTGCGCCGGGCGCTGCCCGGCCGCGGCCGGGGTCATGTCGTCGATGTTGACCGAGTCGATGCCGACCAGCGCCGCCCCCGCCTCGACCAGCCAGTCCGCGCCGTCGGCGGTCAGGTAGGGCGCGTCGGGGCCCGCGTACCGGTCGGTGCCGAAGTGCGCGTCCCAGCCGGTGTGCAGCAGCACCGCCCGGCCGGCCACCTCGTACGGGGCGAGCATCAGCCGGTCCACCGCCCGGGTGCCGGCCGGCACCCGCACCACCACCCCGGGCAGGTCGGCGAGGCGGTCCAGCGGAACGCCGGTCAGGTCCGCGCCGTCCGCCCAGCGGTGCGCCGGCGCGTCCACGTACGTGCCGGTGTTGGCGATCATGTCGATCCGGGCGACGTGGAACTCGACGCCCGGCGCGTAGCGCTCCCGGGACGCCTCGCGGGTCAGCCAGTCGGTGATCCGGGGCGGCTGCCAGCCGGGCAGGGTGACCATGCCGTCGGTGATGACGTGGCTGAGCTCGACCAGCCGCCGCCCGCCGGCCGCCGGGCCGGTCACCCCGCGACCCCCCTTGTGCGGCTCCTCCACCACGGTCCGGTTGGTGATCCGCACCTCGCCGACCATGAGCAGCCCGAGGTGCCGCACGAGGAGCGCGGCCAGCTCGTCGTCGGTGACCTCCGGGCTTGGGACGTCCAGCCGGAACCCGTCGGTCCGCAGCCCGCCGCCGTTCGCGAAGATCACCTCGGCGTCGAAGACCGCCCGGTACTCACCCGTCATGCGCCCCACCGCACCATGCCGGCCCGGACGCCGTCAAGATCGATGTCGGCGGCCCGGCTGGGGCCCGGAATGTCCGGGCAGCGGGATAGTCTCGAACGGTGCACCCCCCGTCCGGCTGGACGAGGGGTCGTCGCCGTGCGTCGACCTCCTGGAAGTGATTACAGATGCTCACCGGACTCTTCTCCGCCGCCCTGGCCGACCCGGGGCTGGCCCGGGCGCGTGACCTGGCGCGCTCCGGTGCCGCCCAGGTCGACGGCCTCGACCTGACCGCCCCCGCCGCGCTGCGGCCGTTCGCCGTCGCCGCCGTCGCGGCCGACGAGCCGGCCGGCGGCGCGGGCCGTCCCGTGCTGGCCGTGACGGCCACCACCCGCGAGGCCGACGACCTGGCCTCCGCGCTGGGCAGCCTGTTGCCCCCGGAGCAGGTGGCGGTCTTCCCGTCCTGGGAGACGCTGCCGCACGAGCGGCTCTCGCCCCGCTCCGACACCGTCGGGCGGCGGCTGGCCGTGCTGCGCCGGCTGGCCCACCCCGGCTCGGCCGACGCGCACGGGCGCACCGGCCCGCTGCGGGTGGTCGTGGCGCCCGTCCGCTCCCTGCTCCAGCCGCAGCTCAAGGGCCTCGGCGACCTGGAGCCGGTGCAGCTCGCCGCCGGCGACGAGGCGGACCTGGAGGAGGTCGCCCGCCGGCTCATCGACATGGCGTACGCCCGGGTCGACCTGGTCACCAAGCGCGGTGAGTTCGCCGTGCGCGGCGGCATCCTGGACGTCTTCCCGCCCACCGACGAGCACCCCTCCCGGGTCGAGTTCTGGGGCGACGAGGTCGAGGAGATCCGCACCTTCGCCGTCGCCGACCAGCGCACCATCGAGGGCGTCCCGCAGCTCTGGGCGCCGCCGTGCCGCGAGCTGCTCCTCACCCCGGACGTGCGGGAGCGGGCCGCCGCGCTCGCGCAGGAGCACCCGGAGCTGGCCGAGATCCTCGACAAGCTGGCCGAGGGCATCCCGGTCGAGGGCATGGAGTCCCTCGCCCCGGCGCTGATCGGCGCCGACTCGATGGAGTTGCTGGTCGACTGCATGCCGGCCGGCACCCACGTGCTGCTGTGCGACCCGGAGCGGATCCGCACCCGGGCCCACGACCTGGTGCGTACCTCCGAGGAGTTCCTCCAGGCGAGCTGGGCCGCGGCCGCGGTCGGCGGCCAGGCCCCGGTCGACCTCGGCGCCGCCGCCTTCCGGACCCTGGCCGACGTGCGCACGGCGGCCCGCGCCCTGCGCCAGCCCTGGTGGACCCTCGCCCCGTTCGGCCTCGTCGAGGCCGAGGCCGCGCCCGCCCGGCAGCCGTGGGAGGACGAGCCGACCGAGGTCGACGTGACCCCCGACGACGCCATCGCGGTGACCCTGGCCGCCCAGCCCGCCCCGCTCTACCACGGCGAGACCGCCCGGGTGGTCGACGACCTCAAGCGTTGGGCCGGCGAGGGCTGGTCGATCGCCCTCGTCTTCGAGGGCCACGGCCCCGCCCAGCGGGCCGTCGAGGTGCTCCGCGACGCCGGCCTCGGCGCCCGGCTCACCGAGGAGGTGCCGGCCGCGCCCACCCCCGGCGACGTGCTGGTCTCCTGCGGCTGCCTGACCGCCGGCTTCGTCGACGAGGCGTCCCGGTTCGTGCTGCTCACCGGCAACGACGTCACCGGCGGCCGGGGCACCTCCACCCGCGACATGCGCCGGATGCCGAGCCGGCGGCGCAACACCATCGACCCGCTGGAGCTCAAGGCCGGCGACCACGTGGTGCACGAACAGCACGGCATCGGCCGCTACGTCGAGCTGGTCCAGCGGACGGTCAACGGCGCGAGCCGGGAATACCTGGTCATCGAGTACGCGCCGAGCAAGCGTGGCCAGCCGGGCGACCGCCTCTTCGTCCCCACCGACCAGCTCGACCAGCTCTCCCGCTACGTCGGCGGCGAGCAGCCCACCCTGCACAAGATGGGCGGCTCGGACTGGCAGAAGTCCAAGGCCCGGGCCCGCAAGGCGGTCCGCGAGATCGCCGCGCAGCTGATCCAGCTCTACGCCGCCCGCAAGGCGTCCAAGGGGCACTCGTTCGGCCCGGACACCCCCTGGCAGCGGGAGCTGGAGGACGCCTTTCCCTGGCAGGAGACGCCCGACCAGCTGGCCGCCATCGAGGAGGTCAAGCGGGACATGGAGCAGACCGTCCCGATGGACCGGCTGATCTGCGGCGACGTCGGCTACGGCAAGACCGAGATCGCGGTCCGGGCGGCGTTCAAGGCCGTGCAGGACGGCAAGCAGGTGGCCGTGCTGGTGCCCACCACGCTGCTGGTGCAGCAGCACTACAACACCTTCGCCGAGCGGATGAGCCAGTTCCCGATCACCATCCGGCAGCTCTCCCGGTTCCAGACCCCGAAGGAGAGCGAGCGGACGCTGGAGATGGTCGCCGACGGCACCGTCGACATCGTCATCGGCACCCACCGGCTGCTCCAGGCGGCCACCCGGTTCAAGCAGCTCGGGCTGGTCATCATCGACGAGGAGCAGCGCTTCGGCGTCGAGCACAAGGAGCACCTGAAGACGCTGCGCGCCTCGGTCGACGTGCTGGCCATGTCGGCCACCCCGATTCCGCGCACCCTGGAGATGGCGATCACCGGCATCCGGGAGATGTCCACGATCGCCACCCCGCCGGAGGAGCGGCACCCGGTGCTCACGTTCGTCGGGGCGTACGACGACCGGCAGGTGGCCGCCTCGATCCACCGGGAGCTGCTCCGCGACGGGCAGGTCTTCTACCTGCACAACCGGGTCGAGTCGATCGACCGGGCGGCACGCCGGATCCGCGAGCTGGTGCCCGAGGCCCGGGTCGCGGTGGCGCACGGCCAGATGGGCGAGGAAGCGCTCGAGAAGGTGATGGTCGGCTTCTGGGAGAAGGAGTTCGACGTCCTGGTCTGCACCACGATCGTGGAGTCCGGCATCGACATCCCGAACGCCAACACCCTCATCGTCGAGCGGGCCGACCTGCTCGGCCTGGCCCAGCTGCACCAGATCCGCGGCCGGGTGGGCCGGGGCCGGGAGCGGGCGTACGCGTACTTCCTCTACCCGTCCGACAAGCCGCTCACCGAGAACGCGCACGAGCGGCTGGCCACCATCGCCCAGCACACCGAGCTGGGCGCCGGCATGTACGTGGCCATGAAGGACCTGGAGATCCGGGGCGCCGGCAACCTGCTCGGCGGCGAGCAGTCCGGCCACATCGAGGGGGTCGGCTTCGACCTCTACGTGCGGATGGTCGGCGAGGCGGTCTCCGCGTTCAAGGGTGAGCACGTGGAGGAGGAGACCGAGGTCAAGGTCGACCTGCCGATCGACGCGCACCTGCCGCACGACTACGTGAGCGTGGAGCGGCTGCGGCTGGAGATGTACCGCAAGCTGGCCGAGGCCCGCGACGAGGAGCGGCTGCGCGAGGTGGTCGCCGAGATGACCGACCGCTACGGCGAGCCGCCCACGCCGGTGCAGAACCTGGTCGCGGTGGCCCGGTTCCGGTTGCTGGCCCGGCGGTACGGCCTCACCGACGTGTCGATGCAGGGCAAGCACATCCGGTTCGGGCCGCTGCCGCTGCCCGACTCGAAGCAGCTGCGGCTCAAGCGCTACCACCCGGACTCGGTCTACAAGCAGGCGCTCGACCAGGTCAGCGTGCCCCGGCCGAGCACCCGCCGGGTCGGCGGCGAGCCGCTGCGCGACCAGGCGCTGCTGGAGTGGTGCGCCCAGCTCCTCTCCGACGTCCTCGGCGAGCCCGCGGAGCTGGCCGGTTCGGCGGGCGCCGCGGTGGCGAGCGGAAGGTGACGCGGCGCAGCCGGCGGGGCGGGGGCGCCGTGAGGTGGGCGGCGTCACAGCCGGCCCCGGGGCGTGAGAGAGTGGCCGTCATGCGTGCTCGCCGTCTCATCGCCGCCGCCAGCGTCGCGGCCCTCGCTGTGCTGTCCCTCGCCGCCTGCGGGCGGTCCGCCCCTGACGTTGCCGCGTACGTCGGGGACACGAGCTACTCGATCGCCCGGGTCGACGCCATCCGCGACGAGGCCGCGCAGGCGTACGCCGGGGTCGTCAAGGCCGCCGAGGAGCAGGGCCAGCCCGTGCCGGCCGAGCTGCGCGAGCTCGACCTCGAGGGGCAGGACGTGGTCAACCTGCTGGTCGGCCTCGACCTGGGCAAGCGGATCGTCGCCGACAAGAAGCTCCAGGTGCCCGACGAGATCAGCGTGGCCGACATCGGCCAGGCGCTGCGCGTCCCGGACACCGAGTACGCGAGGCTCGCCGCCGAGTGGTACGACGTCTTCAACGCGCTGGGCCAGGGGCTGCCGAAGGCGCAGCTCTCCGACGCCGACACCGCCGCCGTCTACGACGCGCTGGTGAAGGCGAACGTGGCGCGCCCCGGCTGGTCGACCGAGCAGCAGCGCGAGGCGTTCGCCGACCCGTCCATCGCGCCCCAGGTCTCGGCCGTGGTGGGCCTGAGCGAGGCGCTCAAGGAGCAGGTCGACCGGGCGGACGTCCGGGTCAACCCCCGCTACCCGACCCTGGCCGTGCCCGCCCTGTTCCAGATCCCTCAGCAGAACGTCAACCTCTACGACCTGCCGTACGTGGACGGCGCGGACCAGGTGACCGACATCTCCACCCCGGAGCCGGAGTCGACCGAGCCGGAGTCGGCCGAGCCGAGCGCTTCGGTGGCGCCCTGAGCATGACCGCGCGCATCGTCCTGCTCGTCACCTCGCCCCGGCTGCCCGCCGGCCTGCTGACGGCGCCCGCCTGGGACGTCGTCCGCTCCGCGCCGGTGCTGGCGGGCGCCGAGAGCGAACTCGCCACGGCGGTCCGGTCGACGGGCGCCGAGGTCACGGTGGTGACCGAGGGCGCCACCCAGGCGTTGCTCGACGCGGCGGCCGCGCACGGCAGCGCGGTGTGGTTGGCCGGGCCGGCCGGCGACGAGGCGCTCGCGCGTGAGCTGGGGCTGCGGCTGGCCCGCCAGCCCGGCCTCGCCGAGCTGGAGCTGATGTACGGCTCGTGGGACCCGCCGGGGGCCCGGCTGCTCGACGCCGTCGAGGTGATGGACCGGCTGGCCTCCCCGGGCGGCGACCCGTGGAAGCGGGCGCAGACCCACCGGAGCCTGGCCGGGTTCCTGCTGGAGGAGTGCTACGAGGCGTACGACGCGATCAGCGCCGACGACACCGACGCGCTCCGCGAGGAGCTGGGCGACGTGCTGCTCCAGGTGCTGCTGCACGCCCGGCTGGCCGAGGACCTGCCGGAGGGGAAGCGCTGGACTGTCGACGACGTGGCCGGCGGCCTGGTCGACAAGATGGTCCGCCGCAACCCGCACGTCTTCTCCGGTGAGCAGGCCGGCTCGATCGAGGAGATCGAGGCGAACTGGGAGCGGATCAAGCGGGCCGAGAAGACCCGCGAGTCGGTGCTGGACGGCATCGCGCTGAGCCAGCCCGCGCTGGCCCTGGCCGCGAAGGTCCTGGACCGCGCCGGCCGGGTCGGCCTGGCCGTCCCGCCGCCGCTGGCGGAATCCCAGGTCGACCCCGAGGCGCGCCTCGGCGCCGGCCTGCTCGCCACGGTCGCCGCCGCCCGGCAGGCCGGCATCGACCCCGAGGCGGCCCTGCGCCGCGCCACCCTGGCGTACGCCGACGCCGTCCGCGCGGCCGAACGTGCCGCCCCGCCCGACGCCCCCGAGCATTGATCATGAGGTCAGCGGCGCGGAATGCGCGTTCCGGCACGGCCAACCTCATGATCAACGGAAGGTCGGCGCGGGAAGATCGGTAAGGTCGTCGGCATGGAGTCGTTCGTGCCGCTCGCCGAGCGGATCGTGGAGGCGTTGCTGGAGAGCCGGCCCGGGCTGGCCACCTCGGCCGGGGACCACCGGTACGACGACCGGCTGCCCGACCTGTCCGCCGACGCCCTCGCCGCCGACCAGGCGATGCTCAGGGACGCGGCCGACGCGCTCTCCGAAATCGACAGCGACTCGCTCGACGTCGAGGAGCGGGTCGACCACGCGCTGCTCAGCAGCCTGGTCGACCGGAGCCTGTTCGAGGCCACCGAGATCCGCGGCCACGAGTGGGACCCGCTGCGGCACAACCCCGGCCCGCTGCTGCACGCCCTCATGGCCCGCCCGTACGCGCCGGTCGAGGAGCGCCTGACCCACCTGGCCGGGCGGCTGGCGGCCGTACCGGACGCCCTGGCGACCGCGCGCGCGACGCTGCGCGACATGCCGCGGATCCACGCCGAGACGGCGGTCGGGCAGTTCACCGGCACGGCGGCGCTGATCCGCGACGAGGTGCCCGGGCTGCTCGCCGAGGCGCCGGCGCTGCACGACCGGGTGGAGCCGGCCGCCACCGCGGCGATCGCCGCGCTGGAGGAGTTCGTGGCGTGGCTGCGGATCGGCCTGGCCGCCGACGCCGGCCCGGGGCGCGACCCTCGGCTCGGCCGGCGCCGCTGGGAGGCGCGGCTCTGGCACACCCTCGACACCGAGCTGAGCGCCGCCGAGGTGCAGCGCCGCGCCTGGGCCAACCTCGACCGGGTCACCGCCGAGATCCGCGCGGCGGCCGTCGAGCTGGTCGGTGGCACGGCCGACGACGAGACGGTCCGCCGGGCGCTGGCCCTGCTCGCCGCCGAGCACCCGGACGACGCCACCATCGTCGACCTCGCCTCGGTCACGCTCGACGAGGCGAGCGACTTCGTCCGGGCCCACGACCTGGTCAGCCTGGTCGACGACCCGTGCGTGATCCAGGAGATGCCGGAGTTCGCCCGGGGCGTGGCGGTGGCCTACTGCGATTCGCCCGGTCCGCTGGAGACGGCGGACGTGCCGACCTTCTACTGCATCGCGCCGACCCCGGCGGACTGGCCGGCGCAGCGGGTCGAGTCGTTCTACCGCGAATACAACGACCACATGATCCGCAACCTGACCGTGCACGAGGCGATGCCCGGCCACTTCCTCCAGCTCGCCCACGCGCGCCGCTACGCCGGGCCGACCCGGGTCCGCGCGCTCACCGAGTCCGGGGTGTTCATCGAGGGCTGGGCGGTCTACACCGAGGAGCTGATGGCCGGGCTGGGCTTCGGCGGCCTGCCGGTCCGGCTCCAGCAGCTCAAGATGCAGCTCCGGATGACCATCAACGCGCTGCTCGACCAGCTCGTGCACTGCGAGGACCTGCCCGAGGCCGAGGCCATGGCGCTGATGACCGGGCGCGGCTTCCAGGAGGAGGGCGAGGCGGCCGGCAAGTGGCGGCGGGCGCTGCTCACCTCGACCCAGCTCTCCACCTACTTCGTCGGCTACAGCGAGATGGCCGACATCGCCCGTGCGCGGCCCGACGGGGTGTCGACGCGCGACTGGCACGACGCCATGCTGGCGCACGACTGCCCGCCGCCGCGGCACCTGCGGACGTTGCTGGGAATCTGACCGTCAGCGGGGCCCGCCGCCGGCGACCGCGTCGACCAGCCAGCGCGACAGCGAGTACGCCGGGGGCAGCTCCGCCGGCAGCGCGTCCACCGGGAACCAGCGCGCCTCGGTCAGCTCCCTCGGGTCGACCACCGGCTCGGCGGCCGGGTCGCTCACGGTGGCGGTGAAGCCGGCCAGCAGGGTGCCCGGGCCGGACAGCGCCCAGGGCTGGCTGTCCACGTAGGTGGGTCGCCCGATGGTCAGGCCGACCTCCTCAGCGACCTCCCGGTGGGCGGCCGCTTCCAGCGACTCGCCCGCCTCGACGAACCCGGCGACCAGCGCCCACAGCTCCGTCGGCCCGTACGCGTGCCGGACCAGCAGCAGCTCGCCGGGGCCGCCGGCCGGGCCGGGGCGGGTGATCGCCACCAGCACCGCCACGGAGAGCGGCAGGAACGTGGTGAGCTCGCAGGCGGGGCAGCGCCGGGCCGTCTCGCCCGGCACGTCGGTCAGCTCGGCCCGGCACGCCCCGCACCACCGGTGCGTACGCCGCCAGGTGGCCACGGCGAGCGCCCGCCCGGCCAGGTCCGCCCAGGTCGCGGGCAGCTCGGCGGCGAGGCCCGGCCAGCCGCGCCAGCGCCCGGGCAGCGCCGTGCCGCCGGCCACCTCGGCCGCCCAGGCCGGGACGCCGTCCAGCGTGCCGACCGGCACCCAGTCGAGGGTGTCGGGCAGCTCGGCGATCCGGGGGAACCGCCCGTCAACGCCGGTGAGCAGCCTGCGCCCGGCCACCGCCAGGGCCAGGTCGTCCGGGTGCGGCGGGCGGCCGTGCTCGGCGGCGGGCCGGAAGCCGGCCCGGCCGGCGGCGGCGCCGTTCCGGCCGGCCGGCAGGTGGAGCCGGTCGGTCACGAGGTCGACTGGCGGCGGTCGACCACGCCGGCCCCGGCCGGCACGTCGAAGGCGGCCGACTCGACGGTGTCGGTGTAGCGGCTCAGGGTGACCTCCGCCGGCCTGCCGTCGAGGGTGCCGGTGAAGCTGCCCAGCACTCCCTCGGTCGTCACGCAGGCGTCGAAGCGGTTGCCGGCCCGGGTGACGTCGACGCAGGTGGCGTGGTGCCCGGCCAGCGTGGTGTCGCTCTGCTCGATGGTCGCCTCGGGGTCGAGCGCCGCGTCGGTGAGCAGCCGGATCACCGCCGGCGGGGTGACCAGGCCGAGCTTGCCCACCTCGCCGTAGACGACCACCGAGGGCTTGCCGGCGGTCAGCACCGGCGGCGACACCGTGCACGAGGTGCGCCCGGCCGCGTTCGCGCACCGGGTCACCGCCTCCTGGGTGACCGTGATCTTGCCGTCCGGCCAGGTGTACGAGGAGCGCAGCGGCTCCTTGGTCTGCGCGATCGACGCGGTGCGCCCGCCGCTGAGCTGGTAGTCGGCGGCCCAGGTCTGCTCGAGCGCCCGGTCCATGCGGGCGGTCAGGTCGTTGACCAGGTCGGCCCGTCCGAGGGCGACCCCGGTGTCGTCGAGGGCCTGGCAGCCGGTGACCGAGAGCGACGCGAGGGCCGAGGCGGCGAGCACGCGGAGAGTCGTCGAGGCGGCGGGCATGCCGCCCAGCCTTGTCGATCGACGCAACCTCTCGCAAACCCGTTGTCGGTTGAGGCCGGGAAATCCGGGAATGTCCGTGTCACCGGCCGTGGTGGGCGGGTTCGCGCCCGGGTCCGTCGCGGGGCGCGCTTCCTCGCGTTCAGTCACCGGGTGCGGCCCCGCAGGGCATGGGCGAGGGCGGGGACCGATACGCTGCGTTCAACACCTGCCTCAGCCGCACCGTCGCGGCCCATACCGGACCGGAACACACAAACGAGGAGCGACTCAGTGGCAACCATCGAGGGAATTGTCGCCCGGGAGATCCTGGACTCGCGGGGCAACCCGACGGTCGAGGTCGAGGTCGGGCTCGACGACGGCACGATCGCCCGCGCCGCGGTGCCGTCCGGCGCCTCCACCGGCGCCTTCGAGGCGATCGAGCTGCGCGACGGTGACAAGGACCGCTACCTGGGCAAGGGTGTCGAGAAGGCCGTCGCCAACATCGAGGACAGGATCGTCGACCAGCTCATCGGGTACGAGGCCAGCGAACAGCGGCTGATCGACCAGAAGATGCTCGACATCGACGGCACGGACAACAAGGCCGAGCTGGGCGCCAACGCCATCCTCGGCGTCTCGCTGGCCGTGGCGAAGGCCGCCGCCGGCAGCGCCGAGCTGAGCCTCTTCCGCTACCTGGGCGGCCCGAACGCGCACCTGCTCCCGGTGCCGATGATGAACATCCTCAACGGCGGCGCGCACGCCGACTCGAACGTCGACATCCAGGAGTTCATGATCGCGCCGATCGGCGCGCCCACGTTCCGGGACGCGCTCCGCTCCGGCGCCGAGGTCTACCACGCGCTGAAGTCGGTGCTGAAGAAGAAGGACCTGTCGACCGGCCTCGGTGACGAGGGCGGCTTCGCCCCGAACCTGCCGACCAACGCCGCCGCGCTCGACCTGATCGCCGAGGCCGTCGAGAAGGCCGGCTACCGGCTCGGCACCGACATCGTCTTCGCCCTCGACGTGGCCGCCACCGAGTTCTTCGACAACGGCAGCTACACCTTCGAGGGCACCGCGAAGACCGCCGAGGAGATGAGCAACTACTACACCAAGCTCGTCGGCGACTACCCGATCGTGTCCATCGAGGACCCGCTGTCCGAGGACGACTGGAGCGGCTGGGCCACCCTCACGGCGGCGCTCGGCGACCGGATCCAGATCGTCGGCGACGACCTGTTCGTCACCAACCCGCAGCGCATCGCCCGGGGCATCAGCGAGCGCGCCGCCAACGCGGTGCTCGTGAAGGTCAACCAGATCGGCTCGCTCACCGAGACCCTGGACGCGGTCGACCTGGCGCACCGGGCCGGCTTCATGTGCATGATGAGCCACCGCTCGGGCGAGACCGAGGACACCACCATCGCCGACCTGGCGGTCGCCACCGGCTGCGGCCAGATCAAGACCGGCGCCCCGGCGCGCTCCGACCGGGTCGCGAAGTACAACCAGCTCCTGCGGATCGAGGAGGAGCTGGCCGACGCGGCGCGGTACGCCGGCGCCGGCGCGTTCCCGCGTTACCGTTCGGCCTGAGCCGAGAGCTCCGGGGGAGGGGTGTGACGATGCAGCAGCGCCGCACACCGGGTGGCCAGCGGCCCGCCCGTCGGCCGGGTCAGGCCGGCCGGCCGGGCGCGGCCCGGGTCCGGTCGTCGGTCCGCGACGCCGGCGTCCGCGCCGAGCCGCGCGCCGCCGGCCGGTCACCCGGCACCGCCCGCGCCACCGAGGGGGTACGCTCCGCGAGCCGTCCCGCGGCGGCCCGGCGTACCGCGGCCGGTGGCACGGTCAAGCGGCTCACCGCACCCCAACCCCGGCGCTTCACCGGGCGCGCCACCGTGCTGTTCGCGGTGCTGATCGCGCTCGCCCTGGCCTACACCTACCCGGTCCGGGTCTACCTGGACCAGCAGGCCGACATCGAGCGGATGGAAGCGTCCCAGCAGCGGCAGCGGGAGCTGATCCAGGAACTCTCCGCCCAGGCGGAGAAGTGGCACGACCCGGCGTACATCGAGACGCAGGCCCGGGAGCGGTTCTTCATGGGCCGGCCCGGCGAGACCCTGCTGGTGGTGCTCTCCGACCCGGAGGGGGCCGCCAAGGACGCCGGCAAGGGCGCGAAGCCGGGGCCGCCGAAGCCGCCCGACCCCTGGTACGACACCCTGTGGTCGAGCGTGCAGGCGGCCAACGCCGAGCGCCCCGACAAGTGAGCACCGACGAGAGACAGGCACCCGTGAGCGTCGTACCACCGCAGGATGCGGCGGCGGAGTCCGTACCCCCGCCGGAGCGCCAGCCGGCCACCGAGGCCGACCTGGCCGCGGTGGCCGCGCAGCTCGGGCGCCCGCCCCGCGGCACCCGGGCGGTGGCCCACCGGTGCCCGTGCGGCCTGCCCGACGTGGTGGAGACGACGCCCCGGCTGGCCGACGGCACGCCCTTCCCGACGCTGTACTACCTGACCTGCCCGCGGGCCACCGCGGCGTGCAGCCGGCTGGAGTCGGCCGGGCTCATGAAGGAGATGGCCGAGCGGCTGGCCGGGGACCCGGAGCTGGCCGCCCGCTACCGGGCCGCGCACGAGGACTACCTGGCCCGCCGGGAGGCGATCGGGCAGGTGGCGGAGATCGCCGGGATCTCGGCCGGCGGCATGCCGGGCCGGGTCAAGTGCCTGCACGTGCACCTCGGGCACGCGCTCGCCGCCGGGCCGGGGGTCAACCCGTTCGGCGACGAGACCCTCGCCCTGGTGGAGAAGTGGTGGGCGGCCGGCCCCTGCGTGGACGTGCCCGCGGGGGAGTGAGATGACCGTCGCCGACGAGATCGTGGTCCGCCGCGCCCGCACCGGCGACGTACGCGGCATCCGGCGGCTCGTGGACACCTACACCGACGACCGGCGGCTGCTCAGCAAGGCCACCGTCACCCTCTACGAGGACGTGCAGGAGTTCCGGGTGGCCGTGACGCCCGACGGCACGGTGGTCGGCTGCGGCGCCCTGCACGTGATGTGGGAGGACCTCGCCGAGATCCGCACGGTGGCCGTCGACCCGTCCTGCCGGGGGCACAAGATCGGGCACCGGATCGTCGGCGAGCTGATCGACGCGGCCCGCGAGCTGGGCGTCGCCCGGATCTTCGTGCTCACCTTCGAGACCGGGTTCTTCGGCTCGTTCGGCTTCCGCGAGATCGACGGCGCCCCGGTGCCGCAGCCGGTCTACGAACAGCTCCTGCGCTCCTACGACGAGGGTGTCGCCGAGTTCCTCGACCTGGAGCGGGTCAAGCCGAACACCCTCGGCAACAGCCGCATGCTGCTGCGCCTCTGACCCGCCTCACCCGCGTCGCGGGTGGGCCGCGAAGAACTCCCAGATCAGGTCGGTGGCGGTGACGCCGGCGTCCGGGGCGGCGAGCTGGCCCGCGGTGGCGCCCGGCCAGGAGTGGCTCATCCCGGGCAGGCTCCACACGGTCACGTCGCTGCCGTCGGCGCATCGCGCGTCGCTCCGGCTCAGGCCCTTCGGCGCCGCCGGTTTCCGCCCCGCCACGGGCCGGCAGCCGAGCCGTCGCTGCCAGGTGCGCAGCCCGTCGTGGAAAGTGCCGGCGTACTGGTCCTGCCCGCCGACGAAGGTGATCACCGAGACCGGCCGCGTGGGCACGTAGCTGTCCGGCTCGGTCAGCGGGCCGCTGTAGCCGCCGCTGACCACACCGATCGCCGCGAACACGCCGGCCGCCTCCACGGCGAGGCGGAAGCTCAGGTCACCGCCGTTGGAGATGCCGGTCAGGTAGACCCGGTCCGGGTCGGCCCGCCAGGTGTCCACCAGGTGAGCGGTGAGCGCGGTGAGGAACCCCACGTCGTCCGCCGACCCGCAGCAGATCAGCGCGTTGAAGCCGCCGTGCTGCCCGTCCGGGTAGGCGACCAGGAAGTTCTCCCGGTCCGCGCGGGCGTCGAGCCCGGTCAGCTCCCGCATGTCGGCCCCGGTGCCGGGGAAGAAGTGCAGCGCGATGACGAGCGCCGCGGGACGCGCCGGGTCGTAGCCGGGCGGGGCGTGCAGCAGGTAGCTACGCTCCACCCCGCCGTGGCGCAGGGTCAGCTCGTGGTCCCCGGCGGCCGGCCGCTCGCCGGGCGTCGGCGCGGCAGCCGACGGCTCACCGGAGGTCGGTGCGGCGCCCGGCTCGGCCGTCCCGCCGCACGCTCCACCGGTGAACACCAGAATCAGCCCCGCCAGCACCGCGATCGTCCGCCGCACGTCCCGCCCTCCCCGTGGGTAACCGGGCTCCACCGTCGGTTCCGGGACCCGAGCCGGTCAACCCTTTCGGTCCTCGCCGAAGCCGGGCACGCTGCTTGCATGCTGCGGCTGCACCTCGGACCGGCGGACCTGTGCCGGGTACGGTTCGTCGACCGCCTGCACCCGGTCGGCACCGCCATGCTGGCCTGCCAGGCGCTGCACGACCCCGCCACCGCGGCCATGGCGCCGGATCTCGCGGTGGCGGCCGGCACGGCGACCTCCGCCGGCCGGGTCCGCGCCGCCGCCGGGTCGCTGCGGCACCTGCTGCCCGCCCGCGGCCGGCTGCCGGACTTCCTCACCCCGTTCGACGGGTTGGACTCGGTGGCCGCCGGCCTCGCGGCGATCCGGTCCACCCCCGCCCGCCGGGTCCGGGCGGAGGTCGCCGCCGCCTACACCGAGGTCGCCACGACGCCGCTGCGGCGCGCGTTCGCCGCCGCCGATCCGACCGTGCTCGACCTGTTCGGCCGGGCCCTCGACACCTGGTTCGCCGCGGTGCTGGCCCCGCATTGGTCCACCCTGACCACCGTGCACCAGCGACAGCTGGCCGATGCCGCGCACCGGCTGGCCCGGCGCGGGCTGGCCGGTCTCTTCGACGGGCTGCACCCGGCGATCCGGTGGCGGCCGCCCGTGCTGGAGGTACGCACCTGGTGGAGCGGCGAGGTGACCGGCACCGGGGAGGGGATGGTGCTGCTCCCGTCGCCGGTGGCCGGCCCGCTGCCCCGGGTCCTGGTCGAACCGGGCCGGCCCGTCCTCCTCGTCTATCCCGCCGCCATGCCGGCGCGGGCCCTCGATCCGGCGGTCGATCCGCTCGCCGGCGTGCTGGGCGCCACCCGGGCAGCGATGCTGCGTCGTCTCGCCGGGCCGGGCCCGCACACCACCACGGCGCTCGCCCGGGGCGTCGGCGTCGGCCTCTCCACGGCCTCCGAGCACGCCACCGCCCTGCGCGCCGCCGGCCTGGTCGCGACCGAGCGTGACGGCGCCGCGGTCCACCACCGCCTGACCCCGCTCGGCGCCCAGCTGCTCGGCCGCCCGGCGGCCGACGACTGAACCGCTCGACGGCCGGTCCGGCTGCCGTAGGGTGGCAGCCGTGACGACGCGTGTGGCCGCCATCGACTGCGGGACCAACTCCATCCGACTCCTGGTCGCCGACCTGCCCGACCCGTCCGCCGGGCCGCGGGCGCCGCTTGTCGACCGGAGCCGTCGGATGGAGATCGTCCGGCTCGGCCAGGGCGTCGACCGCACCGGCCGGCTCGCTCCCGAGGCGATCGAGCGGACCCGCGTTGCGCTCGCCGACTACGCGTCCGAGATCGAGAAGCTGGGCGCCGAGCGGGTCCGGATGTGCGCCACCTCCGCCTCGCGCGACGCCTCCAACGCGGCCGACTTCCGGGCCATGGTCGAGCAGACCCTCGGCGTCGCACCCGAGGTGGTCACCGGCGACGAGGAGGCCCGGCTCTCCTTCACCGGCGCGGTCCGCGGCCTGCCCGCCGACGCCGAGCCGCCCTACCTGGTGGTCGACATCGGCGGCGGCTCGACCGAGTTCGTGGTCGGCACCCGCGAGGGCGGCGTCCAGGCGGCCGTCTCGATGGACATCGGCTGCGTCCGGATGACCGAGCGCCACCTGCACGGCGACCCGCCCGGCCTGGACGAGGTCGCCGCCGCGCAGGCCGACATCGCGGTCGCCGTGGACCGGGCGCTGACCGCCGTCCCGGGCCGGGAGGCCGCCACCCTGGTCGGGCTCGCCGGGTCGGTCACCACCGTGGTGGCCATCGCTCAGGGGCTCCAGGAGTACGACCCGGAGCGCATCCACCACGCCCGGGTGTCGTACGACCAGGTCGCCGAGGTCACCGCCGACCTGCTGGGGAAGACCCGCGAGCAGCGGCTGGCCATCCCGGTGATGCACCCGGGCCGGGCCGACGTGATCGGCGCGGGCGCGCTGGTGCTCCGGGTCATCATGGAGCGCGCCGGGATGCCCTCGGTGGTCGCCTCCGAACACGACATCCTCGACGGCATCGCCTGGTCCCTGGCCTGAAAGGGCGCGACGCCGGGCTGGTCCACGACACACCACATGCCCCTCGACTACCGTGTTCTTGACGGTACTGCGTAATCCGCACTAGTGTGCGGAGCGTGGATACCACGCAGCTCCTCAAGGGCGTGCTCGACCTCGCCGTTCTCGCCGTGCTCAAGGAGGAGGACGGCTACGGTTACGACATCCTCCGCCGGCTGCGCGAGGCCGGCCTGGAGGAGGTCGGCGACGCCTCGGTCTACGGCACTCTGCGCCGGCTCTTCGCCGCCGGGCTGCTGACCACCTACGTGGTGCCGAGCGAGTCCGGGCCGCACCGCAAGTACTACTCGCTCAACGTCGCCGGCCGGGACCAACTCACCCGCTCCGGCAAGACCTGGCGCTCCTTCGCCACCACCATGGACGCACTGCTCGACGATCGGGGGATGGCGGCATGACCGTCACTGGGCAGGAGATCGCGGACTACGTCGACCGGGTGCGGGCAGCCCTGGCCGACCTGCCGCCCGCCGTTCGCGACGAGCTGACCGAGGACCTCCCGGAGCACCTCGCCGAGGTGGCCGCCGAGGCCGAGGGCACCCTCGTCGACCGGCTCGGCACGCCGGAGGCGTACGCGGCCGAGCTGCGGGCCGCCGCCGGCGCCGAGGCGGGAGCCGGTCCGGGACGCCGGCGCCGGCGACTGGCCGCCGCGCAGGCGCGCGCCGGGACCCAGCTGCGCGCCCTCGACACCCAGCTCGGCCCGCTGCTCGGGCAGTCCTCGGTGAGCGAGTTCCTCCGCCCGCTGCGTCCCGCCTGGTGGCTGGTGCGCGGCTGGCTGGCGGCACTGCTGATCTCCGTGGTGCTCGGCGAACCGTCCGCGCTGCTGCCTCGGCTCGACGGCAGCGTGCTGGCCGGGCTCTTCCTGCTCGGCGGCGCCGTTCTCGTCTCGGTGTGGCTGGGCCGCCGCTCCGCCGGCTTCCGGGGCTGGCCCCGGCGGCTGCTGCGGCTGGGCACCGGGGCCCTGCTGCTCTTCTCCTTCGCCCTGCTGGTCGACGTCGACCAGCACGCCAGCTCCGACCAGTTCGGCAGCTACCAGGAGGTCTCGGTCGGCGACCGGTACGACTCGATCGAGGACGTCTTCGTCTACGACCAGGAGGGGCGGCTGATCCGCAACGCCCAGCTCTTCGACCAGAACGGCGTGCCCATCCGGCTCGGCTGGCCGACCTGCCTGAGCGCGGACGGCACCATGCCCCCGCCGCGCAACGTCTACCCCTACTGCCCCGACCGGGCGCCCTTCGGGGCGCCGGCGCCGGCCCCGGCGGCGCCGACCGTGAGCGCGCCGCCCGCGAGCGCCGTTCCCGCCCCGGGCGGGAGCGCCGGCCCCGCGCCGACCGTGACTCCGTCGGCCGCGCCCAGCGAGAGCACGCCGACGCCGACGCCGACCCGCTGACGCCGACACCGAGGGGGTGCCCACCGGCCGGTGGGCACCCCCTCGGTGCGTCCACCGTGGAGGACCTCGCTGGCGGCGCACGACCGTCGCGGGTGGCTACCCGCGCCGTCCCGTCCACCGGGCGAACAGGAGGTGAATGCCACTGTTCTTCCGTCTTCCCCGGGCCGGTGAGCGCGTGGCACGCTACCGGCACGTGACACCCACTGTGCGACCAGCCAACGATGACTGACCGCTAGGAGGACGGGCCCATGGGCGAGATGGTGAGCTTCACCGGTAACGGGGGGACGAGCGAGGGGTATCTCGCGATACCCTCCGGCGGTGCGGCCAGCCCGGCGGTCATCGTCATCCAGGACTGGTGGGGCCTGGTGCCCCACGTCCGGGCGGTGGTGGACCGCTTCGCCGAGGCCGGTTTCGTCGCGCTCGCGCCGGACTTCCGGCACGGCGGTCCGGCGAGCAAGCCGAGTGAGCCGCGGCAGATGTTGAACAGCACCCAGATGGACGAGGCGGCGAGCGACATCGCGGCGGCGGCGGAATACCTCGCCAACCGGCCCGAGGTCGCCGGCAAGGTGGGCTGCGCGGGGTTCTGCGCCGGCGCCAGCCTGGCGCTCTGGTCCGGCACGTTCTCCGAGCGGATCGTCGCCACCGCCGGCTTCTACCCGCGACTGCCCTGGGAGGGCATGAGCGCCGAGTGGGCCGGCTACGCCGGCAAGGCCGCGCTCGTCCACTGCTCGGAGGCGGACGGCCTCTCCGCCGCCGACGGGGTGCAGAGCGTGCGCCGGGCCATCGAGTCCGCCGGCGGCACCTGCCAGACCTACGACTACCCGGGCACCGCGCACGCGTTCTTCAACGAGGACCGGCCCGAGCACTTCGACCAGCGGGCCGCCGCCACCGCCTGGGCCCGCACGCTGGAACTCTTCCGGGCCAAGCTTGGCTGAGTCGCGTACCCCCGACGAGGTCGTCGCCCGCGCCGCGCGGGCGACCGACCTGGCGGACCTCGACGGCGCGGTGAGCGACTGCTTCGCCTGCCCCCGCCTGGTGGTCTGGCGGGAGGAGGTGGCCCGGGTCAAGCGGGCGGCGTTCCGCGACCAGGACTACTGGGGGCGGCCGGTGCCCGGCCTCGGCCCGGGCGACGCGCGGATCGGCATCCTCGGCCTGGCGCCCGCCGCGCACGGCGGCAACCGCACCGGCCGGATCTTCACCGGGGACCGCTCCGGCGACGTGCTGTTCGCGGCGCTGCACCGGGCCGGGCTGGCCAACCAGGCGACGAGCGTGTCCGCCGACGACGGCCTCACCCTGCGGGACACCCGCATCTTCGCCGCCGTGCGGTGCGCGCCGCCGGACAACAAGCCCACCCCGGCCGAGCGGGACACCTGCGCGCCGTGGCTGCACCGGGAGGTCACCCTCATCCGGCCCACCCTGCGCGTCGTGGTCGCGCTGGGCGCGTTCGCGTGGGCCGCGTGGTGGCCGGTGCTGCGCCACGTGTACGGGCAGCGCCCGCCCACGCCGCGCCCCGCGTTCGGTCATGGGGCACACTGGTCCGGCACGTCCGCACCGGCGCTGCTCGGCTGCTACCACGTCAGCCAGCAGAACACCTTCACCGGGCGGCTGACACCAGCGATGTTGGACGACGTGTTCGCCCGGGCGAAGGACCTGGCCGGGGTGGACTGAGGAATGCGTGGGGCGGTGGGATGGACCTCGGCGTGCTGCGCAGGTGGTGGCCGGTCGCTGCGGTGACCCTGCTGCTCGCCGTCGGCGCGCTCGCCGCCGGGCACTCGACGATCGGGGCGAGCCGCATCCCGCCCGCCGCGGACACCATCCCGTACGTGCCCGACTACCCCACGGCCGAGCCCGCGCCCTCGATCACCGTCGAGCCCCGGGATCTCGGCACGCCCACCTCCGGCGGCATTCCCGACTGGCTCGTCACCGCCGCCATCGTGCTGCTCGGGGCGGCGGTCCTGGCCGCGGTCGGGTACGTGCTGTGGACCGTGGTCGGCGGGGCGCTGCGCCGGACGACACGCGCCGTGCCGCGGCAGCGGGCCCGGCGCACCGCCGAGGGCACCGCCCGCGAGGTGGTGGCCGCGCTGGACGCCGGCCTGGTGGAGCTGGACGACCGGTCCACCGATCCGCGCACGGCGGTGATCGCCTGCTGGGTCCGGCTCGAGGAGGCCGCCGAGGAGGCCGGGGTGCCCCGGCGCGCGGGGGACACCCCCACCGACCTGGTCAGCCGGTTGCTGCGCGGCGACCCGGCGGCCGGAGTCCCGGCGATCGCCAGCGCCGACGTGCTCGACGGCTTCGCGCACGTCTACCGCGAGGCCCGGTACGCCACCCACACCGTCGACGAGCGGATGCGGGACCAGGCCCGGGCCGCCCTGCGCCGGCTGCGTGGCGAGCTGACCACGGCGGCCACCGGCGAGGTGACGGCATGAGCACCAGCATCGACGACCTGCTCTCGTCCGCCGGGGAGCCCGCCGAGGAGGCGCGGCGGCCGGGCGGTGGCCGGGCGCGCTGGGTGCTGCGCAGCCTCGCGGTCACCGCCGCGATCGTGGTGGTGGTCGTCGTCGGGCTGCGCGCGGTCGGCCTCCAGGTCTCGCTCTGGATCGTCGTGGCGGGCGTGCTGGCCGTGCTGGCGGTCCGGCGGGTCACCGCCGAGCTGTCGCCCCCGCCGCCGTCGCGGGCCGGCGCCCGCGCCCCGGCCGGCGAGGAGCCCGGCACCTGGAACTGGTCCGCCCGCGACGCCCTGCGCGCCGCCGTCAACAAGTGGGAACGCCCGCTGGACTGGTGCTCCGGCAACCGCGAGCGGTTCACCGAGCGGGTGCTGCCCCGCCTCGGCGAGCTGGCCGACGAACGGTTGCGCCAGAAGCACGGCGTCACCCGCGAGTCCGACCCGGCCCGCGCCCGTGCCCTGCTGGGCGAGCCGCTGTGGACCTTCCTCGGCACCCCCGCCCGCCGCCCCCCGTCGCCGCGCGACCTCGCGGTGATCGTCGCCGAACTGGAGAAGCTGTGATGAACGACGTGGACCGGAGCATGCCCCCCGCCGAGGTCGGCCGGCTGGCCCGCGCGGTGCTCGACGCGGTCGGCACGGTCGTGGTCGGCAAGCGGGAGGCGCTGGAGCTGGTCCTGGCCGGCATCCTGGCCGGCGGCCACGTGCTGCTGGAGGACCTGCCCGGCCTGGGCAAGACGCTCACCGCGCGCTCGTTCGCGCAGGCCCTCGGCCTGGACTTCCGCCGTCTCCAGTTCACGCCGGACCTGCTGCCCGCCGACGTCACCGGCTCGTTCCTCTACGACCAGCGCAGCGGCGACTTCTCGTTCCGGGCCGGCCCGGTCTTCACCAACCTGCTGCTCGCCGACGAGATCAACCGGACCCCGCCGAAGACCCAGTCGGCGCTGCTGGAGGCCATGCAGGAGAAGCAGGTCTCGGTGGAGGGCGTCACCTACCGGCTGGACGAGCCGTTCCACGTGCTCGCCACCGCCAACCCGATCGAGTACGAGGGCACCTACCCGCTGCCCGAGGCGCAGCTCGACCGGTTCCTGCTCCGGGTCTCGTTCGGTTACCCGAACCACGACGAGGAGTGGGAGGTGCTGCAACGGCGGATCGCCCGCCGACGCGAGGAGGCCGAGATCAAGCCGGTGGTGGACGCCGGCACGCTGCGCGCCATGCAGGCCGCGCTGGAGGACGTGGTCGTCGAGGACTCCATCGGCCGGTACATCGTGGCGCTCACCGCGGCCACCCGGGAGCACCCGTCCGTGCTGGTCGGCGCCTCGCCGCGTGGTTCGCTGGCGCTGCTGCTGCTGTCCCGGGTGCGCGCGGTGCTCGGCAACCGGGACTACGTGGTGCCGGAGGACGTCAAGGCGGTGGCGGCGCCCGCGCTGGCCCACCGGATCACCCTGCGGCCGGAGATGTGGCTGCGCCGGGTCGATCCGTCCTTCGTGGTCGGTGAGGTGCTGGAGTCGACGCCCGCCCCGGCCAGCGGCGCGCTGCCCAGCTACGCGGCCGGGCCGTCCGGACGCTGATGGCCGACCGTCAGGAACCGGCGAGCGGCTGGGCGCCCACCCGGGCGCTCGGCCGGGCCGTGCTGCTCACCGGCCTGCTGCTGGTCGCGGCGGTGCTGCTCGGCCGGATCGACCTGGTCGTGCTGGCCACCCCGTTCGCGCTGGGCAGCGCGTACGCGCTGCGCCGCCGGCCCACGGCCCTTCCCGACCTGGAACTCGGTGCCGGGGACGCGCACCTGGTCGAGGGCACTCCGATGGCCGCCACGGTGGCGGTCGCCAACCCGGACACCGTCTCCTACGACGTGGCGGTGGTGCGGACGCGGATGTCGCCCTGGCTGCGGGTGGAGAAGGTCGGCTTCGGCGGGGCCGGGGTGGACGTGAGCCGCTCCGGCGGTGCCGACCGGCCCTTCGTCACCTCGGTGCCGTCCGGCTCGGCCGTCGACCTGGAGTTGACCGGGACGGCGCTGCGCTGGGGGCGGCACCCGGTCGGGCCGGCCGGCGCCCGGGTCGCCGCGGCGGACGGGCTGCTCGTGTCGCGGGCGGTGGTCACCGGGGCGGTGCGGATGCGGGTCTACCCGATGACCGAGCCGTTCGAGGCGGTCGAGGCGATGCCCCGGGCCGCCGGCCTGGTCGGCGCGCACCACTCACGCCGGCCGGGGGAGGGCGGCGAGCTGGCCGGGGTCCGCGTCTTCGCGCCCGGGGACCGGCTGCGCCGGATCGACTGGCGGGTCTCGCTGCGGGCCCGCCAGTTGCACGTGGCGGCCACCCTCTCGGACCGGGACGCCGAGGTGGTGGTGCTGCTCGACGTGCTGGCCGAGGCGGGCCGCTCCGGCGGCGTACGCGGGGCGGCGTCCGTGCTGGACACCACCGTCCGGGCGGCCGCCGCGATCGCCGAGCACTACCTGCACCGGGGCGACCGGGTGGCGTTGCTGGAGTACGGCCCGGCCGCCCGCCGGCTGCGCCCGGCCACCGGCCGCCGGCAGTACCTGACCGTTCTGGAGTGGCTGCTCGACGTCACGGCCGAGTCCTCCCCGCACGAGCCGTACGACCAGGTCTTCGGCCCGCAGCTGCTCTCCTCCGACGCGCTCGTGGTGGTGCTCACCCCGCTGCTCGACGAGCGGTCGGCGCAGATGCTGGCCCGGATGGCCCGGGGCGGGCGGTTCGTGGTCGCGGTGGACACCCTGCCGGCCGAGCTGCCGGTGCCGACGGACCGGGGCTGGGCCGAGGTGGCGTACCGGCTGTGGCGGCTGGACCGGGACACGATGATCGGCCAGCTCCGCGAGCACGGCGTGCCGGTGGTGCGCTGGGCCGGCGCCGGCAGCCTCGACCAGGTGCTGCGAGACGTCGCCCGGCTGGCGACCGCGCCGAAGGCGGGTATGCGATGAGTGGTCTCGTCGAGGGGCTGAACGAGCGCGTGAACGCGCTCCGCTACGCGGTGCGGCGGGTCAGCCCCACTCCGCTGCTGGTGCGGGCCGGCATCTTCCTCAGCGTGCTGGTCGGCCTCCTGGTCGCGTACCCGGCACAGGCGTTCACCCCGCGGTCGCTGCTGGCCTTCACGGTGGTGGCGGTGCTGCCGGCGGTCGCTCCGCGCCGGCTCTGGCCGACGTTCGCCGCGCTGGTCACGGTCGGCGGCTGGCTGCTCGCCACGCTCGGTTTCGACCGGCCGCCGGCGCTGTGGCGGCTGCTCGCCGTGGCCACGCTGCTCTACCTGGCGCACACGCTGGCCGCGCTTGCCGCGCTGCTGCCCTACGACGCGGTGGTCGACCCGGATCTGGTGTTGCGCTGGCTGGGCCGGGCCGGCGGGGTGGTGCTGGCCGCCGCCGTGCTCGGCATCGTGCTGGCCTGGCTCGGTGGGGTCGGTGGGGACCGCGGTTCGCAGGTGGCGACGGTGGTCGGACTGCTGGTGGCGGTGGGTCTCAGCGGCCTTCTGGCGTGGCTCCTGCGTCGCAGATGACGGGACATCCCGGGACGTTGCGCAGGTCACAGGGGTTGTGCTCCGTCACAGAAGGGGGTCTCGATCGGGATTACCCGAGCCGCCCGGGGAAAGATAGATGACGTGAATCCGAAGCGGATCCTTGTCGTGGGTGCCGGGCACGTGGGCCTGTACGCCGCTCTGCGCCTGTCCAAGAAGCTGAGCTCCCGTGAGGCCGAGGTCATCGTCGTCGACCCGCAGCCGCACATGACGTACCAGCCGTTCCTCCCGGAGGCTTCGGCGGGCAACATCTCCCCACGGCACGCTGTGGTGCCGCTGCGGCGGGAGTTGCGCAAGTGCAAGGTCGTGGCCGGCACGGTCACCCGGATCGACCACGACCGGAAGACCGCGGTCGTGCAGCCGATCAGCGGCCCGACCCGGGAGATCCGGTACGACCACGTGGTGGTCGCCCCCGGCTCGGTCTCCCGCACCCTGCCGATCCCCGGCCTGCACGAGCACGGCATCGGGTTCAAGACCATCGGTGAGGCCATCTTCCTGCGTAACCACGTGCTGGACCGGCTCGACGTGGCTGCCGCGACGACCGACCCGGACGTGCGCAGCCGTGCGCTGACCTTCGTTTTCGTCGGCGGTGGTTACGCCGGCATCGAGGCGCTCGCCGAGATGGAGGACATGGCCCGGGACGCGCTGCGCTACTACCCGGAGCTGAAGCCGGAGGACATGCGCTGGGTGCTGGTCGAAGCCACCCAGCGGGTGCTGCCCGAGGTCGACCGGGACATGGGCGCCTATACGGTGCAGGAGCTGCTCAAGCGGAACATGGACATCCGCCTGGACACCCGGCTGGAGTCCTGCGTCGACGGGGTCGCGAAGCTCTCCGACGGGTCGGTCTTCCCGTCCGACACGATCGTCTGGACGGCGGGCGTCAAGCCGTCGCCGATGCTGGACGCGACGGACTTCCCGCGGGACGAGCGGCGCCGCGTCACCTGCCTGCCCACCCTCCAGATCGTGGACGGCGACCGGGTGGTCGAGGGCGCGTGGAGCGCCGGTGACTGCGCCGCGGTGCCGGACCTGACCAAGGAGCCGGGCAACTTCTGCTCGCCCAGCGCGCAGCACGCGGTCCGGCAGGCCGCCCGGATGGCCGACAACATCGTGAACGTGATCCGCGGGCGCGAGCCGGTCGACTACAAGCACAAGCACGCGGGCAGCGTCGCGAGCCTCGGCCTGCACAAGGGCGTGGCCCAGGTCTACGGCGTGAAGATGACCGGCTGGCCGGCCTGGTTCATGCACCGCACGTACCACATGTCGCGGATCCCCTCGTTCAACCGCAAGGTCCGGGTCGTGGTCGACTGGTCGCTGGCCTTCTTCCTCAAGCGTGAGGTGGTCGCCCTGGGCCAGCTGCACGACCCGCGCGAGGAGTTCGCCGAGGCGTCCGCGCCGCCGGTCGGCGCGCGCGTCTGAGACGACCGGAAAGGGCCCTTCCCGCACGGGAGGGGCCCTTCGCCGTGTCCGGGGTCAGAACCGCCAGGTCCAGGCGTCGGCGATCCGGGTGCCGGGGCCGAAGAGCTGCTCCAGGGTCCGGCGCAGGGTCTCGGCGTGCGGCGCGTCGTCGGTGAGCGCCACGCAGGAGGCGCCCCAGAACTCGATGTCCCGGGCGGCCTGCCGGCGCTGCCGGTCGCCGACCGCCGGCGCCACTCCCCGCCGGGCCGCGTCGGCCAGCAGGGCGGAGGTGGGGCGCTGGTACGTGCCCATGGTGGCCGAGCCGTTGCGGCCGTACGGGCCGATGAAGAAGCCCTCCGGCATGCCGAAGGCGGCGTCGGCGGCGGTGCCCCAGCGCATCGGCCAGGGGTCCTTCGGGGTGGCCGTGGGCACCGGCACCAGCACCCCGCCGGGGCGTACGCACTGCCGCCAGTGCCCGCCGGTGACGAACTCCGGCAGCGGCGGCCGGTCGGTGGTGGGCAGCGGCGCGGGGAAGACGCTGAGCAGGGCCGCCCCGACCGCGACGGGAACCAGCCGGCGGGCCGGCCCCCGCTCGCCCAGCGCCCGGTGCACGGCCAGCGTGAGCACCGTCCCGACCAGCGGCAGCACGGCCAGGCCGAACCGCATGGGCAGCGCGCCGTCCACCACGGGCAGGCCGGCCAGCAGGGTGTACGGGCCGGGCACCCCGGTCCGCTCCCCGCCGACGACCACCTCGGGGCCGAGCGAGAGCGCCGCCATGACCAGCGCACCGGCGACGCAGGCGACGACCAGGGCGCGCCGGCCCAGCCAGACGACGCAGCCGGCGGCCACCAGCACCAGCGGCCAGCCCAGGAAGCCGTTGAACTCGGCCGGGCCGGTGGTCAGCCGGAACGCGTCGGCCCCGCCCAGCACGGACAGCGGGGAGAGCCGGGTCCAACTGGTCAGGTCGGCCGAGAAGTAGTGCGGGCTGAACATCCCGTCCGAGACGCCCTGCGGCCCGGCGAACTGCAGCCACAGCGGGTACCCCAGCACGAGCAGGGCCAGCCCGGCGGCGCACATCAGCCCACCCGCGAAGCCGGGCAGCGCCCGGCGCAGCAGCGCCCGGTCGGCCAGCCCGTACGCGACGGCCATGACGAGCAGGGTGAGCGCCGTGAGGAAGAGCACCTCCTCGCCGACGAAGACCTGGACGGTGACGGCCGTGGCCAGCCCGAGCGCCGAGGTGGCCAGCCGGCGGCGGTCCGGGCCGTCCGGGCGGCCGGCCGGGTCGGCGGCCCGGAGCAGCCGGACCACCAGCCAGACGATGACCGGGACCAGCCACTGGGCGGTCATGTGCAGGTGCGCGTTGCTCTGCGAGACCATGCCCGGGCCGAAGCCGCAGAGCGCCGCGCCGAGCCCGGCGGCGAGCCGGCGGGCCCGCAACGTCCGGTTCAGGAGCAGGTACCAGGCCAGCGCCGTGCCGGCCAGGTTGGCCGGGGCCAGCAGGGCGAAGGTGACCGGTGCCCCGAGGACGAGGGTGACCGGGGCGAACAGCACGCCGAGCGCGATGACCGTGGTGTTGGTCATGAGGTTCACCCCGTCCGGCGCGTTGAGCCGGTCGGTGACCAGGCCGAAGTCGCCGAGCAGGGCACGCGAGTCGACGGCCAGGAACCACTCGTAGAGGGTCTGGTCGGCCGGGTTGAGGGCGAGCACCCGCTGCCCGGGCGCCGGCCACAGCCCGTGGGTGAGCCAGCCGGCGAGCGCGGCGAAGAGCACGCCGACCAGCAGGTCCGCGCGGTGCCGGCGGCCGGCGGCCAGCAGCCGCGCCGCCCGGCCCGAGCGGGTCGCCGGGTCGAGGCGGACTGCCTGGTCGCGGTCCGGTCCGGGGGCCGTGCGGGCGGCGCTGGTCACGGCCTCGACCATATCGGCCGGGCCCTGCGGGGTACGCCGGGCCGCGACGCAGCCGCTACGGTGAGATCTGCACCGCCGCGTGTCGACGCGCCGGTGTCACCCGCCCGGGTGGTGGAAAGGCAGACACGGCCGCCTTAAAAGCGGCTGCCGAGAGGCATGCGGGTTCGACCCCCGCCCCGGGCACCACACTCTCAGCTTTCCCACAGCTTCGCGCGGCGCGCGGCATTGCCCCCGCGTCTACCCTGGAGAGGCACGTTCACGTGCATCGACCCCCTGAGGGAGGCCTGAGAAGTGAAGACCTCGAACCCGGTGCTCGCCCGGCTCGGCCAGGCGGCTGAGCGGGAGCGGGCGGCCGGGTACGCCCAGCCCGGGCCGTACGGTCAGCCCGGATACCCCCAGCAGTACCCGCAGTACCCGCAGCAGCAGCCGTACCCCACCGGGCACGGCTTCCCGGCGGCCCCGCCCACCGTGACCCCGATGACCCTCGACGACGTGGTCGTCAAGACGGTGCTGATGCTCGGCATCCTCGGCGCCTCGGCCGCCGCGGCGTGGGTGCTCGTGCCGGACGCCCTGACCGGCGTGGCCTGGATCGGCGCGGCGGTGGTCGGCCTGGTCCTCGGCCTGGTCATCTCGTTCTCCCGGATGGCCAACCCGGCGCTCGTGGTGGCGTACTCGGTCGTCGAGGGCGTCTTCGTCGGCATGGTCAGCAAGACGTTCGACACGCTCTACGACGGCATCGTGCTCCAGGCCGTGGTCGCCACCTTCGGCGTCTTCTTCCTGATGGCCGTGATCTACAAGGCGCGGATCATCAGGGCCACCCCGAAGTTCGCCCGCATCATGGTGGCGATCATCGCGGGTCTGTTCGGCGTCATGCTGATCAACCTGGTGCTCGCGCTTTTCGGCGTCAACACCCACCTCCGGGACGGCAGCCCGCTCGCCATCGGGTTCAGCCTGGTCTGCATCGTGGTCGCCGCGCTGAGCTTCGTGCTCAACTTCGCGGAGATCGAGGAGGGCGTCCGGATGGGGCTCCCGCAGCGCTACTCCTGGACCGCCGCGTTCGGCATCGTGGTCGGCCTGGTCTGGCTCTACCTGGAGATCCTCCGGCTGCTCAGCTACTTCCAGGGCGACGACTGACCAACCCCGCCCGACCTGCGACGCCCGCCTGCCGCGCCCGCGGCGGCGGGCGTCGTCGTTTGCCCGCCACCGCCCGGCCGCCCGGGGCAGAGTGGGAAGCCGGGGTACGTCGGCGCGAGGAGGTCGCGGTGCGCAGTGCCAACCCGGTGCTGGACCGGCTGGACGACGTCGGCCGTACCGAGCGGCAGGTGCTCGGCGTGGGCGCCGCCGACACGATGACGGTGGTCGACGTGGTCAGCCGGACGGTCGGGCTGCTGCTGCTCACCGGCGTCACCGCGGCGGTGGCCTGGGCGCTCGTGCCCCAGGCCGCGTGGATCTCCGCGGCGCTCGCCGGCAGCGCCCTGGCCAGCCTGGCGCTCGTGCTGGTCATCTCGTTGAAGCAGCTCACCAACCCGCCGCTGATCGCCGGGTACGCGGTGCTCCAGGGGCTGCTGCTCGGCGTGGCCAGCCGCGCCTTCGAACTCGTCTACCCCGGCATCGTGGCGCAGGCGGTGGTCGGCACCTTCGGGGTCTTCCTCGGCATGGCGCTGCTCTACCGGGCCCGGCTGATCCGGGCCACCCCGCGGCTGGCCCGCCTGGTCGTCGGCACGCTCATCGGCATCGTGGCCATCGGCCTGGTCAACCTGGTCGCCTACCTGTTCACGGGGCGGCAGGGCGTCGAGGTCTACAGCCTCAGCGCCCGGGTCGGCTGGCTGCCGTACCTCTTCTCGGTGGTCGCCATCATCGCCGGGGCGCTCAGCTTCGTGCTCGACTTCGACCTGGTCGAGCGGGCCGCCCGCAACGGCCTGCCCCGCCGGTACGCCTGGTTCTGCGCCTTCGGCCTGCTGGTCGGGCTGATCTTCCTGTACTGGCAGATCCTGCGCCTGCTCAGCTACGTCCGCCGCTGACCGTGCGACAACGCCGGCCCGGCGACCGGGCGCCGTCGTAGACTCGGCCGCGATGAGCGCAGCGGAACTGGACCGGGCGGTGGCGCTGCTGGTCCGACAGGTCGGGCACTGGGAGCAGCCGCGCTGGTCGGCGGCGGCCGAGGGCGGCAACGTGTCCCGCGCCGACCTGGTGCACAAGCTGGTCCAGGAGATCGCCAACCTGGCGGCCGACGCCGAGGGCGAGCCGCGCCGCGAGGTGCCCCGGCTGTCCAGCGACCTGGCCCTGCCCGACCAGCTCCGGGTGGTCGCCGCCGACCTGCTGGCGGCCGGCGCGCCGGAGCCCGTGCTGGCCGAGGCGGCGACCGCGGTCGCCCGGACCCGTTCCGCGCTCTAGCCGCCGGTCACCCCGTCAGCCAGCGCCGCACCTTCCGGCGGCGGGCCCGGTCGCGCGCCTTCGCGAGCGCCGGCCCGGCCCGGTCGGCCAGCGCGGCCTGCCGGGCGTGCAGCAGGCCGTAGGTGAAGGTGTTCTCGCCGTCGGCGTACGCCCGCAGCGCCTGCTCGCGCAGCACCTCCCGGGTCACCACCGAGTCCTGGTGCGCGCCGAGCGCGTCCTGGAGGTCCTTGAACCGGTCCACCAGCTTCGCGGCGGGTTTGCGCACCTCGACGGCGTACCGGGCGCGCTTGCCCGCCTTGCGGGCCTCGTGCAGGGCGGCGTCGTCCCCGCCCGCGAGTGCCTCGTCCAGGCGGGTGTCGAAGCGGGTCACCGCCCGGCGTACCCGCCGGGTCACCCAGCGGCGCCGCACGTCCCGCGCGGTCGGCGCCTCCACCAACGCGTCCAGGCGGCGCAGCAGGTCCGTGTAGCGGTCGGCGCCGAGCGCGGCGCGCAGCCCGTCGAGGGCGGTGGCCAGGTCGGCGGCGAACCGCTCGGCGAACCGCGCCGGCACCGGGCCGAGCACCAGCTCCGCGGGTTCCGCGTGCACCGCGCCGGCCAGCCGGGCGGCCATCACCTGGGCGTCCCGGACCGACCCGAGCCGCGCGCCCAGCCACCGCAGCTCCGCCCGTACCTGCTCGCTCTCCATCCGGTCCCACAGCCCCCGGAAGGTGCGCAGCGTGGAGCGGAGCCGGCGGACGGCCACCCGCATGTCGTGGACGGCGTCCTCGTCGCCGCCGAGCGCGCCGGCGTGGTGGCCGATCAGCGTGTCGCGCTGGGCGGTGAGGTAGTCGACGATCGGCGCGGCCGCCGGGTCGGTGGGCGCCGGCCGGAGGGCGGCGAGCCGGCCGCCCAGGGCGCGGTGCGACTTCGAGACCGGCACCGTCCGGGCGCCCGCGGCGCGCAGCCGCCCGTCCAGCGCGTCGAGCAGCGCCTCGTCGCCCTCGACCAGCTCGACCTCCAGCTCGTGCCAGGCCTGCCGCTCGCCGCTCACCAGGTCCTCGGCGTGGACGTCGTCCTCGGCCACCTCGGCCAGCGGGCGGCCCGCCGCGTCGAGCAGGCGGCGTTCCCGGCGGCGGGTGACGACCCGTGCGGCCGGGGCGACCGGGCGGCCCCGGGACGCGCCGCGGAAGAGCGCCACCAGCTCGGGCGGCGGCCCGGCGTCCTCCGGCCCGGCCGGGAACTGGTGCTCGGTGCGCGCCCCGCCGACCGCACCCACCTTGAGGTGCCAGCCCGCGTCGTGGCCGCCGGTCCGCCGCCGCAGGGCGTAGCCGCTGCGGGCCAGCCGGAGGTCGGCGGTGTCCCAGTAGACCGCGTCCAGGTCGAGCACGGTGGCGTCGGACGTCGTCGCGACGCCACCGCACCCGGTCAGGTCGGGCAGCCGGAATCCCTCGTCGCCGGAGTACTTGCGTTCGCGTTCCACGACGGTCGCCATGGCGCCTCCCGTACCCGGCCCCGGCGTCGGGGAACCGGCCTCAGTTCAGGCGTTCGAGCACCATGGCCATGCCCTGGCCGCCGCCGACGCACATGGTCTCCAGACCGATGGTCTTGTCGTGCCACTCCAGCGCGTTGAGCAGGGTGCCGGTGATCCGGGCGCCGCTCATGCCGAACGGGTGGCCGACGGCGATCGCGCCGCCCATCACGTTCAGCTTCTCCTCGGGGATGCCGAGCTGCCGGTAGGACGGGATCACCTGGGCGGCGAACGCCTCGTTGATCTCGACCAGGTCGACGTCGTCGATGGTCATGCCGGCCCGCTTGAGCGCCTGCCGGGACGCCTCGACCGGGCCGAGGCCCATGATCTCCGGCGACAGCGCGGTGACGCCGGTGGAGATGATCCGGGCCAGCGGGGTGAGCCCCAGCTCCTGCGCCCGCTGGGCGCTCATGATCACCACGGCGGCCGCGCCGTCGTTGAGCGGGCAGCAGTTGCCGGCGGTGATCCGGCCGTCCGGGCGGAAGACCGGCTTCAGGCCGGCCACGGCCTCCAGGGTCACGCCGGGGCGCGGGCCGTCGTCGGTGCTCACCACGGTGCCGTCCGGCGTGGTGACCGGAGTGATCTCGCGGGCCCAGAAGCCGTCCGCGATCGCCTTCTCGGCGAGGTTCTGGCTGCGGACGCCGAACGCGTCCATGTCCGCGCGGGTGACGTCGTGGACCTGGGCGAGGTTCTCCGCCGTCTGGCCCATGGTCAGGTAGATGTCGGGGAGCTGGCCGTCCTCGCGCGGGTCGGTCCACACCTCGGCGCCACCCTTGGCCCGGGCCGCGGAGCGCTCGCGTGCCGCCGCGAAGCGCGGGTTCTCCCACCCGCCGCCGACCAGCGCCTGCGCCTCCGGCGGGAGGGCGTCCGAGTTGCCCCGCGCGTACCGGGAGACGGTCTCGACGCCGGCGGAGATGAAGACGTCGCCCTCGCCCGCCCGGATCGCGTGCATGGCCATCCGGGTGGTCTGCAGCGACGAGGCGCAGTAGCGGGTCAGCGTGGCGCCGGGCAGGCCGTCCAGGCCCAGCAGGGTGGCGACCACCCGGGCCATGTTGAAGCCCTGCTCACCGCCGGGCAGGCCGCAGCCCAGGTAGAGGTCGTCGATGGTGGTGGGATCGAGCGCCGGGACCTTGTCGAGGGCGGCCTGGACGATCGTGGCGGCGAGGTCGTCGGGGCGGACCTCCCGCAGGGAACCCTTGAACGCGCGGCCGATGGGGGACCGGGCGGTGGCGACGATGACGGCGTCGCGGGGCGACTCAATCGGCATGGACCAACGTTAACCCGCCGGTAACTTGTGGCGGAAGCCGCGCGGCGGGCGGGAAATGTCACCCCGCCGGGCTCAGTGGTGGTGCCGGTACGCGACCGCGGCGGCCGCCTCGACCGCCGGGAGCAGGGCGTGCGCCCACACCCGGTAGCCGTCGGCGGAGGGGTGGAAGCCGTCGTGGCAGAGGGTGCCGGCGTCCGCCCGGAACACCGGGCCGGTCTCGGTGCCCAGGTCGACGACGCTGCCCCCGGCGTCGAGCACGGCGGTCGTCTGGGCGCGGGCCACCCGCCGCCCCGCCCAGCCGAGCACCTGCCGCAGCGGGGACGCGACCGCGCGGACCGCGCCGAGGTCGGGGCAGGTGCCCACGACCACCTCGACGTGCGCCTCGCGGAGCCGCCGCACGGCCGAACCGAGGTAGGCCGCCGCGTCGGCCGGGCGGGCCAGCCCGGTGGCGTCGTTCGCGCCGATCAGGATCACCGCCACGTCGGGCCGCTCGCCGAGCAGCGCCCGGGCCACCTGGGTGGCCAGGTCGGTGGAGCGGGAGCCGGACACCCCGACGCTGGACAGGTGCACCCGCCGGCCGGTGGGTGCCTCGCTCAGCAACTGGGCGAGCTGCCCGCCGATGGTCTCCTCGAAGTGTTCGACGCCGACGCCGAGCGCCGACGAGTCGCCGAGCAGCACCAGCCGCAGCGGCGGGGCGTCCGCCCGGCCGACCGTGGCGCGCAGCGCGAGACCCAGCTCGGGCTGGGCGTACTCCCGGCTCCGGGCGGCGATGGCCTGGCCGGCGAGGACCACCGCCCCGCCCACCGTGCCGGCGAGCAGGGAGAGCGCGGCGGCCCGACCAAGCCGGACCACAAGCTCGTTACGCTCGGTCACGACGACACCTCCCCAGCTCCGATGACCCGCGGGCGGGTCCGCTCGTGGCGAACGGCGTCGACATGAGCATGGCACACGTTGTGCCTGCTGATGATGCCTCCGCAGCCCCGCTCATGCCAGCCCCTCCACCGGGGCCGAGTCGGCGGCGGCACCGGGCTGCGGCACCGCGCCGACGCCGAAGAAGGCCCGGCGCCGAAGCTGCGCCCAGCGCCCGCCGGGCCCGCGCTCGCGGCCTCGGACCCGGGCGCCGCTGACCTCGGTGCCGGCGTGCCGGGCCGCCTCCTGGGCCGCCTCCGGAAGCGACCGTACGCCCTCCGCGCCGGCGAGCGGGGGCCGGCGTTCCTGGCCGGCGCCCAACGCCGAGAGCAGGGTGGGCAGCAGCGCCGCCGCGGCGACCGCGTACCCCTCCGCGGACGGGTGGAACCGGTCCCAGGCGAACATCCGGGTCGGCTCGGCGGCGAAACGCGGGCCGAGCAGGTCGCCCAGGGAGACCGTCCAGCCGCCCGCCTCGACCACCGCCATCGTCTGGGCGGCGGCGAGCTGGCGGCTCCAGCGCCGGGCCAGCCAGCGCAGCGGCGGCTGGATCGGCCGGATCGCGCCCAGGTCGGGGCAGGTGCCGACGACCACCTCGCAGCCGGCGGCCCGCAGCGCGCGGACCGCGTCGACCAGGTAGCGCACGGCCACCGAGAGCGGGGTGCGGTTGGTGACGTCGTTGCCGCCGACCAGGACGACCGCGATGTCCGGTTCGACCTCCAGGGCCGACTCGACCTGCGGCCGCAGCCCCGCCGACAGGGCGCCCACCACGGCGAACCGGTGCAGCCGGACCGGGCGGTGCAGCCGGCGGGACAGCCCGGTGGCGAGCAGCGCGCCGGGCGTCTCGCGGCGGCGGTGCACGCCGTAGCCGGCGGCCGACGAGTCACCGAGGATCACCATGGTGACCGGCGGGCCGGGGAGCTTCGCGCCGTAGACGCCGTCGCAGCGCGGCGGGGGCGCCTCAGCCATCGGGATGGTGCGCCGCGCCTGGCGGGCCTGACCGAGCAGCACCCCGCCCGTGACGACCGTGGCCGCCACCGTGGCGCCCGTGCCGATCGCCGTCACGCGGGCGATCCGCCGGGCGCGCTGCCAGCCGCCATGCGCGACGGAACCAGCGTCCCCCATGAACCGACATTATCGCGCCGCCACGACACCCGCTCTCTTCGTGATCGTCACGGCTGGGACGCGACCGTTCCGGGTACCGGTAGGGGTGGGGCGGGCTTGCGCCCGGACCGCACCCTGGTCGAGCGGAGAGGGGCGAGGAGATGGGGAAGACGTTGAAACGGAGCGCGGCCTTCACCGCGCTGGCGCGGGCGCTGGCGGCCGGCGCGCGGGGTGGCCCGTCGCTGGGCGTCCGGCTGGCGGCGCTGCCCCGGATGATCCGGGCCACCGCGCGGGGCGAGTACGACGGCGGTCTCCGGCTGGCCCTGATGGCCGGTGCCACGGCGTACATCGTCTCGCCGATCGACCTGCTGCCGGAGATCCCGCTGGCGATCTTCGGGCTGGCCGACGACGCCATGATGGTCGCCTGGCTGGCCGGCAGCGTGCTCGCCGAGACCGACCGCTTCCTGGAGTGGGAGGCACGTCGCAGGTCCGTCATCCCGGGGCATGTGGTGCCCTGACGGCACGTACCCTGGGCGACGAACTGACGACTTTCCGGCCGCCCCACGACGGCGGCGCAACGAAGGGCACAACGAGGTGCAGTACTACGACAACGTGGTCGAGCTGATCGGCAACACCCCGCTGGTACGCCTGCGCAACGTCACCGAGGGCATCCAGGCGACCGTGCTGGCGAAGGTGGAATACGTCAACCCGGGCGGTTCGGTCAAGGACCGGATCGCGCTGCGGATGGTCGAGGACGCCGAGAAGGCCGGCCTGCTCCAGCCGGGCGGCACGATCGTCGAGCCGACCAGCGGCAACACCGGGGTCGGGCTGGCCCTCGTCGCCCAGCTCAAGGGCTACAAGTGCGTCTTCGTGTGCCCCGACAAGGTCAGCCAGGACAAGCAGGACGTGCTGCGGGCGTACGGCGCCGAGGTGGTGGTCTGCCCGACCGCCGTGGCGCCGGAGGACCCGCGCTCCTACTACAACGTCTCCGACCGGCTGACCCGGGAGATCCCCGGCGCCTGGAAGCCCAACCAGTACAGCAACCCGGCCAACCCGCGCTCGCACTACGAGACCACCGGGCCGGAGATCTGGCAGCAGACCGAGGGGCGGCTCACCCACTTCGTGGCGGGCGTCGGCACCGGCGGCACCATCTCCGGCATCGGCCGCTACCTCAAGGAGGCGTCCGAGGGGCGGGTCCGGGTGGTCGGCGCGGACCCGGAGGGTTCGGTCTACTCGGGCGGCACCGGCCGGCCCTACCTGGTCGAGGGCGTCGGCGAGGACTTCTGGCCGGAGACCTACGACCGCACCGTGGCCGACGAGATCGTCGAGGTGTCGGACAAGCAGTCCTTCGAGATGACCCGGCGGCTGGCCCGCGAGGAGGGGCTGCTGGTCGGCGGTTCCTGCGGCATGGCGGTGGTGGCCGCCCTGGAGGTGGCCCGCAAGGCCGGCCCGGACGACGTGGTCGTGGTGCTGCTGCCGGACAGCGGCAAGGGCTACCTGTCGAAGATCTTCAACGACACCTGGATGGCCCGCTACGGGTTCCTCGACAACTCGGGCACCGAGCCGACCGTGGCCGAGGCGCTCGCCGGCAAGCCGGGCGGCCTGCCCGAGCTGGTGCACGTCCACCCGACCGAGACGGTCCGGGACGCCATCGACTACATGCGGGAATACGGCGTCTCCCAGCTCCCGGTGCTCAAGGCCGAGCCGCCCGTGGTGACCGGCGAGGTGGCCGGCTCGATCGCCGAGAAGGACCTGCTCGACGCGCTCTTCACCGGTCAGGCCCACCTGCACGACACGATCGAGCGGCACATGGCCGACCCGCTGCCCATGATCGGTGGCGGCCAGCCGGTGAGCGAGGCGGTCGGGCTGCTGGAGAAGGCCGACGCCGCCCTGGTGCTGGTCGACGGCAAGCCCAAGGGCGTGCTGACCCGGCAGGACCTGCTCGCCCACCTCGGCGCGCGCTGACCCGTCCGGCACGAGGGCCGCACCCCGGCGGGTGCGGCCCTCGCCGCGTCAGCGGCTCAGCTCGGTCGGGACCGCCACCACGTCGACGTACGCGCCCTTGCGGAGCACGGTGACCGGCAGGCGGGCGCCGATGGCCGGGCCGAGCATCAGCCGCTGCAGGCCCTGCCCGTCCTGCACGGGCCGGCCCCCGGCCGCCACGATCACGTCGCCGAGGTAGAGCCCGGCCGTCCCGGCCGGGCTGCCCGGCACCACCTCGACCACCCGGAGCCCGCGCCGCTGCCCGGTCCGGGCGGTGACCTCCGGTGGCAGCGGCACCGGCACCCCGGCCACGCCCAGCCAGGCCCGGCGGACCCGGCCGCCGGTGGTGAGGTCCGCGATGATCTGCCGGGTGGTGGCGTTGACCGGCACGGCCAGCCCGAGGCCGTACCCGGCGACCGCCGTGTTGACCCCGACCACCCGGCCGGCCGAGTCGGCCAGCGCGCCCCCGGAGTTGCCCGGGTTCAGCGCCGCGTCGGTCTGGATGACGTCCTCGATGAGCCGGGTGACCCGCCCGTCGCGGGCCGGGAGCGACCGGCCCAGCCCGGAGACCACCCCGGCGGTGACCGACCCGGCCAGCCCCAGCGGGTTGCCGACGGCGACCACCAGCTGCCCGATCCGCAGCCGGTCGGCGTCGCCCAGCTCAACCGGCGGCACGGGGGCCCGTTCCGCCCGCAGCACGGCCAGGTCGGAGAGCGGGTCGGCGCCGACCACCCGGAACCCGGTCTCGGTGCCGTCGCCGAAGGCGGCCGACCCGCCCCCGGCGCCCTGCACGACGTGGGCGCTGGTGAGCAGCAGCCCGTCCGGGCCGATCACGACGGCCGACCCGGCGCCGGCGCCGCGCGGGGTCCGCACCGACAGGGCGGCCACGCTGGGCAGCACCCGGGCGGCCACGCCGGTCACCACCCGGGAGTACGCGTCGAGCGCGGCGTCCTCCGCCCGCTCGGTGTGCTCGGTGTCCATGCCGGTGCCAACGCGCCGGCATCGACGCCCATGCCCCGATCCGCTCAGAGCGAACGGGCGTAGCGGAGCTGGGGGACGAGGGCGGTGCCGATGACGTCGTCGCGCCGCTGGCCGGTGGCGGTCCAGCCGCCGCGCTCGTAGAAGCGGCGGGCGGTCGCGTTCTCCTCGAGCACCCAGAGCACCGCACGGGACCAGCCGCGGGCCCGCATGGCGTCGAGGGCGTCCACCATGAGCGCCCGCCCGGTGCCCCGGCCCCGCTCGGCCGGCTCCAGGTGGATGGCGTTGAGCAGGCCGGTGGCCGGGTCGCCCTCGTCGTCCGGCCCCAGGTAGCTGAAGCCGACGAGCCGGCCGTCGCGCTCGGCCACGGTCATCCGGTGGTCCGCGCCCTCCCAGGTCAGCCGCTCGGTCCAGTACCGGCCCATCGCCTCGGCGGTCGGGTCGGCCAGTGCCTCCGCGGGCAGGAACGACGAGTACGCCGCGACCCGGGACCGCTGGTGCAGGGCGCCGACCGCCATGAAGTCGGCCCCGGTGGCGGGGCGCAGGGAGATCGTCATCCGGCCGAGGCTACCCGGCGGGGTGGCACCTGAACCGTCATCAGGTCCTCGGCGATCACCAGCTCACCGGTGAACGCGGAGGCCTCGTCGGCGAAGCGGCGCGGGTCCGCGTACCGCTGGGAGAAGTGGGTGAGCACGAGCGTGCGTACCCCCGACTCGGCCGCCACCCGGGCGGCCTGGCCGGCCGTGAGGTGACCGACCTCGGCGGCGAGGGCGGCCTCCGACTCCAGGAAGGTCGACTCGATGACCAGCAGGTCGGCGTGCTCGGCGAGTGCCCACACCCCGTCGCAGAGCCCGGTGTCCATGACGAAGGCGAACCGCTGCCCGGGTCGGGTCACGCTCACCTCGTCCCGGGTGACGCGGCGGCCGTCCAGGTCCAGGTGGCCGTCGCGGAGGAGCTGCCCGACCGCCGGGCCGGCGATGCCGTACGCGGACAGCTTCTCCGGCAGGATCCGGCAGCCGTCCGGCTCGACGAGCCGGTAACCGTACGTCTCGATGGGGTGCCGCAGCCGGCGGGCCTCCAGCGTGCCGACGCCCAGCGTGATCCGCTGCCCGTCCGCCTCGATCGGCTCGACGGCCAGCTCGGCGGTCTCGTAGAAGCTCGTCGCGTGGCGCAGCCGGGCGAAGTATTCCGCGCCCCCGGCGGGGAAGTGCACGGCCACCGGGTGCGGGACCCGGTCCAGGGAGAGCCGCTGGATCATGCCGGGCAGGCCCAGGCAGTGGTCGCCGTGGAAGTGGGTGACGCAGATCCGGGTGAGGTCGGTGGCGGAGATCCCGGTGTGCAGCATCTGCCGCTGGCTGCCCTCGCCCGGGTCGAAGAGGATCACCTCGTCGTCCCAGCGCAGGAGGTAGCCGTTGTGGTTGCGCTGGCGGGTGGGGGCCTGGCTGGCCGTACCGAGGATCGCCAGCTCGCGCATCGACACGGGCTGCCTCCTGCCGCAGACATGAAGCGACCCCCGGGGCTTCCGCGCTCGCGCGCGGGCCGGCTGGACTGGGCCGGCACCCCGGGGGTCGGGTGGCTGTCGTGGTTTCGCCGCACCGCTGCCACACGGTCTCGACGATGGTGCATGGTGCCCGCCTCGCGGCGGACGGTGTTTCACTGTCGAGGACAGCGGCTAGCGGACAGCCACCTCACGAGTCCGATTGCTATACAAGTCTGGACCACCTCCTTTCCCGTGTACCGCCACGCTATCGACTTCCCGTCGGGCTCGGCAACGGATTTGGATCACAGGCCCGACCAGGAATCCGGAGAGCCGGCCCGGTCACTCCACGCCGATCGGGCCCTCGCGGGGGCCCTCCTCGGAGGCCGGCTGGACGGCCAGCGACGGGAAGTCGGCCAGGTCGCCCTCGGGTTCGGCGTCCCACTCGGGGAAGACCAGCGGGTTCTGGAGGTAGAGGCACAGCAGTTGGGCGAGGTGCCGCAGCCCGTCGAGGTGGGTCCGCTCGTGCCCGTGGGTGGCGTCCACGCCGAAGCCGAGCAGCGCCACCCGGGCGTGCGCACCGGCCTCGACCGCCGCCGCCACGTCCGAGCGGTAGTAGTCGAAGACGTCCCGGACCAGGTGGACGCCGTGCTCCCGGGCGATCGCGGCGAGGTGCCGGGTGAGGTGGTAGTCGAACGGGCCCACGCCGTCGCCCATGGCCAGGGTGGCGGCGTCCTCCCGGGACTGCTGGCCGGGCGCGACCACCGCGGCGTCCACCGAGACGATCTCCGCGACGTCGGGGTCGAGGCCGTGGCTGGCACCGTGCCCGATCTCCTCGGTGACGGTGACCAGCAGGTGCGCGGTGACCGCCGGGGTGACGCCCGCGTCGACCATCGCCTTGAACGCGGTCAGCACGGCGGCCACCCCGGCCTTGTCGTCCAGGTGCCGGGACTTGACGTACCCGCTCGGGGTGATCGTCGGGTTGGCGAGCAGCGCGACGAAGTCGCCGGCGTCGACGCCGAGCGCCCGGAGCCCGGCCTCGTCGGTGACCGGCTCGTCGACCCGGACCTCGACCAGATCCCAGCCGACGCCCTGGAGGTCGACGCCCTCGTTGTAGCGGTGCCCGCTGGCCTTGAGCGGCAGCACCTGGCCGGTGACCACCCGGTCCAGGTCGTCGGTGAAGATCCGCACGTGGGCGCCCTCGGCGAAGCGGGCGCTGTGCGTGCCGATCGGCTTCACCTCCAGCCGGCCGTTCTCCTTCAGCCGCTTCACCATGCCGCCGATGGTGTCGGTGTGCACCACGATCGCCCGGTCGGCGCCGGTCGACCGCGGCCCGGGCAGGGACGCGCTCAGCGCACCGCGCCGGGTCAGCGTCGAGCCGATGCCGAGTGCGGAGAGCCGCTCGCCCACGTACTGCTGCACGTGGTCGGTGCGCCCCGACGGGCTGGGGATCTCCAGCAGCTCCACCAGCACCTGGCGCAGGTAGTCGAGGTCGAGTTCGAGGGGCTCCGGGCTCACGCGGCCCCTCCCGCCCCGGCCGGCGACCAGAGCCGCCGTGGCGCCCGGGTGCCGGGGAAGAGCAGGTCGACGAAGCGTTCGGCGGTCGGCTGCGGCTCGTGGTTGGCCAGGCCGGGCCGCTCGTTCGCCTCGATGAACACGTGCTCCGGCCGGTCGGCGGCGGGGACCAGCAGGTCCAGGCCGGTGACCGGGATGTCCAGCGCCCGGCTGGCCGTCACGCACGCCTCGGCGATGGCCGGGTGCAGCTCCGCGGTCACGTCGTGGATGGTGCCCCCGGTGTGCAGGTTCGCGGTCCGGCGGACCGCCAGCACCTGCCCCTCGGGGAGCACGTCGTGCATCCGGTGACCGGCCTCGGCCACCACCTCGCGGGTCATGTCGTCGATCGGGATCCGGGACTCGCCGCCGGTGGCGGCCGCGCGGCGGCGGCTCTGCCGCTCGATCAGCTCGGTGACGTCGTGGACACCGTCCCCGGTGATCTGCGCGGGCCGGCGGACCGCCGCGGCCACCACCTCGTGGTCGATGACGACCACCCGCAGGTCCTCGCCCTCCCGCAGCTCCTCGATCAGCACGTCCGGGCAGAACCGGCGGGCCAGCTCGACGGCGGCGGTCAGCGCCTCCGGCGTGCGTACCCCGACCGTGATGCCGTTGCCCTGCTCGCCCCGGGCCGGCTTCACCACCACCGTGCCGACGTCGGCCAGGAACGCCAGGTCGTCGGCGTCGCCGGTGGCCGTCCGGCCACGTGGCACCGACAGGCCCGCCTCGGTGAGGATGCGCCGGGTGACCCGCTTGTCGTCGCAGCGGCTCATCGCGACCGCCGAGGTCAGCTCGGAGAGCGACTCGCGGGTGTGGACCGTCCGGCCGCCGATGCTCAACCGCAGCTCGCCCCAGCGCGGATCGGTCACCTCCACCCGGATGCCGCGCCGCATCGCCTCGTCCGCGACGATCTTCGCGTACGGGTTCAGGTCGTCGTAGCCCGCCGGCATGGCCGGCAGGAACAGCCGCTCGTTGATCGGGTTCTTCCGCTTCACGCAGAGCGTCCCGGTGCGGTGGAAGCCGAGCCGCTCGTAGAGCCGGATCGCCCCCGAGTTCTCGGCCAGCACCGACAGGTCCACGTACGCCCGGCCGCGCGCGTCGAGCCGGTCGGCCAGCGCGGTGAGCAGCGCCTGGCCGGTGCCGGGCGGCGCGGTGTTGAAGTCCACGGTCAGGCACCAGAGGCTGGCGCCGTTCTCCGGGTCGCCGAAGACCGCCACGTGGTCCACGCCGGTGATCGTGCCGACCACCTCACCGGTGGCGTCCTCGGCGACCAGGTGCAGGAACCGGTCGGTGCCGGCGTTGTCGACGAGCACGTCCACCGGCGCGGTGACCATGCCGTTGCGGGCGTAGATCCGGTTCACCGCGTCCGCGTCGCCGGCGTCGCGCAGCGGCCGGACGGCCAGCCCGGGGATCTCGCCGCTCCCGGTGGCCGCCGGCCGTTGCTCGCCCAGCGGCAGCCGGTAGGTCAGCGACGGGTCGATGAACAGCTCGTCGGGGAGGCGGGAGACCAGCACGTGCGGGTCGCGCAGGTAGATGCAGATGTCCCGGGCGCCGACCGCCTCGGAGCGCAGCACGTCGGCGACCTCGACCTGCTCGGCGAAGGTCTGCCCGAAGACCAGCCGGCCCCAGCCGCAGTCCAGCACCACGCCGGAGCCGTCCTCGGGCTGCCGCCGGGGCTCGGAAGCCCCGGGGGCGACCGGGTCGCCGCCCGGGCCGACCCGTTCCCGGCGCCCGCCCAGCACCCGTTCCCGGTCGGTACGCGCGGTTCCGGTCGCGAGGGTGTCGGTCACGGTCAGTCGATTCCGTGGCTCTGGAGCCACATTTCCAGGAGTCCCAGCTGCCACAGCTTGTTTCCGTTCAACGGGGTCAGTTCGGCGTTCGGGTCGGCCAGCAGCGCGTCGACGTAGTCGGCGCGGAACAGGTCGCGGCGGCGGGCCTCGGGTGCGGTGAGCGCGTCGCGTACCCGGTCGAGGAGCTTGTCCTCCAGGTGGGTGAGGCCCGGAACGGGGAAGTAGCCCTTCGGCCGGTCGATGACCTCGTGCGGCAGGACCCGCCGGCCGATCTCCTTGAGCACGCCCTTGCCGCCCTGGGCCAGCTTCAGCTCCGGCGGGCAGCTCGCGGCCAGCTCCACGAACTCGTGGTCGAGGAACGGCACGCGGGCCTCCAGGCCGTGCGCCATGGTCATGTTGTCGACCCGCTTGACCGGGTCGTCGGTGAGCATGACCTGCGTGTCGATGCGCAGGCCGGCATCCACCGCGGTCTGCGCCCCGGGCCGGCCGAGGTGCGCGGCCACGAACTCCCGCGCCGGGTCGCCGTCGGCCCGCCACGCCGGGTTGAGCACCCGGGCCAGGCCTGCCGCGTCGCGGTCGAAGAACGCCGACGCGTACGTCTCCAGCGCCCGCTCCCGGTCGACGCCGGCCAGCGGCGGGTACCAGTGGTAGCCGCCCAGGATCTCGTCCGCGCCCTGGCCGGACTGGACCACCTTCACGTGCCGGGCGACCTCCTGGCTGAGCAGCCAGAACGCCACGCAGTCGTGGCTGACCATCGGTTCGCTCATCGCGGCGACGGCGGCCTCCAGCGGCGGCAGCAGGTCGCCGGTGGGCACCCGGATCTGGTGGTGGTCGGTGCCGAAGGTCTTCGCCACCAGGTCGGAGTAGACGAACTCGTCGCCCTCCCGGCCGCCCACCGCGTCGAAGCCGATCGAGAAGGTGGCCAGCCCGGACTGCCCCTCGCCGGCCAGCAGCGCGACCACAAGGCTGGAGTCGAGCCCGCCGGAGAGCAGCACGCCCACCGGCACGTCGGCCACCATGCGGCGGCGGACGGCGGTGGTCAGCGACTCCAGCAGGGCGTCCTGCCAGTCCCGCTCGGACCACCCGGCCCGCTCGGCGGCGCGGGTGAAGGCCGGGTCCCAGTAGACCCGGTCGTGGGTGGAGCCGCCCGGCTCGTACACCCGGACCGTGGCCGGGGGGAGCTTGGCGACGCCGCGCAGGATGGTCCGCGGCGGCGGCACGATGCTGTGGAAGCTCAGGTAGTGGGCGAGCGCCACCGGGTCGATGCCGGTGTCGACGCCGCCGCCGGCGAGCAGCGCCGGCAGGGTCGACGCGAAGCGCACCACGCCGGGGCCCTCGGCCAGGTAGAGCGGCTTGATGCCGAGCCGGTCCCGGGCCAGCACGAGGCGGCCGGTGTCGCGTTCGCTGATCGCCACCGCGAACATGCCGACCAGGTGATCGACGAAGTCGAGCCCCCACTCGGCGTACGCCTTGACGACGACCTCGCTGTCGCCGGCCGAGAAGAACCGGTGCCCCCGGGCCTGCAACTCCTCGCGCAGCTCCCGGTAGTTGTAGATGCAGCCGTTGAAGACGCCGGTGAGCCCGGCGGCCGGGTCGACCAGGGGCTGACCGCTGGCGGCCGAGAGGTCGATGATCTTCAGGCGGCGGTGGCCGAGGGCGACCGGCCCCTGGGACCAGACCCCGCTGTCGTCGGGGCCCCGGTCGCTCATGGTGGCCGCCATGCGCTCCACCGCCGCGACGTCGGCCCGCGATCCGTCCCGCCGGAACTCTCCTGCCAGTCCGCACATGCCCGGCAATGCTGCCAGAGGTTGTTGCAGTTCGCCTGTTGAGCTGATGTCGGGGACGTTACGTCTTTGCTAGGATGCGCGACCTCGCCGGACCGGCGGCTGGCCTGGGCGAAGATCCGGTGGCCCGGCGGTCCGGGTGCCCGAATCGGGCCGGGCCCGCGGTGTGACAAACACCGCAGGCCCGGGAAACGCTCGTCGAGTCGGTCAGCCGGCCGTGCGCGCCACGCCCACCGGGCAGCTCAGCCCGTTGGGGCCGTGGTTGCAGTACCCGTTCGGGTTCTTGGTCGGCGCCAGGTACTGCTGGTGGTAGTCCTCGGCGAAGTAGTAGTCGCCGAGCCGGGCGATCTCCGTGGTGATCTCACCCTTGCCGGCCCGGGCCACGATCGGCGCGAACGCGTCCCGCGAGGCCTGCGCGGTGGCCAACTGCTCGTCGGTGGTCGCGTAGATGGCCGACCGGTACTGCGTGCCGACGTCGTTGCCCTGGCGCATGCCCTGGGTCGGGTCGTGGTTCTCCCAGAAGACCTTGAGCAGGTCCTCGTAGCTGATCCGCGACGGGTCGTAGACCACCTGGACCACCTCGGCGTGCCCGGTCATCCCCGAGCAGACCTCCTCGTACGTCGGGTTCGTGGTGTAGCCACCCGCGTAGCCGGCCGACGTGGTGATGACGCCCGGGAGGGTCCAGAACAGCCGCTCGGCACCCCAGAAACAGCCCATCCCGAAAACGGCGACCTGCGCGCCCTCGGGGAAGGGACCCTTCAACGAGGACGGCAGCACCTCGTGCCGGTCGGCGATCGGCATCGCGATCGGACGGCCCGGCAGGGCCTGGTCGGGAGAGATCATCTCGGCCTTGATGCGGCGAAGGAACACGGTGGGACTCCTCTCTTGGCTTTCCCAGCGGGTTCAACAGCGCCGGACCCCGGTTCCTTACCCGCCCGGTCGCGGATCAGCCAGCCGTCTCCGGTAGCGGCTCTTGGCGTACTCGTTGACCCACTTCCTACTGCTCCGCCAGGTGCCGTCGTCACCCTTCACGGCTCGGAGGCGCCCTCGCGTTGCGGCCACCCTGAGCGCGTTCTCCGAGAGATCGGGGGTGGCCAGCGCCGGCAGAGGAACCAGCTTGACCGGCCCGGCGACGGCGGGCATGACGAACCGGTAGAGGTTGGCGGTGACGCTGCGGGCGATCAGTTCGCCGAGCAGCCCCGGCTCGCCGGCATCGGCTCTGCGCATGGCTTTGAGGTACGCGTCCCGGTCCCGCTTGTAGATGATCGCCGGGGGATACCCGAGCCTTCCGAGGAGGAGGCTGAGCACGAGCCGCCCGGTCCGTCCGTTACCGTCGAGGAAGGGATGGATGGCCTCGAATTCGTTGTGGATGATCGCAAGCTGTTCCGCCAGCGGTGTGGAGTCCTCGCCGGGGAGTTGGTTGACCTTGGTGAGCCAGGCGTCCACGCACACGCCGATTTGCGGCCACGACGGGGGCTTCATGCCGCCGGGGAAGCGAGCTATCTCGTGGCGACGGAAGTTGCCGGGCCCTTCCAGGTCGCTGGCGTGGGGATGCGGGGCGACCGTCCAGACCGGTGACATCGCCAGGTGATGTACGTGCCGGACCTCCTGTAGTGAGAGCAGCGCCGAGGACTGCCATTCGCCCGGCTCGAGCGCCTGTCCGTACACCCAGCGGGCGGCGTCGGCGTACCCCCTGACCTCCATGTAGTCCCGCAGCGGCTTCGCCCCGACCGCACGTCCCTCCTCCAGGAGCTTCTCCACCTCCTGAAGAACAAGGGTGTTGCCCTCGATGGCGGTGCTGTTGTGAGCCTCCTGGTGCCAGATGTCCGACCAGATGTCCTCCGCCTCGCTCGGTGTCGGCAGGCCGCCCAGGCGGTCCTGGAGTTCCCGGACCGCTTCCTCCATGCGCTGGTAGACCGCTGCTCGCGAGGGACGACCGGGGCCCGACACATCAACTCCAATTTGTTCGGCTCGGCAGGATTAAATCGTACCGAACAAAAAGTGCGTCTTCTGTTCGGGACGCGCCGGAAGAGCCAAACCAAACAAAGTCAGGCGAGGGAGGAGGTCACCCGGGAGGCGTACCCCTCGGCCTCGGCGTCGTCCGCGTACCGGGTCCGCGGCCAGAAGAAGCCGCGCAGCCCGTCGCCCTTGGTCCGCGGCACCACGTGGGTGTGCAGGTGCGGGACCGACTGGGACACCTTGTTGTTCATGGCCACGAACGTCCCACCCGACCCCAGGCCGGCCTCCACGGCCACGGCGAGCCGCTGCACCAGCCGGAAGTAGCCCGGCAGCGCGTCGGCCGGCAGGTCGGCCAGCGTGACGAGGTGGGCGCGTGGCACCACGAGCACATGCCCCTTGAACACCGGCCGGGTGTCCAGGAAGGCCACCCCGTCCGCCTCGTCGGCGACCCGGAACGCCGGTACCTCACCCGCCACGATCCCGCAGAACACGCACCCAGCCACCCGCCCAGGCTAGGCGCTCACCCGCGAGGCCGTCGGTTCCCCGCGCCGATCTTGGTGACTTCCCGTTCACCCGGAACGGCAACCACCAACTCCCGAAGGTGAGCCGGCGCGAGTGCCGGGCGGGTTCCACGCGGTGGGAGGCGGCGGGCGGACTAACGTCTCGGGAATGAGTCACGGCTTCGAGACGCTCGCCATCCACGCCGGTCAGGACCCGGAGGCCCGCACCGGCGCGGTGATCCCGCCGATCTATCAGACCAGCACCTACGCCCAGGACGCCGTCGGCGCGCCCCGGCAGGGCTACGAGTACAGCCGCTCCGGCAACCCGACCCGGGACGCGCTCCAGGAGTGCCTCGCGGCGCTGGAGGGCGGGCCGGTGGGGCTGGCCTTCGCCAGCGGCCTGGCCGCCGAGGACGCCCTGCTGCGGACCGTCTGCAAGCCGGGCGACCACGTGGTGATCCCGGACGACGCGTACGGCGGCACCTACCGGCTGTTCGCCAAGGTGGCCGAGCGCTGGGGGCTGGAGTACACCCCGGCGAAGGTCTCCGACCCGGACGCGGTGCGGGCCGCGATCCGTCCCGGCGCCACCCGGATCATCTGGGTGGAGACGCCGACCAACCCGCTGCTCGGCATCGCCGACATCGCCGCGCTGGCCGCCGTCGCGCACGACGCCGGCGCGCTCCTGGTGGTCGACAACACCTTCGCCTCGCCGTACCTCCAGCAGCCGATCGCGTTCGGCGCGGACGTGGTGGTGCACTCCACCACCAAGTACATCGGCGGACACTCCGACGTGGTCGGTGGCGCCCTCGTCGCGGCCGACCGGGCGCTCGGCGAGGAACTGCGCTACCACCAGAACGCGATGGGCGCCGTGAACGGCCCGTTCGACGCCTGGCTCACCCTGCGCGGCATCAAGACCCTCGGGGTACGCATGGACCGGCACTGCGACAACGCCGAGCGGATCGCCGCCTACCTGGACGGTCACGCCAAGGTCTCCCAGGTCCTCTACCCCGGCCTGCCGGCGCACCCGGGTCACGAGGTGGCCGCCAAGCAGATGCGCCGCTTCGGCGGGATGATCTCCTTCCGTGCGGCGGGCGGTGAGGAGCACGCCGTGGACATCTGCAACCGGGCGAAGCTCTTCGTGCTCGCCGAGTCGCTCGGCGGGGTCGAATCCCTGATCGAGCACCCGGGACGGATGACACACGCGAGCGCTGCCGGCTCGCCGCTTGAAGTTCCCGGCGATCTCGTGCGACTGTCTGTCGGCATCGAGACGGTCGACGACCTGCTCGCCGATCTGGAGCAGGCGCTGGGCTGACCGCTGGCTGGGGAGGATGGCCGTGCAGGACATCATGCCGACGACCTGGGTGGGGGCGACCGCCAAGCAGATCGCCCGGGGCGTGCGCCGGGGTGACGTCTCCGCCACCCAGGTCGTGGCCGACCACCTCGACCACATCGCCCGGGCCGACGCCGAGCTGGCCGCGTTCCGCTCGGTACGCGGCGGCGAGGCGATCACCGAGGCCGAGAAGGTCGACGAGCAGGAGGACCTGGCCAACCTCCCCCTGGCGGGCGTGCCGGTCGCGGTCAAGGAGAACACCGCGGTGGCCGGCCTGCCGACGTGGAACGGGTCCGCCGCGATGCGTACCCCGGTGGCGGAGGCCGACCACGAGGTGGTCCGCCGACTGCGCGGCGCGGGTGCGGTGATCCTCGGGGTGACCCGGATGCCCGAGCTGGGCCTCTGGGCCCTCACCGACGACGCGACCGGTGTGACCCGCAATCCCTGGGACCCGGCCCGGACCCCCGGCGGCTCCTCCGGTGGGGCGGCCGCCGCGGTGGCCGCCGGGCTGGTGCCGATGGCGCACGGCAACGACGGCCTCGGCTCGATCCGCATCCCGGCCGCCTGCTGCGGCCTCGTGGGGCTGAAGCCCGGCCGGGGCGTGGTGCCGTGCCAGCTCGGCGCGGACGACTGGTTCGGCCTCACCGAGCACGGCGTGCTGACCGGCACGGTGGCCGACGCGGTGGTCGGGTTCTCGGTGCTGGCCGGGCGCCGCCCCGACAAGCTGGTCCCGCCGCCGCGGCTGCGGGTCGGCGTCTCGCTGCGTTCCCCGGTGCGGGGCGTCTCGCCGGACGCGCCGAACCGCGACGCGGTCGCCGCCGCCGGCCGGCTGCTCGCCGCCGCCGGGCACGACACCGTCCCGGCCGACCCGGTCTACCCGACCCGGCTCGGCCTGCAGGGCATCGCCACCTGGTTCGCCGCGGCCGCCACCGAGGTGCAGGCCGCGGGCGTGGAGCGGCGGGGCCTGCAGCGACGCAGCCGCCGGCACGTCGCGCTCGGCGAGTGGGCGCAGCGCCGGGGGTACGTGCGCGAGGCCGACCGGGCCGCCTGGCGCGAGCGGTCGGTGAACTTCTTCGCCGACAACTCGGTCGACCTGCTGCTCACCCCGGCGCTGGCCGGCCCGCCGCCGGAGGCCGCCGGCTGGTCCGGCCGGTCCTGGCTGGCCAACATGCGGGCCAACATCCGGTACGCCCCGTACGCCGCGCCCTGGAACATCGCCGGGCTGCCGGCGATCGTGGTGCCGGTCGGCCGCCGCCCGGACGGCCTGCCGGTCGCCGTGCAGTTCGTCGGCCCGCCCGGCTCGGAGCTGCTGCTGCTCGGCGTCGCCGGCCAGTTCGAGATGCAGGCGCCGTGGCAGCGGCACGCCCCCGGCTACCCCCGGGTCGGGACGGGGTCACCGGCCCACACATGATCGTCTAGCGTGTGCGCACCCACGCACACCAGGACGGTCATCCATGCGCTGCCACACCTGCGGGGACGAGACGTCCCCCGCCGACAACGAGTGCCAGAACTGCCACACGCCGCACGGCCAGCCCGCCCTCGCCCCGGGCGTGCCCACCTACCCGGTGCGCGGGATCGGCCTCGCCGCCTCCGTCGCGGTCGGCGCGACCGCGCTGCTCTACGGGTTGGTGGCGCTCTTTCCGCTGGCCGGCGCCGTGCTGGCCGGGCGGGCGAGGGAGAGCCAGGACCCCGACGTACTGCTCGGCGCCGTGCTGCTCGAGGTGGTGCTCACGCTGCCGTTCCTGGTGGCCTACGTGACCGCCGCCGTACTGGTCATCATCTGGACCTGGCGGGCCCGGAAGAACCTGGACGCCTTCCCCGGTGCGCTTCCGTACCTCGGGGCCGGCTGGGCGATCGCCGGCTGGCTGGTGCCGTTCGCCAACTTCGTGGTGCCGGCCCGGGTGGTCGCCAACCTCGCCCGGGACAGCCTCTGGAAGCGGTTCACCCCGGGGCTGGTCTGGATCTGGTGGGCGGCGTGGCTGGCCTTCACCGTCGGGGAGCGCCTGGTCAGCCGGCGCGACGACCGGGCGTACGACCGGCTGCCCGAACAGCCCCGGTTCGACACCGAGTTCCGGTGGTACGCCGACTTCTACCGCGACGAGCTCGGCTGGCACCTCATCCCGCTGGTCGCCTGCCTGGCCGCCGCGGTGTCGGTGATCGTGCTGATCCGGCGGATCTCCGCGGCCCAGGAGCAGCGGATCGCTCTCGGCGCGCCGTCCTGGCCCGTCCACGCCGGCTGGCCGGTACCGGGCGTGCCGTTCGGGTACGCCGCCCACCCGGCGCAGCCGGGAGTCGCGCCGTCACCGCAGGTGGTGGCAGAGCCGACAGTGGCGTCGCCGCAGGTTCCCCCGGGCGCGGGTGGCACGATCGGGGCATGACGGAACTGGTCGGTCTCGCCGACGTACAGGCCGCGCGGGAACTGCTCGTCGGCGTCACCCGCACCACCCCGCTGGAGCCGTCCCGGCCGCTCAGCGCCGCGCTCGGCGGGCCGACCTGGTTGAAGTGCGAGAACGTGCAGCGCGCCGGGTCGTACAAGGTGCGCGGCGCGTACGTGCGGATCTCCCGGCTCTCGGCCGAGGAGCGGCAACGCGGGGTGGTCGCGGCGAGCGCCGGCAACCACGCCCAGGGGGTCGCGCTCGCCGCCGGCCTGGTCGGCACGCACGCCACCGTCTTCATGCCGGTCAACGCGCCGCTGCCGAAGGTGGCCGCCACCAAGGGGTACGGGGCCCAGGTCGAGCTGGTCGGCAACACGGTGGACGAGTCGCTGGTGGCGGCGCAGACCTTCGCCGAGCGGACCGGGGCGGTGTTCATCCACCCGTTCGACCACCGGGACGTGATCGCCGGTCAGGGCACGGTGGCGCTGGAGATCCTCGAACAGTGCCCGGACGTGAAGACCATCGTGACCGGGGTGGGCGGCGGCGGGCTGATCTCCGGCATGGCGGTGGTCGCCAAGGCGCTGCGCCCCGACGTACGCGTGATCGGGGTGCAGGCGGCGAGCGCCGCCGCCTTCCCGCCCTCGCTGAAGGCCGGCGAGCCGGTCCGGCTGCCCTTCTTCTCGACGATCGCCGACGGGATCGCGGTCGGCCGCCCCGGCGAGCTGACCTTCACCCACGTCCGCAAGCTGGTCGACGAGATCGTCACGGTGTCCGAGGAGGACATCTCCCGGGCGCTGCTGATGCTGCTGGAGCGCGGCAAGCAGGTGGTGGAGCCGGCCGGGGCGGTCGGCGTGGCGGCGCTGCTGGCCGGGGTGGTGGAGGTCCAGGCGCCGGTGGTGGCCGTGCTGTCCGGCGGCAACATCGACCCGCTGCTGATGCTGCGGGTGATCGAGCACGGCCTGGCGGCGGCCGGTCGCTACCTGCGGGTCACCGTCCGCTGCACGGACCGGCCGGGCCAGCTCGCCTCCCTGCTCGGTGAGATCGCCGAGCACCGGGCCAACGTGGTCGACGTGGTGCACCAGCGCGCCAACCCGCACCTGCGGCTCGGCGAGGTGGAGGTGGCGCTGTCGGTGGAGACCCGCGGCGTGGAGCACTCGGACACCCTGATCAGCGCCCTGCGGGCCAGCGGCTACCAGGTGGTCTTCGCCGGCGAGGGGTGAGGGCGCCGGGAACGCGACCGCCCCGGCCGGACGGTGCCGGTCGGGGCGATTGGGTGTGGCTCGGGTCCGAGGAGCCTGTCAGCCTCGGTCGGGTCGGACCCGAGCCGTCCGGCGCGGGTCCGGTTGGCGGCTAGCCGGAGAACGGCTCGAACTTGACGACCGTCACCTTGATGTCGGCGCCGCTGGGCGCCGTGTAGGTGCAGGTCTGGCCCGCCTTGCCGCCCAGGATCGCCTTGCCGAGCGCCGACTCGGGGCTGTAGACGGTGAGGTCGGTCGTGGAGGCGATCTCGCGGGAGCCGAGCAGGAAGGTCTCGGTGTCGTCGGCGTCGTCGTCGAAGTAGATCGTCACGACCATGCCGGGCGACACCACGTCGGCGGTCGGCGCCTCGCCGACCTTGGCGGTGCGGAGCAGCTCCTTCAGGTAGAGGATGCGGCCCTCCGCCTTGCCCTGCTCCTCGCGCGCGGCGTGGTAGCCGCCGTTCTCCCGCAGGTCGCCCTCCTCGCGCCGGGCGTTGATCTCGGCGGCGATGACCGGCCGGTTGGCGATGTGCTCGTCGAGCTCGGCCTTCAGACGGTCGTATGCGTCCTGGGACAGCCAGGTGGCGGGCGCCTCGTTGTCATTGGTGGACACAGGCGATCTCCTCGTTGGTGCGGACTGGCTGACAGGTGAACTACCAATTTACCAGTGCGGACCGGGCCGGGGTGTCGCCGATCACCCCGGGTGCCGGCGGTGGGACCCGGGGTGCGTGCGTCCCGGCGGCTCGCCGGGCTCCCGGTCAGCCGGCCGGCCGGCAGCGCAGCACCTCGCCGATGAAGGGCCGGGCCGTGGTGGGCACCTCCTGCCGGGCCCGGACGTGGCGCTCGCCGGGCGGGGCGGTCACCGTGGCCTCGACGTGGCCCACCTCGGCGCCGTCGTGGGAGCGGGCCCGCAGCACGCAGGTCGCCGAGCCGCCCTCCGGCACCGTCACCCGGAAGTCGACCAGCACCCCGGAGTCGGTGATGTCGGTGTAGGTGATCAGCTCGGCGCGGTAGTCGGGGTCGCCGTACTGGCTGTAGAGCCGGGCGGCGACCAGCCCGAGGAGCGCCAGCAGGACGGCCGCCACCAGCACGGGCAGGAGGGGACGGCGGCGCCCCGGCTCCCGGCGGCGGCCGTAGCGGCCGGGCGGGAAGACCGGTGTGCCCGATGGGACTGTGGCGTGCGTCTCGCTCACCGGCGGGTATCTCCTGGCGTTGTTGTCGGCGGCATCGGCAAGAATGGCAAAGTCCATCTTCCCAGCCCGGCGCTGAGTCAAGAATGGCAGGTCGGCCCCGCCGCCGATCGGCCAGCACGGGGGCTTTCGCGGGCGCGGGGGGAGATTCCGGCAGGTCAGCCGGGCGGGCCCGGGCGGGCCGGGCCCGGTGGGCACAGACGAGGAGCGCCGAAGGTGGCAGAACAGCTGCGGCTCATGGCGGTGCACGCCCATCCCGACGACGAGTCGAGCAAGGGCGCCGCCACCATGGCGAAATACGTCGCCGAGGGGGTGGATGTCCTGGTCGTCACCTGCACGGGCGGCGAGCGGGGCAGCGTGCTCAACCCCAAGATGGACCGGCCCGACGTGTGGGCCAACATCGGCGACATCCGCCGCGCCGAGATGGATGCGGCCCGGGCCATCCTGGGCATCGAGCAGGCCTGGCTCGGCTTCGTGGACTCGGGGCTGCCCGAGGGCGACCCGCTGCCGCCGCTGCCGGAGGGCTGCTTCGCCCTGGAGGACGTCGAGGTCGCGGCCGCCCCGCTGGTGCGGCTCATGCGCCAGTTCCGCCCGCACGTCGTCACCACGTACGACGAGGAGGGCGGCTACCCGCACCCCGACCACATCATGACCCACAAGGTGACGGTGGCCGCCTTCGAGGCCGCCGGCGACCCGGACCGCCACCCCGAGCTGGGCGAGCCGTGGCAGCCGCTCAAGCTCTACTACGACGTGGGCTTCTCGCGGGCCAAGATCATGGCCCTGCACGAGGCGATGCTCGCCGCCGGCCTGGAGTCGCCCTACGGGGAGTGGATGAAGCGCTGGGAGGACCGTCCCGACAAGGGCGAGCGGATCACCACCCGGGTCGACTGCGCCGAATACTTCCCGGTCCGCGACGACGCGCTGCGCGCCCACGCCACCCAGATCGACCCGGACGGCTTCTGGTTCCAGGTGCCCATGGACCTGCAGCAGCGCGCCTGGCCGACCGAGGACTTCCAGCTGGCCCGCTCGCTGGTGGACAGCCCGCTGCCCGAGTCCGACCTCTTCGCCGGGGTGCGCGAGACGTGCCATGCCCGCTGATTCCCCGGCGGGCTACGCTGGTGGCCAGCCGCACATCGGAGGAACACCATGCTGACCACCGCCCAGGTGCTCGCGGAGAACAACTTCGGTGACACCCGCACGGGTGGTCTGGCCGGCCCGATGGGCCTCTTCCTCATCGTGCTGCTGGCCATCGTCACCGTCCTGTTGATCCGCAACATGAACGCCCGGCTGCGCCGGCTGCCCGACCGGTTTCCCCAGCAGGGCGGCCCGGCCGAGCCGGGCCGGACCGACGCGACAGTCGCTGATCCGACAGACGGGACCGCCGCGCAGGATTCACCGACAGACGGCCCCAACGGCTCCCAGCAGCGCCGGAACGGCTGAACAGCGCGTGAATCACGCCGAAGCCGGTCGTCAACCCCTGTTGCGACCACCGGGTTTGGCTTAGCCTTCCGCCGGGGGGACCGAAAGGCCCTGAGCCGTGCGCGGAAGGGGGGCGCCGATGTCGATGGCAGCTACGGCCCCCGACCGTGCCCCGGGGCCGCCGCCTGACGGGGTGGGTCGGTGACCTCCGGCCGGGCCGGCGATCCCCCCGATCGGCTGGGCCTGCGCGGCACACCGGTCGGCGTGCTGCTGCTCACCGCCGCCGTCGCGGTCACCGCCGTGGTGGCCGCCGTGGTCGGCCTCACCGTCCCGGCGCACCTGCCGCCGGACGACCCGCTGCCCGGCTTCGCCCGGTTCGGCGTGGCCGCCGTGGCGTTCGGCGCCGCCCAGCTCGCCCGGCTGCGCTTCCGCACCGCCTCGGGCATGGTCAGCATCACCTGGGGCGAGGCGGCCCTCGTCGTCTGCCTCTACCTGGTGCCGGCCGGTTGGCTGCCGGCCGCCGCCCTGCTCGGCGCCGGTGCCGCCTGGACGACGATGTCGCTGGTCGCCGACCGCCGGCCCGCGCTGGAGCTGATCCGGATCGCCGGCTCGCTCACCGCCGCCACCGCGCTCGCCGCCGTGGTCGCCAGTGCGCTCGGCCGGCCGCTGCTCGCCGCGTCCACCCCCGAGCTGGCGCTGGCGCTGACCGCCGCCGCGGTGGTCTACCTGTTCACCACCGCCTGGCTGGGCGGCGCCGGCCTCGCCCTGCTGCACGGCATCCCGATCGGGCCGCCGCTGCTCGCCGCGCTCCGCGGCAAGCTGCTCATGTTCGTCGGCAACGTGGCGGTCGGCCTCGTGGTCGTCACCCTGCTGGAGGTCGACCCCCGCTGGCTGCTGCTCCTGCCGCCGCCGCTCTGGCTGCTCCAGCAGACCTACCGGCACCGGCTCCGCGCCGACCAGGAGCGGCGCACCTGGCGGGCCTTCGCCGAGGCCACGGCCGCGCTCAACCAGCTCGACGAGCGGGGCGTGGCGACCGCTGCGGTGACCGGGGCGCTCACCCTGTTCGGCGCCGAGCTGGTCGAGGTGGACGTGGCGCGGGGCGACGCCCGCTGGCACCGCTACCGGGCCGACACCGGCGCGCAGGTGCGCGACCGCGAGGTCGAGCCGCCGTCGGCCACCGGGGCGGGCGAGCACGAGCTGGTCCGGCGGCTCACGGTGGGCAGCGCCGAGGTCGGCCAGCTCCGGGTGCGGTTCCCCCGGTCCGCCCCGCCCACCGCCCGGGAACACGACGGCGTCGCGGCGTTCGGCGACGCGCTGGCCGCCGCCCTGCACGACGCCGCGACCCACCGCGAGCTGCGGCTGGTCACCGCCCGCTCGTCGTACGAGGCGGTGCACGACCAGCTCACCGGGCTGCTCAACCGGGCCGCCCTGCTGGCCAAGGGCGACCAGGCGTTGCGGCAGCGCGCCCACGACCACCCGGTGGCGCTGCTGCTGCTCGACATCAACCAGTTCAAAGAGGTCAACGACACGCTCGGGCACGCGGCCGGCGATCAGCTGCTGCGGCTCGCCGCGAGCCGGCTGACCACCCTGGCCCGTCCGGGTGACCTGCTCGGCCGGCTCGGCGGCGACGAGTTCGCCCTGCTGCTCACCACCGTCCCGGTGGTCGACGACCGGGCCGCCCCGCTGGCGTACGCGCTGCGCCAGGCCCGGGAGATCGCCGAGCGGCTCGCCGCGCCGACCGAGGTGGCCGGGGTGCGCATGTCGGTCGAGGTGGCGGTCGGCGTGGTGGTCGCCGACGCGGGCACCGCCGACCTGACCGAGCTGCTGCGCCGGGCCGACATCGCCATGTACCAGGCGAAGGAGGGCGGCGGCAGCGTCGCCGCGTACGACAGCTCCCGCGACGCGGCGAGCACCGACCACCTGGCGCTGCTCGCGGAGCTGCGAGAGGCCCTGGCGGCCGACGACCAGCTGGTGCTGGCGTTGCAGCCGGCGGTGGACCTGGCCACCGGCGCGCCGACCGGGGTGGAGGCGCTGATCCGGTGGCGGCACCCGCGCCGCGGCTGGCTCGGGCCGGCGGACTTCATCCGGCCGGTGGAGAACAGCGAGCAGCTCGGCAGCTTCACCCGTTACGTGCTCGACAAGGCCCTCGCGGTGGCCGCCGACTGGGCGCGCGAGGGGCTGGACATCCCGATCTCGGTGAACCTGTCGGCGCGCAGCCTGCTCGACCCGCGGCTGCCGGCCGAGATCGGCGAGGCGCTGCGCCGGCACCAGGTGCCGCCGCGCCGGCTGGTCCTGGAGATCACCGAGACGGTGGTGATGAGCGAGCTGGAGGTCATCGACGAGGTGCTGGCCACCCTCCGCTCGATGGGCGTGCAGCTCGCCGTCGACGACTTCGGCACCGGGTTCTCCTCGCTGACCTTCCTGACCCGGATCGCCGTCGACGAGTTGAAGGTGGACCGCTCCTTCGTGCTCCGGATGGCCGACTCGCCGGAGGCGGCGGCCATCGTGCGGACCACGGTCGGGCTCGCCCACGAGCTGGGGCTGCGGGTGGTGGCGGAGGGCGTCGAGACCGCCGAGCAGCGGGCCGCCCTGGCCGAGCTGGGCTGCACCGCCGCCCAGGGCTACCACTTCTTCAAGCCGATGCCCGCGGACAAGATCGGGGCGGTGCTCGGGTCGCTGGCGGACACGGCGCGCGGCAACGTCTTCCCACTCCGCGCCGACGGCGCCTCCTGACCGTCCCGCCCCGCCGGGGCCCGCTCGCCCCGGCGGCGCGGACCGGTCGATCGGGTGCTCAGCCGCGGGGCAGCACGTCGTCGAGCACGGTGGGCAGGGCCGCCCAGTCCGCGGAGGCGATGCTGGCGTGTGCGCGGGCCAGCTCGGCCACCCGGGCCGCCGCCGCGTCGGCGTCGTCGGCGCCCACGGCCGGCGGGACGTTCTGCGCGTCGGTCATCACCAGCAGGTAGTGGTTGGTGTCGTACCAGGCGGTGTCGACGCCCCCGGTGACGTACGCCGTGGCGTCGCCGTCGAAGAGCACGAACCAGGGCCGCAGGCCGGCGTCGGCGTACCGGGTGCGCGGGTCGCCGGCCTGCGCCCGGTGCACGGCCGGGAACGCGCGGGCGCTGCCCAGCGTGCCGGCCGCCGCGAGGCCGGCCAGGTGGCGGGCGTACTCGACGTCGGTCCAGAGGGTGTCGGTCGGGTTGCCCTCCTCGACGGTGCCGGGGATCAGCTCGACGATCACCCGGCCGGCGAGCTGCGCCCGGCTGGGCCAGGCGTCGGCGCGTGCGGCGGCGTCCAGGCCGGCGTGGCCGCCGAGCAGGTCGGCCGGGCGGAACACCCGGTCGCCGAGCCGCGCGGCGAGCACGGCGTCGAGCTGGGCCGGCCCCTGCCCGGTACGCCCGCTGAAGCCGGTCTTCAGCTCCAGTTTGAGGACGAGCGGGCCGGCGTCGGGGTGGGCGCCCAGCCAGAGCCGGATGTCGTCCAGGCAGTGCTCCAGGTTCCGGTTCCGGGTGCCGGTGTAGAGCTGGGCGGCGCTCGTGGCGGCCACGCAGTTGTTGTCGTTGCCCAGCGGGTTGGAGTGGCTGACCCGCCACTGCCGGGTCAGCACGTCCGGCCAGACGTCCAGCTCGATCAGCCCGGGCCGGGCGTCGAGCGCCTGCGCCAGGTAGGGGTAGGTGCCGCGCTCGTAGGCGTTGTGGACCCCGACGCCGGTGGTGGCGGAGAACCGGGTCTCCGGCGCGACCGCGGCGGTCGCGGCGCCGGGAGCCAGCACCGGTCCGGTGAGGGCGGCGAGGGTGGCGAGGGCGAGCAGGGCGGGGAGTCTGCGCATGAACCGTCTCCTTCGGACGGCCCGGCGGCCGCCGGGCATGCGCTGATTCAAATCAACAAAGATGAATATCGGAAGGACGGATCGTGTCCCGTGGGGGCGGCGCCGACGGCCTCGAACGGGGCAGCGCGAGAGGGGCGTCGCCCCATACGCTCGGTGCGGGCGCTGGCACGGCGCGTCCACAACGTCCACCTCGGGGGAGGACCACATGACACGTTCCTGGCGACGACCTCTGCTCGCCGCGGCCCTGTCGCTGGCCGCCGGCATCGCCGCTCTGACCGTCCCGGCGCCCGCCTCGGCCGAGCCGCCGACCGGTCCCGCCTCGGGCACCTTCACGGTGACCGGTGACCCGGACGACCCGGTGACCCGGGGTGCGACCTTCTCCTTCGCCACCGCGACGGGCATGACGGCCCAGCTCTACGGCAGCCCGTTCGACGCCCAGGTCGGCGTGACCGACCCGGCCACGGGAGTCGACTTCCACCTGGTGCTGGCGCCCGACGGCGGTCCGCTGGAAGCCGGCACCTACACCGGCGCCACCGCCTGGCCCTACTACGAGAACGGCCCCGGCATGCTCCTCCTCGGCGACGGCGGCAGTTGTGACGGCGACCTGGTCGGATCCTTCACCATCCAGGACATCCGGTTCGGTCCCTACAACTACCTCGAGAAGCTCGACGCCACCTTCGAGCAGCACTGCGCCGGTGGGGAGCCGGCGGCGCGGGGCGAGGTCCACCTGACCAACCCGCCGGCACCGCCGCTGCTGGATCCGCGGGCGACGGTGGCGGAGACCGGCACGATCGCCCTGCCGAGCGGCCCGGTGACCGTGCACGGCACGCTGACCTGCGGCCAGGCGGCACTGGTGTTCGTGGACGCCAACGCCCAGCAGAAGGGCCGGGTCGTCTGGTTCGAGCGCGTCGAGGTGCAGTGCGTGCCGGGTCGGGCGGTGCCGTGGACGGCCACCACCACCCCGTACAGCGGGGTGCGGTTCCGGCCGGGTGACGTCCAGGTCCGGCTGCAGGTCGAGGGCCGCGACCCCTTCTTCGACGAGTACGTCCAGGTCGTCCCGCCGCTGTTCCCGGTGCGGCTGGACGCCGCCTGACGCGGCGGCGGCGTCATCCGGCGGGCCGGGGAGTCACCTCCCCGGCCCGACCGGTTCACTCCGGCGGCGGGGCCGGGGTGTGGCCGATATGGTCGTCGGGTGAACCGACTCGCCGACGCCACCTCGCCCTACCTGCTCCAGCACGCCGACAACCCGGTCGACTGGTGGCCCTGGTGCGACGAGGCGTTCGCCGAGGCGAAACGGCGCGACGTGCCGGTGCTCATCTCGGTCGGCTACGCGGCCTGCCACTGGTGCCACGTGATGGCGCACGAGTCGTTCGAGAACGAGGGCGTCGCCCAGCTCATGAACGACGACTTCGTCTGCGTCAAGGTCGACCGTGAGGAGCGGCCCGACGTGGACGCCGTCTACATGACGGCCACCCAGGCCATGACGGGCCAGGGCGGCTGGCCCATGACGGTCTTCGCCACGCCGGACGGCACCCCGTTCTTCTGCGGCACCTACTTCCCGCGGGCGAACTTCGTCCGGCTGCTCGGCTCGGTCGCCACCGCCTGGCGCGACCAGCGGGACGCGGTGCTCCGGCAGGGCGCCGCCGTGGTCGAGGCGATCGGCGGCGCGCAGGCCGTGGGCGGCCTGACCGCGCCGCTGACCGCCGAGGTGCTGGACGCCGCCGCCGACCAGCTCGCCTCCGAGTACGACGAGACGAACGGCGGCTTCGGCGGCGCGCCGAAGTTCCCGCCGCACATGAACCTGCTCTTCCTGCTCCGGCACCACCAGCGCACCGGCTCGCCCCGGAGCCTGGAGATCGTCCGGCACACCTGCGAGGCCATGGCCCGCGGCGGCCTGCACGACCAGCTCGCCGGCGGCTTCGCCCGCTACTCGGTGGACGGGCACTGGACGGTGCCGCACTTCGAGAAGATGCTCTACGACAACGCCCTGCTGCTGCGGGTCTACACCCAGCTCTGGCGGCTCACCGGGGACCGGCTGGCCCGCCGGGTGGCCCGCGACACGGCGCGCTTCCTCGCCGACGAGCTGCACCGGGCCGGCGAGGGCTTCGTCTCGGCGCTGGACGCCGACACGGAGGGGGTCGAGGGCCTCACCTACGTGTGGACCCCGCAGCAGTTGGTCGAGGTGCTGGGGGAGGAGGACGGCCGCTTCGCCGCCGACCTGTTCGAGGTGACCGAGCAGGGCACCTTCGAGCACGGCACCAGCGTGCTCAGGCTGGCCCGGGACGTCGACGACGCCGACCCCGCGGTGCGCCGGCGCTGGCAGGAGGTGGTGGGCCGGCTGCTGGCCGCGCGGGACACCCGCCCGCAGCCGGCCCGCGACGACAAGGTGGTGGCCGCCTGGAACGGGCTGGCGATCACCGCGATCGCCGAGTTCCAGCAGGTCGCGGCGCTCCTGGCGACCCCCGAGGACGAGGACGCCAACCTCATGGAGGGCGTCACCATCGTGGCCGACGGCGCGATGCGGGACGCCGCCGAGCACCTGGCGGCCGTGCACGTGGTGGACGGCCGGCTGCGCCGCGTCTCCCGGGACAAGGTCGTGGGGGAGCCGGCCGGTGTGCTGGAGGACTACGGCTGCGTGGCCGAGGCGTTCTGCGCGATGCACCAGCTGACCGGCGAGGGGCGCTGGCTCGTCCTGGCCGGGCAGCTGCTCGACGTGGCGCTGGCCCGGTTCGCCGCACCCGACGGCGGCTTCTACGACACCGCCGACGACGCCGAGCGCCTGGTCACCCGGCCGGCCGACCCGACGGACAACGCCACCCCGGCCGGCCGCTCGGCGATCGTCGCGGCGCTTGTCGCGTACGCGGCGTTGACGGGGGAGACCCGGTACCGGGAGGCGGCGGACGCCGCCCTGTCCACGGTCGCGCCGATCGTCGCCCGGCATGCCCGGTTCACCGGCTATGCGGCCACGGTCGGTGAGGCGCTGCTCTCCGGGCCGTACGAGATCGCGGTGGTCACCGACGACCCGGTGGGCGACCCGCTGGTGGCCGCCGCGCTCCGGCACGCCCCACCCGGGGCCGTGGTGGTGGCGGGCCGCGCCGACCAGCCCGGCGTGCCGCTGCTGGCCGACCGGCCCGCGCTGGGCGGGCGGCCGACCGCGTACGTGTGCCGGGGGTTCGTCTGTGACCGGCCGGTGACCACGGCCGAGGAGCTGGTCGCCCAGCTCAGGTGACCGGCTCCTCGGCCCCGTCGGCCGGCCTCAGCGGCGGGGGCAGCGTGTCGAACCACTCCAGCACCGCCCGCTCGTACGCCAGCCCGAAGCGCAGTGTGGCCACCGCGTAAGGTTCGATCTCGTCCGCCTCCGGGGGCAGCGCCGCCGCGGCGGCCTGGTAGTCGGCGAGCCGTGCGGCGTGGGCGGCCCGGTGCGCGCCGAGGTAGCCGGCGAGCCGTTCCGGCGGGAGGTGCCGACCGAAGAGCACCGTGAGCAGCAGCGGGAACCGGATCGTCTCGTCGGCCGGGGGGCGGGCCGTCCACTCGGTGAAGGCCCGGCGCCCCGCCTCGGTGATCTCGTACGGCTGCCGGTCGCGTCGGCCCCGCTCACCGGCCCGGACCAGCCCGGCGGCCGCCATCGCGGTCAGCTCCCGGTAGACCTGGCTCTGGGTCAGCGACCAGAACGCCCCGATCCGCTGCTGGGCGACGGTGACCAGGTCCCAGCCGGTCATGGGGCCGTCGTGCAGGAAGCCCAGCAGCGAGGCGGCGGTGGCGTTCAACGGCCGGTCCGGCATCGGTCGGTTCTCCTTCGCGAATCTCCTTGACATCCCATTGTGTCAGGTCCGATGCTGGATCCTATCGACCTCCCACATTGGGATGTCGCGGGAAGGGGGACCCGTGCGCACCGTTCTCGTCGTGCTCCACGCCGCCAGCGGCATCACCGGGCTGCTGCTGGCGCTGCCCGTGCTGCTCGCGCCGAAGCGTCGCGGCCGGCACACCCTGCTCGGCCGCGTCTACGCGGGGGCCGCCCTCGGCCTCAGCCTCAGCGCCTTCGGACTCTTCGCCTACGACCCGGGCCGCCTGTGGGGGCTGGCCGTGCTCGGCGCGCTCACCCTCGGCTGGCTGGTCGGCGGCCTCGGGATCGCCCGGCGCCGGCCGCGCGGCCTCGGTCCCCGGGGCTGGCGGATCTGGCACCTCAACCTCATGGGCAGCACGGTGATCGCCTTCGTCACCGGGTTCGCCGTGCAGATGACCGGCGGGCACCTGGTCGCCTGGCTCGCCCCGACCGTGATCGGTTCGCTGCTGATCGCCCGGACCACCGCCCGCGAGATCGCCCGCGCCCCGCGCCGGATAGCCGTCTCCACCGCCCGGCTCGGCTGACAGTCACGGCCAGAGCAGTTCGCGGCTCCACCCGTCGGCGGCCCGCCGGTACCGCAGGCGGACGTGCCGGCGCTCCCGGTCGGCCTGCCAGAACTCGACGCTCGCCGGGGTCACCGCGTAGACCGTGTGTCCCTCGGCGACCAGCCCGGGATCGGCGGCCAGCCGGGCGCGTACCTCGGCCAGCTCCCGGTCCAGCTCGGCGCGGTCGGCGAGGACGGCGCTCTGCCGGCCGGCCAGGGTCGCGATCCGGGAGCCCTCCGGCCGGGCCAGGAAGTCGCGGCGGGAGACGGCGGGGTCGGCGGGCCGGGCGGTGCCGCGTACCCGGACCTGCCTGCCCTGCTCCCGCCAGTGGAAGCCGAGTGCGACGTGCGGGTTGCCGGCGATCTGCCGGCCCTTGGCGCTGGTGGAGGTGGTGGCGAAGTGCCAGCCGGCGGCGTCCAGGTCCTTCAGGATCAGCACCCGCGCGTCGGGCGCGCCGTCGGCGTCGACCGTCGCGACCGTCATGGCGTGCGGCTCGTCCACGCCGGCGGCGACCGCTTCCGCGAGCCAGTCGGCGAAGAGGGCGATGGGCTCCGCCGGCACGTCGGTCGGGTCGAAGGACGGCATGTCGTGGGCCAGCACCGGCAGGGAGCGGAGCAGATCGCGGGTCGGCATGCCTTGATCTTGCCAACCGGCCCGCGTCGGTCCGCCCCACCTCGCCCCGGGTCCCGGCCCTCGGGACCGACGCCCGTCGCCGCCCCGATAGGCTGGCGGCGCTATGGATTCCCGTACCGGACTGCCTGTCGTCGGCATGGTGGGCGGTGGCCAACTGGCCCGGATGACCCACCAGGCCGCCATCGCCCTCGGCCAGTCGCTGCGCGTGCTCGCGCTCGCACCGGACGACGGCGCCGCCCTGGTCGCCGCCGACGTCCAGTACGGCGACCACACCGACCTCGCCGCCCTGCGCACCTTCGCCAAGGCGTGCGACGTGGTCACCTTCGACCACGAGCATGTGCCCAACGCGCACATCCGCACCCTGACCGAGGAGGGCGTAAAGCTCTTCCCGCCGGCCGAGGCGCTGCTGCACGCCCAGGACAAGCGGGTGATGCGCGAGCGGCTCGGTGAACTGGGCGCGCCGAACCCGGTCTGGCGCCCCGTCGAGACACCGGCCGACCTGCTCGCGTTCGGCGCGGAGATCGGCTGGCCGGTGGTGCTGAAGGCGGCCCGCGGCGGCTACGACGGCCGGGGCGTCTGGATGGTGGACGACGCCACCCAGGCCGCCGAGCTGGCCACCACGCTGCTGGCCGGGGGCACCCCGCTGATCGTCGAGGAGCGGGTGGCGTTGCGCCGGGAGCTGGCCGTGCAGGTGGCCCGCTCGCCGTTCGGGCAGGTCGCCGCCTACCCGGTGGTGGAGACGGTGCAGCGGGACGGCATCTGCGTCGAGGTGCTCGCCCCGGCGCCCGACCTGCCCGAGGAGCGGGCCGTCGCCGCGCAGCAGCTCGCCATCGACCTGGCCACCGCGCTCGGCGTGGTCGGCCTGCTCGCCGTGGAGCTGTTCGAGACGCCCACCGGGCTGGTGGTCAACGAGCTGGCCATGCGGCCGCACAACTCCGGGCACTGGACCATCGAGGGGGCCCGGACCTCCCAGTTCGAGCAGCACCTGCGGGCCGTGCTCGACTACCCGATGGGGGACACCTCGCTCACCGCGCCGGTCGTGGTGATGGCGAACGTGCTCGGCGGCGAGCCGGGCGGCATGTCCATCGACGAGCGGCTGCACCACCTCTTCGCCGCCGAACCCGGGGCCAAGGTCCACCTCTACGGCAAGCAGGTGCGCCCGGGCCGCAAGATCGGGCACGTCACCGTGCTCGGCGCCGACCTGGACGACGTACGGGCCCGGGCCGCGCGTGCTGCCCGCTGGCTGCGGGAGGGGCGCGAGTGAGCGCGAGGAGTGAGCTTGCGAGCCCCGCAGTCGCGAACGAAGGGCAGGCACAGTGAGCACCGTCGGGCTGATCATGGGCAGTGACTCGGACTGGCCGACCATGAGGGCCGCCGCCGAGGCGCTGGACGAGTTCGGCGTGCCCTACGAGGTCGGCGTGGTGTCGGCGCACCGCACCCCGGTCAAGATGATCGAGTACGGCCGGTCCGCCGCGGACCGGGGCGTCAAGGTGATCATCGCCGGGGCGGGCGGCGCCGCGCACCTGCCCGGCATGGTCGCCTCGGTCACCCCGCTGCCGGTGATCGGCGTGCCGGTGCCGCTGAAGTACCTCGACGGCATGGACTCGCTGCTCTCCATCGTGCAGATGCCGGCCGGGGTGCCGGTGGCCACGGTGTCGATCGGCAACGCCCGCAACGCCGGGCTGCTGGCCGTGCGCATCCTGGGCGCGTCCGACCCCGCGCTGCGGGACCGGATGGCCGCCTACCAGGCGAGCCTGGAGGACCTGGTCGCCGAGAAGGAGAAGGCGCTCCGCGCCTCCCTCGCCTGAACCCGCGGACCCGGCACCCTCTGCCCGCCCCCTACGGCGAGTGCCCACCCCTCCGGTTTCACCGCATCCCGCGGAGGGCCGTCTGGAGGCGCTCCTGGGCGCGGCGGCGCCGCTCGTTGCTCGCGCCCAGCACCAGCAGGACGAAGCCGACCGGGATCAGCACGAGCCACGGGCCGAGACTCACCAGCGCGTGCACCGCGGCGATCGCGGTGACCGTGGCGCCCACGATCACCGGCGCCTGCTGCTGGCTCGTCGAACCGAAGATCAGCACCGCGACGGCACCGAGCAGCAGCAGCACCTGGCGCAGCATGCTGGACTCGGTGGCCAGCACGATGGCCAGCGTCGGCACGAACGCGGCGACCAGTGCCGGCCCGTACGCCACCCAGCTCGACAGGTCCGGCCGGTGCCGCAGTTGCAGCACCCCGACCAGCAGGGCGAGCAGCGCGAACGGCAGCGTGTAGGCCTCGGGCAGCGCCACGTCGGCCGTCCGCATGAGGATCCACCAGGCGCTGATCTCGCAGATCACCACACCCCAGATGAGCAGGTTCCGTTCCGCCGGCCGCCGGCCCGGGCGGCTGGCCGCCATCCCGAGTACGGCGCCCCAGGCGGCCAGCAGCGCGGCGATGTGCCGGGGCGAGTCGTAGGCCAGGGCCAGCGCGATGAGCGCGGCGGCGTGGCCGCTCCACTCCACGGTGGCCGCCTCCCGGTACGCCTCGGGCCGGCGCAGCCGGGGCAGGGCGGCGGCGAAGACCTGGAGAGCCGCCCCGACGGCCAGCACCCCGAACGCGGACCAGACCGCGGCGAGACCGGCCACCAGGCCGAGCGTGAGCACGAAGAGCTGGGCCATCAGCGAGGCGAACAGCCAGCCGAGGATGCGGGCCCGCTGCGTGGTGCCGAAGAGGGCCGCGACCGTGCCCACGCCGACCGCGCCGCCCAGCGTGAACAGGGTCAGCTCCCGGGTGGCGAGGCTCCCGGAGAGCCCGGCGTTCCCGGCGGCCAGCCCGATGGCGAACACCAGCACCCGGGCGACCCGGATCGAGCGGGCCGGCTCGGCCAGCGCGGGCGGCGGGGTGAGTGCCAGCCCCAGCATCGAGACGGTGAAGACGGCCAGCCCGGCCATCGCGGTCACCGGCCAGCCGCGACCGAGCGCCACCGGGGTGATCAGCAACGTGAGCGCCGCCCCGGGCAGGACCACCGGCACGGCCCGGGACCGCCGGCCGCCGCTGAACCCGACGGCGGCCAGCGCCGCCGTCACGGTGAGCAGCAGCGCGGTGAGCACGTGCGTCGGGTCCACCGCCTCGGGTGGCGGGGTGAGCAGCCCCGGCGGGGGGCCCTGCCAGACCCGGGACACCACCTGGAGCGGCTCGACCAGCGCCACCACCAGCGCCGGCGCCAGCGTGGCCAGCGCCAGGGCGGTGGGCAGCGCCGCCGCGGCGAGCGCACCGGCCGCCGGGCTCACCCGCCAGCGGCGCTCGGCCGGGTCGTCGGGCGCGCGGCGCAACGCCCCGTTCAGCAGCACCGACCAGCGGCGGATCGGCTGGGCCGAACCGGCCGGTGGGACGGTGGCGGCCCGGATCAGCTCGGCGAGCACGCCGAGCAGCGCCGCCGCGGCGGCGTACACCCCGGCGGGTAGGTGGGTGACCACGGCGGCGGCCGCGCTGACCGTCGCGCCGCCCACCACGGCCACGCTGGCGTACGGCAGGTACTGCGGGACCTGCCGGCGGACCGCCGCCACCGCGGCCAGGCCGATGCTGGACGCGGCCAGCGCGGCGGTGAGCACCACCTGCGGGGGCCGGTCGTACTCGGCGGCCAGGGCGGCCACCGCCCCGGGCAGCGCGAGCAGGGCGGCGCCGGCCGCCGCGCCACCGACCTGCACGAGGTGCGCCGGCATCCCCTCGGTGCGGACGTCCTCCACGAGCGCCGGCGCGAGGGCCCGGGCCAGGGCGGCCACCGTCACCCCGATCAGCGCGATGCTGCCGAGCGCCAGCGCGGTGGTCCACGGGCGCACCAGCCCGGCGCCGGCGGCGTGCAGGGCGACGACCCCCGCCACCGTGGCGCGGGACAGCGCCGCGCGCGGGTCGGCCGCGGCCACCGCCGCCATCCCGAACACCGTGGCGACCATGGCGCCCACCAGCACCGGCGACCACCAGGGCAGGTCGAACGCGGCCGGCGCGCCGATGGTGGCCAGCACGGCGGCCGCGCCGGAGACGTCGTACCGCCAGGGCGCCGGCAGCAGGATGCCGGCGGCCACGGCCAGCAGCGCCAGCGCGACCGGCGCCTGCCAGGTGGACCCGCCGGTCGGCGCGGCCGGCCAGCCGCTCAGGTCGCCGGCCCAGATCGGGCCCGGCGTGGCGAGCACGCCGACCCCGCCGCGCAGCGCGCTCCACGCCGCGATGAGGCCGATCAGCGCGCCGCCGGCCCCGATGCCGAGGACGGGGCCGCGCCGCCACTCCTCCGGCATCGCCCGTGCGGCGACGGCGATCACCGTGACCAGCGCGGCGGCCACCACGAGCTGGCCGCCGGGGGCCAGCACGGCCGCGATCCGGACCAGGGTGGCGATGAGCGCCACCGTGGTGGCGGCGAGGGCCAGGTCCGAACCGTCGAGGGACAGGTCGGAGCGGCGGCCGGCGTCGATCCGGGGGGCCAGCGCCAGCAACGCGGCGGCGACCAGCAGCAGCCCGCCCAACCAGGCGTCGGCGGTGGTGGCGCCGGGCGCGCCGAACGCGGCCGCCGCGACGGCCACCGCGCCCAGCACGGTGCCGAGCGCGTGGGGCATGGTGAGGTGCCGCTGGGCGACCTGGACGAGGGCGGCGTAGCCGAGCGTGACGCACACGGCGAGGAAGCTCGCCGCGAGGATCGGGACGGTGACCTCGCGCAGGTTCGCCGGGGTGGGCGCCGGCACGGCCGGCACCGTGGCGGCGACGAACGCGGCCACCGCGCCGGGCAGCGCGAACGCGGCCCCGCCGGCCGCCCAGGCGCAGACCGTGTCCGCCGCGGCGGCGGCGATGCGGACCCGGGGCGCCAGCGAGACCAGCGCGCCGGCCAGGAACAGCAGGGTCAGCGCGGCGGCGGTCAGCGCGGGCCGGGCGAGCGCGGCCCCGGCCCCGATCAGCCCCAGCCCGGCGGCGGTCACCGAGTGGGCCACCGCGGCGCGCTCGGTGCCCGCGGTGAGACCGAGCACGCCGACGGCCACCGCGGTCAGCAGCATCGGCCAGCAGGCGGTCGCCCAGCCCAGCCCCAGCGAGGCCGGCACGGCGAGCGCGGTCAGCCCGGCGCCGACCACCGCGAACTCGCGCCGGATCTCCGCCGGCAGGGCGACCACGGCGGCGACGGTGAGCAGCAGGGCGCTGGCGGCCAGCTGCCAGCCGGTGGGGCCGACCGCCGCGGCCAGCTCGGCGTGCCAGTCGCTCAGCTCCGCCGACCAGGCGGGCAGCGCGGCGCGGACCGGGGCCAGCCCGGCGCGCAGCGCGCCGCCAGCCACGACCAGGCCGCTGACCGTGAGCGCCACCGCCGAGGCGAGCTGCGGACCCCGCCGGGCCGCCTCCGGTACGCCCCGGACGGCGAACCCGGTGAGCGCGATGACCGCGGCGATGAGCAGCAGCGACCGGCCGGGGAAGGCGACCGAGGCGACCCGGCCCAGCGCGCCGATCACCGCGAGGGTGACGATGCCGGCGCCCACGTCCGGCAGCGGCGGCCGGCGCAGCACCAGCGTGCCGGCGAGCCCGACCAGCGCGGCGAGCAGCAGGACGGCCCCCGCCCCGGCGGCGGTCGGCACGGTGACGGCGCGCAGCAGGGCGGTGACCGCGTACGCCAGGGCGACGGCGACCGCCGCCCCGTGCAGCAGCCAGGTCAGCTCGCGCAGCCAGGGCACCGGGCGGGCCGGCGGGACCCGCTCCGCGCCGGCGGGCGGCTCCGCGCCGAGCACCTCGCCGGATTCCTCCGGGTCCGACTCGGGCCGGCCGTCGGCGGCCCGCTGCCGGGGCGGGGCGGGTTCCGGCGGCGGGCTCGGCAGGTCACGCCGGACGGGGCGTTCGACAGTCACCGCCGAGCGGGCCAGCGCGAGGTCGGCCACCGCCACCACGGTGAGCACCAGCGCCCAGCCGGCCGGCCCGGTGATCCGCTCGTACGCCAGCAGCGGCAGCACGGGCTGGGCGGCCAGCACGGTGGCGAAGCGGGGAGCCCGCAGCCCGGTCCAGTACGCGTAGCCGAACGCGACAACGGTGGTGACCAGGAAGATCGACCCGGAGAAGGCGGGGCCGGAGGTGCCGCCGCCGACCCGGTCGACGGCCCAGAGCGCGTACCCGGCCAGCGGCAGCAGCAGCAGGCCCACCGCGGCGATCGTCTCGGCGGTCGAGGTGAGCCCGCGCCGGGCCACCACCGGCGGGGCGAGCAGCATCAGCACAGTGGCGACCAGCAGCACGCCGAGCCGGGCCAGCGCGTCCATCGAGCTGGTGGCCACGGCGGCGAAGACCACCGCCGCGATGCCGAGCAGCAACGCGCCGAGCCCGAGGGGGATGTTCTGCACCTCCCGGGAGGACGCCTCGGGCGGGTGTTCCGGATTGTCCGCGTCGAGCCACTGTGGGCGGCCGCGCGGCGGTGACGGGGGGAGGTCGTCCGGGCCGGTCGGCGGGGTGCCCTGGCGGGGCACCCGCGGCGGCGCGCCGGTGGTGGCGGTCGGCGGGCGGCGACCGGGCCGGCGGCGCAGCACGCGGCGCGGCCGGGTGGCCTGCTTGATCCGCTCCTCGCCGGCGTGCGCCAGGATGTCCCGCTGGAAGAGGGCGGCCTGCATCTTGGCGGCGATCTGCCGTTGCTCGCGGGCGATCTCGGCGTCGCGGGCCTTCATCTCGGCGATCGAGCGCTCGATCTCGGCCAGGTGCTCGGCCCACTGTGGCTGGTCGGCGCCGCAGTGCGGGCAGGCGACGGCGGGCTTGATCTCCCGCCCGCACGAGGCGCACCTGAAGGTCTGCACGACACTCTCCCGTCCGGTCGGCCCCCGCGCGGTGAACCTCCCAGTCGCAGCATGCCTTGAGCGGGCCCGGATTTCGACAGTTGCCGGCGCGTTCCGGACAACAAAAAGAGCCGGCCGGTCGGGGAACGGGTCCCCGGCCGGCCGGCCGACGCGTGCACCGTGTCAGGGGCGGCCCATGCCGCGGTACTCCCATCCGGCCTGCGTCCACAGTGTGGAGTCCAGGCAGTTGCGGCCGTCGACCACCTTGCGGCCGTTGGCCAGTTCGCCCAGGGCGACCGGGTCGGCGTTGCGGAACTCGGCCCACTCGGTGAGGACGCAGACCAGGTCGGCGCCCTGGACGGCGTCGTTCATGGTCGCCTCGTAGGTCAGCTCGGGCACGGCCCGGCGGGCGTTCTCCACGCCCTGCGGGTCGAACACGTGCACGTCGGCGCCGGCCTTGCCGAGCAGCGCGGCGACGGCGAGGGCCGGGGCGTCCCGGACGTCGTCGGTGTTCGGCTTGAACGTGGCGCCGAGCACGGCGATCCGGGTGCCGGACAGATCCGGGCCGGCCGGGCCGGAGCGGCGGCCGAGCAGCTCGGCGGCGAGCTGGATCACCCGGGTCCGCCGGCGCAGGTTGATCAGGTCCACCTCGTGCAGGAAGCGGAGGGCCTCGCCGGCGCCGAGCTCCTGGGCGCGGGCCTGGAAGGCCCGGATGTCCTTGGGCAGGCAGGCGCCGCCGAAGCCGAGGCCGGCCTGGAGGAAACGGTTGCCGATCCGGGGGTCGTAGCCGATCGATCGGGCGAGCTGGGTGACGTCGCCGCCGGCGGCCTCGCAGACCTCGGCCATCGCGTTGATAAAGGAGATCTTGGTGGCCAGGAAGGCGTTCGCGGCGACCTTGACCAGCTCCGCCGTGGCGAAGTCGGTGACCACCAGCGGCACCTCGCGGTCCTCGGTGGCAGCCAGGTCGAAGACGCCCTTGTGGGCGGCGTAGAGCATGCCGTTGGCCCACTCGCTCTTGACCCCGACGACGATCCGGTTGGGCCGCAGCACGTCGTCGACGGCGAAGCCCTCCTGGAGGAACTCGGGGCTCCAGGCCACCTCGACGCCCAGGTCGGCCGGGGTGTGCTTGCCGACGAGCTGCTCCACCCACTCGGCGGTGCCCACCGGCACGGTGGACTTGCCGACGATCAGCGCCTTGCGGGTCAGGTGCTGGGCGAGGCTGGTGACCGACGCCTCGACGTACGACAGGTCGGCGCCCATCCCGTCGGCCCGCTGGGGGGTGCCGACGCAGATGAAGTGCACGTCGCCGAAGTCGGCGGTCTCCTGGATGTCGGTGCTGAAGCGGAGCCGGCCGGCGGCCAGGTTGCGGCGGAGCAGCTCGTCCAGGCCCGGCTCGTGGATCGGCACCTCGCCGGCGTTCAGCTTCGCGATCTTGTCCGCGTCGACGTCGAAGCCCAGGACCTCGTAGCCCAGCTCGGCGTAGCAGATGGCGTATGTCGCGCCGAGGTAGCCGGTGCCCAGGAAGGTCACGCGGGGTCGGGCCGCGCCGGAGGGCGGCGTCACCGCGGCGATGGCGGGCATCGGCTGAGTGTTCGGGTACGGGATCGTCACGCCTGTTTTCTCCGCTCGCACTGGCGGCGCTTCCTTGCGTCGCGTTCGGCTGGGGCGCCAGGGCCGGCACCGAGGGAACTCTCTCGTCTTGTGTGAGGGTAGTTGTGGCCTGTCGCCGTCGCTCGTGCGCGAGCCTACCCGCCGGTAAGGTCCGGCTGAACCCTGGTGGCTATCCTTCAGTCTGCGGCAGTCGGCAGCCTTCCGGGCGCCACAGACTGCGCATGATAGCGGTGAAAGGGGAGGGCCGACATGCCCGCAGAGCAGTCGTTCGACGTCTACCGGTTGCCGGAGGAGCACGAGGCGATCCGGGAGGCGGTCCGGGAGGTCTGTGCGGCGAAGGTCGCTCCGCACGCCGCCGAGGCGGATGAGACGGGTGAGTTCCCGAAGGCGTCCTACGATGCGCTGCGGGCCGCCGACTTCCACGCCCCGCACATCCCGGTCGAGTACGGCGGCGCGGGCGCGGACGCCCTGGCCACGGCCATCGTGATCGAGGAGGTGGCCCGCGCCTGCGCCTCGTCCTCGCTGATCCCGGCGGTGAACAAGCTGGGCACCATGCCGCTGATCCTGGCCGGCTCCGAGGAGCTGAAGCGGAAGTACCTGACCCCGGTGGCGGCCGGTGACGCGATGTTCTCCTACTGCCTCTCCGAGCCGGAGGCGGGCAGCGACGCCGCCTCGATGACCACCAAGGCGGTCCGGGACGGCGACCACTGGGTGCTCAACGGCGTGAAGCGGTGGATCACCAACGCGGGCGTCTCGGAGTACTACACCGTCTTCGCTGTGACGGATCCCACAGCCCGCTCGAAGGGCATTTCGGCCTTCGTGGTGGAGAAGGCCGACGCCGGGGTGAGCTTCGGCGCGCCGGAGAAGAAGCTCGGCATCAAGGGCTCGCCGACCCGCGAGGTCTACTTCGACAACGTCCGGATCCCGGCCGACCGCATGATCGGCGCCGAGGGCACCGGTTTCGCCACCGCGATGCGGACCCTGGACCACACCCGGGTCACCATCGCCGCCCAGGCGGTCGGCATCGCGCAGGGCGCGCTGGACTACGCCAAGGGCTACATCCAGGAACGCAAGCAGTTCGGCAAGCCGGTCGCCGACTTCCAGGGCATCCAGTTCATGGTCGCCGACATGGGCATGAAGCTGGAGGCGGCCCGGCAGCTCACCTACACGGCCGCCGGCAAGTCGGAGCGCGGCGACGCCGACCTGACCTACTTCGGCGCGGCGGCCAAGTGCTTCGCCTCGGACGCCGCCATGGAGATCACCACCGACGCGGTGCAGTTGCTCGGCGGCTACGGCTACACCCGGGACTACCCGGTCGAGCGGATGATGCGGGACGCCAAGATCACTCAGATCTACGAGGGCACCAACCAGGTGCAGCGCATCGTCATGGCGCGCCAGCTGCTCAAGGGCTGACCCGCAGCGGCGACGATCGGGCGGGCGGGCCGGGTGACCGGCCCGCCCGCGGTCGTCAACGGATCTCGGTGGTGCCCTCCGGTCGGGTGGTCGCGCGCGGGGGCGCGGACCACGGCGACTCGCCGCCGGTGCGGCGGGGCAGGGGTTCGGTGGGGGTGTCGGGATAGGCCAGCGTGAGCGGTGCCGTGTCGCCGTCCTTCGTCGCGTCCTTCTTCGGGTCCGCCGGAGGCCAGTCGCCGAGCGAGGGGTTGTGCTCGACCGGCTTGTCGGCCGGGGTCAGCTCCGCCTCGGCCGGCCCGGCCGGCCGCTGTCGCCACCGCTGGCCGCTGAACACGGCCATCAGCAGCAGCACGCCGATGAGGAACAGCGTGCCGTTCTCCAGCGGCTGGCGCAGCGGCAGCGGGTCCCCGAGCATCTTCCAGTCCTCGGGGATCCGGTCCCGGACGTTGAACGGCGCGACGAACAGCCCGAGGTACGGGACCACGAGCAGCAGCCCGGCCACGGCCGGGCCGAGCGGCGAGAAGCGCAGCGTGCCGAGCAGGCCGAGCAGGATGCCGGCGACGCCCAGGTACACGGCCGGCTCGATCAGGTTGGGCGTGCTGTACGTACCGATCTCCACCCAGCGGTGCACGGTGCGCCCAGATCCGTCCTGACCGAGCGTGACGAGCACCCAGGTGACGGGCGCCACCACCAACCCGGCGAGGAAGCTCCAGAGATGTCGCATCCGCGCACCGTACCGTTTCCGGCATGACAGATCACCCCGCCGCCCCTCCGGGCAAGCCGACTTCGTACTCGCGCGTCACGCTGAGTCGCATCATGACCGCTGTCGATGTCAATCTGTACGGGACCGTTCACGGTGGGGTACTGATGAAGTTCGTCGACGACGTGGCCGGCGCGGCGGCCGCCCGGCACAGCGGCGGCACCGCGGTGACCGCCTCGATCGACGAGATCGTCTTCTCCGAGCCGGTCCGGGTGGGCGACCTGGTGCACGCGCACGCCCAGGTGAACTGGACCGGCAACACCTCGATGGAGGTCGGGGTGAAGGTGGTCGCCGAGCGCTGGGACTCGGCCGAGGACGAGCCGGTCCGGGTCGCCACGGCGTACCTGGTGTTCGTGGGGGTGGACGTGGGCGGCGCGCCGCGGGCGGTCCGGCCGGTGCTGCCGGAGACGCCGGAGGACGAGCGGCGCTACCGGGAGGCGGAGATCCGCCGGGCCCACCGGCTGGCCCGCCGCCGGGCGATCCAGGCCCACCGCGCCGGCTGAGGGACGCCGGCCCACACCCCGCGGTGCCCGGGCGTGTGGGCCGGCCACGCCCCGTCACCGGCACCCGGTACGGAGAATGGCCTGGCGAGGTAGGGCAAGATGGCGCCACGGCCCATGCACAGTGTCGTGACGGGCCTCAGGGAGGGTGGAACAGTGGGTGACGTGCTGTGGACGCCGCCGGCCGACGTGCGTGAGCGGTCCCGGATCGGCGACTACCTGCGCTGGCTGGCCGAGCACCGGGGGCTGGAGTTCGCCGACTACGACGCGCTGTGGCAGTGGTCGGTGACCGACCTGGACGCCTTCTGGCGGTCGATCTGGGACTACTTCGAGGTAGTGGCGCACACCCCGCCGACCGCCACGCTCAGCGACCGGACCATGCCGGGCGCCCGGTGGTTCCCCGGCGCCACCCTCAACTACGCCGAGAACGTGCTGCGGATGCCCGGCCGGGCCGACGACGACCCGGTGGTGATCGCGCACGGGCAGACCCGCGCCCCGGAGACGCTGACCGCCGCGCGGCTGCGCGACCAGGTCCGCCGGGTGGCGGCCGGCCTGCGCCGGCTCGGCGTGGGGCAGGGCGACCGGGTGGCGGCGTACGCGCCGAACATCCCGGAGACCTACGTCCTGCTGCTCGCCACCGCCAGCCTCGGCGCGATCTTCTCCTCCTGCGCGCCCGAGTTCGGCACCCGCAGCGTCACCGACCGCTGGCAGCAGATCGAGCCCACGGTGCTCGTGGCGGTCGACGGCTACCGCTACGGCGACAAGCCGGTCGACCGGCGCGCCGAGGTGGCCGCGATCCGGGCCGCCCTGCCGTCCCTGCGGCACACCGTCGGCATCGCCTACCTCGACCCGGCCGGGGCGCCCCCGGAGGGCGCGCTCTCCTGGGGGGAGCTGGCGGCGGAGACCGACGAGCCGCTGACCTTCACGCCGGTGCCCGTCGACCACCCGCTCTACGTGCTCTACTCCTCCGGCACCACAGGCCTGCCCAAGCCGATCGTGCACGGTCACGGCGGCATCCTGCTGGAGCACCTGAAGATGCTGGCCCTGCACCACGACCTGGGCCCGGCCGACCGGTTCTTCTGGTTCACCACCACCGGCTGGATGATGTGGAACTTCCTGGTCTCCGGGCCGGCGGTGGGCGCGACGATCGTGCTGTTCGACGGCAACCCGGGCCACCCGGACCTCGGCGCGCTCTGGCGGCTGGCGGCGGAGACCGGCACCACCTACTTCGGGACCTCGGCGCCGTTCCTGCTGGCCTGCCGCAAGGCCGGGCTGGTCCCGAAGGAGATCGCCGACCTGTCCGCGCTGCGCGGGGTCGGCTCCACCGGCGCCCCGCTGCCCGCCGAGGGCTTCACCTGGGTCTACGAGACCGTCGGCGACAGCCTCCAGCTCCAGTCGCTCTCCGGCGGCACCGACGTCTGCACCGGTTTCGTCGGCGGTGTGCCGCTGCTGCCCGTGCACGCCGGGGAGATCACCTGCCGGGCGCTCGGCGCCAAGGTGGAGGCCCGCTCGGCCGACGGCACGCCGGTGATCGGCCAGCTCGGCGAGCTGGTGATCACCGAGCCGATGCCGAGCATGCCGGTCGGTTTCTGGAACGACACCGACGGCTCCCGCTACCGGGAGGCCTACTTCGAGGTCTACCCGGGCGTCTGGCGGCACGGCGACTGGATCACCGTCAACGAGCGCGGCGGCTGCGTGATCACCGGCCGCTCCGACGCCACCCTCAACCGGGGCGGCGTCCGGCTCGGCACGGCCGAGTTCTACTCGGTGGTCGAGGGGCTCGACGAGGTGGTCGACTCGGTCGTGGTGCACCTGGAGGACGACGAGGGCGGCGCCGGCGAGCTGCTGCTGTTCGTGGTGCTCGCGGAGGGCCTGGAGCTGGACGACGCGCTGCGGCGCAGGATCTGCCGGGAGCTGCGGACCGCGCTGTCGCCGCGGCACGTCCCCGACGAGATCCACCAGGTCCGGGCGGTGCCGCGCACCCTGTCGGCGAAGAAGCTGGAGGTGCCGGTCAAGAAGATCCTCACCGGCACCCCGGTGGACCGCGCCGCCGCCAAGGGCGCCCTGGCCAACCCGGAGTCGCTGACCGCCTTCGCCGCGTTCGCCCAGCGCCGCGCCGAGTCGGACCACCCGGCCCCGGCCTGACCCCCGGTCAGGCGAGGGCCCGGGTGACCTTCTCCGTCGCGGTGCGCTGGTCCAGGCGGGCCGGGTCCAGGTTGGCGCACGCCACCAGGGTGGCGCCGGCGGTGAGCGGGGCCAGCAGCCAGTCGACCGGGTCGGCGTGCCGGGTCACGTCGACCAGGAGCCGGTCGCCGGGCGTGAGGCACAGCTCCGTGGCCCGGGCCTCCGCGCGGGCCAGCAGCGCCGCGTCCCCGCCACCACCGCCCGGGTACGGGGTGAAGTGGTCGCCGTGCCCGCGTACCGCCGAGACGAAGTCGGCGAAGCCGGCCGGCACCTCCCGCATCGGCAGCGCGAACGGGTCCAGGGCCAGCGCGTAGCGCTCCCCGGCCGACCAGCCGCCCGCCTCGTCGACCCGGCCGGCGGCGGCGAAGAGCACGTCCACGTCGCCCGGCGTGTCGGCCACGGTCAGCTTCGCCGACCAGCAGCCGAGCAGCACGGCGGCGGTCTGCCAGTGCGGCGGCAGCAGCACGGCGGCCGTGTCGCCGGGGGCGAGGGCGATCTCGTCGACGAGCAGGTTGGCCGTCTTGGCCACCCAGTTCGCCAGCGTCGCGCCGGAGAGTTCGGTGCGCTCGCCGGTGGCGTCGTCGTACCAGGTCAGCAGCGGTCGGGCGGGGTCGGTCGCGATCGCGTCGGCGAACACCCGGGCAATGTTGTCGGCCATCGGCGCGAACGATACGCGCCCGGTACGCGTACTCGATGACAACGACAAGTCGGCGTACCGTCGGGTCGCAGTCAGCGTCGGGCACCCGGCCCGGCGTAGGCTTGCCGACAGTGTTGTTCCCCACAGACGCGCCAGCCTGAGGAGTCGCCCCGTGACCGCCGGTCGCCCGCCCCGCGTGCTCATCGACGCCACGAGTGTCCCCGCCGATCGCGGCGGCGTCGGTAGATACGTCGACGGCCTGCTCGGTGCCCTCGGCCGGGTCTGCGGCTCCGGCGTCGACCTGGCCGTGGTGAGCCTCCGCACCGACCTGGAGCGCTACACCCGGATGCTGCCCGGCGCCGAGGTGATCCCCGCCCCGGCGGCCGTCGCCCACCGCCCGGCCCGGCTCGCCTGGGAGCAGACCGGCCTGCCGCTGCTGGCCCAGCAGGTCGGCGCGGAGGTGCTGCACTCGCCCTTCTACACGTGCCCGCTGCGGGCCGGCTGCCCGGTCACGGTCACCGTGCACGACGCGACCTTCTTCACCGAGCCGGAGCACTACGACAAGTCGCGCCGCACCTTCTTCCGCAGCGCGATCAAGACCTCGCTGCGCCGGGCCGACCGGGTGATCGTGCCGAGCAAGGCCACCCGGGACGAGCTGATCCGCCTGCTGGACGCCGACCCGACCCGGATCGACGTGGCCTACCACGGTGTCGACCAGGCCGCCTTCCACGCGCCGAGCGAGGAGGAGAAGGCCCGGGTGCGGGCCCGCCTCGGGCTGGGCAGCAGCAGCTACGTGGCGTTCCTCGGGGCCAAGGAGCCGCGCAAGAACGTGCCCAACCTGATCCGCGGCTGGGCCCGCGCGGTGGGCGACCGGGCGGACGCGCCCGCGCTGGTCATCGCGGGCGGCCAGGGGCACGACGACGACATCGACCGGGCGGTGGCCGAGGTGCCGTCGCACCTGCGGCTGCTGCGCCCGGGCTACCTGCGCTACGCGGACCTGCCCGGTTTCCTCGGTGGCGCGCTGGTCGCCGCCTACCCGTCCTACGGGGAGGGCTTCGGCCTGCCCATCCTGGAGGCGATGGCGTGCGCCGCGCCGGTGCTCACCACGCCGCGGCTCTCCCTGCCCGAGGTGGGCGGCGACGCCGTGGCCTACACCAGCGAGGACCCGGATCAGATCGCCACCGACCTGACCGCCCTGCTCGACGACGAGCAGCGCCGGCTCTCCCTGGCCAAGGCCGGTTTCGACCGGGCCAAGGAGTTCACCTGGGAGTCCAGCGCCGAGGTGCACATCGCCGCGTGGAGCCGGGCGCGTTCCTGAGTGTCACCTGCGGGTACGCCCGACCGGGGGCCCGTAGCACGGCGGTTCGGGCATGATGTGCTGATGTTCTACGCCGTCATCCCGGCGGGTGGCAGTGGCACGAGGTTGTGGCCGCTGTCCCGTGCCGGCCACCCCAAGTTCCTCCACCCGCTGACCGGCACCCCGGCCTCGCTGCTCCAGGCGACGGTCGACCGGCTGTCGCCGCTGACCACGCCGGACCGGACGCTGGTGGTCACGGGGGCCGCGCACGTCGCGGCGGTGGCGCGGCAACTGGCCGGCGTGCCGGAGGAGAACATCCTGGTCGAGCCCTCGCCGCGGGATTCCTGCGCCGCGATCGCGCTGGCCGCCGCGGTGATCGCCGAGCGTGACCCGGAGGCGGTGATGGGCTCCTTCGCCGCCGACCACCTCATCGGTGACCCGGCGCGCTGGGCCGAGGTGGTCCGGCAGGCGATCCGCGGCGCCGAGCAGGGTTCGCTCATGACGGTGGGCATCACCCCGACCCGGCCGGAGACGGGCTACGGCTACCTGGAGACCGGCGAGCCGGTGGGCGACGGCACCCTGCGCCCGGTCGTCGAGTTCAAGGAGAAGCCGGCCGCGGACGTGGCCGAGGGCTACGTGCGTTCCGGCCGGCACCTCTGGAACGCCAGCATGTTCGTCTGGCGGGTGGACGTCTTCCTGGCCGAGCTGGCCCGGCAGCAGCCGGCCCTGCACGCGGGGATCACCGCGATCGCGGCGGCGTGGGGCACCCCGGAGCAGGACGACGTCCTCGGCACGGTCTGGCCGACCCTGCCGAAGATCTCCGTCGACTACGCGGTGATGGAGGGCGCGGCGACCGCCGGCCGGGTCGCGACCGTCCCGGGCGACTTCGGCTGGAACGACGTCGGCGACTTCCACACCCTCGGTGAGGTGCTGCCCGCGGACGCCGCCGGCAACGTGGTGCTGGGCGGCGACGCCAAGCCCGGCGTGCTGCTGCGGGACACCAGCGGCCTCGTGGTGGTGCCGCAGTCCGGCCGGCTGGTGGCCGCGATCGGCGTCCACGACCTGATCGTGGTGGACACCCCGGACGCCCTGCTGGTCTGCCCGCGCGACCGGGCGCAGGACGTGAAGAAGGTGGTCGACGAGCTCAAGGAGCGCGGCGAGGAGGGGCTGGTCTGACCGGGCGCCGGGTCAGCCGGCGGCCCGCCGGGCCAGCGCGGCCAACCCCGGCGCCACCAGCTGGACGGTCCCGTCGGCCAGCGGCTCGGGCAGCCGGTCCGGCGGGAACCAGCCCAGCGCCTCGGACTCCGCGCTGACCCGCTCGGTCGCCCCGGCGGGAGCCAGCACGGCGAACCGGACGTCGTAGTGCAGCGAGCCGCCCTGGCAGGCCACCGGGTGGACGTCCACGTCGATCGGCTCCGGGTCGACCACCAGGCCGGCGATCCCGGACTCCTCGGTGGCCTCGCGCAGCGCGGCCGCCGCCAGGGTCCGGTCGCCGGGCTCGCAGTGCCCGCCGAGCTGCACCCACTTGCGGAACCTGCCGTGCAGGCAGAGCAGCACCCGGGCGCCCGCCGCGTCGAGCACCAGCGCGCTCGCGGTGAGGTGACCGGGCCGGTGCGCCCGGCTCATCGCCACCGGTCCGGCCGCCAGCAGGGCCAGCGTCCGGTCCCGGTTCGCGGCGGCCGCCGCGCTGGTCGCCGTCCAGCGGCTCAGCACCGCCGTGGCGTCGGCGTGCAGGTCGGCGTACGTCTCGGTGTCCGGCACCCCGCCACTGTACGGGCGCGCCCTCCGTACCCTGGCCCGGTGACCCTCCGACTCGTCGAGTTCGTCGTGGCCGGCAACGAGGCCAGCGACCTGCTGCCCGTCCGCTCCCCGGCGGTGCTGCGCGCCCACGGCGCCCGCCGGGGATTCTGGACCGTCCTCGACGAGGGCCCGGTGGAACAGTGCCTGGCGCTGCTGCTGGAGCGCGCCGACGGCGAGTGGGTGGCGCACCACGTGGCCGCCGACGCCGGCCGGGAGAACGGCCGTACCGAGGACGGTGAGGCGCTCGCCCACCACGACGGCTGGGTGTACGTCTTCGGCTCGCACTTCGGCTCGAAGGCCGGCCCGCTGCGCCCCCGGCGGGCGTTCGTGGCCCGGTTCCGGGAGGACGACGCGGCCGGCGGGACGCTGCCGCTGCACGTGGTGCGCAACCGGTTCCGGCTGCACCGGGCGATCAACGACGCCCTCGCCGCCGCGCCGCTGACGCCGCTTCCGGCGGGGGAGCGCGTCCGGCAGCGGTTCATCGTGGAGACGCGGGACCGGGGCACCGCCCGGGCCAAGAGCTGGGTGAGCCGGCTGGCCGAGGACGACCTGCCCGTCAACGTCGAGGCGGCGGCCTTCACCCCGGCCGGGACGGTGCTGCTCGGGCTGCGCTTCCCGGTGACCGCCGAGGGCGAGCCCATCCTGGTCGAGCTGGCCGGTGTGGCCGACATGTTCGGCGCCGGCACCGGGTCGCGGCGGGACGCCGGGCCGGAGGCGTCGCCGGGCTGGCCACGCGCCGTCGGGGCGTACGCCCTGACCGGGGTGACCCCGGCGGGCGCGCTGACCGGCTTCCGGGCCGTCGCGCCGACGCCGGACGGCGGCTACGCGGCGGTGATCGGCTCGATCGACGCGGTCGGCAAGGGCTCGGTGCTGCTGGACGACCACCCGCTCGGCGGCCCGGTGACCTCGCGGCACGTCCGGTTCCGGCACGACGTCGGCCCGGACGCCCGGGTGGCGGGAAAGCTGGTGGCCGAGCTGGCGCCGTTCCACCACGTGGAGGGGCTGGCCGAGCTGGACGGGCGGTGCTACTACGTCACCGACGAGGATCACCGGGTGGCGCTGTGGCTCGGCTGAGCGGTCGCCGGACGACACCCCTACGGAGAAAAAGCCGCAGACCCTCGTGGTGCCGTCCGGCCGACCGGCGCGCCCGCTGGTCGACAGCCGGTTCGGCGTCGCCGAACCCGGCGTGGCGGGCAAGAGGAAGTCTGCCCAACCCGGCCGGGCACCGTCGAGGTTTTTCATCCCACGCTTAAAGATGGAGATAAGTACCGGCGGGTACAGTGCTCAACGTGGCGGGCACTCCCTCTGTCCGCCCGGGAGAGCTCCATGCTGAAGGTCATTTTCTCCCGCGAGGACATCCTGCGGACCAGGGTGGCGCCCGTCGCGGACCCGGTCTGGGAACTGGTCCTCAGCCTGCACCTGCTCCAGGGGCGCGGGCGTGACCCGCTGCTGACCGCGTGGCGACGCACCGTGGCCCGCGGGCTGCGGACGGACACCGCCGCCGACAGCTACCGCCTGCTGCTCGCGCTCAACCCGCCCCGCGGCTACTTCCCGGACTTCCTCACCCCCTACGCCAGCAAGGACGGTCTGGACGCCGGGCTGGAGGCGGTTCGCGGCACCCCGGCCGACCTGCTCCGCCGCGACCTCACCCGGCTCGCCGAGGAGAACGCGCTCCCGGCGTCGGCGAGCGCCCTGGCCCGCGGCGAGCCCGAGGTGCTGAGCCACCTGACCGACTCGATGGTCCGGTACCAGTCGCTCGCCGTCACCCCGTACTGGTCCCGGATCCAGGCCGCCGTGGAGGCGGACCGCGCGCGGCGCGCCCGGGCCATGCTCGACGGCGGCGCCGAGGGGCTGCTGGCCAGCCTGCGGCCGAGCATGCGCTGGGCCGACGGAGTGTTGGAGGTCCTCGACTACCCGGACAGCCGGGAACTGCACCTCGACGGCCGGGGACTGCTGCTCGTCCCGTCGTTCTTCTGCGCCCGCACCCCGGTCGCGCTCCTCGACCCGAGCCTGCCGCCGGTGCTGGTCTATCCCGTCGACCGGCTCGGCGGCCTCATGCCGGAGCCGGGTGGCGGCCGGGACGCCGACTCCGCCCAGCGGGAGGCGCTGGCCGCCCTGCTCGGCCGGACCCGCGCGGCCGTGCTGGAGGCCGCCGACGAGGGCTGCACCACCGGCGAGGTCGCCCGCCGGCTGCGCATCTCCGCCGCCGCGGCCAGCCAGCACACCAGCGTGCTGCGCAACGCCGGCCTGCTGGTCAGCCACCGCGACCGCAACACCGTGCTGCACACCCTGACCCCGCTGGGCCGGGCCGTCCTCGACGCCTGAGGCCGCCGGGGGCGAGATCAGACGGCCAGGGCCGCGCTGGCGGTGCTTCCCGGCGGCGGGGGGAGCAGCGCCGACGGGACGGCCTCGGCGGCCAGCGCGGTGCGCAGGCGTTGCAGGTCGGCGCCGAAACGGACCAGGTCCGCCGCGTCGACCGGGGCCGGTGGCGTGCCGAGGACCAGGCCGGTGGCCCGCGCCGGCCAGCCGGGCACGGTGGCGACCAGTCCGGCACGTACCTCGTCGTCGGTGACGTGGGTGAAGACGGTGCCGGGCGCGACCACGCCGGCGACCGCGGCGATCGCCCGGTCCACGGCGGCCGGGTCGGCCGGGCCCGGGCCGGGGCCGTCGGCCAGGGTGGCCGCCTCCCGCAGGCCGGCGGCGCGCGCCTCCGCGGTGCCGAGGGAGAACAGATCCAGCGACGCGTCCCGGACCAGGGCGGCGGCGCCCTCGTCGTCGTCCCGGGTCTCCCCCAGGTAGCCGCGGATCACCGCGACCGGCACCTGGTCGCACTTGCCCTTGATCAGCTCACCGGCCGCGGCCAGCTCGTCGACCACGGCCATCTGGGTGAGCTGCAGTTCGTTGCCGTAGGGGTCGATCTCGCCCCGGTGGTCGCGGATCGCCGGCATGCCGGCCACCCCGAGCGCCACGTCGGTGAGCCCGTTGCGCCACGGCCGGCCCATCGTGTCGCTCACGATGACCGCGACGTCGAGGTCGTACCGCTCGCGCAGGGTGGCGCGCAGCGCGCGGGCGGAGGCGTCCGGGTCCTTGGGCAGCAGCACCAGCCGGGTCTTGTCCACGTTGGACGCGTCGATGCCGGCGGAGGCCATCACGAACCCGTGATGGGTCTGCACGATCCGGGTGGCGCCGCGGGTGGCCACCACGCGGGCGGTCTCCCCGGCCAGCACCTCGTCCCGGGCGGCCAGCCGCTCCGGCCCGTCGGCCGGCACGTCGACCAGCCGACCCTCCGCCTTCGACACGACCTTGCTGGTCACCACCAGCACGTCGCCGTCGCGCAGCCAGGGCGCCGCGGTGGCGATCAGCGCCGCCAGGTCGTCGCCCTCGGTCACGTCCCCGATGCCGGGCACCGGCAGGATCTCCAGCCTCACATCAGCTCCAACGCGGCTCGGACCATCGCCACCGTCGCCGCCTCGTCGGTCATCCGCAGGGGCGCGGCGCGCACGGTCACCTCCGGCACCGCGGTGCCCTCGTCCTCCGTCGCGACCAGCCAGCCGTCGAGCAGGCCGCCGGCCGAACGGCCACCGTAGAGGCCGCCCACCCCGGCCGCGCTGCACTCGACGCCGTGCACGGACAGGCAGCGGTCGGCCATGCCGCGGACCGGTGCGCCGCCGATGATCGGGGACACTCCGACGACCGGGGCCGGCCCCTCGGCGATCGCGTCCCGCAGCCCCGGCACGGCCAGGATCGGCGCGATGCTCACCACGGGATTGCTGGGTGCGACGAGCACCACGTCGGCCGCCCGGACCGCGTCCAGCACGCCGGGCGCCGGCTTCGCCGACTCCGCGCCGACGAAGACGAACCGGTGCGTCGGCACGTCCGCCCGGTGGCGGACCCACCACTCCTGGAAGTGGATCGCCCGCTGGCCGCCGTCCAGGTCGACCACGACATGGGTCTCCAGCCGGTCGTCGGTGGCCGGCAGCAGGCGTACGCCGGGCTGCCAGCGGGTGGACAGCGCCTCGGTGACCTGGGACAGCGGGTAGCCGGCGTTGAGCATGGTGGTGCGGACCAGATGGGTGGCCAGATCCTTGTCGCCCAGCCCGAACCAGGCCGGCTCGGCGCCGTACGCGGCCAGCTCGGACTTGACCGTCCAGGTCTCGCCCACGCGGCCCCAGCCCCGTTCCGGGTCGGCGCCCCCGCCCAGCGTGTACATGACGCTGTCCAGGTCGGGGCAGACCTTCAGCCCGTGCAGCAGCAGATCGTCGCCGACGTTGACCACGGCGGTCACCTCGGCCCCCACCTCCCGGGCGTACGCCCGGACGCCGAGCAGGAACCGGGCGCCCCCGATGCCGCCGGTCAGAACCACGATGCGCATGACGTCCATCCTTGCGCACGCGCCGCCGTCGATCGCCCGGTGGCCGGAGAGACTAGGCTCACTTCGGCAACTGTCCGTTTTCGTCCCCAGGGGGAGTCCGTGACCAGCCCCGCCGAGCCCGCGTCGGGCGACACCACGCAGGCCAGCCAGTTGACCAAGCCGCTGCGCGAACTGGCCGCGCTCGTCCTGCTCGGCGCGAACGCCGTGCTGCTCTTCGTCGGCCTGCTGCGCCTGCTGGTGCCGGTCGACGACTACAGCACGTTCAGCGGCCGGGCCGGGAGCACCTACTTCGCCTTCATCGGCCTGGAGTCGACAGTCCTGCCGGTGCTGGCCGTGCTGCTGGCCACCCACGTCCGCCCGGTGCTGCCGAAGGCGAAGCTGATCACCCAGGTCGCGCTTGTCGAGTACGCCGTCGCCGCGGTGTTCGGCGCGCTGACCCTCCTGATCTGGCTGGTCGGCCGGCTCGCCGACGGGGAGGTGCTGGACGCCTTCCTCGGCCTGCTCACCCGGCTGGCCTGGCTGGCCGTGTTCGCGATCGCCGCGTTCGTGGTCTTCAAGGTCTGGCGGACCCTCTACTACGTCCCGAAGCCGAAGCCGCAGCCCGGTGTCTACGGCCAGGCGCAGCCCGGCTGGCCGCAGCAGCCCGGCCACCCCGGCGGCTACCCGGCCCCGGGCGGTTACCCCGGCGCGCCGCAGCAGCCGGGCGGCTACCCCCAGCCCGGCCCGTACGGCCCGGCGCAGCCCGCGCCGCCGTTCAACACCGCCCCGCCGCACGCGCCACAGTCGAGCCCGCCGTTCGGCGCCCCGCAGTCGAGCCCGCCGTTCGGCGCCCCGCAGTCGGGTCCGCCGTTCGCCGGGCCGCAGTCCGCGCCCCCGTACGGCGGTGCCCCGCACACGGCGCCGCCCTTCGGTCAGCCGCCGTCGGCGGACCCGACCCAGGCGATCCCGCGCCAGCCGGCCGACCCCGGCCAGCCGGCCCCGCCGGACGGTGACCGCACGCAGCGCTTCGACCGGGAGGACCCGAACTTCCCGCGCTGAGATCCCGCTTTCCCGGCCAGCCGCCCGCCTCCTCGTCGGGGGCGGGCGGGTCGGGACCGGCCAGCGCATAGGCTGGGCGGATGGTTGATCGCACCGAGCCCGTGCCGACCGAGGCGAGCGTCCGGCGGGCCCTGGGCCGGGCCGCCACCGGCCGGGCGCTGGACGTGGCCGAGGCGAGCGCGCTGCTCACCGCGCGTGGCGCGGCCCTGGACGAGCTGCTTCGGATCGCCGGGGAGATCCGCGACGCCGGGCTGCGGGAGGCCGGCCGCCCGGGCGTCGTCACCTTCTCCAAGAAGGTGTTCATCCCGCTGACCCGGCTGTGCCGGGATCGCTGCCACTACTGCACGTTCGCCACGGTGCCGCACCGGCTGCCGGCCGCGTACCTGGAGAAGGACGAGGTCCTGGCCATCGCCCGGGAAGGCGCCGCGCAGGGCTGCAAGGAGGCGCTGTTCACCCTGGGCGACCGCCCGGAGGAGCGCTGGCCGGCGGCCCGGCGGTGGCTGGACGAGCGGGGCTACGACTCCACCCTCGACTACCTGCGCGCCTGCGCCGTGGCCGTGCTGGAGGAGACCGGCCTGCTGCCGCACCTCAACCCGGGCGTGCTGTCCTGGTCGGAGCTGCAGCGGCTCAAGCCGGTCGCGCCGAGCATGGGCATGATGCTGGAGACCACCGCCACCCGGCTCTGGTCGGAGCCGGGCGGCCCGCACTACGGCTCTCCCGACAAGGAGCCGGCGGTGCGGCTGCGGGTGCTCGACGACGCCGGCCGGGTCGGCGTGCCGTTCACCACCGGGCTGCTGATCGGCATCGGGGAGACCCTGGCCGAGCGGGTCGACGCGCTCTTCGCCATCCGCCGGGCGCACCGGGAGTACGGCCACCTGCAGGAGGTTATCGTGCAGAACTTCCGCGCCAAGCCGGACACCGCCATGCGTGGGATGCCCGACGCGGAGCTGCACGACCTCGCGGCCACGGTGGCGGTGGCCCGGGTGCTGCTCGGCCCGAAGGCCCGGATCCAGGCACCGCCCAACCTCATCGAGGGCGAGTACGACCTGCTGCTGCGCGCCGGCATCGACGACTGGGGCGGCGTCTCGCCGGTCACCCCGGACCACGTCAACCCCGAGCGCCCCTGGCCGCACCTGGACGAGCTGGCCCGGCGCACCGGGCAGGCCGGCTTCACCCTGCGCGAGCGGCTGACCGTCTACCCGGAGTACGTCCGGGCCGGCGACCCCTGGCTCGACCCGCGCCTGCTGCCGCACGTCACCGCCCTGGCCGACCCGGAGACCGGGCTGGCCGTCGAGGCGGCGCTGCCGGTGGGCCGGCCGTGGCAGGAGCCGGAGGAGGTGTTCGGCGGCCGGACCGACCTGCACGTCACCATCGACACCACCGGCCGGACCGGGGACCGGCGGGGCGACTTCGACGACGTCTACGGCGACTGGTCGGAGGTGGCCGCGAAGGTCGCCGTGCCGGCCGCCGTGACCAGCGACCCCGACCTGCGGGCCGGTCTGCGGCTGGCCGCCGACGACCCGGCCGCGCTGCTCGAACCGGCGCACGAGGCGCTGGCGCTGGCGCTGTTCGGCGCGGACGGCCCGGCGCTGGACGAGCTGTGCCGGATCGCCGACGACGTGCGGCGGGACGCGGTCGGCGACGACGTCACCTACGTGGTCAACCGCAACATCAACTTCACGAACGTCTGCTACGTGGGCTGCCGGTTCTGCGCCTTCGCCCAGCGCGAGAGCGACGCCGACGCGTTCCGGCTCTCCGTGGCGCAGGTCGCCGACCGGGCCGAGGAGGCGTGGGCGGCCGGCGCCACCGAGGTCTGCCTCCAGGGCGGCATCGACCCGAAGCTGCCGGTCACCGGCTACGCCGACATCATCCGGGCGATCAAGACGCGGGTGCCGGGGATGCACGTCCACGCGTTCTCCCCCATGGAGATCGTCACCGCCGCCGCCAAGGCGGGCGTGCCCGTGAAGGAGTGGCTGCTCCAGCTGCGCGAGGCCGGCCTGGACACGATCCCGGGCACCGCCGCCGAGATCCTCGACGACGAGGTGCGCTGGGTGCTCACGAAGGGCAAACTGCCGGCCGCCGCCTGGGTCGAGGTGGTCGGCACGGCCCACGAGCTGGGCATCCGCTCCAGCTCCACCATGATGTACGGCCACGTCGACCACCCCGGCCAGTGGCTGGCCCACTTCCGGGTGCTGGCCGGCCTGCAGGACCGCACGGGCGGCTTCACCGAGTTCGTGGCGCTGCCGTTCGTGCACACCAACGCGCCGATCTACCTGGCCGGCATCGCCCGTCCCGGCCCGACCTGGCGCGAGAACCGGGTCGTGCACGCGATGGCGCGGCTGCTGCTGCACGGCCGCATCGCCAACATCCAGTGCTCCTGGGTGAAGCTCGGCGACGCCGGCACGGTCGCCATGCTCCAGGGTGGCTGCAACGACCTGGGCGGCACCCTCATGGAGGAGACCATCTCCCGCATGGCCGGCTCGGGCAACGGCTCGGCCCGCACCGAGGAGCAGCTCCGGGGGATCGCGGCGGCGGCGGGCCGACCGGTCCGCAAGCGGACGACCGCGTACGGTCACGTCGGCGCGTAGCGTCGAACCTTTCCCCGCCGCCGGCCGTACCAGTGGATGCCGGCGGCGGTTGCGGCGAGGACCGCCGCCGGCATCCCCGAGCCCGGGGCACCCGGCGGCGTCCGGGCCCCGGTCCAGCGTGGGCGCTACGGCGCCGGCCCGGAAAGGTTGCCCATGACCACTGATGAGCCGAAGCGGCGGCCCTGGCCGCGACTGACCCGTCGGCAGACGTTGACCGCCGCCGCGAGCGCCACCCTGGGCGCCGCCGCACTCACCGTGCCGGGCCTGTCCGCCGCGCAGAACGCCCCCTCCGCGGGCCGGCGTGACGAGCCGATCGTGGTCCACGTCCGCGACGCGGCCTCCGGCGCGCTGGACGTCTTCGTCGGCACGACCCGGATCCAGGTACGCGACCGCGGCCTGGCCGACCGCCTGGTCCGCGCCGCCGCACGGCGCTGATCGCCCCCGCGCCCCCGGCGCGGCCCTCCCGGCGCGGGCTCCCGGCGCCGGTACCGACTTCCGTTACTCCCGACGAAGGTGTGGTCCGCCATGTCCTCTCACCGTGAGGCCCCGGAGATAGCCAAGGATCCGGTCGCCGACAGCTCCGACCTGTACGCGTTCGTCAGCCCGAGCCAGCCCGACACGGTCACGTTGATCGCCAACTACGTGCCGGTGCAGCTTCCCTCCGGCGGCCCCAACTTCTTCGAGTTCGGCGACGACGTCCGGTACGAGATTCACGTCGACAACGACGGCGACGGAAATCCGGACGTCACCTATCGTTTCGAATTCACCACGGAGATCTCGAATCCGAACAGCTTTCTTTACAACACCGGGCCGATCGAGTCGCTGGACAGCAAGAACTGGAACCGGCGCCAGTTCTACCGGCTGACCCGGATCGCCGACGGCCGGGAGCACGTGCTGGCGCACAAGCTGCCCTGCCCGCCGTGCAACGTGGGGCCGCTGTCCACGCCCGGGTACCAGAACCTGGTGCGGCAGGCGACGTTCCGGCTGTCGACCGGGGAGAAGGTCTTCGCCGGCCAGCGGGCCGACGGCTTCTTCGTCGACCTGGGCGCCATCTTCGACCTCGGCACGCTGCGCCCCTTCCAGCAGCTGCACGTGGCCGGCAAGAAACTGTTCAAGACCGAGGGCGAGCCGGTCAACGCGCTGGACCGGTTGAACGTGCACAGCATCGCCGTGCAGGTCCCGCTCGCCAAGGTCCGGCGCAAGGCCAGCCGGTACGGCTACGCCGACCGCGCCTCGACCATCGGCGTCTGGACGACGGCCTCCCGCCAGCAGGTCCGCGTCCTCGGCGACCGGGCCGCCGCGGACACGGCCGCCGGCCCCTTCACCCAGGTCTCCCGGCTGGGCAACCCTCTATTCAACGAGGTCGTCGTGCCGATGTCCAAGAAGGACCTGTGGAACACGCTGCCGCCCACCGAGGACAAGCGGTTCGCGCAGTTCGTCGAGCATCCCGAGCTGGCCGCGCTCCTGCCCGCGCTGTACCCGGGCGTGTTCCCCAACCTGGACGCGCTGAACAAGTCGAAGAAGCCGCGGGCCGACCTGGTGGCGATCCTGCTCACCGGCGTGCCGGCCGGGCTGATCGACGGCTTCGCCAACACCACCGGGGACCTGCAGGCCGACATGCTGCGGCTGAACACGGCGATCCGGCCCAGCCCCAAGCCGGACCGCTTCGGCGTGCTCGGCGGTGACCTGGCGGGCTTCCCGAACGGCCGGCGGGTAGGTGACGACGTGGTCACCATCGCGTTGCGGGCCATCGCCGGGCTCACCGTGCCGCTTGTCGACAAGACGTTCAAGCCGGACGCGGCGGCGACCGCCGTGACCCCGGGCCTGAGCGCCGCCGACGTGACCGCGCCCTTCCTGGGCGATTTCCCGTTCCTCGGCACGCCGTACGACGGGTTCAACAACCCGCCGGTGAAGAAGTCCTGAGCGGGGAGGGCACGTGCACGGCCAGCACCACACCCTCGGCCCCTCGGAGAGCGGCAGCGTCGTGCTCGACCTGGGCGGCGACTCCGGCGCACTGATCATCCACACCGGACGCGAGCTGCACGGCCGCGAGATCGAGATCAGCCGCGCCGACCGGGACGAGCCGCGCACCCACTCGGCCGTACGCGAACGGCACGTCCGCGACGGGGTGGTCCACAGCGCCGTCTACCCGGACCTGCCGGCCGGTCTCTATACCGTCTGGTGGGACGACAACACCCCCGCCGGCGCGATCCCGGTGACCGGCGGCGCGATCGCCGAATTCGTCTGGCCGGCCAGCTCACCGCCGGGAATGGACTGACCGGCCACGCAGCCGCCCGGCCGCGCCTCGTCCACATCGTGGGCGGGGCGCGGCCGGCGTCTGCGGCCTCGACGGGCGGTACCGTCCGGGTCGGGTTAACCTTGTGCCCCACAAATGCTGATCTTGGACGGTGTCACGACGACCGCCCGGGCGCGGCCCGCCGGAAGCCTCCACCGGGGGCCACCGGGGGTGTCCACACCGGTGCGCCACGGCAGAAAACTTGGGGAACTCGCCGGGGAGGGCGTTACTCGTCCGGGGTCTGAATCGATAGGGCAGGTTGCGAGGGTCGGGCGGCCACCACGGCCGTCCGGAACGTGTCGGGAGGGCGACTCCATTATCAAGTTTGGCTTGACGGCGCACGCATTACACGCGTGTAATTTGAATGGGGTTGTTCGCGCGGAACGCAACAAATTGTGACCGGACGAACAAGCACGCCTTTCGCGTGGGGGGTTGCAGCGGCGATGACGCCGGTGCGCGACAAGGAGGCAACGGATGGACGGCCAGCTCGAGGTGGCCGACCTGCTCGGAAACGCGCCGGAGTGGCAGGAGCGGGCGCTGTGCTCGCAGACCGACCCGGAGGCGTTTTTTCCCGAGAAGGGCGGCTCGACCCGCGAGGCGAAGCGCATCTGCTCGCGGTGTGAAGTGAAGACGGAGTGTCTCGAATACGCGCTCGGCCACGACGAGCGGTTCGGGATCTGGGGTGGGCTCTCCGAGCGGGAGCGGCGCAAGCTCAAGCGGCGGGTCGCCGCCTGACGCGCGTACCGGACCGGGTGGTGGGGGCCGCCCGGGGCCCGGGGCCGACGACCCGGCCGGCGGGGGCCGGCCGGGACGCGGCGACGGTCGGCGGGGGCCGGCTCAGGCCAGTTCGTCGGGGTCGACGCCGAGCAGGTTCGCCGCCTGCTCGATGATCACGTCGTGCACGAGGTCCGCGAGGTCCTCGCGGTCCATGGCGCGGAACTCGAGCGGCCGCCGGTAGAGCACGATCCGCGGCGGCACCTCCTGCCGGCCCGGGCGACCGGGCAGCAGGCGGGCGAGCGGCACCTCGCCGTCCTCCAGCACGTCCGAGTCGTAGACGTTCAAGTCCGGCGGGACGTCCTCGACGGCGAACTCGACCCCGGCCAACTCCTTGGCGAAGCGGCGTTCGAGCGTCTCCACCGTGTCCAGCACCAGGTCGTCGAAGACCTCGGCCTTGGTCCGCGCCAGCGGCACGGTGGCCGGTACCAGCCGCCCCCGCAGGCCCCGCCCGTGGCGGTCGCGGTGGGTGCGCCGGCCGGAGCCGGGGCGGCGGTTTTCCGGGCTCGTCATGACGCACAGGGTAGCCCGCGCACCCGGGCCGCCCGCCGTCGCGCCGCCGGCCCGGCGCGCCGAGCGGCCGATCGGACGAATGTGATCACCATGACGGGCGTGTCGCAACGCGAAGCGGTGCGCCGCACCCGGTAATGGAGATACCCTGCCGCCGTGAGGTCACCACGGCGCTGCTCCCGTAACGGCTGCCCCCGGCAAGCGGTCGCCACATTGACCTATGTCTACAACGAGTCCACGGCCGTGGTGGGACCCCTCGCCGCGTTCGCCGAGCCGCACACGTACGACCTGTGCGAGCCGCACGCCCGCAACCTGACCGCCCCGCGCGGCTGGGACGTGGTGCGCCACGAGGGCGAGTTCGAGCCCCCGCCGCCCACCACCGACGACCTGGTCGCCCTGGCCGAGGCCGTCCGCGAGGCCGCCCGCCCGGCGCCTCCACGCCCGCCGTCGGACAACGACCACCCGACCCCCCAGGCCCCACAACAGGGCCGCCGCGGCCACCTACGCGTAATCCCCCCAAACCACTAAACCCGGCCCCCACGCCCGCCGGCGCCCCGCCCCGCGCCCACCGGCGTCCCGCCCTCGCCCGGCCGGCGTCCCGCCCTCGCCCGGCCGGCGTCCGGCCCTGTCCTGGCCGGCGTCGGCCCCCCGCCCGCCGGCATCCGACCCGCGCCCGCCGGCGTCCCGCCTCGCGCCCGCCGGCGTCCCGCCCTGGCCCGGCCGGCCCCGGTGATCATGAAGTTATTGCCCTCCGCCTCGGCGTGTCGTGGCAATAACTTCATGATCAACGCTCGAGCGGGGGCGCGGGGGCGGGGACGCGTCCCGGCCGGGGGTCGCCGAAGGCGGTGATCATGAGGTTGGCGGCGGGTTTGATCTCCTTTGGTGCCGCTAACTTCATGATCGACGGGGTTCCGGTGGCCGGCGAGGGTGGGCGGGTGGGTGGGTGGTGGGGTTAGTGGCCTAGGAGGTGGGAGAAGGCGGCGGCTCGGCGGGACGGGCGGTTGGTGCGTCGTTCCGCTTCGTCGGCGGAGAACATGACCTTCAGGCCGGCGTTGACCGCGAGCCAGCGCAGGGGTTCCGGCTCCCATCGGGGGGAGCGGTGGTTGACCCAGGGGAGGGCCGTCAGGTCGGTCTGCTCGCCGCGGATCAGGTCGGCAAGGGTACGGCCGGCAAGGTTGCTCGTGCCGACGCCGTCGCCGACGTAGCCGCCCGCCCAGCCGAGTCCGGTCGACCGGTCCAGCCCCACCGAGGCGGCCCAGTCGCGGGCCACGCCGAGCGGCCCGCCCCAGGTGTGCGTGACCGGGACGTCCGGGCCCAGCACCGGGAAGAGGTCGCCGAGCACGTGCCGCAGTGCCGTGAAGACCCGGGGCTCCCGGTCGAAGTCGGGGCAGACCCGGGAGCCGTAGTGGTAGGGGGCGCCCCGCCCGCCGAAGGCGAGCCGGCCGTCGGCGGTGCGCTGGCCGTAGACGATGACGTGCCGGTAGTCGGAGAACGTCTCCCGCTCGGCCAGCCCGATCTCCGCCCAGGTCGCCTCGGGCAGCGGTGCGGTGGCCACCATGAGCGAGTAGACCGGCGCGACGGCCCGCCGCTGGCCGGGCAGGGCCGGCGTGAAGCCCTCGGTGGCCCGGACCACCACCGGCGCGCGGACCACGCCGGCCGGCGTCACCGCCGCCCCGGGCCGCAGCGCGGTCACCGGGGTCCGCTCGAAGACCCGTACGCCCCGGCGTTCCACCGCCGCGGCCAGGCCCCGGACGAGCTTCGCCGGGTGCACGGCCGCGCAGTGCGGCGTGTACGTGCCGCCGCGTACCCCCTGGGCCTGGCAGCGGGCGGCGGCCTCGGCAGCGCCGAGCAGCACCAGGTCGGCGTCGTCGAGACCGTGCTCGCGGGCTTCCGCGACGGCGGCCCGGGCCCGGCCGAGCTGTACGTCGGTGCGGGCCAGCACCACGGTGCCGCCGGCCGTCCAGTCGCAGTCGATGCCCTCGGCGGCGACCACCCGGCCGACCTCGCGGACCGTCTCGTGCATGGCCCGCTGCATGGCGAGCGCCCGGTCGCGGCCGTGCCGGCGGGCCAGTGCCGGCAGGGAGGTGGGGAACAGGGCGGAGCACCAGCCGCCGTTGCGGCCGGAGGCGCCGTACCCGGCGATCTCCTTCTCCAGCACGACGATCCGCAGGGTCGGCTCGGCCGCGGCGAGGTAGTACGCGGTCCACAGCCCGGTGTAGCCGGCGCCCACGATCACCACGTCGGCGTCGGTGTCGCCGGGCAGGCCGGGGCGCGGCGTCAGCGGCTCGGCCACGGTGGACAGCCAGTACGACAGCTCCTGGTAGCGCATCACCACTCCGGTGGGGGCAGGTCGTGGCGCAGCCGCGGGTCGGGCTGCGGGGTCCCGTACGTCTCGACGACCGGCACCACCCCGGCCCAGACCGGCCGGTCGAGGTCGTCCTCGGGGTCGTCGGGCGGGCCGGCGCTGACCTTCACCGAGCACTCGTCCAGCGGCAGGGCGAGCACCAGCGTGGCGGCCAGCTCCTTCGGCGAGGGCGGCCGGATCTCGGCCCAGCGGCCGGGGAGCAGGTGCTCGGAGAGGCGGTGCAGCGCGGCCGCCTTCGCCTCGCCGCTGAGCGGGGTGAGGGTGCCGAGCACCATGGCGCAGCGGTAGTTCATCGAGGACTCGAAGGCGCTGCGGGCGAGCACCAGCCCGTCGAGCAGGGTGACGGTGAGGCAGGCCGGCGCGCCGGCGGCGAGGTGCCGGAACAGCCGGCTGCCGGTGGAGCCGTGCACGAGCACCCGCTCACCGTCCCGGGCGTACGCCACCGGCAGGGCGTACGGCTGGCCGCCGTCGGCGACGGCCAGGTGCGCGACCCGGCCGGCGTCGAGGACGGCGTGCAGCGTCGCCCGGTCGTGGACGGCCAGGTCGGGCAGCCGGCGTACCCGGGTCCGGTCGGTGCCCCCGACGGCGGCTGTCGCGGCCCGGTCCCCGGTGTCGCCGGCGGGGGGCCCGACGGGACGGGGCCGGCTCCCGGTGTCCCGGGAACCGGCCCCGTCCGGTCCGCCGGTCAGAGGCGCGACCATGCCTCGGTCAGCACGGCGCGCAGGATCTGCTCGATCTCGTCGAACTGCTGCTGCTGGGCGATCAGCGGCGGGGCGAGCTGCACCACGGGGTCGCCCCGGTCGTCGGCGCGGCAGTAGAGCCCGGCCTGGAAGAGCGCGGTGGAGAGGAAGCCGCGCAGCAGCCGCTCGGACTCGGCCTCGTCGAACGTCTCCCGGGTGGTCTTGTCCTTGACCAGCTCGATGCCGTAGAAGTAGCCGTCGCCCCGGACGTCGCCGACGATCGGCAGGTCGTTGAGCTTCTCCAGGGTGGACCGGAAGGCGCCCTCGTTGGCCCGGACGTGGCCGATGAGGTCCTCACGGGCGAAGACCTCCAGGTTGGCCAGGGCCACCGCGCAGGAGACCGGGTGGCCGCCGAAGGTCACCCCGTGCGCGAACATGCCGGTCTCGGTGAGGAACGGCTCCATCAGCCGCTCGCTGGCGATCATCGCGCCGAGCGGGGCGTAGCCCGAGGTGATGCCCTTGGCGGTGGTGATGATGTCCGGCTGGTAGCCGTACCGGACGGCGCCGAAGTACTCGCCGAGCCGGCCCCAGGAGCAGATCACCTCGTCGCTGACCAGCAGCACGTCGTACGCGTCGCAGATCTCCCGGACCCGCTCGAAGTAGCCGGGCGGCGGCGGGAAGCAGCCGCCGGAGTTCTGCACCGGCTCCAGGAAGACGGCGGCGACGGTGTCCGGTCCCTCCCGCTCGATGGCCCGGCCGATCTCCTCGGCGGCCCAGCGGCCGAACGCCTCGGGGTCGTCGCCGTGTTCGGGGGCCCGGTAGAAGTTGGTGTTCGGCACCTTGATGCCGCCGGGCACCAGCGGCTCGAAGTCGCTCTTGATGCCGGGCAGGCCGGTGATCGACAGCGCGCCCATCGAGGTGCCGTGGTAGGCGATGTAGCGGCTGACCACCTTGTACTTGTTCGGCTGGCCGGTGCGCTTGAAGTAGGCCCGGGCCAGCTTCCACGCCGCCTCGACGGCCTCGGAGCCGCCGGTGGTGAAGAAGACCCGGTTCAGGTCGCCGGGGGCCAGCGCGGCGACCTTCTCGGCCAGCTCGACGGCCTTGGGGTGGGCGTACGACCACAGTGGGAAGTAGGCCAGTTCGCCGGCCTGCTTGGCGGCCGCCTCGGCGAGTTCGGTCCGGCCGTGGCCGGCGTTGACGACGAAGAGCCCGGCGAGTCCGTCCAGGTACCGGCGGCCCTGCGAGTCCCAGACGTACGCGCCCTCGCCGCGCACGATGGTCGGGACCTCACCGGCGGAGTAGCTGGCCATCCGGGTGAAGTGCATCCAGAGGTGGTCGGTGGCGTTGGCCATGTCAGCCCCATCGGGTCTCGGGCCGGTCAGGGGTGACACCGGCCGCTCTGCCCACGGTTATCCCACAGCCAATGCCGATCACGCAAGCGTCGAGGGCGAACGGCAACGGATTCAGCGTGCGGTGTTTGTCACGGCAACGGAATCCGTATCAGGCGGTTCCCCAGCTGTAGGTCTGCTTGCGCAGCTTGAGGTAGACGAACGCCTCGGTGGAGACCACGCCCGGCACGCCGCGCAGCTTCTGGAGGATCTCCAGCAGGTGCTCGTCGTTGCGGCAGACCACCTCGGCCAGCAGGTCGAACGACCCCGCGGTGATCACCACGTAGTCGATCTCCTCGAACTCGGCCAGCCGGTCGGCGACGCTCTCCAGGTCGCCGTCGGTCCGCAGGCCGATCATGGCCTGGCGGGGGAAGCCGAGCTGGAGCGGATCGGTCACCGCCACGATCTGCATGACACCGGCGTCGAGCAGGCGCTGCACCCGCTGCCGCACGGCCGCCTCGGAGAGGCCGACCGCCTTGCCGATGGTCGCGTACGGGCGCCGCCCGTCCTCCTGGAGCTGCTCGATGATCTGCTTGGCCACGTCGTCGAGCAGAGCGTGACTCGCGCCTTCACGCACGGTCACGCGACGGCTGCCGTTGCCGTTCTCCAGTTGCCGGTTGGCCATCGTCCGCTCCCCATGTCCGAATCCTCGTGCTGAGCGTAGTGCCCCGGCGCAGTCTGGCGTATTTCGTGGTCGTTCGCTATTCCCGCAACGGAATCCCTTGTAAGGCAGGTCACGTCATGTCAGGATCAGTCGTCCATCGCCACTGACCCTCCCGCCGGCGCGCCACCCCCGTCCCGCCGCCGACGATGACCCCCGAGGAGTCGTCACATGCGTAGTCCCCTCCGGCACCTCACCCGGCGCGGTCTGCTCACCGGGACCCTGGGCTCGGCCGCGCTGCTCGCCACGGCGGGCACCCTGGCCGGCTGCGGCACCAAGGGCGCACAGCAGACCGAGGCCGGTTGCAAGAGCGACGACCTGTCCGCCACGGAGAAGAAGCTGGCCTTCTCGAACTGGCCGCAGTACATGGACGTGGACGAGAAGGACGAGTCCAAGCGTCCCACCCTGGACGCGTTCATCGCGAAGTCCGGGATCCAGGTGACGTACACCGAGGACGTCAACGACAACAACGAGTTCTTCGGCAAGGTGCAGAACCAGCTCGCCGGTTGTCAGACGACCGGCCGCGACATCATGGTCCTCACCGACTGGATGGCGGCCCGGATGATCCGGCTCGGCTGGATCCAGAAGCTCGACAAGGCGAAGCTGCCCAACGTCGAGGCGAACCTGCTGCCCTCACTGCGCGGCCGCTCCTTCGACAAGGACAACCAGCTCGCCATCCCGTGGCAGTCCGGCCTGGCCGGGCTCGCGTACAACGCCAAGGTGGCCAAGGAGATCCGCACGGTCGACGAGCTGCTCACCCGGCCCGACCTGAAGGGCAAGGTGACCGCGCTGTCGGAGATGCGGGACACCATGGGCCTGCTGCTCCAGTCGAACGGGCACGACCCGGCCAACTTCACCCCGGCGCAGTTCGACGACGCGCTGAACAAGCTGAAGAAGGCCGTGGACTCCAAGCAGATCCGCAAGTTCACCGGCAACGACTACGCCCCCGACCTGGCCAAGGGCGACATCGCCGCCTGCATCGGCTGGTCCGGCGACGTGATCCAGCTCGGCTTCGAGGACGAAAAGATCAAGTTCGTGGTGCCCGAGTCCGGCGTGATGCTCTGGTCGGACAACATGCTGGTGCCGAACAAGGCCAGCCACCGGGCCAACGCCGAAGAACTGATCAACTACTACTACGACCCGGCGGTCGCGGCGAAGCTGGCCGCCTACGTCAACTACATCTGCCCGGTCCAGGGGGCGCAGGCCGAGATGGAGAAGATCGACCCGGATCTGGCCGCCAACCCGCTCATCTTCCCGGACGACGCGATGCTGTCGAAGTCCAAGGTCTTCATGGCCCTGGACGAGAAGCAGGAGAAGGAGTACGAGACCAAGTTCCAGCAGGTCATCGGGGCGTGAGAGACATGGGCACGAAGGCGCGGGAGCGCGAGACACCGGCCGGCGACCTGCGGCTGGCCAACCTGACCAAGCGGTTCGGCATCTTCACCGCGGTGGACGACCTCAGCCTCACCATCCCGCAGGGCTCGTTCTTCGCCCTGCTCGGGGCGTCCGGCTGCGGCAAGACCACCACCCTGCGGATGATCGCCGGGCTGGAGGAACCGACGAGCGGGCAGGTGCTGCTCGGTGACCGGGACATCGCCGGGCTGCGGCCGTACAAGCGGCCGGTGAACACGGTGTTCCAGAGCTACGCGCTCTTCCCGCACCTCGACATCCACGAGAACGTGGCCTTCGGGCTGCGGCGGCGCGGCATCCGCGCGGTCACCGACCAGGTCGAGCGGATGCTCGCCCTGGTGCAGCTCGACGGGTACGGGCGGCGCAAGCCGGCCCAGCTCTCCGGCGGCCAGCAGCAGCGCGTGGCGCTGGCCCGGGCGCTCATCAACCACCCGCAGGTGCTGCTGCTGGACGAGCCGCTCGGCGCGCTCGACCTCAAGCTGCGCCGGCAGATGCAGATCGAGCTGAAGCGGATCCAGACCGAGGTGGGCATCACCTTCGTGCACGTCACCCACGACCAGGAGGAGGCCATGACCATGGCCGACACCGTCGCGGTGATGAACGCCGGCCGGATCGAGCAGCTCGGCGCACCCGCCGACCTCTACGAGTACCCGGCCACCGCGTTCGTGGCGAACTTCCTCGGCCAGTCCAACCTGCTGGCCGGCGAGGCCGCCGGCCGCAGCGGCGAGGACGTGGCGGTCACCGCACACGGCGCGCGCTTCTCGGTGCCCGCCGGGCGGGCCCGGACCGACCAGGGAACGGTCTTCCTCGGGGTACGTCCCGAGAAGCTGCACCTGGCCGGCGGCCCCGACGAGGTGCCCGCCGGCCACCAGCACGTCGGCGGGGTGGTCACCGACGCCTCGTACGTCGGGGTGAGCACCCAGTACCTCGTGCGCACGGCGTGGGGCAGCGAGCTGTCCGCGTTCGCCGCGAACAGCGGGGACGGCGCACGGCTGCCCGTCGGCGCCCCGGTGACCGCGCACTGGGACCCGCGGCACGCCTTCCTGCTGCCCCGGGCGGCCGGCGAGGACGACCAGACCAGCCCGGTGCTCGACGAGCCGCCGGTGGGTGCGCTGTCATGAGCGCCCTGGCCCACGTACCGACCTCGGCGGGGCAACCGGCCGCGCCGCCGGGGCCCCGGCGGGGGCGGAGCAGATTGCTGCCGTACCTGCTGCTTCTGCCGGGCGCCGCCTGGCTGCTGGTGTTCTTCGTCCTGCCGCTGCTCCAGCTCGCCGCGGCCAGCCTCTACGACCCGAGTGGATCCCTGGCCACCGGCTACGCCATGACGGGGGAGGTCGGCAACTACTGGGACGCGCTGAGCGCGTACTGGCCGCAGTTCGCCCGGTCGTTCGTCTACTCGGCCATCGCACTGGTGCTGGCGCTGCTCCTGGGCTACCCGCTGGCGTACGCGATCGCGCAGAAGGCCGGCCGGTGGAAGAACCTGCTGCTGGTCGCCGTGGTCGCGCCGATGTTCACCAGCTTCCTGGTCCGCACCCTGGCCTGGAAGACCATCCTGTCCGACAACGGCGCCCTGGTCGGCCTGCTGCGGGACGTGCACCTGCTCGGTGCCGACGGCCGGCTGCTGGCCACCCCGTTCGCGGTGGTGCTCGGCCTGACGTACAACTTCCTGCCGTTCCTGGTGCTGCCGCTGTACGCGAGCCTGGAGCGGCTCGACCCCCGGCTGCTGGAGGCGGCGAGCGACCTGTACGCGAGCCCGCTGCGCGCCTTCCGGCGGGTCACCCTGCCGCTGTCGATGCCCGGGCTGATCGCCGGCACGCTGCTCTTCTTCATCCCGGCCACCGGCGACTACATCAACGCCGAGCTGCTCGGCACCCCGAACGAATACATGATCGGCAACGTCATCGACTCGGCGTTCCTGGTCCGGCTGGACTACCCGCAGGGCGCGGCGCTGTCGTTCCTGCTGATGGCGGCGATCCTCGCGATCGTCTTCGTCTACCTGCGCAAGGCCGGCACGGAGGAGGTGTTGTGATGCGACGTTGGCTCGCCGACCGGTGGGTGATGGGCGTGGCGCTGCTCGTCCTCGGCTACCTCTCGCTGCCGATCCTGGTGGTCGCCGGGCTCTCCTTCAACCGCCCGTCGAGCCGCCTCTCCTACGACTTCAACGAGTTCACCCTCGACAACTGGACCCACCCCTGTGCCACCTCCGACATGTGCGACGCGGTGGTCCGCAGCATGGAGATCGGCCTGATCGCCACGGTCGTCTCCACCATCCTCGGCACGCTCATGGCGTTCGCCCTGGTCCGGCACGGCTTCCGCGGGCGGTCCGGGATCAACGGCCTGATCTTCCTGCCGATGGCCACGCCCGAGCTGGTGATGGGCACCTCGCTGCTCGCCCTCTTCGTGGCCGCCGGGGTGCCCCAGGGCTTCTGGACCATCGTCATCGCGCACGTGATGTTCTGCGTGTCGTTCGTGGTGGTGACCGTGAAGGCCCGGCTCGCCGGCATGGACCGGCGGCTGGAGGAGGCCGCCATGGACCTCTACGCCAGCGAGTGGCAGACCTTCCGGCGGATCACCCTGCCCCTGGTGCTGCCCGGCATCGTGGCCGCCGCGCTGCTGGCCTTCTCGCTGAGCTTCGACGACTTCATCATCACGAACTTCAACGCCGGCACCACCGTCACCTTCCCGATGTACGTCTGGGGCGCCGCCCAGCGGGGCATCCCGCCACAGGTCAACGTCATCGGCACGGCGATGTTCGCGATCGCGCTGCTGCTGGTCGGAGCCACCTCCCTGCGGGGCCGCCGGGCCCGGCGGGCCGCCCTCGCGGCCCCCGTCGCCGCCGTCGGGGCACCCGAGAGCGCGTCATGAACCTCCCGCATACCGGCCGGGCGCTGGCCGACGCGGCGCCCGTCCCGTACTGGCTCGACCGGCCGGACCGCCCGGACCCGCTGCCGCCGCTGACCGGCGCCCACGACGCCGACCTGCTGGTGGTGGGCGGCGGGTACTCCGGACTCTGGACCGCCCTGCTGGCCAAGGAGGCCGACCCCGACCGGGACGTGCTCCTGGTCGACGCGGGCACCTGCGGCTGGGCGGCGTCCGGGCGCAACGGCGGGTTCTGCGCCGCCTCGCTCACCCACGGCCTCGCCAACGGGGCCGAGCGGTGGCCCGGCGAGATCGACGAGCTGGAGCGGCTCGGCCGGGAGAACCTGGACGCCATCGCCGCCACCGTGGCGAAGCACGGCATCGACTGCGACTTCGAGCGCACCGGCGAGCTGGCGGTGGCCGTCGAGCCGTACCAGCTCGCCGGCCTCGCCGAGGACGCGGACCTGGCCCGCCGGTACGGCCACGACGTCCGGCTGCTCGACCGGGACGAGGTGCGCGCCGAGGTGGCCTCGCCGACGTTCCTGGGCGGCATGTGGGACCGGGACCGGGTGGCCCTGCTCGACCCGGCCCGGCTGGCCTGGGGGCTGCGCCGCGCCGCCCTCGACCTGGGCGTCCGCATCCACGAGCACACCCGGGTCACCGGGCTGGCCCGCGAGGGCGGCGCGCTGCGCGCGGCCACGGCCGGCGGCCCGGACGCCGCCCCCGGGGCGGTGCGGGCCCGGCAGGTGGTGCTCGCCACCAACGCGTTCCCGCCGCTGCTGCGCCGGCTGCGTGCCTGGGTGGTGCCGGTCTACGACTACGCGCTCATGACCGAGCCGCTGACGCCCGCGCAGCGGGACGCCATCGGCTGGCGCAACCGGCAGGGGCTGGCCGACACCGGCAACCAGTTCCACTACTACCGGATGACCGCCGACGGCCGGATCCTGTTCGGCGGCTACGACGCGGTCTACCACTACGGCAACCGGGTGGCCCCCGAGCTGGAGCAGCGCCAGGCCACCTTCACGGCCCTGGCGTCGCACTTCTTCACGACCTTCCCGCAACTGGACGGGCTGCGCTTCAGCCACCGCTGGGGCGGCGTCATCGACACCTGCACCCGGTTCTGCGCGTTCTTCGGCACCGCCTACGAGGGACGGCTGGCGTACGCGGGCGGGTACACCGGGCTCGGCGTCGGGGCGACCCGGTTCGGCGCCCGGGTGATGCTCGACCTGCTCGGCGGGGAGGAGACCCCGCTGACCCGGCTCGACCTGGTCCGCCGCAGGCCGCTGCCGTTCCCGCCGGAGCCGATCCGGGCCACCGGCATCCACCTCACCCGCTGGTCGCTCGCCCGCGCCGACGCGCGGGAGGGGCGGCGCAACCTCTGGCTCCGTACTCTCGACCGTCTTGGACTGGGGTTCGACTCCTGATGCGTATCCTCCTCGTCGGCGCCGGTGGCGTCGGCTCCGCCGCCGTATCCATCGCCGCCCGCCGCTCCTTCTTCGAGACCATGGTGGTCGCCGACCACGATCCCGCCCGCGCCGCGCGGGCGGTGGCCGGCCACGGCGACCGGTTCGTCGCCGCGACCGTCGACGCCTCCTCGGCCGAGGCGGTCGCCGCGCTCTGCCGGGAACACCGGATCACCCACGTGCTGAACGCGGTCGACCCGCGCTTCGTCATGCCGATCTTCGACGGCGCGTTCGCCGCCGGGGCCGACTACCTGGACATGGCGATGTCGCTGTCCCGGCCGCACCCGGACGCGCCGCACGCCGAGACCGGCGTGAAGCTCGGTGACGAGCAGTTCGCGGCGGCCGCCGCCTGGGCGGAGGCCGGCCGGCTGGCGCTCTGCGGCATCGGCGTCGAACCCGGCCTCTCCGACGTCTTCGCGCGCTACGCCGCCGACGAGCTGTTCACCGAGATCGACGAGATCGGGGTACGCGACGGCGCCAACCTCACCGTCGACGGCTACGACTTCGCCCCCTCGTTCTCCATCTGGACCACCATCGAGGAGTGCCTGAACCCGCCGGTGGTCTGGGAGGCCGACCGGGGCTGGTTCACCACCCCGCCGTTCTCCGAGCCCGAGGTGTTCGAGTTCCCCGAGGGGATCGGCCCGGTCGAGTGCGTCAACGTGGAGCACGAGGAGGTGCTGCTCATCCCGCGCTGGGTCAAGGCGAAGCGGGTCACCTTCAAGTACGGCCTCGGCGACGAGTTCATCGAGGTGCTGAAGACCCTGCACAAGCTCGGCCTCGACGCGGTCTCCCCGGTGCGCGTCCGCGGCGTCGAGGTGTCGCCCCGCGACGTGGTGGCCGCCTGCCTGCCCGACCCGGCCACCCTGGGCGACCGGATGCGCGGCAAGACCTGCGCGGGCACGTACGTGACCGGGACCGGGGTGGACGGCCGGCCGCGCCGGGTCTACCTCTACCACGTGGTCGACAACGAGTGGTCGATGGCGGAGTACGGACACCAGGCGGTGGTCTGGCAGACCGCCGTCAACCCCGTCGTGGCGCTGGAACTGCTGGCCACCGGGGCCTGGTCCGGCACCGGCGTGCTCGGCCCCGAGGCGCTGCCTCCGGTGCCCTTCCTCGACCTGCTCACCGGCTACGGCTCGCCGTGGGGAATGGAGGAGCGGTGACCCGCTACGGCCCGATGTACGGCCCCGACGTGACGTTCCTCGGCGTGCCGCCGTGCACCCTCGAGGAGCCGGTGACGTACGCCGACGCCGACGTGGTGATCGTCGGGGCGCCCTTCGACGGCGGCACCTCGCACCGGCCGGGCACCCGGTTCGGGCCGTCCGCCATCCGGCAGGCCTGCTACCTGCCGCACGACGGCTCCCGCCCCTCCCTGGCCCTGCGCGTGGACGCGCTGCGGGACCTGTGCGTCTACGACGCGGGCGACGTCGAGATGTTCTCCGGCGACATCGAGCGCTCCCTGGCCGCGCTGGAGACCGCCGTGCACGCGGTCGCCGCCGCCGGGGCCATCCCGATCGTGCTCGGCGGCGACCACTCGATCGCGCTGCCGGACGCCACCGGGGTGGCCCGGCACCACGGGCTCGGCCGGGTGTCCCTGGTGCACTTCGACGCGCACGCCGACACCGGGGACATCGAGTTCGGCTCGCTGCACGGGCACGGCCAGCCGATGCGCCGGCTCATCGAGTCCGGCGCGGTACGCGGCGACCGCTTCCTCCAGATCGGCCTGCGCGGCTACTGGCCCGGACCGGAGACCCTGTCCTGGATGGCCGGGCAGCGGATGCGCTCGTACGAGATGACCGAGGTGGTGGCGCGCGGGCTGGATTCCTGCCTCTCGGAGGCGTTCGTGATCGCCACCGACGAGTGCGAGGGCGTCTTCCTCTCGGTCGACGTGGACGTGGTCGACCCGGGCATGGCCCCGGGCACCGGCACCCCCGAGCCGGGCGGGTTCACCTCCCGACAGCTCCTCGACGCCGTCCGCCGGGTCTGTTACGAACTGCCGGTGGTCGGCGTGGACGTGGTCGAGGTCGCCCCGCCCTACGACCACGCCGACATCACCGCGTACCTCGGCAACCGGGTGGTGCTGGAGGCCCTGTCGGCCATCGCCCGCCGCCGCCGCGACGCCGCCGGCGGCGACCCGTGGAACCCGCGACAACCCCTCCTCGACGCCCGCTGACCGTCAGGGTCGGGCGCAGTGTCGGACGAGGCGGAGTGGTTCGGTGGTCTCGGTGAGCGAGTTGGGCTCGACGACGAGGCGGGCGATGGCGGTGGCGGGCCCGCCGCGGAAGGCGCCCCGGTCGGCGGGGATGGTCGCCGTCCAGGTGCCGGCGGTCCGGTCGTCGGTGCACGCCCCGATCACGCCGAACCCGAAGCCGGTGATCGAGCCCCGGCGGACCCGCTGGTCGAGGTGGACCTCGATGTACGCCAGGCCCCGCTCGGCGCCGCAGGCGTACCGGCCGCCGATCGTGGCGGTGTGCGCGGGGGCGTCGGCCGTGCCGAACCAGTTGACGGAGATCCTCGGGGCCGGCGCGGCGACGGCGGCGCCGGGTGCGAGGCCGAGCGTGGCGGCGGTGGCGATCGTGGCGAGGCCGCCGGCGAGCAGGGACTGTCGGACCGGGCGCATGCGCGGGCTCCTGTCTGGCGGTGGTGCGGGCTGATCCGGTGTGGACCGGCGTCAGCATCCCACCACCGCGGCGCCGGTGAGCTGGAAGATCTCGGACAGTCAGCGGGCCAGGTGGGAGCGGATGAGGAAGCGGACGCCCTCCGGGGCCTCCAGGGAGAAGCCGCTGCCCCGGCCGGGCACCACGTCGACCGTGAGCCGGGTGTGTTTCCACAGCTCCCACTGGGCGGTGGACATCCAAAACTCGACCGGCTCGGGCACGCCGTCGACCTCGAGCGAGGCGAGCAGCACGTCGGAGCCGCCGGTGCGGAACTCGCCGGCCGGGTAGCACATCGGGGCGCTGCCGTCGCAGCAGCCGCCGGACTGGTGGAACATGATCGGCCCGTGGGCCGCCCGCAGCGACCGGATGAGGCCGGCCGCCGCGGGCGTCAGGGTGACGGGGTCGCCCATCAGAAGAAGCCCAGCTTCTTGGGGGAGTAGCTGACCAGCAGGTTCTTGGTCTGCTGGTAGTGCTCCAGCATCATCTTGTGGTTCTCCCGGCCGATGCCGGACTGCTTGTACCCGCCGAACGCGGCGTGTGCCGGGTAGGCGTGGTAGCAGTTGGTCCAGACCCGGCCGGCCTGGATCGCCCGCCCGGCCCGGTACGCGGTGTTGATGTCCCGGGTCCAGACGCCGGCGCCGAGGCCGTAGAGGGTGTCGTTGGCGATCTTCACGGCGTCGTCCAGGTCGGCGAAGGAGGCCACCGAGACGACCGGACCGAAGATCTCCTCCTGGAAGATCCGCATCGAGTTGTCGCCCTCGAAGATCGTGGGCTCGACGTAGTAGCCGCCGGAGAGTTCGCCGCCGAGGTCCGCGCGTGAGCCGCCGGTGAGGACGCGCGCGCCCTCCTGCCGGCCGATGTCCAGGTAGGACAGGATCTTCTCCAGCTGGTCGTTGGACGCCTGCGCCCCGATCATCGTGTCGGTGTCCAGCGGGTGCCCCTGCTTGACCTGCTGCGTCCGGTCGACGGCCGCGGCCAGGAAGTCCGAGTAGTGGCCCTGCTGGATCAGCGCCCGTGACGGGCAGGTGCACACCTCGCCCTGGTTGAGCGCGAACATGGTGAAGCCTTCGAGGGCCTTGTCCCGGAAGTCGTCGGAAGCGGCGCTGACGTCGTCGAAGAAGATGTTCGGGCTCTTGCCGCCCAACTCCAGGGTGACGGGTTTGATGTTCTCGCTGGCGTACTGCATGATCAGCCGCCCGGTGGTGGTCTCCCCGGTGAACGCCACCTTCGCCACGCGGGGCGAGGACGCGAGGGGCTTGCCCGCCTCGACGCCGAAGCCGTTGACCACGTTGACCACGCCGGGCGGGAGCAGGTCGGCGACCAGCGAGAGCAGGTAGTGGATCGAGGCCGGGGTCTGCTCGGCGGGCTTGAGCACCACGGCGTTGCCGGCGGCGAGCGCCGGGGCGAGCTTCCAGACCGCCATGAGGATCGGGAAGTTCCACGGGATGATCTGCCCGACCACGCCGAGCGGCTCGTGGAAGTGGTACGCCACCGTGTCGTCGTCGATCTCCCCGAGTGAACCCTCCTGGGCCCGGACCGCGCCGGCGAAGTAGCGGAAGTGGTCGATGGCCAGCGGGATGTCGGCGGCCAGGGTCTCGCGTACCGGCTTGCCGTTCTCCCAGGTCTCGGCGATGGCGAGGGATTCCAGGTTCTCCTCCATGCGGTCGGCGATCCGGTTGAGGATCAGCGACCGTTCGGCGACCGAGGTGCGGCCCCAGGCGTCGGCGGCGCCGTGCGCGGCGTCGAGGGCCTTCTCCACGTCCTCGGCGGTGCCCCGGGCCACCTCGCAGAAGGTCTGCCCGGTCACCGGGGTGGGGTTCTCGAAGTACCGGCCGCCGTGCGGCTTCACGTACTCGCCGCCGATGAAGTGGTCGTAGCGGGACTGCCAGTGGGTGGGGGCGTCGTAGCGCGTCATGGGTACCTCCGCCGTCCGTCAGGGGTGGACGGCGGGGACGTTAGTTTCCGCGACGTTGCAGCAACGTTGCGCGCGGCAGGTCGTACTCCTCGGCGAGCTGGCGAGCCCGGGCCAGGGCGAGCGGCCGGCGCGGGGCGCCCGGCGGCAACGCCCGCGCCAGGGCCTGCCAGGCGGCGAGGTCGTCGGCGCCGGTGGGCGTCGCGGTCCAGGCCGTGAGCAGCGCCGGGTCCGCGGCGGCCAGCACGGCCGCGCGGAGCTGGCCGTCGATCAGCCGGCGCAGTCGCGTCACTCCCGGCGCGTCCGACCCGGGCAGCAGGGGCCCGGCGTACGCCCGCAGCGCCCCCGCCGCGTCGCCGCCTTCGAGCAGTTCGGTGACGGTACGGAAGTCGGCGCGCACGGCCGGCCGCAGCCGGTACGGGCGGGAGTCGAGCAGCTCGTCGCCGAGGGCCCGGCGCAGCCGGGACAGTTCGGCGCGCAGGGTGACGGGGTGCAGCCGGTCGTCGCCGTAGAGGTCGAGGCCGAGCTGTTCCCCGGTGCGGCCCTCGGGGTGGTCGAGGAGCAGCACCAGCAGCTCGCTGTGCCGGCGACCGAGCCGGATCCGCCGGCCGGCCACGCGCAGCTCCGCCTCGTCCCGGCCCAGGGCGGCCACGTGCAGCACGTCGGGTTCGGCGGGCGCGGCGCCGGCCAGGAACGCCTCGGCGGCCCGGGCGGTGGCCCGGACCAGGGCCAGGCTCTGCGGGGTGGCCAGGTGGTCTCCGCCGGTGATGTCGATGGCGCCGAGCAGCCGGCCGGTGGTCGGGTCGTGGATCGGGGCGGCGGCGCAGGTCCAGCGCTGCACCGGCCGGACGAAGTGCTCGGTGGCGAAGATCTGGACACTGTGGTCGACGGCCAGGGCGGTGCCGGGCGCGTTCGTGCCGGCGTGGGCCTCGTCCCAGCGGGCGCCGGGCACGAAGTTCATCCGCTCGGCGTGCCGGAGCACGCCGGGATGCCCCTCCACCCAGAGCAGCCGTCCGTCCGCGTCGCAGACCGCCATGAGGTGCGCGCCGTCCAGGGCGATGCCGCCGAGCAGGTCGCGGAAGAGGGGCAGCACGCGGTGCAGGGGGTGGGCGGCGCGGTAGCTCGCCAGCGCGTCGTCGGTGAGGTCGACCGGGGCGGTGGCCTCCGGGTCGAGCAGCGCGGACCGCTCCCACGACCGGCGGACCACGTCGCGGACCCGGCCCGTGGTGGTGCCGGCGGTGAGGAACGCTTCGTGGGCGGCGCCGACCTGAGCGATCCGCTCGGCCGGATCGGCGCCGAATTCCAGGGCGAGCCACGGGTCAGCCATCGGCGACCTCCTCGCGCCCATGGTGACCCAGCTCACCGCCGATCGCCAAGCCGTCGCCGAACTTGTCATTGACAAGTTGCGGGCCGGCTCCCAGACTTGACGACGACAAGATGTGATCGGGGAGGCCGGGATGGAACTCGCGATGGTCCGCACGATGTGGCAGCTCATCGAGCCCGTGCACGCGCTGGTCTACTACGCGCCCGAGCTGACCGAGGAGGCCGCCGGCCTCGGCCTGGCCACCGACGAGCGCTGGCCCGGCTACTTCGCCCTGCGCAGCGCCCCGCTCGGCGCGGCCGGCCCGAACCTGGTCGCCGCCACCTACTACAGCTTCAGCCCCCGGATGGTCGCCGAGTACGTGCCGGCCGTCTGGGCCGCCGCCGACCCCGCGAAGGTGCTCGCCGCCCGGCTGTCCGGCGTGGACCGGGCGCTGCGCGCCCTGCTCGGCGACCGGGTCGAGTCGGCCGAGCTGGCCGAGGCCGCCACCCTGGCCCGCCGCGCGGTGCGCGCCGCCGACCTGGGCGGCCGCCCGCTGGCCGCCGCCAACGCCGACCTGCCCTGGCCGGACGCGCCGCACCTGGCGCTCTGGCAGGCGGTCACGATCCTCCGCGAGCACCGGGGCGACGGCCACGTCGCCGCGCTGCGGACCGCCGGGCTGGACCCGGCCGAGTCGCTGGTCTCCTTCGCCGCGGTCGGCGCCGCCCCGGTGGAGGTCTTCGCCAGCCGCCGGTGGACCGCCGACGAGTGGGCGGCCGCCCGGGACCGGCTGGCCGCCCGGGGCCTGGTCGACGGCGACGGCGTGGCCACCGAGGCCGGCCGCCGGCTCCGCGACGACGTGGAGCGGAGGACCGACGAGCTGGCCGCCGCGCCGTGGCGGGCGCTCGGGCCGGCGGTCGGCCGGTTCGCCCAGCTCGTGGCCCCGGTCACCCAGGCGGTCGTGGCCAGCGGCCTGCTCCCCGCGCAGAGCACCCTCGGGATCACACGCCCGCGGTGATCCGGGTCACTCCTCGGTCACCCGTGGCCCCTCCCGGTCGGGACGAACGCCCCAGACGGCGCGACGGGCACCGGCGCCCGGCCGCCGACGTGGAGGATTGCTCCGGCGGCGCTTACGGAACCCTTATCTCCTGCCTGGGACCGTATGCGGGACGGACGAGGAGCACGGGGGAGCGGACAGCGGTGCGGGTGTTGGTGGCGGACGACGAGCGGTTGCTGGCGGACACGGTGGCCGAGGGGCTGCGCCGGTTCTCGATGGCGGTCGACGTCTGCTACGACGGCGACGGCGCGCTGGAGCGGATCGGGGTCAACCGGTACGACGTGGCCGTGCTGGACCGGGACATGCCCGGCGCCACCGGCGACGAGGTGTGCCGCAGCCTCGCCGGGTCCGACGCCGGCACCCGGGTGCTGCTGCTCACCGCCGCCGCCGGCATCCGGGACCGGGTGGCCGGTCTCGGGCTGGGCGCCGACGACTACCTGACCAAGCCGTTCGCCTTCGCCGAGCTGGTGGCCCGGGTGCAGGCGCTGGGCCGGCGGTCCGCCCCGGCGGTGCCGCCCGTGCTGCAGCGGCACGGGGTGGTGCTCGACGTGGCCCGGCACACGGTCACCCGGGACGGGCGACCGCTCGGCCTGAGCCCCAAGGAGTTCGCCGTCCTGCACGTGCTCATGCGGGCCGGCGGCGGCGTGGTCAGCGCCGAGGAGCTGCTGGAGCAGGCCTGGGACGAGTTCGCCGACCCGTTCACCAACGCGGTCCGGGTCACCGTGATGACGCTGCGCAAGAAGCTCGGCCAGCCCTCGGTCATCCACACCGTGCCGAAGGCCGGTTACCGCATCGGCGAGCCGGCATGAGCCCCCGCCGCCGCGTCCTGCTGGTCGGGGCGCTCGCCCTGCTCGGCGGTTACTGGCTGCCCGGCCTCGGCAAGCAGCTGCTCGGCCAGGTGTGGTGGCGGGCTCAGGAATTCTGCGACCTGCAGACCGTCGGCGCGGTGTGCGAGCCCGCCCGCCCGTTCGTCCCGGTGCTGCCCGGGCTGATCGAGCTGCTGATCCTGCTGGCCGGTGTGTTCGCGGTCTGGGGCGCGGCCCGCTGGTGCCTGCGCCCGGTGCGCGACCTCGCCGACCCGATCGCCGACCTCGGGCCGCAGAACCTCGGCCACCGGATCCGCCGTGGCGGCCGGGACGAGCTGGCCCGGCTCGCCCGCGCCATCGACGACATGATGGACCGGGTCACGGCCGGCTACGAGGGGCAGCGGCGGTTCGCCGCGAACGCCTCGCACGAGCTGCGTACGCCGCTGGCGGTGCAGCGGACGCTCATCGAGGTCGGCATGGCCCAGTCGCTCACCGCCGAGCAGCTCGACCTGCTCACCGCCCAGCTGCTGGCCACCAACGAGCGCAACGAGCGGCTCATCGAGGGCCTGCTCGCGCTCAGCGAGAGCGACCAGGGGCTGCGCTCCTCCACCCCGCAGCGCCTCGACGAGATCGTCACCGCCGTCCTGGCCGCGTACGCGGACCGGGCGGCCGAGGCCGGGGTGACGGTGGAGAGCCGGCTGGCGCCCCGGGTCGTGCCGGGCGAGCGGGTGCTGCTGGAGCGCCTGGTCGGCAACCTCGTGGAGAACGGCATCAAGTACAACCGGCCCGGCGGCCGGCTCACCGTCACCGTGGGCGGGGACCCGGCGTTGACCGTCCTCAACACCGGCCAGACCGTGCCGGGCGAGGCGGTCGCCGGCCTCTTCGAACCCTTCCGGCGCCTGGCCCGGGACCGGACCAACCAGGGCGGCGGCGCCGGGCTCGGCCTGGCCATCGCCCGCTCGATCACCCAGGCGCACGGCGGCATCATCGCCGCCCGGCCCGGTGAGGACGGCGGCCTGCGGGTCGACGTCCAGCTACCCGCCGTGCGCTGACCCACCCCTTCCGGCCTCCGGGAGCCGCCCTCGCGGCGTCCCGCGATGCCCCCTGCCCGAAAACGACCGACGGCGTGCGACGCCGGGAGAGGAGACCGCCGTGCCGACCCGTACCGATCAGGCCGTGACGCCGGCCGACCGGGTGGTCTGGGCCGACGTGGCCAAGGGCGCCTGCATCATCCTCGTGGTGCTCTGGCATGTCATCGTCAAGCACTACCTGCGGATCGACTGGCGGATCGACCTGCCCGTGCCGGGTGCCTGGGGGTTGCTCGGCGAGCAACTGCTCCCGCTGCGGATGCCGCTCTTCTTCACCCTCTCCGGGATCTTCGCGGCGAACGCCGTCGCCCGGCCGTGGCGGGTCGCCGCCCGCCCCCGGATCGCCCGGAACCTCCACCTCTACGCGACCTGGCTGCTCATCCACACCGCCCTGCTGGCGCTCGTCCCGGACTTCCCGACCGACCGGGCCACCAGTCCCGGTGGCCTGCTGGCCCAGCTCACCGTCACGCCCTCGAACCTCTGGTACCTGTACGCGCTGGCGCTCTACTTCGCGCTGGCCAAGGCGCTGCGCCGGGTCCACCCGGCGGTGCTGCTCGCGGCCTCCGGCGCGCTCTCCGCGGTGGCGGCGACCGGCCTGCTGGACAGCCCGGGCAACCGGGGGCAGGTCTACCAGAACCTGGTGTTCTTCCTGGCCGGCGTGCACCTGCGGCCGTACCTCCAGCGCTGGGCGGCCGGCGCGACCAGCGGCCGCCTGGCCGCGACCGGGACGGCGTACGCCGTGGCGCTGGCGGCCATGGCCCTGGCCGGGGCGGAGAGCCGGCCCGGCGTGTGGCTGCTGGTGTCGGTCGTCGCCGTGGCGTTCGGCGTCACGGCCGCGGCCCGCGCGGCCCGGCTCCGGGTGGTCGGCGGGGCGCTCGCCCGGCTCGGCCGCCGCACGCTGCCGATCTACGTGATCCACATGCCGGTGCTCGCGCTGCTGCACCGGCTCCTCGCCGCCCCGGTCGCCGAGCTGAACCGACCGGGGCGGGCGCTGCTCGTCGCCGGCTACCCGGTCCTGCTCACCGCGCTGGTGCTGGCGCTCAGCCTGGCCGTCCACCGCGGACTCACGGCGGCCGGCGCGCGCTGGCTGTTCGACCTGCCGCGCCGCGCCGGCACCCACCACAACCGAGAAGGAGAGACCATGTCCACCAGCCACGCTCCGGCCCTGCCGGACCGGGCCCGCGTCGAGGAGGCCGCCTGGTGGCTGTCCGGCCGGGTGGTGCGTACCCCCGTGCTGAACTGCCCGGCGATCGACCGGCTGGCCGGCGCCCGGATCCTGCTCAAGGCGGAGAACCTCCAGACCGGAGGCTCCTACAAGATGCGCGGCGCGATGCTGGCGGTCGGCCGGCTCGCCGCGGACGGCCACACCGGGGTGGTCGCGCAGAGCACTGGCAACCACGCCGTCGCGGTGGCCCTCGCCGCCAACCGGCACGGGCTGGCCGCGACCGTGGTGCTGCCCGTCGACGCGGCGCCGGTCAAGGTGGCCCGGGCCCGTGCGGCCGGGGCGCGTGTCGTCCTCGCCGGCACCACCGTCGAGGAGCGGCTGGCCGTCGCCCGGCAGGTCGCCGGCGCCGACGGTCACCCGCTGGTCGACGCGTACGACCACCCGGACGTGGTCGCCGGGCAGGGCAGCGCCAGCCTGGAGCTGATCGAGGAGGCGGAGCGCGCCGGCACCCCGCTGGACGCGCTCGTGGTGCCGGTGGGCGGTGGCGGCGGCGTCGCGGGCGCCTGCCTGGCCGCCGCCGGCACCCCCATCGAGGTGTACGGCGTCGAGCCGGTCGGCTGCGACTCGCTGGCCCGCAGCCTCGCCGCCGGCCGGCCCACCCCGGTCGTGCCGGCCCCCACCATCGCCGACGGGCTCCGCCCGAGCTGCGTGGGCGACCTGCCGTTCGCGGTGGCGCGGGACGCCGTCCGGGGCGTCGTCCGGGTCGACGACGACGCGATCGCCGACGCGTTCCGGCTGCTCCTGCTGGAGCTGAAGGTGCTCGTCGAGCCGTCCGGAGCGGCCGGGCTCGCCGGCGCGCTGCGGCTCGCGGGCGGCCCGGAGGGCGGGCGGTACCGGACGGTCGGCGTGGTGCTGACCGGCGGCAATGTCGAAGCGGAGCTGGTGGCCCGGCTGGCGGGCGCACCCGTCGCCGGCCTGGCTCGGAGGGAAGGGGTGGCGGCGTGAGCGCTGCGATTCGGATCGGTGTCCTGTTCGGTGGCCCGTCGGCGGAGCACGAGGTCTCCTGCGCCTCGGCGCTCGGCGTGACCCGGGCGCTGGTCGAGCGAGGTCATCAGGTGGTCGCGCTCGGGATCACCCGAGCCGGCGGGCTGCGGCTGGTGCCCGAGCCGGTGCTGGTCGAGCGCTGCGCCAGCGTGGGCGCCGGGCTGGCCATCGACGACCGGTTGCCGGTGACCGGCCCGGCCGTGGAACTGCGGGCCGGGGCGCGCGCCGGAACGGTGGCCGTCACCGCGGCCGACGCGCCCGGTGCGGTGCACGCCGAGTTGGACGTCGTCTTCCCGGTGCTGCACGGCCCGTACGGCGAGGACGGCGTGGTGCAGGGGCTGCTCGAATCGCTCGGGGTGCCGTACGTCGGGTGCGGGATCCTCGCCTCCGCCGTCGGGATGGACAAGGTGGCGATGAAGCGGGCGCTGCGGGCCGAAGGCGTGCCGACCACCCCGCACGTCTGGTTCGACGCGCCGACCTGGCGGGCCGCGGAGGACCCGGAGAAGCTGGTCGTCGGGCTGCGCCGGCCGCTGTTCGTCAAGCCGGCCCGGATGGGCTCCTCCATCGGGATCTCCCGGGTGGCCGAGGGCGACGACCTGGCGGCGGCGGTCGAGGAGGCGCTCCGGCACGACCACGTGGTGCTGGTCGAGCAGGGCGTGACCGGCCGGGAGCTGGAGTGCGGGGTGCTCGGCGGCTGGCACCCGGAGGCGTCGGCGGTCGGCGAGGTCCGGGTCGAGGGCGGCTGGTTCGACTACCGGCAGAAGTATTTCGGCGACGCCGACCCCATGACCGTCCCGGCGCCGCTGCCCGACGAGGTCACCGAGCGGATCCGGGAGCTGTCCGTGCGGGCGTTCACGGCGATCGGCGGCTGGGGCCTGGCCCGGGTCGACTTCCTCTACGACGAGACGACCGGGGAGCTGTTCGTCAACGAGCTGAACACCCTGCCCGGCTTCACGGCGCACTCGATGTACCCGAAGGTGTGGGCCGAGTCCGGCGTCGACTACCCCGAGGTGGTGGACCGGCTGGTCGCGCTCGCCTTCACCCGGCACGAGGCCCGGCCGGCGGGTGCACACCCCCGGGGCGGTGCGGCATGATCCTGCTCTCCGATCCCCGGGTCGCCGCCGTGTCCAGCCGGGACGACGGCGATCCGCTCGTCGACCTGCGGGACCTGCCGGAGCTGCGGCTGGACACCCGGGCCGCCGACCCCGCCGGTGCGTACGCCCGGGTGCGGCGCGGGGTCGCGGACCGGTTGCTGGCCGCGCAGCGCGCGCTGCCGGCCGGCCTGCGCCTCCTGGTCGTCGAGGGGTACCGGCCGTACCGGGCGCAGCTCGACATCTTCACCGGCTACCGGGACGAGCTGCGCCGGCGCTACCCGGACTGGCCGGCGGACCGGCTGCACCGGGAGACCACCAAGTTCGTCTCGCCGGTCGAGGTGGCGCCGCACAGCACCGGTGGGGCGGTCGACCTCACCCTGTGCGACGCCGACGGGATCGAGCTGGACATGGGTACGGCCCTCGACGCCACCCCCGAGGAGAGCGCCGACGCCTGCTTCACGGCGGCCCGGCACATCCCGGTGAGCGCGTGGCGCAACCGGCAGGTCCTGGTGGCCGCGCTCAGCGGTGCGGGCCTGGTGAACTACCCGACCGAGTGGTGGCACTGGTCCTACGGCGACCGCTACTGGGCGCTGCTCACCGGAGCGCCACACACCCGTTACGGTCCGCTGTGATCGGCTGCCCCGACTGAACGGTCCGGCCCTCCCGTCCGTACCAGGCGTCGAACGAGACCACCGGACGACGGGAGAGACAACGTGAAGGTGCAGCGCAAGCACGTGCTGGCGGCGACCGTGGCACTGGCCGCCTCGGCGGTCGTCGCGGTGGGCACGGGGATGGGGTTCGCGGAGACCACCCCGGCCGGGCAGTCGGCCTGTGCGGGGTCGGTGACCTTCTCGGCGGAGCGCGGAGTGCCGGCGGCCACCAGCGACCGCTTCCCGGTGGGCACCCGGCTGCGGGTGACCAACCTGGACAACCGCAAGGTCGCGACCGTCACGGTGACCGGGCCGTCGGGCAGCTGCGTCCTGCTCAACGCGGCGGCCATGGACCTGGTCCGCGAGCCCGGCAAGAACGTCATCCGCCGCAACCTGGTCGAACGCCTCGACGGCGGCGCTCCGGCGGCCGGCGCGGCGGGGCCGGACGGCGGCGCCCCGATCGGCGAGGCCCGGCCGGGCAACGCCCGGCCCGGCGGCGCGCCCGCCAGCGTCTGCAGCGGGGCGATCACCTTCTCCGCCGAGGGCGGGGCGCCGGCCGCCACCAGCGGGCAGTTCCCGGTGGGCACCCGACTGCGGGTGACCAACCTGGACAACGGCAGGGCGGCGACCGTGACCGTCACCGGGCCGTCGGGAAGCTGCGTGCTGCTCAACGCCGCGGCCATGGACCTGATCCGGGAGCCGGGCAAGAACCTGGTCCGCCGCAACGTGGTGGAGTTGCTGCGCTGACCGCGCCCGGCCCGGCGCCGGGTGGAACGCCGGGGCGGCTGCCACGGGGCGTTCCACCCGGCCGGGCCGCTCAGGCGATCCGGCGGAGCCGGCGTACGGCGAGGTAGAGCAGCAGGGCGGCGAGAGCGACGAAGATGCCGGTCTCGATCCACTGGAACAACCAGAACCGACCGGCCGGCTGGTAGAGCTCCCAGTTGTAGGCACCGGGTTCGACGCCGAGTTCTGCCCCGCAGCGGCGGCCGTCCGGTCCCTGGCCGCCCGGCGGGCACATGATCCGGGTGTCGGCCGCCACCATCTTCCCGTCGGCGTTGCGCACACCGTTGGCGAGGACCCAGTTGCCGCGGTCCTCCTGCAGCGGTTCGGCCCCCTCGATCGGGAAGGTGCGGGTGAGGGCGGGCTGGTAGTGCGGTCTGGCCAGGATCGCCACCGCCGCCCGGACCCCGATGAACGCGGCCAGGGTGACGCCCATGGCGGGCAGCATCCGGCGCCAGAGGGTGCCGGCGAAGATGCCGAGCGCCACCGCGAAGAGGGTGTAGCCGATCGGGGCGATGCCCTGCAGGTCGAAGACGATGAAGCCGAGGCGGCCCTCGTGCGCGGCCTGGGTCAGCGGGCTGACCCACCAGGCCATGCCCAGTCCGTAGCCGATGGCCAGGGTCAGCGTGACGACGACGACCAGGCCGAACTTCACCAGGGCCCATCGCGTCCGGCCGACGCCCTGCGTCCAGGCGAACCGGTGCGTGCCGTGCTCCACCTCCCGGGCGACCAGCGGGGCGCCCCAGAACAGACCGACGAGCACCGGCAGGACCACGAGCAGGACCGCCATCAGGTTCAAGCTCTGGTACTGGTTGGTGAACCGGCGGAACCCCGACTCGCAGCCGTCCGCGGTGGCCTGGTCGGCCCCCGGACGCGCCAGCTGGCTGACGCAGTCCGGCAGCCCGAGCTCGGTGAAGCTGTGCCGCATGGACAGCCCGATAGGGATCATGAGGGCCGCCAGCGCGGCGAACCCGAGGAGGGTGAAGAGCAGCTGCTTGCGGTGCTGCCGCCAGGCCAGCCAGATCATGCCGGCACCTCCCAGGCCGCGTGGCTCGTGGTGGTCTCACCCTCGGCGAGGTGCGCCAGCACGAGGTCTTCCAGCGTCACGTCGTGCACCGTCCACTCCGGAGACAGGGCAGCACCGTTCGTACGGACCAGCAGCGTCGACTGCCGGGCGGTGTGGCTCGCCCGGACCACGGCGTCCACCCCCTCGATCGGTTCGCCGTCGTGCCGGGGCCCGACCAGCCGCCGGTGTGCGGCGACCAGGTCGTCGACCGCGCCCGCCAGGTGCACCCGGGCGGCCTGCAGCACGACCAGGTAGTCGCAGACCCGTTCCAGGTCGGCCAGCAGGTGCGAGGAGAGCAGCACGGTCGTCTCGGACTCGGCGACGCTGCCCATCAGCGACTGCAGGAACTCCCGGCGCGCGAGCGGATCGAGGCTGGCGACCGGTTCGTCGAGGAGCAGCAGCCGGGGCCGCTTCGCGAGTGCGAGCGCCAGCGCGACCTGCGCCCGCTGGCCGCCGGACAGCTTGCCGACGGGCAGCTTCGGCGGGATGCCGAGCTGGGCCAGCCGGTTGCGGGCGAGCGCACCGTCCCAGCGCTTGTTCATCCGGCGGCCCACCTCCACCAGTTCGGCCGCGGTGAAGTCCCGGTAGAGCGGGGTGTCCTGCGCGACGAAGCCGATCTCGGGCAGCACCGACGGGTTGGCGTACGGCGCTTCGCCGAAGATCCGCACCGTGCCGGCGTCCGGCCGCAGCAGGCCGACCGCGAGGTGCAGCAGGGTGCTCTTGCCGGCACCGTTGGGGCCGACGAGGGCGGCGATCCGCCCGGCGGGCAGGCGCAGCGAGCAGTCCCGCAGCGCCCAGGTTCGTCCGTACCGTTTGCCGAGCTGCTCGGCCTCCAGCGCGATCTCCATCAGCTGTCCTCTCATCCTGCTGAGGCGGGTTCGGCACGATTCGTGCCGGCGACGAGCGCGGCCCGCATGGTGGTCTCGACCAGGGCGGTGACGTCTTCCGGGGTGAGTCCTGCGGCGCGGGCGCGGTGCAGCCAGGACACCAGCTCCTCGCGGAGCTCGGCCTGATCGGCCAGGGACGAGCCGGCGATGGTCCGGCGGACGAAGGTGCCGACGCCGGGGCGTCCCTCGACCAGACCTTCGATCTCCAGCTCGCGGTACGCCTTCAGCACCGTGTTCGGGTTGATGGCCAGCGACTGTGCGACCTCGCGGACCTTCGGCAGCTGGTCGCCAGGCGTCAGCAGCCCCACCCGCAGGGCCTGTTTGACCTGCTGGATCAGCTGCACATAGGTGTTCACCTTGGACCGGCCGTCCAGTACGAACTCGATCACGCGACGCCCTTCTATTGTCCTACGACAGTAGGACTATAGAACAGGATCCGCTGTCGTGGTGTCTCTCGACGGGAGTGTCGGGGGTGAGTCGCAGCGTGCCGGGCGTGGGCATCCTGACCGGATACCTCGCGGCCACCCCCGAGCGGGCGCGAGCCGCCGCCGCGACCGGACCGGACGACGACCTGGATCCGCTGCGTTGTGAGAACGAGCTGCGCCGGGTGCGCGGGCGGCGGGCGCGGAGAGGCTCGACGCCTACTGCTGGATGTGCCTGTAGGCGGGGCGGGTGGAACACCACGGGCGGCACCTGGGGGATCGACACCCGTGGTGTTCCACGATCGAGGGCTGACCCCGGTCAGCCGAAGGCGGCCTCCAGGATGTCCAGGCCGCGGGCCAGCTCGTCGTCGGAGATGACGAGCGGGGGCAGGAAGCGCAGCACGTTGCCGTAGGTGCCGCAGGTCAGGGTGAGCAGCCCGGCCGCGTGACAGGCCGCCGAGATCGCCGCCGTGGCGGTCGGGTCCGGGGTCAGCGTGCCCGGCTGCCCGATCTCCACGGCGAGCATCGCGCCACGGCCGCGCACCTCGGCGACGCGCGGGTCGCGGGCGGCGACGGCGCGCAGCCGGTCGACCATCACCGCGCCGATCCGCCGGGCGGCGGCGGCCAGGTCCAGCTCGTGCATGGTCTCGATGGCCGCCAGCGCGGCCGCGCAGGCGATCGGGTTGCCCCCGTACGTCCCGCCGAGGCCGCCCACGTGAACCGCGTCCATCAGCTCCGCGCGGCCGGTGACCGCGGCGAGCGGCAGCCCGCCCGCGATGCCCTTGGCCAGGGTGATCAGATCGGGCTCCACGCCCTCGTGCTGGCAGGCGAACCAGTCGCCGGTCCGGCAGAACCCGGTCTGGATCTCGTCGGCCACGAACACCACGCCGGCGGCGGTCGCCCACGCGCGCAGCGCCGGCAGGAACCCCTCGGCCGGCACCACGAAACCGCCCTCGCCCTGGATCGGCTCGATCAGCAGCGCGGCCACGTTCTCCGCGCCGACCTGCTTCTCCACCATCTCGACCGCCCGGGCCGCCGCGGTCGCCCCGTCGAGGCCGCCGTCGCGCAGCGGGTACGACATCGGCACCCGGTAGACCTCACCGGCGAACGGCCCGAACCGGTGCTTGTACGGCATGTTCTTCGCGGTCAGCGCCATGGTCAGGTTGGTCCGACCGTGGTACGCGTGGTCGAAGACCACCACCGCCGGCCGCCCCGTGGCGTGCCGGGCGATCTTCACGGCGTTCTCCACGGCCTCGGCGCCCGAGTTGAACAGCGCCGAGCGCTTCTCGAACTCGCCCGGGGTCAGCGCGTTGAGCTGCTCGCAGACCGCCACGTACGACTCGTAGGGCGCGACCATGAAACAGGTGTGCGTGAAGCGCTCGACCTGCGCGCGGACCGCCTCGACCACCCGCGGCGCCGAGTTGCCCACGTTGGCCACCGCGATGCCGGCCGCGAAGTCGATCCACTCCCGCCCGTCGACGTCGGTGATCGTGCCGCCGCCCGCGCGGTCGACGTAGGAGGTGATCGTGCTGCCGACGCCCCGGGCCACCGCCGCCCCGCGCCGCTTGTGCAACTCGTCCGAACTCGGCATCGGTTCAGCCCTCGATGTTGTGCATGACGTGCTTGATCCGGGTGTAGTCCTCCAGGCTGTAGACCGAGAGGTCCTTGCCGTGCCCGGAGTGCTTGAAGCCACCGTGCGGCATCTCCGACACGAACGGGATGTGGGTGTTCACCCAGACGCAGCCGAAGTCCAGCCGCCGCGTCATCCGCATGGCCCGGCCGTGGTCCTTCGTCCACACCGAGGCGGAGAGGCCGTAGTCCACGCCGTTGGCCCAGCGCACCGCCTCGTCCTCGTCGGAGAAGCGCTGCACGGTGATGACCGGCCCGAACACCTCGTCCTGGATGATCTCGTCGGCCTGGCGGACCCCGGACACCACGGTCGGCGCGTAGAAGTAGCCGCGCTCGCCGAGCTGGGAGCCACCGGTCTCGACGGTCGCGTGGTCCGGCAGCCGGTCCACGAACCCGCGTACCCGGCCGAGCTGGTTGGCGTTGTTCAGCGGGCCGTAGAGCACGTCCTCGTCGTCCGGCGCGCCGGTCTTCGTGTTGCGGGCCTGCTCGGCGAGGGCCGCCACGAAGTCGTCGTGGATGCCCGGCCCGGCCAGCACCCGGGTGGCGGCCGTGCAGTCCTGACCGGCGTTGAAGTAGCCGCCCACCGCGATGGCCTCGGCCGCCGCCGCCACGTCCGCGTCGTCGAAGATCACCACGGGGGCCTTGCCGCCCAGCTCCAGGTGGGTGCGCTTGAGGTCCGGCGCGGCCGCCGCGGCGACCTCCATGCCGGCCCGGGTCGACCCCGTGATCGAGACGAACTGCGGGGTCGGGTGCGACACCAGCGCCCGGCCGGTGTCCCGGTCGCCGCACACCACGTTGAACACGCCCGGCGGGAGGAACTCCGACGCGATCTCGGCCAGCAGCAGCGTCGACACCGGCGTGGTGTCGGAGGGCTTCAGCACCACCGTGTTGCCCGCCGCCAGGGCGGGGGCGATCTTCCAGACCGCCATCATGAGCGGGTAGTTCCAGGGCGTGACCTGGGCGCAGACGCCGATCGGCTCCCGCCGCACGTACGAGGTGTGCCCGGCCATGTACTCGCCGGCCGAGCGCCCCTCCAGCAGGCGGGCGGCGCCCGCGAAGAACCGGAACTGGTCCACCGCCGGCGGCAGCTCCTCGTCGGCCGTGAGCTGGCGGGGCTTGCCCGTGTTGCGGACCTCCGCGTCGACCAGTTCGGCCGCCCGGGACTCCACGGCGTCGGCGAGCTTCAGCAGGGCCTTCTGCCGCTCGCCCGGCGTGGCGTCGCGCCAGCCCTCGAACGCGGCGGCGGCCGCCTTCATGGCCGCGTCCACGTCCGCGGCCCCGGAGACCGGCGCCTGGGCGAAGACCTCGCCGGTGCACGGGTCGATCAGGTCGGCGAAGCCGCCGTCCACCGGGTCGACGTACTCGCCGTTGACGAAGTTGCGCAGCTGCTGCTGATCGCTCATCAGGTGTCTCCGAGGGGGTGGCCGGGGCGAATGTCAGCGGAGGTTATCGCAATCTGACTGCCATCTTGGCTACTAAATCCGAGGCAGACAAGGGTTTGGGCAACTGTTTCCGCGCGGCCTTGCGTGGTCTACGCTGCGCAGCGTGGAGCCGAGAGCCTTCTATGTCGCCGGCCGCCCCGCCCACGGCGAGGGCGAGCTCACCGTCACCCACCCGTACGACGGCCGCACGGTCGGGCGTACCACCCTCGCCACGCCCGACCAGGTCGAAGTCGCCGTCGCGGCAGCCGCCGGCGTGGTGGCGGCGGCCGCGGCCCTGCCCGCGCACGCCCGCGCGGCCGCCCTCGACCACGTCTCCCGGCGGCTCGCCGACCGGGCCGACGAGGTCGCCGCGCTGATCACCGCCGAGAACGGCAAGCCGGTGAAGTGGGCGAAGGCCGAGGTGGGCCGCGCGGTCTCCACCTTCCGCTGGGCTGCCGAGGAGGCCCGGCGCTTCTCCGGCGAGCTGCAACGCCTCGACACCGACCCGGCGGCTACCGGCCGGATCGCCCTGGTCCGGCGGGTGCCCCGCGGCCCCGTCCTGGGGATCGCGCCGTTCAACTTCCCGCTGAACCTGGTCGCGCACAAGGTCGCCCCGGCCATCGCCGTCGGCGCACCCATCGTCGTCAAGCCGGCCCCGGCCACCCCGCTCTCCGCGCTGCTGCTCGGCGAGATCCTGGCCGAGACCGACCTGCCCGAGGGCATGTTCTCGGTGCTGCCGCTGCCCAATGAGCGCGCCGCCGACCTGGTCGCCGACCCCCGGCTGCCCGTCGTGTCGTTCACCGGCTCCGGGCCGGTCGGCGCGGCCATCCGCCGGGCCGCCCCCGACAAGCACGTCACCCTCGAACTCGGCGGCAACGCCGCGGCGGTGATCTGCGAGGACTGGTCGTCCGACGGGGACCTGACCTTCGCCGCGCACCGCATCGCCACCTTCTCCAACTACCAGGCCGGCCAGTCGTGCATCGCCGTCCAGCGGGTGTACGTGCACGAATGGCTCTACGACGGCTTCCTGCCCCGGCTCGTCGCGGCCGTCGAGGAGTTGCGCACCGGCGACCCGACCTCCGAACTGACCGACGTGGGGCCGCTGGTGTCCGTCGAGGCCGCCGAACGCGTCGAGGCGTGGGTCGACGAGGCGGTCGCCGCCGGGGCCACCATCGAGGTCGGCGGGCGCCGCGACGGCGCCACCTACCCGCCCACCGTGCTCAGCGGGGTGCCGTCGTCGGCCAAGGTGTGCACCGAGGAGGTGTTCGGGCCGGTGCTGGTGGTCGCCCCGGTCACCGACGCCCAGGCCGCGTTCACCGCGGTCAACGACTCGGCGTACGGGCTGCAGGCCGGCGTGCTCACCCACAACCTGCAGACCGCGTTCCTCGCGGCCCGGACGCTCGAGGTCGGCGGGGTGATCGTCGGAGACGTGCCGTCCTACCGGGCCGACCAGATGCCGTACGGCGGGGTGAAGGGCTCGGGCGTGGGGCGGGAGGGGCTGCGCAGCGCCATGGACGACTACACCGAGCCGCGGGTCATGGTGCTGACCGGGGTGAAGCTCTGAGGCTCACCAGGTGCCGTCGTCCCGGACCCGGGCGGGAGCCCGACCGAGCAGCAGCGTGGTGAGGGCGGCGTCGATGTCCGGGCCCAGGAACCACTCGCCGGCCTGATCGAGCGCGAAGATCCGGCCGTGCTCGTCGACGGCGATGATGCTCTCCTGCCGCTCGCTGCCGAGCGGGAACAGCCGGACGCCGAGCACCGCCCCGAAATCGGCGAGGCTGTCGGCGGTGTGGGCCATCTTTCGGGGACGGATGTCGAACCGGGAGATCCACACTTCTTCGCCCGGCCCTTGTCGGGCACCGACCAGGCCGGGAAAGGCGGTGATGGCCTCCAGCGCGGCCGGAAAGGCGTGGTGTGCGTGCCGGCGCCCGCTGACCTCCGTGACCTTCTGGATGGAGGCGGCGGCTGACACCTCGTCGCCGAAGTGCGGCTGCCAGCCGGCGACCACGAGGGCGTTCGCCACCTCGGCCGGGAACCGGCCGGGTTCGGGGTCGTTCTGCGGCTCCGCGTGCCACTCCTCGGCGTAGGCCAGTTCGGGCCAGGGGAGTACGTTGAAGTGCACCAGGAATCTGATGCAGGACTCGCAGCGAAGTTCGCACGGGCCGCCGGCTGGGTCGCCCGGTTCCCGGATGCGGAAGAACTCCATCCGGGCCTTGCCGAGAAGTGATCTGGCCTCTTCCAGGCCGAGCGGGGTGCGACCGGCGGACGTCAGTGCGTGGTCGTGATCGTGCAGGACGTCGGAGACGACGATCATCTCGGCGTGCCGCTCGCCGCCCCGGACCAGGTGGCCGGCGAGCAGATCGTCCAGATAGGACGCGACGAGCGGATGGTGGCGCAGCTCGACGTCGCCCTTGGCGCCCTGCGCTACGTGCGTGCGACCGTCGACGGTGAGGTGGGCCGCGGCGCCGGGCGTGGGCAACCGGGTGATCTGCCGGAGCAGTTGGCCGGCCGGGTCGACGGTGCGCGGCGCCCGGGGTGCGGCCGGGCGGCGCTGCCGGAACATCTGCTCGACGGCGGCGGCCGGCACGCGTGGCCAGGTCGACAGCTCGCCGGTCTCCTTGTCGATGACCGTGGTCGGCAGGTCGCCCGGGAGGGCCCGGGCCTCGGGGGCCACCGTGGACGTGACCAGGTAACCCATGTCGAACTCCTCGACGAACGGAGTGCACGGGAATCCCAGACGCTCGGAATCCCGTCGAGCCCAGACGGCGGCGAGTTCCTCGACCTGCTGTCGTTCGATCACAGCCTGAAGTTACCGGACCCCACGGATTCCGTGGCGCCCGGTATGGTCGGCCCTACTGACGGTGACGGAAGGGGAGCGGCGTGGCCGAGAGCGCGGACCGGGATGCGAACCGCGCGCTGCGTGCGCGGTTCGACGAGGTATACGGCCAGTACCAGCGACTGCGGTCCGGTTTGGACGAACTGCAGAGCAGGCTCGCGGAGCTGCGGGTGACCGAGCGCTCCGACGACGGGCAGGTGACGGCGGTCGTGGGCGCCCGCGGCGAGCTGATCAGCGTCGAGGTCGCTCCCTCGGTGTTCCGCGACCGTGACGCCGGCGCGCTGAGCCGGAAGATCACCGACACCGTGCTGCGGGCGTCCCGCGCCGCGGTCACCGCGACCCGTGAGCTGGTCGCCGGCTACCTGCCGCCCGGCTCGCCGTCGGTGGAGTTCCTGCGTACCCATGATTTCGGGTCATTGCTGGGCCGGGCCGACGCGGTCCTGTCCCGCGGCGAGTGACCGCATGTCCGGCGGGGAGATCTGGCTGAACCCGGACCGGGCCCGGCGCGGCGGCGCCGACCTGGCCCTGGCCGGTGAGGCGGTCACCGCCTCCCGGCGCGAGGCGGGCGACCCGATCGCGGCGGCCGGCGCGCGGCGCCCGTGGGGCCGGGACGACATCGGCGCCGCCTTCGACAAGCACTACCAGGGCTACGCGGAGACCCTGCTGCGCGCCTGGGAGATTCTCGGCCGGTCGCTCGAAGGTCTGGGCGCCGACGTGGTGCGTTCCGTCGTCGCCACTGTCGAGACCGACCTGACCAACGCCCGCCAGATCGGCGGGATCCCGCACCAGCAGCACAACCCGCACCGGCCCTGGCGCTGACCACCGGAGGATCCGCGCGTGAGCATGCTGCCCAGCCCGATCCCGCACCCGCTCGACTACTGCCCCTGGGACGTGCCCGGCTGGATCTACGAGGCGCTGGACTGGGTCGTCGGCGTCGAGTGGCCGGAGGGCGACGAACGGGCCGTCTGGGACCTGGCCGACCAGTGGTACGGCGTCGCCGACGTCCTGGCCGGCCCGCGGGACGACGCCACCACCGCTGCCGGCGAGGTCCGCAGCGGATATGGCGGCGTCGGCCTGGTGGCGCGGGCGTTCGACATCGCCTGGGGCAAGGTCGCCGAGGGGGAGGACGCGCCGCTGCACGTCCTCGTGGCGGCGACCGGCGAGCTGGGCAAGCTGGTCGACTCGTGCGGCTGCGACATCGAGGGCGCCAAGCTCGAAGCCTGGATCGAGCTGGGCATCCTGGTCGTCGAGTTGCTCTCGCTCGCGGTGGCCACCGTGCTGACCATGGGCGCCGCGTCGCCGGCGGCCGGCGCCGCGATCACGGCCAGCCGCGTCGCCGTGCAACAGATCTTCAAGCGGCTGGTGGCGCAGTTGGCCCGTAAGGCCGTCAAGGAGGGGTTGAAGGAGGCCGGCGAGCGGGCCGCCAAGGAGGTCGTCACGAGCGGCGCCCGCGGGCTCGCCCGCCGGGCCGTGCTGGCCGGACTCGTCGAGGCGGGGCAGGAGGCCGGCACCAGCCTGGCGACGCAGGCCTACCAGAACTCGACGGGCCGGCGTGACGGCCTGGACCTGACCGACGTGGGCACGTCGGGGCTCGGTGGCTTCGCCGGCGGGGCGGCGGCGCCGCTGGCCGGCCTCGGTCGGCACGCGCACGGGCGGTTCGCCCGGGTCGGCGAGCACTTCGGGCGGGAGATGGCCGGCGAGACCCTGGCCGAGAGCGCGGCGGGGCTCGCCACCGGTCAGGACCTGTCGCTGGAGGACATCGCCCGGGCCGCGGCCTCCGGCGCCAGCGGCTCCGCCACCGGCCAGGCCGACAACGCACTCCACCACCGGCTCGACGAGAAACTGGCCGGTCTTCCCGCGCAGCCGGTGGACCTGGGGCTTCCGCCGTCCGCCGGTGCCATCCCCTCCCAGCGGATGCCGGACCCGGTCACGCTTTCCGGGGATCCCGGCCCGGTGCCTCATCCCGGAACGGCCGATCCCGCCTCGGTGTCGGACCCTCCGTCGTCGCTCGCGAGCGACGGTCCTCCGGCGATCGCGTCCGTCGACGTTACGGCGGGCGCCGGCGCGACCCCGGATCACCGGGTGGACGTGGCGGTGACAACCGATCCTCCGACGGCGGACGCGACGACGACCCCAGCGCGGGCCTCAGCTGGCCCGGCGCTCTCGGCCGTGGCCGTCGACACTCCCGTTGCCGGGGCGCCCAGTTCCGACACCGCCGAGCCGACGTCCGGCTCCGTCAAGAGCTCCGGGCTGCCCGGCGTCGGCACGTCGACCCAGGCGGCGCCGACGCAGGCGGCGGCCCCGCCGACCGTGGCCGGCCTGCCTGCCGCCGTTGCCCCACCCGCGCACGGGCCGACACCGGCGCCCGCGGACCAGACACCGGTGGGCACCATGACCGGGCAGGTCGGTTCGCCGGCCGCCCCGTCGGCGCACCCGAACCCCGCACCGGCTGCTGGCCCGGGGCCGGGGGCACCGGTCAGCGGACCTGACCCCCGACCCGCGCCGAACCCCCGCTTCCCTCTGCTGGAGGCACTGGCCCCACAGCGTCCCGCGTCCGACCCTCCGTCGACACTGCCCGGCCCCTCTGACCCGCCGCCACCGCGCCGGACGAACCCCCGGGAACGGGCTGCGCGACTCGCCGCCGACCGGGAGGCCCTCGACCGGCGTCGGTACCAGGGCTATTACCGGTCGCAGCGGGAGTGGTACGAGGAGAGCCGCCGCCAGCAGCGGGCGGACTGGCTTCGCGAGCGCGCTGACTACCACGAGGAGCGGGCAAGCGACTGGGGTGCCCAGGCCACCCAGTTTGATCGCGCCGGCCGGGAGTTGGCCGCCGCCCGGTGGCACCGAGAGGCGCGCGAAGCCAGCATCGAGGCTCTTGATCTGCGTGAGGAGGCACAGCGCGTCCTCGCCGGATCAGTGGTGCCAACCGAGGTGGTGGTCGAGGACGACGTCGACTTCTATCGGATCAATGACGATGTCGCCGACCTCGCACTCGGTGCCGTCGAGACAGCAAACCACTCGGCGCTGACCGGCGACGGTCATCCACCGCCCATCGACCGCTCGCGCCGGTACGGCATGCGGGGCGGCCTCCGGCCACCGCTCGCGCTGCACCAGACCGACCTGGAGCGCCAGATGCCGCGGCATCCCGACGGCAGCGTGGTGCGGACGGCCGATCCGCGCCGGGGCGGATGGTTCCGGCTGGCGAACGACGGCGGGCCCGCCGCGGACGCCACCCGAGGCATCAACTGCCTGGACTGCACGTTGTCGCTCTTCGAGACCTGGATGCACGGCCGGCCGCGGGTCTCCGCGCCGCGTACCTTCGACGGCTACCTGCTAGGGGACGTCCATCGGCCGGTGGGCGGTGAGGCGGACGGACCGCGCCGGGTCGAGGAGACCACCGGCGGCCGGTTCCAGAATCTCTGTCCCGCCGCACTGCCGGACGCCCCTCATCACGAGGCGCGCGGAGTGATCGAGGGCGGTTACCGCGACCTGCACGGGCAGCTCCTGGCGGGCGGCCACGGGAGCTACGCGTTCCTCATCACCACCTTCGAGGGCGGGGGCTCGCATGCCTGGGTGGCGCTGAACCAGGACGGCGCGGTCCTCTACCTCGACCCGCAGACCGGCCGGATGAGCACACATCCGCTCTACACCCACAGTGGTGTCCGCGACCCGCACAACGTGGTGGGCGTCGACGCGCTGGTGCTCGGTCCCGACGGTCGTCCGATGCCGCTCGCGGGCCGGCCGCCAGGCGACTACAACGTCCTGCCCGACCCGGTGGAACCATCGCCGCCGCCCCGACCGCTCGAACCACCACCACCGCCCGAGGATGGCGATTCGCCGGACTTCAACCACGTCCACCTGCTCGGCGAAACCGCCACCTTCCACCACCGGCCGGACGGCACCTCGTTCCCCGGCAGCGCACCGGACAGCGAGCCGCAGGCGGTCCGGACATGGAACGCGCACCGCGACGCGCACGCCGACCGGATCGCCGCCGGCCTGTACGTGCGGGATGCGCTGGTCGCGAGCGCCAGCCTGGACGAGGTCTTCGCCGCCGGGGTGACGCCTGTCGAACTGGCGCAACACGTCGACGGGCCGACACTGCAACGGCTGGTGCCGGAGCTGGACCCGGCGGCGGCCGGTGACCTGACGCGACTGCTCGCCGACCCGCGCGTCAGGCAGATGCTCGACCACACGTGGGAGGCGCCACCCCGCCACGAGGAATTGCTGGCCGAGACGCTGGTCCGGCAGCTCACGCAGCGCCCCGACCTGGTCCGGATGATCCTCTCGACACCGGAACTCGCCAACTCGCTGACCGCCCGCCCGGTGACCCTCCACCACCTGGCCAGCCATCAAGAGGCGATCAACGTTCTGGGCGGAGTGCTGAATGACATCGCAGCACAAGGGCCCAAGGCGGTGATCACGCCGGAACCGCCGGAGCCGCTACCCACGCCCGTCACCGAACAGCAACGCCGGATTTCTGCTGCTATAGCGGGTCGCGGACAGGCTAACGTGCAGTTGAGTTTCGACATTTCCCGGCGTGATGACGAGACCTACCTGCTTGCCTACGTCGATCAGCTCTATGCCGACGCCGCTGTGGCGCAGCGCGAACTTAATGAGCTCGCCATCGCCGTTGCCGGGGACCATGGGCAGCCCCATTGGAGGACGGAGCCCAAGAGCCGTGAACGGGTGCAGGACAAGCTTGTGGAATACGCCAACGACGCATCCCGGCTCAAGGACCTCGCTGGCGCCAAGGTGCAGTTTCGCAGACTCGATGACGTCTACCGAGCCCTGGCGCAACTGGCCGACGACCCGGAGGTGGTGATCCTCCACATCAAGGATCGATTCCTCAAGCCGCAGGAGAGTGGCTATCGCGACATGCTGTTGAACCTCCGCATGTCGAACGACCATGTTGCGGAGCTTCGGCTGCACCTTGCTGCGCTCGACGAGGTGGCGGAGTGGGAACATGCCCTGTACGAAGTTCGGCGAGATCTTGAAGTGCTGCCCGAGGCGGGCGGCCGTCCGTTGACGGATGGTGAGCGAGCTGTCCGGGACGGACTGTTACGGCGGGCGCAAGACATCTACTGGCAAGCATTGAGTGAAACGCTCGGGGAGGCACCACCACGATGAGCCGGCCGAGAGGTTTGATCTTGCCCAGGTTCTTCAACTACTACGATTCCCCGCTGAAACTGGTCGAGACTGCCGAGGGTGGCGTCGCGGCGTGGCGGCTGTCCAGAGACACAGGAGGTTGGAACCACGCGAACAACCTCATCGACAAAGTGCTTTTTCTTGGCGGTGACGAGGTTAACCAGATTTCGCGGGACGAGTTCGTGCAACTCACGGAGCATAACCGCGGTTACTACCTCCGCGGCGAGGGAGCAGTGTTCGCTCTGTACGAGACGGTGAGGGCCATTGAGGAGACCCTGGGTCGTGAGCGCCGCTACCCGACCCTGGAGGAGCAGGCCCTCATCAGGGGAGTCAGGCGGCGGACGTTTGTGATGTTCGAGGAGCAGCTTCAGCAGGCCGGTGATCCGGGCGCCGACCCCACCATCGCCACCGCCGCGTCCTGACCCCGCCGGCAAAATCCCTTGCCGGCCGCCGCCGCGCAGCGAGAGGGTCCGGGCATGTCTGACGAGGGTACCGATACCGATCGCCCCACTCCGCACTTCGCCTGGTCGAACATGTTCGTCAAGCCGGAGGACGACCCCCGTTCGGAGGGCGGGTTCGACGACGAGTTGAGCGTCCTGGTCAACTACCTGCGGGACCAGCGCCTCACCCTGGAACTCAAGTGCGCGGGCCTCGACGCCGAGCAGTTGGCCCGGCGGTCGGTTCCCCCGTCGCCCATGTCGCTGCTGGGGTTGGTCCGGCACATGGCGGAGGTGGAGCGGGGCTGGTTCCGCCGCACCATGGCGGGCGAGGCCGCCCCGCGGATCTGGCGGCACGAGACGGACCGGGACGCCGACTTCCACGGCGCGGTGGGTGACCCGGCCGTGGTCGAGGAGGCCTGGGCGGCCTGGCGGGAGGAGGTCGCGTACGCGGAGCGGTTCGTCGCCGCGGCCCCGAACCTGGACGTCAAGGGGCGGCACGGTGACGGGGAGATCTCGCTGCGGGAGCTGCTGGTGCACATGATCGAGGAGTACGCCCGGCACAACGGCCACGCCGACCTGCTGCGCGAGCTGATCGACGGCCGCGTCGGCCAGTGACCCGGGCAGGTTGGCTACGGTGAGGCGATGACGGGCATTGGGGCCGATGCCGGCCGGCCTGCCAACCGGTCCGGCCGGCCGGAGCCGGGCCGGGGCGGCGGGGCGGACGGCCGCCGCGACGCCGGCCGGAGAGACGGCCGCTCGTGACGGGCGGTGGAGTGCCCTACCGCCCGCCGACCAGTGTGGCGGAGGCGCTGCGCGTCCAGGAGGAGTTGCGGTCGCGGGTCGATCTGGTGGGTCCGGGGCCGACGGCGCCCGCGACGGTCGCCGGGCTGGACGTCGCCTACGCCGAGAGCGGTGACCGACTCGCGGCCGCCGTCACGGTGCTGGACGCGACCACGCTCGCCGTGGTGGACGAGGCGGTGAGTGTGGGCCGGCCGGCGTTCGACTACGTGCCGGGGCTGTTCGCCTTCCGCGAGCTGCCGGCGTTGCTGGCGGCCCTGGACCGGTTGACCGTCCGGCCGGACCTGTTGATCTGCGACGGGCACGGGTTGGCGCATCCGCGCCGGTTCGGGCTGGCCTGCCATCTCGGGCTGGTGACGGGGCTGCCCGCGATCGGGGTGGGGAAGACGCCGCTGGTCGGGGTCTGGGACGAGCCGGCGCCCGAGCGGGGCGCCTGGACGCCGCTGCGCGACGGCGGTGAGGTGGTGGGCCGGGTGCTGCGGACCCGCGACGGGGTGAAGCCGGTGTTCGTCAGCGTCGGGCACCGGATGAGTCTGGACAACGCGGTCGACCGGGTGCTGGCGTCGACGCCCCGGTACCGGCTGCCGGAGACGACCCGCACGGCCGATCGGCTCTGCCGCCGGGCCCTTCCCGCGGGCCGCCCGGCCGCCGCGCCGACCGACGAGGCAGTTGCGGCCGCCGCGCCGACCGACGAGGCAGTTCCGGACGCCCGCTGAGGCAATTCCCCGGACGCCCGCGCCGGCCGACGAGGGCGACCCGGCCGCGAGCGCCTGACGGCCGGCCGCCGCACCCGGCTCGCTCCGATCGTGCGGGCGCCGATGTGAATCTTGGACAGTTGTCGTTCGTGCCGAACGGTAAGTGTCCAAGATTCGCACCGCGTCGCCGGTCATCGGCGATGGCGACCGTCGCTGTTGACGGCCGGAATTGATCATGCGGGCGGGCCGGGTCGCGTCGAGGATGGAGCGGGTGTCGCGGGGTGTCGCGGCACACATGCGGGGTGCTCGATGGGCGGGTGCTCCTCGGGGCCGGTAGTAACCTGACCGGCGGATCCCGTCCGGGACGGAAGCGGTGAGGTGGAGATGTCGGTGAGGCGACACGCGGCGCGGTGGGCCACGGTCGGTGCGATGCTGGGCGGCCTGGTGGCCGGCGCGGCGTCCCCGGCGCTGGCCGCCGACGACCGGGTGGAGGTGCGCTCGGCGAGCCGCTTCACGGCAGGTGGCTCGGCGGGCACGGTGGCGGTCGAGGTGCGCAAGCGCACCGACGGCTGCGTACTGCTCCGCACCGCGCTGGGGCTGCGGCTCGACGGCCTGCGGGCGGACCAGGTCCACGTGCAGGTGGCCAGCGGTGGCCGGTGGGTGCCGGTGCCGGTGTCCGGCGGCGGCGGCGCGGTCGCCACGGGGCAGACGTCGCCCGCCAACGCGGCTCTCTGCAAGGGCAAGGGGATCACGGTCCGCTACCGGGTGGCCTTCCTGGCCGGCGTGACTGGCGGGCGGTTGGACGTGGTCGCTGAGGCGAGCGCCGCGAACGGACGGGTCCTCGGCCGGTCCGCCACCGCGGCCCGTGTGGTGGGTGCGGAGCCCACCGCCAGCCCCAGCCCGACGCCGTCCCGCAAGCCGTCGCCGACCCCCACCCCGAGCGCCGTCGCGACCACGCCGGCGGAGTCCGGCACCACCGCGGCGGTGGCCGCCGCGCTCGACCCGGCCGCCGGCACCGAGGCCGACGACTCGTCCTCCGGAGGTTCCCCGATCATGTGGTTCGGCATCGCACTGGTGCTGGTCGGCGTCGCGCTGATCGTGCTGCTGGTCCGCCGCAACCGCGCGGAGAAGACGGACGGGCAGCCGGACGCCGGTCACCCGCCGGTCCCGCTCCCGCGCGGCAGCACGACCTACCGTTCCGGGGCGCCCGCCGGTCAGGTGTACGGGCAGCAGCCGCCCACCCCGACACCCCGCCCGTCGGGAAGCGTCTACGGCGCTCCCTCGGCCGTGACCGACCGGCCGGACGGCGAGCCTCCGGCCGCCGCGGGTGGTGACGCCACCACGGTGTTGCCCCGCATGCCCCGCTGAACCGGAACCCGGCCGGTCGCCGGGGTTACGGTGACGGTGGGTGACGGTGACCTGACCGGTCGCCATGCACCCGGTGCCGAGATGTGACGCGGTGGCCGGGCTGGTTCGCCGATAAGATCGCGTGCGCCGGACGGCACCGCCGACCGGTGAGACCGCATACGTGGAAGGAGCCGCGCCGTGGCCCTGGACCCGCAGTTGCTCGAGATCCTCGCCTGCCCGGACACGCACCACGCACCGCTCGACTACGACCCGCAGGCCCAGACGCTGACCTGCACCGAGTGCGGTCGGATCTTCGAGGTCCGGGACGACGTCCCGGTGCTGCTCCTCGACGAGGCCCGCGGCGGCCCCGCCGCGGACGACACGCGCGGCTCCGGGTCGCCGCGATGATGGAGGGTACGGCCGGGGTCAGCGGGCACCGGCACGCGGACGAGTCATTGCTGGACAGTCCGGACCGGCTGGCGGAGCACGATCCGGGCGGCATGCTCCGGTTCACCGCCTCCGCTGGCGCGCAGGTCCGTGAGTCGGCGGCGCTGGCCGCCGAGGCGAACCTGACCGTCCTCGCCGACGAGGGCCGCCCCCGGGCGGTGGTGATCGCGGGCATCGGCACGGCCGGGCGTACCGGCGACGTGCTGGCCACGGTGGCCGGGCCGCGCTGCCCGGTGCCGGTGATCCCGCACCGCAGCGCCGGCGTGCCCGGCTGGGTGGGCGCGGCGGACGTGGTCATCGCGGTGAGCGCCTCCGGCCGCAGCCCCGAGGCGCTGGGCGCCGCCGAGGCCGCACACCGGCGGGGCGCCCGCCTGGTCGCCGTCGGCGCGCCGGACTCGCAGCTCCAGTCGGTGGCCGAGCGGGCCCGCGCGCCGTTCATCCCGGTGCCCCGGCGCGCCCCGGCCCGGGCCAGCCTGTGGGCGCTCACCGTGCCGGTCCTGCTCGCCGCCCGTACGCTCGGGCTCGTGAAGGTCAACGAGGCGGACCTGGCCGAGACCGCGGCCCGGCTGGACGCCGACGCCGACCGGTGCCGGCCCACCGCCGAGTCGTTCGTCAACCCGGCGAAGTCGCTGGCCCTGGGCCTGTCCGGGTCGATCCCGATCGTCTGGGGCTCGTCGCCGCTGGCGACCGTCGCGGCCCGCAGGTTCGGCGACACGCTCTCCGCCAACGCCCGCTACCCGGTGGTCACCGGGGCGTTGGGCGAGGCGGGCCGGGGCCGCGTCGGCCTGCTCGACGGCGTCTTCGGCGGCCTGGTCGAGGGGGAGCGGGACATCTTCGCCGACCCCGAGGAGACCGACGGTGACGCCACCCGGCTGCGGCTGGTGCTGCTGCGCGACGGTGGCCTCAACGCCGAGGACGACACCGACGAGCCGCTGGCCGTGGAGGAGCGCCGGGCCGACGCGGTGCAGACCCTCGCCGAGCGGCGCGGGGTGCGCTGCGACGTGGTCACCGCGGAGGGCGGGTCCGCGCTGGAGCGGCTCGCCTCGCTGATGGCGGTCCCGGACTTCGCCTCGGTCTACCTCGCCCTGGCACACGGACTGGACCCGATGGCCGTGCCGGCCATCACCGAGATGAAGGAGCTGGCGAACCAGTGAGCACGTGCGGCATCGGGCGGGGAGTGGCGTGAGCGCCAATGGTGGGACTCGGGCGATCGTCGCCGCCCTGGCGGCCAACATCGGCATCGCCGTCACGAAGTTCATCGCGTTCCTGCTGACCGGCTCCTCGTCGATGCTTGCCGAGTCGATCCACTCGGTGGCCGACTCGGGCAACCAGGGCCTGCTGCTGCTCGGCGGCCGGCGGGCCAAGCGGGAGGCCACCCCGGAGCACCCCTTCGGCTACGGCCGGGAGCGCTACATCTACGCGTTCATCGTGGCGATCGTGCTGTTCAGCGTCGGTGGCCTCTTCGCGCTGTACGAGGCGTACCACAAGGCGCAGCATCCGGAGCCGATCACCGAGTGGCAGTGGGTTCCGGTGGCCGTCCTGGTGATCGCGATCGGCATGGAGGGCTTCTCGTTCCGGACCGCCATCCAGGAGTCCAACCAGATCCGCGGCAACCAGTCCTGGGTGCGGTTCATCCGCCGGGCCAAGGCCCCGGAGCTGCCGGTGGTGCTGCTGGAGGACTTCGGCGCGCTGATCGGTCTGGTGTTCGCGCTGTTCGGCGTGGGGATGACCCTGATCACCGGGAACGGCATGTGGGACGCGGCCGGCACTGCGATGATCGGTGTGCTGCTGGTGATCATCGCGATCACCCTGGCCATCGAGACCAAGAGTCTCCTGCTCGGTGAGGGCGCGGAGCGGAGCGACCTGGCCAAGATCGAGCGGGCGGTCACCGAGGGGCCGGAGGTCGAGCGGATCATCCACATGAAGACGCTCTACCTGGGCCCGGAGGAGCTGATGGTGGCCGCGAAGATCGGGGTGCCGGCCTGCGAGACCGCCGAGGAGCTCGCCCGGGGCATCAACGCCGTCGAGGCGCGGATCCGCGCGGCCGTGCCGATCGCCCGGGTCATCTACCTGGAGCCGGACATCTACAGCGCGGCGGCGGACCGGGCGGGCACCGGGCAGGCGGCGCACACCGCCGTCCCGCAGCCGGACGGCGACGCGGGGGGCGACGAGGTCGCCGGACGGCCCGGGAGCTGACCGTGGAACTGCTGCAGGGCCGGATCCGGGACTACGCCTGGGGCTCCCGCACCGCGATCGCCGAGTTGCAGGGGCGTGCGGTGCCGAGCGCCGGGCCGGAGGCCGAGCTGTGGCTGGGTGCCCACCCGGGCGCCCCGGCCACCGTGGACCGGGACGGCAGCCCTGTCAGCCTCACCGACCTGCTGGACGCCGAGCCGGCGCACTGGCTCGGCGAGCACCTGGTCGGCCGGTTCGGCACCCGGCTGCCGTTCCTGTTGAAGGTCCTGGCTGCGGACGCCCCGCTGAGCCTCCAGGCCCACCCGGACGCCGCGCAGGCCCGGACCGGCTACGCCGCGGACGCCGACCGGGTGAACTACGTCGATCCGTACCACAAGCCGGAGCTGCTGGTCGCGCTGTCGGAGTTCGAGGCGCTGTGCGGTTTCCGCGACCCGGCCGAGTCGGCCGCGGCGATCGCGGCGTTCGGCGTACCCGGGCTGGAGCCGGTGGTGGCGGCGCTGCGCACCGGGCCGGCGGGGCTGCGGGAGGCCGTACGCCTGCTGCTGAGCTGGCCGGCGGCGGAGCGGGCCGGGCTGGTGGCGGATGTGCTGGCGGCGGAGGCCGCCGGGCCGGACGCCGACCTGGCCCGGGCCCTGGCGGCCGACTACCCGGCCGACCCGGGTGTGGTGGTGGCGCTGCTGCTGCACCACGTCCGGCTGGCGCCCGGCGAGGCGATCTGGATGCCGGCCGGCAATCTGCACGCCTACCTGCGGGGCACGGGCGTCGAGATCATGGCGGCCAGCGACAACGTGCTCCGCGGTGGTCTCACCCCGAAGCGGGTGGACGTGGACGAGCTGCTGCGGGTGCTGCGCTTCGAGGTGCTCGACGAGCCGGTGGTCCGGCCGGAGCCGGTGGCGCCCGGGGTGGTGACCTGGCCGGTGCCGGTGGACGACTTCGCGCTGCACCGGGTCGAGGTGACGCCCGGCGGCCCGGAGGCGCGGCTGGCGCTGCCCGGCCCGCGGGTGGTGCTCTGCCGCGCCGGCGAGCTCGTCGTGGACGACGGGGTGGGTCGCGTCACCCTGGCGGCCGGCCAGGCGGCGATCGGCGCCGCGGCGGGCGGCCCGCTGGTGCTCGGCGGCGACGGCGAGGGGTTCGTCGCCACCGCCGGCGTGCGCTGAGCGATCCGCCCGCCCATCAAGTCCGACTTTCCCGAAATGGCTTGACGGGGTCGTGACGCGGTGTGACTCTATGGGTACGCAGCGTTGTCGCGACGAAGGTCTCGGTAGCGCGCGGGGGAACCAAACCGGGGGGATGCACGGGGCGGCCGGGCCGTGAGCGGAAAGTCCGTTCACGACCGACCGCCCCGTGCGCTGTCCGCCGACCGGTCACCACGCGGTCGGCCAACCGGGCCGGGGAGAAGAAGTCCACGCGCGTAAGGTGGAAGGCTGCGCAGTCATCGTTCGACAGGAGCTTCCATGACCAGCACCCTCCCGGCGGCCCCCCGTGGCGCGTCGTCCGGAGCCCGGCCGAGCACCCTCGCCGAGGGCGACTACAAGGTGGCGGATCTGTCGCTCGCCGCGTTCGGGCGTAAGGAGATCCGGCTCGCCGAGCACGAGATGCCCGGGCTGATGTCGATCCGTCGCGAGTTCGCCGAGGCCCAGCCGCTCGCCGGCGCCCGCATCACCGGCTCGCTGCACATGACCATCCAGACCGCCGTCCTGATCGAGACCCTCGTCGCGCTCGGCGCGCAGGTCCGCTGGGCGTCCTGCAACATCTTCTCCACCCAGGACCACGCCGCCGCCGCGATCGTCGTCGGCCCGGAGGGCACCCCCGAGGCCCCGGCCGGTGTCCCGGTCTACGCCTGGAAGGGCGAGAGCCTGGAGGAGTACTGGTGGTGCACCGAGCAGGTGCTCACCTGGCCCGACGGGCAGGGCCCGAACATGATCCTCGACGACGGCGGCGACGCCACCCTGCTCGTGCACAAGGGCGCCGAGTTCGAGAAGGCCGGCGTCGTGCCGCCGGTCGAGTCGGCCGACTCCGAGGAGTACGCGGTCATCCTCCAGCTGCTGCACCGCTCGCTCGCCGAGGACGGCCAGCGCTGGACCCGGATCGCCGCCGGCATCAAGGGCGTGACCGAGGAGACCACCACCGGCGTGCACCGGCTCTACGAGATGCACCGGGCCGGCACCCTGCTCTTCCCGGCCATCAACGTCAACGACTCGGTGACCAAGAGCAAGTTCGACAACAAGTACGGCTGCCGCCACTCGCTCATCGACGGCATCAACCGCGCCACCGACGTGCTGATCGGCGGCAAGATGGCCGTCGTCATGGGTTACGGCGACGTGGGCAAGGGCTGCGCCGAGTCGCTGCGCGGCCAGGGCGCCCGGGTCGTGGTGACCGAGGTCGACCCGATCTGTGCCCTGCAGGCGGCGATGGACGGCTACCAGGTGGCCACCCTGGACGACGTGGTCGAGCAGGCCGACATCTTCATCACGGCGACCGGCTGCTTCAACGTCATCACCCACGAGCACATGGCCCGGATGAAGCACCAGGCCATCGTCGGCAACATCGGCCACTTCGACAACGAGATCGACATGGCCGGCCTGTCGAAGCGCGCCGACGTGACGCGGGAGAACATCAAGCCGCAGGTCGACGTGTGGCGCTTCGAGGACGGCCACGCCATCATCGTGCTCTCCGAGGGTCGCCTGCTGAACCTGGGCAACGCCACCGGGCACCCGAGCTTCGTGATGTCGAACTCGTTCGCCAACCAGACCATCGCCCAGATCGAGCTCTTCACCAAGACCGACGAGTACCCGGTCGGGGTGTACGTGCTGCCCAAGCACCTGGACGAGAAGGTCGCCCGGCTGCACCTGGACGCGCTCGGCGCCAAGCTGAGCACGCTCACCAAGGAGCAGGCCGCCTACCTGGGCGTGTCCCCGGAGGGCCCGTTCAAGCCGGAGCACTACCGCTACTGAGTTCCGCACCCGGAGGGGACCGGTGCCGGCCGCCGCGCGGCCGTCCCGGTCCCCTTCGCGTACGCGGGGGAAAGCCGCGGTGATCTGCGCGTGTCGGGCTGCGGACGGTCCGGGTGACATGGCCATGAACGACTTGACGGCCGGCCGGATCAGGAGGAAGGTATGGCTGCCCTAAGTTAACTGAGGCGTGCCTTACCGACTACGGAGTACCGATGTTCGCCACGTACCTGATCGGCCTGCGGGAGGGCCTGGAGGCGACCCTGGTGGTCAGCATCCTGGTCGCCTTCCTCGTGAAGTCGCAACGGCGTGACCGGCTGCCGCAGGTGTGGGCCGGTGTCGGCCTGGCCGTGGTGCTCTCCGTCGTCTTCGGCTGGCTGATCGAGTACACCTCGACGTCGCTGCTGGCCCGCTCCGAGGACCGCGAGCTGTTTGAGGCCGTCACCTCGGTGGCCGCCGTGGTCTTCGTGACCTGGATGATCTTCTGGATGCGCAAGGCCGCCCGGACGATCGCCGGCGAGTTGCGCGGCAAGCTCACCGAGGCGCTCGCCGTCGGCTCCCTCGCGGTCGCCGGCATGGCCTTCCTCGCGGTGATCCGGGAGGGCCTGGAGACCGCGCTCATCTTCTACTCCGCCGCGCAGAGCGCGGCCGGCGGCACGGGCGTCGGCGCGCTGCTCTCCCTGGCCGGCGGCGTGGCCACCGCCGTGGTGATCGGCTTCCTGCTCTATCGCAGCGCCCTGAAGATCAACCTGAGCAGGTTCTTCACCTGGACGGGCGCGCTGCTCATCCTCGTCGCCGCCGGCATCCTCAAGTACGGCGTGCACGACTTCCAGGAGGCCGGCGTGCTGCCCGGCCTCAACAACCAGGCGTTCGACATCTCCTCGACGCTCGACCCGAACGCCTGGTACGGGGCGCTGCTCGCGGGCATGTTCAACATCACCGCCGCGCCGACCGTGCTGGAGACGATCGCCTGGGTGGCCTTCGCGGTCCCGGTGCTCGTCCTCTTCCTGCGCAAGCCGGCCACCCCGGCCCGGCCCGCCACGCCCGCCGCCCCGCCGGCCACCGCCGCCGCGCCCGAGCCGACCCCGGCCGGCGACGCCGCGACCACGCCGGCCGAGCCGGCCGCCACCGAGGCCTCCACCGACACCGCGCCCCAGCGCGCCTGACCCGCCCGTTTCCGAGGAGACACCACCGATGCGTACCACTCGATTCGTCGTGCCCGCCGCCGCCGGGGTGCTCGCCGTCGCCGGACTGGCCGGGTGCGGGGGCGGTGACGACGCCGACGCCAAGGCGGGCGGCCCGATCGCCGTCAAGGCCACCGACAGCGCCTGCGAGGTCGACAGCACCGAGATCGAGGCCGGGCAGGTGACCTTCAAGGTGACCAACTCCGGGTCCAAGGTCAACGAGTTCTACGTCTACGCCGCGGGCGACCGGGTGATGGGCGAGGTGGAGAACATCGCCCCCGGCCTCAGCCGCGAACTGCGCGTCGAACTGCCCGCCGGCACGTACGAGACCGCCTGCAAGCCCGGCATGAGTGGCCGCGGCATCCGGGGCGCGCTGAAGGTCAGCGGCACCGTCGCGACCGTCGCACCCGACGCCGCCCTCGGCGAGGCCACCGCCAGCTACCAGCGCTACGTGCAGAGCCAGACCGTTGCCCTGCTCACCAAGACCGAGGAGTTCGTGGCCGCGGTCAAGGCCAACGACGTGGCCCGGGCCAAGGAGCTGTACCCGGTGGCCCGCACCTACTGGGAGCGGATCGAGCCGGTCGCCGAGAGCTTCGGCGACCTCGACCCGAAGATCGACGGCCGCGAGGAGGTCGTCGAGGAGGGCATGCAGTTCACCGGCTTCCACCGGATCGAGAAGGACCTGTGGACCACCGGCGACGTCAGCAAGGACGGCGCCATCGCCGACCAGCTGCTCGTCGACGTGAAGGCGATCGTGGCCAAGGCCAACGCCGAGAAGCTCACCCCGCTCCAGCTCGCCAACGGCGCCAAGGCCCTCCTCGACGAGGTCGCCAGCGGCAAGATCACCGGCGAGGAGGAGCGGTACTCGCACACCGACCTCTGGGACTTCAACGCCAACCTGGAGGGCTCGAAGGCCGCCATCGCCGCGCTGCGTCCCGCCCTGGAGCAGCGCTCCCCCGACCTGGTCAAGCAGCTCGACACCGAGTTCGCCGCGGTCGAGACCGCCCTCGGCAAGCACCGCGCCGGCGACGGCTGGAAGCTGCACACCCAGCTCAGCAAGGCCGAGCTCAAGGAACTGTCGGACAGCATCAACGCCCTGGCCGAGCCGATCAGCAAGGTGGCCGCGGTCGTCGCCCGATGACGACCGGGTACGGAGGTGACGTGATGAGCGAAGCGAGCACCGACGAGGCGACCCGCGGGACCGGGGTGTCCCGGCGCCGGGCCATCACCCTGGCCGGAGCCGGCGTGGCCGGCGTGGCCGGGGTGGCGGTCGGCGCGGGCACCCTGTTCGGCGGCGGGGAACAGGCCTCCGCCACCGAGACGGCGGCCGGCGCGGTCCCGTTCTACGGCGAGCACCAGGCCGGCATCACCACCCCGGCCCAGGACCGGCTCCACTTCGTCGCGTTCGACGTCATCACCAAGGACCGGGCACGGCTCGTCGCGCTGCTGCAGGAGTGGACCGCCGCCGCGGCCCGGATGACCGCCGGCAAGGACGCCGGGCTGATCGGCGCCGTCGACGGCATGCCGGAGGCCCCGCCGGACGACACGGGCGAGGCGCTCGGGCTGCCCCCGTCGCAGCTCACCATCACCGTCGGCTTCGGCCCGACGCTGTTCCGCGACGCCCAGGGCCGGGACCGGTTCGGCATCGCCGACAAGCGGCCCGCCGCCCTGGCCGACCTGCCGCACTTCGCCGGTGACGCGCTCAAGCCGGAGCTCTCCGGCGGCGACATCTGCGTCCAGGCCTGCGCCAACGACCCGCAGGTGGCGGTGCACGCCATCCGCAACCTGGCCCGCATCGGGATGGGCGTGGTCAGCGTCCGCTGGTCCCAGCTCGGCTTCGGGCGTACCTCCTCGACGTCGCGGGGACAGGCCACCGCACGCAACCTGTTCGGCTTCAAGGACGGCACCGCCAACCTCAAGGCCGAGGACGCCGACCTGCTCCGCGAGCAGCTCTGGGCCCAGCCCGGGGACGGCGCCGACTGGATGACCGGTGGGTCCTACCTGGTCACCCGCAAGATCCGGATGCTGGTCGAGACGTGGGACCGCAGCCCGCTGGCCGAACAGGAGATGATCGTCGGGCGGACCAAGGGCACCGGTGCGCCGCTCGGCAAGCGCGCCGAGTTCGACGAGCCGGACTTCGCGGCCAAGGGCGACGACGGCGAGCCGGTGATCGCCGAGACCGCGCACGTCCGGCTCGCCCACCCCGACCAGAACGACGGCGCCCGCCTGCTGCGCCGCGGCTACAACTTCGTGGACGGCTCGGACGGGCTGGGCCGGCTCGACGCCGGGCTCTTCTTCATCGCCTACCAGCGGGACCCGCGCCGGCAGTTCGTGCCGATCCAGACCCGGCTCGCCCGCAACGACGCGATGAACGAGTACCTGCGGCACGTCTCCAGCGGCCTGTTCGCCTGCCCGCCCGGCGTCCGTGACGCCGCCGACTGGTGGGGCCGGCCGCTCTTCTCCTGACCCCGGGGGTCAGCGCCGGGTGTCGACCGAGGCGGGCTGTCCGCGTACCGGATCGGGCTGGTGGGGAACGGCGCGTGACGGCGCGGCGGGCCGCAGCACGGCCGGCGCCGGCGCGGTGGCCGGCGCGGGCACCAGCTCGGGCCAGAGCATGGCGGTGACCGCCCGGGACCGCCCCAGCCGGTACGCGGCCCGGCGGCCCCGCTCGGCCAGCACGGCGGCCAGGTAGGCCGGCTCGGGCGCGGCCCACGGCGGGGGCGGCGAGGTGACCGCCGCGACCTCCGCCCACAGCTCCCGGCCCAGCCGGACCCGGTCCGGCCCGGCGAGCTGGTGCACCCGGCCCAGGTACTGCCGGACGGCCAGCGCCAGCCCGTCGTCCATCCGGGTCAGGTCGAGGGTGCCGGCCCAGCCGAGCAGCGGCGGCACGGGCAGCGGGGCCCGCCGCCACCCGCCGGCGGCCCGGGTGTGCACCACGAGCGTCCCGGCCACCAGATCGCCCAGCCGCCGCCCCCGCGGGTCGCTCAGCATCACGGTCACGCTCGCCGCCCAGCTCAGCAGCGGCAGCACCAGCCCCGGCCACTCCACCGCCACGCCCACCAGCGCCCGGGTCAGCGATTGGCCGACCCCGACCGGGCCGCCGTCGGCGCGGACCACCCGCAGCCCCACGGCCAGCTTGCCCAGCGTCCGGCCGCCCGCGAAGCGCTCCATCAGCACCGGGTAGCCGACCAGTACCAGCACCACCAGCACGAGCTGCATCCCGCCGGCCAGCGCGGCGTCCATGACGTCCGCCGGCAGGCTGCGCACCAGCACGGACAACGCCGTGCCGAGCACCAGCGCCACCGCGAGCTGGGCCACCAGGTCGATCAGCAGGGCGAGCACCCGGGAGCCGAGCCGGGCCGCCCGGACGTCCAGCTCCACGGCCTCGCCGCTGACCAGACCGGCGTCGGCCCACGGTGCCGGAGGGGGTGGTTGCGCGCGCACTCGCACAGTGAACACTATGGGCGCCGGACGGGGGAGGACGAGTGGATCTCGACGCGTACGTGGCCGAGCACGGCGCCGAGTGGCGGCGGCTGGAGCAGCTGACCGGCCGGCGCAGGCTGGACGCGGCGGAGGTGGACGAGCTGGTGGCGCTCTACCAGCGGGCGGCCACCCACCTCTCCGCGCTGCGCAGCCGGGCCCCGGAACCGGCGCTGGTCGGCCGCCTCTCCCATCTGGTGCTCGCGGCGCGGGCCCGGATCACCGGCCGCCCCCGGGCCTCCTGGGCGGCGGTGGGCCGGTTCCTCGTAGCCGACCTGCCGGCCGCCCTCTATCGGGCCTGGCCCTGGTGGTGCGCGGTGGCCACCGGGTTCAGCGCGCTCACCGCATTCCTCATCTGGTTCGTCGCCGGCCACCCGGACACCGCCGCCGCGTTCATCGGGGCCGAGGCGGCCCGGCAACTCGTCGACTCCGGCTTCGCCGGCTACTACACCGAGTTCACCGCGCCGACCTTCGCGTTCCACCTGTGGACGCACAACGCCTGGCTGGCCGCGCAGTGCCTGGCGGCCGGTGTGCTCGTGGTGCCCGTGTTCTGGCTGCTGTGGCAGAACGCGCTCAACGTCGGCGTGGTCGGCGGCGTGATGGTCTCCTACGGCCGGGCCGACGTGTTCTTCGGCATGATCACCCCGCACGGGCTGCTGGAACTCACCGGCATCTACGTTGCCGCCGGGGTCGGGCTGCGGACCGCCTGGGCCTGGATCGCGCCGCCGGCCCAGCTGAGCCGGGGCCGGGCGGTCGCCGAGGCGGGCCGCTCGGCAATCGTGGTCGCCGCCGGCCTGGTCGGGCTCTTCGCGGTCTCCGCGCTGCTCGAGGCGTTCGTGACCCCGGCGCCGCTGCCGGTCGCCGTCCGGGTGGCCATCGGCGCCACGGCCTGGCTGGCCTTCCTGGCGTACGCGCTGCTGCTCGGCGGGCGGGCCGTCAGAGCTGGCCGAGGGACTTGAGCCGCAGGTAGGTGTCGGCGACCGCCGGGGCGAGCCGGTCGGCGGGAACGTCCACCACGGTCACCCCGTGCCGGGACAGGGCGGCCCGCACCCGGTCCCGCTCGGCGAGGGCCCGCCAGGCCGCCGCGGCGGCGTACGCGTCGTCGGGGCTCGCGGGCGGGGCGGTGGTGAGCCCGGCCAGCACCGGATCGTGGGTGGCCGCGAGCACCACCCGGTGCCGGGCGGCCAGCCGGGGCAGCACCGGCAGCAGGCCCTCGCCGAGCGCGCCGGCCTCCAGGGCGGTGAACAGCACCACGAGGCTGCGCTGCCGTTCCCGGCGCAGCACCTCCCCGGCGACCAGCTCGAAGTCGGTCTCTACGAGCGCCGGCTGGAGCGGCGCGACCACGTCCACCAGCCGGGCGAGCAGGGCGGGCCGGCCGCTGCCGGTCACCCGCGCCCGGATCGCGGTGTCGGCGGCGAGCAGGTCGACCCGGTCGCCGGCCCGGGCGGCCAGCGCGGTGAGCAGCAGCGCCGCGTCGATCGCGGTGTCCAACCGGGGCTCGTCGCCGAGCCGGACCGCCGAGGTGCGCCCGGTGTCCAGCACGCACACCAACCGGCGGTCCCGCTCCGGCCGCCAGGTGCGGACGAGCACGTCGGAGCGGCGGGCGCTGGCCCGCCAGTCGATCGAGCGCACGTCGTCGCCGACCACGTACTCGCGGAGGGTGTCGAACTCGGTGCCGTGGCCGCGCCCCCGGGTCACCTGGACGCCGTCGATGACCCGCAGCCGGGCCAGCTTCTCGGGCAGGTGCCGCCGCGAGTCGAAGCGGGGCAGCGCCCGCAGCGTCCACGGTGGTGTGGCGGGGTGGCCGGTGCGCTGCCGGAAGGCCAGCCGCAGCGGCCCGAGCGAGCGGACGGTCAGTGCCACCGCGGGCCGGTCGCCGCGCCGGGTCGGGGTGAGCCGGACCGGCAGGGTGGCCGTGCCGCCGGGTGCGACGGTGAGCACCTGCCCGGCGGGGACGTCGGGCCGCGCCCCGGCCGAGGGCACCCAGGCGTCGCGTACCTGGGCGTGCAGGGTGCGGGCGGAGGTGTTGGCCAGGTGCAGGGTGACCGTGGCGGTCCCGCCCAGCCGGACGGCGCGGTCACCGGCGCGGGTGGCGGTGACCGCGTGCAGCGGCGCCGCGAGGGCCCAGTCGAGGGCGGCCAGCAGCAGCACCGCCGCGGTCAGCACGGCGACGCCGAGGAACGGCTCGGGCCAGGCCGGCAGGGTGGCCGCGCTCACGGCGAGCAGCAGACCCGCCCGCCAGGTCATCGCGGTGTCGGCACGGTGGCCAGCACCGTGTCCAGCACGGCGTCCACGGTGACGCCCTCCAGCTCCACCTCCGGGCGCAGCCGGAGCCGGTGCCGCAGGGTCGGTCGGGCGACCGCCTTCACGTCGTCCGGGGTGACGTGGTCCCGGCCGGCCAGCCAGGACCACGCCTTGGCGGTGCCCAGCAGGGCGGTGGCGCCCCGGGGCGAGGCCCCCAGCTCCAGCGCCGGGGCGGCCCGGGTGGCCCGGCACAGGTCCACGATGTAGCCGAGCACGGGCTCGGCCACGTGCACGGCGTGCACCGCCGCCCGGGCGGCGGCCAGGTCGGCGGCGGTGGCCACCGGGCGTACGCCGGCGGCGCGCAGGTCACGCGGGTCGAACCCGGCGTGGTGGGCGCGGAGCACACCCAGTTCCTCGTCCCGCCCGGGCAGCGGGACGGTCAGCTTGAGCAGGAACCGGTCGAGCTGCGCCTCGGGCAGCGGGTAGGTGCCCTCGTACTCCACGGGGTTCTGGGTGGCCGCCACGATGAACGGGTCGGGCAGCGGGCGGCGCTCCCCCTCGACGGAGACCTGCCGCTCCTCCATGACCTCCAGCAGCGCAGACTGGGTCTTCGGCGGGGTGCGGTTGATCTCGTCGGCGAGGAGCAGGTTGGTGAAGACCGGCCCCTCGCGGAAGGTGAAGGCGGCGGTGCGCGGGTCGAAGATCAGCGACCCGGTGACGTCGCCGGGCATCAGGTCGGGGGTGAACTGCACCCGCTTGGACTCCAGGTCCAGCGCGCCGGCCACCGTGCGCACCAGCAGGGTCTTGGCGACCCCGGGCACGCCCTCCAGCAGCACGTGCCCCCGGCAGAGCAGCGCGATGACCAGGCCGGTGACGACGGCGTCCTGGCCGACGACGGCCTTGGCCACCTCGGCCCGCAGGCGGTGCAGGGCGGCGCGGGCGTCGGGCTGCGCGGTGGGCGACGCGGCGGCGATGACGGGTCCGGTCACCGGGGGTCTCCTTCGGTCGGGTGGGGGGCCAGGGTACGGGTCAGGGCGTCCAGCTCGCGGGCCAGCTCCAGCAACTCCCGGTCGTCCTCCGGGACGGCGCCGTGCAGCAGCTCGGCCACCCGCTCCGGGGCGGCCCCGGTGTGCGCGGCGACCCGGGCGGCCACCTCGTCGGGCGGCGTGTCCGGGGGCAGGTTGAGCCGGGGCAGCAGCCGGTCCAGGGCGGCGGTGCGCAGCGTCGCGGCGGTGGTGTCCCGGGCGCCGGCCCGGCGGTAGAGGCGGGCCCGGCCGAGCACCGTCTCGGCGGCGCGGACCGTCACCGGCAGCGGTTCCGGCACGGGCGGGCCGAGCCGGCGGGCCCGCCACAGCACCAGCAGCAGCCCGGCCACGGCGAGCTGCGCCAGTATCGCCCAGAACCAGGGCGGGAACGCGTCCCAGAGCGGGTTGTGCCAGCTCGGCGGCGGGTCCGCCCGGTCGTCCCCGCGTCCGCCGGTGTCCCGGGGCCGGGGCGTCCCGCCGTCGTCCGGGCTCGGCGACCAGCCCGGGCCGGTCGGCGCCGGCGCGGGGCCGGGCAGGTCGAGCCAGACCAGCGGGCGGCCGCCGCCGAGCAGGCCGGTGGCGAGGGCACGGTTGCCCCACTCGTCGATCCGGTCGTTGCGGAACGGGTCGCTGGCCCCGATCACCACCACGTCGGTGCCCCAGGAGATGCGCCGCAGCGCGCCCGCGTAGCACCGGTCGGTGCCGGACGGCCCGGCGTAGCGCTGGTGGTCCACGGCGGCCGTGCCGGCCCGGAGCGCCTCGGGCAGCCGGCAGGGCCCGCCGTCGGCGTCGGGCGGCACGGCCCGGCTGGCCCACCGGCGGTCGGTCGGTTCGAGCGGCAGACCCACCCCGGCCAGCACCCGGCGGGACGGCTCGACCAGCACCAGCCGGCTGCCGGGCGGCAGCACCGTCAGGGCGGCCAGGGTGTCCGGGTGCACCAGGTCCGGAGCCGGCACGAAGAGAGTGGTGGGACCCGCTCCGGCGGCCCGCAGGGCGTCCAGCGTGTCGGTCTCCCGGCGGATCGGCACCCCCTGCCCGCGCAGCGCCTCGGCCAGCCGGCTGCCCCCGTCGTCGCCGGTGGCGGCCGGCGCGAGGAAACCCGGGTCGTCCGGGTCGGGCTGGTCCACGGCGTGCAGGACCAGCGTTGTCACGATCAGCAGCACGGCCAGCCCGGTCGGGACCAGCACCCGGTGCCACCGGCGGCGGGGCGTGGGCGGGGCCGCCGGCCGGGCCGGGTCGAGGGTGGCGGTCACCGGGGGTCCCCGTCGGCGGCCAGTTCGCGGCGCAGGTCGGCGGCGAGGTCCCGCATCCGGTGGTCGTGCGCGGCGGTGGCCGGGCGCTGGGCGTACCAGAGGTCGGAGAAGATCGCGCCGGCGGTGTGCACGGTGGGCCGCACCTCGGGCCGGGCCCGGCCCACGGCCGCGGTCAGTTCGGTGACGGTCAGCCCGGGGCGGGGCTCCACCAGTTGCCGTGCCACCAGGAGGCGGACCATCTCGCGCAGCCGTTCCCGGACCGCCTCGGCGTACCGGCCCTCGGCGGCGAGCCGGTCGGCGAGGCCCGCCCACGCGACCGTCGCCGGCTCGGCCGCCCGGGGCGCGGGCACCGGCACCACCGGGGCGTCCGACCGGGCCCGGCGCCGCCGCCGGGGCAGTCGCAGCCTCGGCAGTCGCAACGTCGGCCGCCGCAACCGGGGCAGCCGCAGCCGGAGCCGGGGCAGCCGGGGCCGGCCGATCCGGGGCAGCCGGCGGGGCACCCAGGCCGGAAAGAAGTACCAGGCCAGCGCGACCAGCAGCGCCCCGGCCAGCAGGAGCAGCGCCGCCAGCGGCAGCGGCACGGCGTCGCCCAGCGCGGCGGCCGTCTCGGTCCACCACCGGCTCACCGGGGCACCGCCAGCAGGACGGGTTCCGCGGCCGGGGCCCGGGAGAGCCGGATGTCCAGCCCCTCGGTGCGCATCCGGGTCTCCAGGTGCAGCACCGCGTCCAGGCAGGCCAGCGCCGGGTACGCGACCGCGTTCACCGCCACCCAGGCGACGGTGGCGACCGGCAGGGCCCAGGCGGAGACGTCGAAGAGGCCCAGCAGCCCGAGCCCGTGATAGGCGCCCAGCCCGATGCCGAGCCGGATGAGCCACCAGCCCAGGTAGCCGAGCAGCCGGATCGCGGCGGCCCGCCCACCGACCCGGACCGCCAGCCGCAGCGCCCGCCCCGGCGCCCGGTACGCCGGCACCCGGTCCACCACGAGCACCGGCACCAGCGCGCCGAGCAGCCCGTACGCGACGAACCAGGCCGGCCCGGCCAGCCCGGCGAGCAGGATCGTGCACCCGACCGCGGCGCCGGCCAGCAGGGTAGCGGCCCAGCGGGCGTCGCGGAGCAGCTCGCGTGGCCCGCTGCGGCGGCCTAGCAGCGCGGCTCCGGCGGCCCGGGCGGCCGGGTTGCCGAGCAGCGCGATGATCATGGCCTCGGTGCCGGCGCCGAGGGCGAGCAGCAGCCAGTACCACCCGAACCGGTCCGGGTCGGGCCACCACTCGGGCGGCCGGGCGCCGGCCAGCACCCGCAGCGGGTGCAGGAGGGCCTGCTCGCCGAGGGCCAGCAGGACGGCGAGCGGGACGAGCGCCCGAGCCTGGTCGCGCAGCAGCAGGACGGCCGAGTCGAGCAGTTCGCCGACGGTCAGCGGGCGGCGTGGGAGCACCGCGGTCGGGCCGGCGTCGGGCACGGGTACTCCTGGCGGGCGGGCGGAGGTGGCGGGCGGCGACACGCCCGAGGGATCATGGTTGCACGGCGCGTCCCCGTCCGGTGGACCCGTCCGTCCGGGCGCGCCACCCGGTCAGCTGTGGTGCCGGACCGTCCTCGGCGCTACGGTGCCGTGAAGACGCCGACCCTCCGAACGAACGGGGATGGAACGATAAACCCCATGAGAGCCCGGGTACTGGTGGTCGACGACGACCCCGCACTCGCCGAGATGCTCGGCATCGTCCTGCGCAGCGAGGGCTTCGTGCCGTCCTTCGTGGCGGACGGGGAACGGGCACTGGCCGCGTTCCGGGACAGCCGGCCCGACATCGTCCTGCTCGACCTGATGCTCCCCGGCATGAGCGGCATCGACGTGGCCCGGGCCATCCGGGGCGAGTCCGGCGTGCCCATCGTCATGCTGACCGCCAAGAGCGACACGGTCGACGTGGTGCTGGGGCTGGAGTCCGGCGCCGACGACTACGTGGTCAAGCCGTTCAAGCCCAAGGAGCTGGTGGCCCGGATGCGGGCCCGGCTGCGCCGGGGCGAGGACGTGGCGCCGGAGCTGCTCACCATCGGACCGCCCGGCAACCAGATCACCATCGACGTGCCGGCGCACACGGTCAGCCGGGACGGCGAGGAGGTGAAGCTGACCCCGCTGGAGTTCGACCTGCTGGTCGCGCTCGCCCGCAAGCCGCGCCAGGTCTTCACCCGCGAGGTGCTGCTGGAGCAGGTCTGGGGTTACCGGCACGCCGCCGACACCCGCCTGGTCAACGTGCACGTGCAGCGGCTGCGCGCCAAGATCGAGCCGGATCCGGAGCGACCCGAAATCATCCTCACCGTTCGGGGCGTGGGTTACAAGGCGGGCACCGGATAGCCTGGTCAGCACTGTGGTGACCTCCCCGCTCCGCGACTCGCCGACCATCGCGCCCCGCCGGCTCCGTGCCGCGCGGGCGCTGTGGCGCCTCCTGGCGGGTCGTACGGCCCGGCTCGTCGCCGGGGCGCACCAGACCTGGCGGAGGTCGCTCCAGCTCCGTGTGGTGACCATCACACTGGTGGCGTCGAGCCTGCTGGTGGGCGGTTTCGCGTACCTGATCGCCGACAAGCTCACCAACATCCTGCTGGAGAACGCCGAGACCGACGTGCTGCTGCGGCTGCAGAACGGCAGCGACTACGCCTCGAAGCAGTTCAACCTCTACAGCCAGCCGCAGGAGGCCCAGCTCCAGGACACGATCGACGGCACGGTCAACTACCTGGCCGGCGGTGACCCGGCGCAGACCAGCGGCGTGGTGGTGGCGATCACCGCCGACAACTTCACCAACATCGCGCCGCGCACCTCCCCGGATGTGCAGGTGCGCCCGATGATCAGCCAGGAGTTGCGGGCCTCGGTGGCGGCCGGCAACGTCGCCCACCAGATCCGCACCGGCTACCTCGGCGGCCAGCGCACCAAATACCTGGTCTACGGCTCGCCGGTGCCCACCCGGTTCGGCCAGCTGGAGCTCTACTACCTCGTACCCCTGTCCCGGCAGGACGCCACCGCGGCCGACGCCCGGGCCACGGTGGTGGCCACCGGCGCGGCCCTGGTGCTGCTGCTCGGCCTGCTGGCCGCCCTGGTCACCCGCCTCGTGGTGACCCCGGTGCGGGTGGCCGCCCGGACCGCCCAGCGGCTCTCCGCCGGCCTGCTCGACCAGCGGATGGTGGTCAACGGCGAGGACGACCTGGCGCTGCTCGCCGCCTCGTTCAACCAGATGGCGACCAACCTGCAACGGCAGATCCTCCGGCTGGAGGAGATGTCCCGGCTGCAACGCCGCTTCACCTCCGACGTCTCCCACGAGCTGCGGACGCCGCTGACCACGGTCCGGATGGCGGCCGACCTGATCTTCGCCGAGCGGGACGAGTTCGACCCGGCGGTGGCGCGCAGCGCCGAGCTGCTCCAGGCCGAGCTGGACCGGTTCGAGGAGCTGCTCACCGACCTGCTGGAGATCAGCCGCTTCGACGCCGGCTTCGCCATGCTCGACAGCGAGCCGACCGACCTGGTGCCGGTGGTGCACCGGGTGACCGAGCGGCTGGCCGGGCTGGCCGAACGGGTCGGGGTGGCCATCGAGCTGGACCTGCCGGACAGCCCGGTGATCGCCGAGGTGGACCCGCGCCGGGTCGAGCGGGTGCTGCGCAACCTGGTCGGCAATGCCGTCGAGCACGGCGAGGCCAAGCCCGTGCGGATCACCCTCGGCGTCGACCAGAGCGCGGTGGCGATCACCGTGCGGGACCACGGCGTCGGGCTCAAGCCCGGCGAGGAGAAGCTGGTCTTCAACCGGTTCTGGCGGGCCGACCCGTCCCGGGCGCGGCAGACCGGCGGCACCGGGCTGGGCCTCTCGATCAGCCTGGAGGACGCCCGGCTGCACGGCGGCTGGCTGGAGGCGTGGGGAGCGCCGGGGCAGGGCGCCCAGTTCCGGCTGACCCTGCCGGCCCGCGCCGGGGACCGGCTGACCACCTCGCCGCTGCGGCTCGTGCCGGCCGACGCCACCCTGCCGTTCGGCGGTCCGCGCGACGGCGGCCCGCTCGCCATCGGGCCGGGCAGCGGCGCGGGCGCGCTGGCCATCGGGCCGGCGGAGCCGGGCGACCGGGCCGAGGTGACGTCATGAGGCGGCGGGCGCTGGCCGCGCTGCTGGCCGGCCTGCTGCTCCCGGCCGGCGTGGTCGGTTGCGGGATCCCGGCCGAGAGCGAGGTGCAGGTCGACGGCTCGGGTCCGGCCGCCGAGGCGGGCGCGGTCAACGGCAGCCCCGCGCGGCCGCCGACCCCGACCGACAGCGACGAGCCCGGCCCGTTCATCGAGAACTACCTGCGGGCGGCCGCCGCCGGCGAGCGCGAGCAGGCGTACGCCCGGGCGAAGGAGTTCATCGCGCAGGAGGCCAAGAGCCTGCTCCCGGAGAAGCAGCAGAGCAGCGAGATCGGGCTGACCGTGGTCCGGCTCCGGGAGAAGCCCGAGGTCACGCCGCCGAACAACCAGGGCACCAGCACGGTGACCATCAAGGTGCAGCAGGTCGGCGTGCTGCGGGCCAACGGCACCCTGGCGCCGCCGGAGGCCAGCGAGACCGAGTACGTGTTCCAGCTGCGCCGGGCCGATCCGGGCGCACCCGGGCTGCTGCTCACCGCCGTGCCGAACGTGCTGCTGGTCAGCGACACCGCGCTGCTGGCGTACTACCGGTCGCACACCATCTACTTCTGGAACCCGGACCAGACCCGGCTGGTGCCCGACCTGCGCTACCTGCCCTCGTCGGTGCCCACCGAGCGGCGGGTCACCGAGGTGGTGAAGTGGCTGACCGGGGATCCGTCCGGCTGGCTGGCCACCGGCGTCACCGGGCTCCCGGACGGCACCCGGCCGATCAACAACGCCACCGGCGCGGACGGGCACTGGGAGGTCAACCTCAGCATGCCGGGGGCCGACGACAAGAAGCTCGGTCTGCTCGCCACCCAGCTCGCCTGGTCGCTGCCCGAGTTGAGCGGCCAGCTCGACCTGAAGATCCAGAACCAGAAGCGGCGCACCGTCGACCTCCAGCAGGAGCGGACGACGCACGCCGCGTACCCGACCGGGGACGTCCCGGCGCGGTTCAGCGTCTACGACGGTGCGATCCGCCCGCTGGCCATCGGCAACGAGCCGCGGGCCGCCGTCCCGCTGGCGCCCGCCGACAACCGGAACGTGGTCTCCGCGGCGCTCGCGCACGCCGGCGACCAGATGCTGGCCGCCCTGGTGGTCACCGGCGCGGACCGCCGGCAGCGGCTGCGGGTCGGCTCGGGTCCGGCACCGGTCGCCGTGTTCAACCCCAGCGGCCGGTCCTACGGCGCCATCAGCCGCCCCACCTGGCTGCGCTCGCTGGACAAGAACCATCCGGCCGGCCTGGTGGCGGCCGACGGCAAGCTCTACCGGTTCGACGGTGCGGCCGCGATGAGCCAGGTCCCACTGAACGTCACCGGCCCGGTCGTGGCGGTCGCCGGGTCTCTCGACGGGCACCGGATCGCCCTGGTCGTCGGGGGCGCCCTCTACGTGGCCGCGGTCAGCGTCGACGGCGGCGTGGTGAGCGTGGGCCAGCCACGTCGGGTGGTCACCCTGCTTACCGGCATCAGCGCCGTCGACTGGCTGACGGAGAACGAGCTGGTCCTCGCCGGGAACGAGCCGGACCGCCGGCCGGCGATCCACCAGGTCAGCGTCGACGGCACCGAGGAGACCGCACTCAAGCGGGACATCGGGGCCGAGGTGACGCAGCTGGCCGCGTACCCGGGCGGCGCGGTCGGCGGGCTGCCGTCGCTGTCGTACATGTACGAGGCGAACCGGGCGGCCTACCGGAACAACCCGTTCGACATCATCAGGCGGGAACAGGTGCTGGACGTGCCGGCGGGCAGCCGGGCGACCAACCCGACCGCACCCTTCTTCCTCTACTGAGGCGCCGGTGCCGGGCCTGGGTGGACTCTGGTCGGATCTGACCGACCTGGTGCTGCCGGCCGGGTGCGCCGGCTGCGGGGAGCGCGTCCCCGGCCTGCGGCAGGGTTTCTGCCCGGGCTGCGCGCGTGACCTGGAGGCGCTGACCCCCGCGCTGACCCGGCCCGATCCGGCCCCGGCCGGCCTGCCGCCCTGCGTCGCACTCGGCCCGTACGCGGGCGCGCTGCGGAACGGGCTGCTGGCGTACAAGGAGCGGGGCCGGCACGGGCTGGCCCGGCCGTTGGGCGCGTTGCTGGCCGAGGTGGTCGCCGCGGCGGCCGGCGGGCGACGCCCGGTGACCCTGGTGGCGGTGCCGGACACCGCGCGGGCGGCCCGGGCCCGGTACGGCGACCACCTGGACCGGCTGACCCGCCACGCGGCGGCCCGGCTGGGCGCGGCCGGCTGGCCGGTACGCGTGCTCCGGCCGCTGCGCGCGCTGCCCCGGCCCGACTCGGTGGCGCTGGACAGCGCCGGCCGGGCCGCCGCGGCCGAGGCGGCGTTCCGGCTGCGCCGGACCGGTGAGGTGGCCGGTCCGGTGGTGCTGCTGGACGACATCGTCACCACCGGGGCCACGCTGGCCGCGGTGAGCCGCGTCCTGCGCGAAGCGGGAATGACGCCAAAGGCCGCGGCGGTGCTCGCCGCAACGCAAAAGCGGCACCATCAGTGACGCTTCGTGTTTCCGTTTCACCCCATGGTGTATGAGCTGTTAAATTTCGCGGCCTCTCCCGGCAACTGGGGGTGACTGGTGGCCGAACAGGAGTTAGCGTTTTCGTGTCGGGGGTAGGAGGGTTGCCAACCTTCCCCCGGCATTGGAAGGAGGCGTAGCCGTACATCATCGGTCGACGCCGAACGGGGTTCTCCCAGGGCGCGTCGACCGGAAGATCCGGACCGAACGACCGTCCGAACAAGGGAGGTCACGTGGACATCGTGGTCAAGGGCCGTAACGTCGAAGTGCCGGACCATTACCGGGTGCACGTAGCCGAAAAGCTCGCAAAGATCGAACGCTACGACCACAAGCTCATTCGCGTGGACGTCGAGTTGTTCCACGAGCGCAATCCGCGCCAGGCCGATCATTGCCAGCGGGTGGAAATCACCTGCGTGACGCGCGGTCCGGTGATCCGGGCCGAGGCCTGCACGAATGATTTCTACAGCGCGCTCGACGCCGCCATCGCCAAGCTGGACACCCGCTTCCGCCGGGCGGCCGACCGCCGCCGCGTGCACCGCGGCCGGCACGCGCCGCTGTCCGTCGCCGCCGCCACCGCGGACCTGCCGGTGGCCGACCTGGAGGGGCCGGGCCTGGCGGCCCTGAACGGGCACGGGACGGCCACCGCCGTCGCGGAACGGCCCGACGAGGGCGGCTACGAGGAACACGACGACCAGCCGTGGCACATCGCGCGGGCGAAGGTGCACCCCGCCGAGCCGATGACGGTCGACGACGCGCTGTTCCAGATGGAGTTGGTCGGCCACGACTTCTACCTGTTCCAGGACAAGGAGTCGGGCCGCCCGAGCGTGGTCTACCGCCGGCACGCCTACGACTACGGGATCATCTCGCTCGACACCTGACCCCTGACCACCCCGCGGGACACAACCGGCCGGAAGCCGTGGTGGGCGACCACCGCGGCTTCCGCCGTCAGTCGGCGCGGTCGCCCGCCAGCCGGCCGAAGACGAGCGTGTCGACCCGGGTCCCGTCCGGACCGGGTAGCCGGCCGCGCAGCAGCCCCTCCCGCCGGAAGCCGGCCTTCGCCAGCACCCGCTGCGAGGCGATGTTGTCCGGCCCGGTGCCGGCCCAGAGCCGGGCCAGGCCGATCTCGAACGCCCAGGCGGCGACGAGGCGTACCGCCCGGGTGGCCAGCCCCCGGCCGCGCGCCTCGGGCAGCAGGCTGTAGCCGAGCATGGCCTGGCCGGTGGCGGGCTCGTCGTGGACGAGGGCGCAGCCGCCGGCCACCGCGCCGGTCGCCGCGTCGACGATCGCCAGGTCGGCCGAGCGGCCGGCCAGCCAGTGGCTCTCCGCCAGCCGGCAGCGCCGCTCGATCGCCTCCCGGGCCGGCGCCACCGGCGGGACCCGGTTCGCCACCACCTCGGGCCGGGTGTGCAGCCGGTACAGCGGGTCGGTGTCCTCCGGCCCGAGCCGCCGCAGCGTCACCACGCCGTCGGTGAGCCGGCCGCCGGGCAGGTCCGGCAGCAGCCGCGCGGTCGGGCCGGGCGGGTCGCCGGCGAGGCGTACCCAGACGGCCAGGTCGTGCCGAGCGTCCCGGCCCTGGCCGGCCGACCGGCGTACCCCCTCGTGCCGGAATCCGGCGGCCAGCGCCACCCGCTGGCTGGCCGTGTTCTCCTCGTGGGCGAGCAGTTCGAGTCGGACGGTGCCGGCGGCGAAGGCCGCCTCGGCCAGCGCGCGGGTGGCGGCCGTGGCGACGCCCCGGCCGCGCGCCCACGGCGCGACCCAGAAGCCGATCTCCGCCTGCCGGCGCTCCGCCACCGGGTGGCTGAGGCCGGCCGCGCCGAGCAGCCGGTCGGTGGCCGGGTCGGCGATCGCGTACGTCGCGCCGCCGGTGGCCCGGGCCGCCGGCGCGCCCTCGGTGATCCACCACCTGGCGCTCTCCTCGGTGTACGGGTCCGGCAGGCCGGGCAGGAACCGCCGGATGACCGGGTCGGCGCACGCCGCGGCCAGGTCCGTCACGTCGGTGAGCCGGTCCGGCCGCAGCCGCACCCCGTACGCCTCGATGGTCTCCGGCGTCACCGCAGGTCCTGCGGGAGCAACCCGCCGATCCAGACGTCCTGCCGTTCGCCGCGGTGCTGGACGCCGCCGCGGAGGGTGCCCTCGACGGCGAAACCGGCCTTCTCGGCGGCCCGGCGGGACGCGGTGTTGCCGACGTTGGCCCGCCACTCGATCCGGGCCAGGCCGAGCGTGGTGAAGCCCCAGGCGCAGAGCGCGGCCAGCGCGGCCGGCAGGTAGCCCCGGCCCCGGGCGTGCGGCGCGGTCATGAAGCCCACGTCGGCGACGAGCGGGTCGCCGGGGGAGACGCGCAGGTCGATCGAGGCGACGTAGCGGTCCTCGGCGTCGGCGACCGCGTAGGAGGCGCCGGTGCCCCGGGCCCAGGCCGCCTCGGCGATGTCCCGCAGGAAGCCCTCGGCGTGCTCCCGCCGGTAGGGGTGCGGCACCGTGGTCCAGCGGATGGTGTCCTCGTCCCGGCAGGTGGTCACGAGCGCGTCGATGTCACGCTCCTCGAACGCGCGCAGCCGCAGCTCGGTGGGGCCGGCGGTGGCGAACAGGACCGGCTGGGGCCGGCCGAAGACGGCCGCCCGGCGGGCCTGGAGGGTGTCCGGGCCGTACGGGGCGGGCTCGCCGGGCGCGGCCAGGTCGGCCGGGAAGAGGGAGCCGATCCAGCCCTCGGGGCGGCCGTCGACCGCCGGATGGGCCATCCGCAGCTCGCCCTCGACCCGGAAGCCGGCCCGGAGCGCGACCAGCCGGGAGGCGTGGTTGCCGACCTCCGCCTGCCAGATCATCCGGCGCAGCTTGAGCGCGTCGAACGCCCAGCGGGCGACCGCCCGGGTGGCGCGCACCGCCACGCCCCGGCCCCGGGCCCAGGGCGCCGTCCAGTAGCCCACCTCGGCGGAGTCCAGGCCGCGGTCGACGGAGACGAGCCCGCAGGAGGCGAGCAGTTCGCCGGTCTCCGCGTCGCAGACCGCGAAGGGCGCACCGGTGCCGGCCGCCCAGGCCGCCCCACTGATCGTGGTCACGAAGGCGAGGGCGTGTTCGGGTAGGTACGGGCGAGGTACGGTGGTCCAGCGCTGGATGTCCGGATCCTGGCAGGCGCGGTGCACCGCGTCGGCGTCCTCAGCCCGCCAGGGTCGCAGCAGCAGGCCGTCCTCGACGATCTCCACAGGCTCCACCCGAGCCATCGTGCCGGATCGTTCGCGTACGGCGTAACCCGATTACCGCCGCTCGGCGCCCCCGCTTGGCGTTATGTCGGGTTCGCCGCCCCGGACCGCCGCCACCAGTGACCATCGCCGGGTCGGAGCGCCTACGATGGTTCGAGACTGTCTAGGGGAGCGTTGATCCGTGTCGATTCTGGAAAAGGTCCTTAGCGCTGGCGCGGGCCGTATGGTGCGTCGGCTCAAGGCCATCGCCGCCGCCGTCAACTCGATCGAGGACGACTACGTCAACCTCAGCGACGACGAGCTGCGGGACATGACCGACCAGTTCAGGGAGCGGCTCGCCGACGGTGAGACCCTCGACGACCTGCTGCCCGAGGCGTTCGCGGTGTGCCGGGAGGCCGCCGCCCGCGTGCTCGGCCAGCGGCCCTACGACGTCCAGGTGATGGGTGGCGCGGCGCTGCACTTCGGCAACATCGCCGAGATGAAGACCGGTGAGGGCAAGACCCTGACCTCGGTCATGCCGGTCTACCTCAACGCGCTCGCCGGCAAGGGCGTGCACGTGATCACCGTCAACGACTACCTGGCCGAGCGCGACGCCGCCTGGATGGGCCGGGTGCACGAGTTCCTCGGCCTGACCGTGGGCGTGGTGCTGCCCAACCGGCCGGCCACCGAGCACCGCGCGGCCTACGAGTGCGACATCACCTACGGCACCAACAACGAGTTCGGCTTCGACTACCTGCGCGACAACATGGCCTGGTCGAAGGAGGAGCTGGTCCAGCGCGGCCACTTCTTCGCCGTGGTCGACGAGGTCGACTCGATCCTCATCGACGAGGCCCGGACCCCGCTGATCATCTCCGGTCCGGCCGAGCACTCCGCCCGCTGGTACCAGGAGTTCGCCGCCGTGGTGGCCCGCCTCCAGCCCGGCACCGACGGCGAGGGCGACTACGAGGTCGACCACGCCAAGCGCACCATCGCCATCACCGAGCGCGGTGTCGCCAAGATCGAGGACCGGCTCGGCATCGACAACCTCTACGAGTCGGTGAACACCCCGCTCGTCGGCTACATGAACAACGCGATCAAGGCCAAGGAGCTCTACAAGCGCGACAAGGACTACATCGTCAGCGACGGCGAGGTCCTCATCGTCGACGAGTTCACCGGCCGCATCCTGCACGGCCGCCGCTACAACGAGGGCATGCACCAGGCGATCGAGGCCAAGGAGGGGGTGGAGATCAAGCAGGAGAACCAGACCCTGGCCACCATCACCCTCCAGAACTACTTCCGCCTCTACGAGAAGCTCTCCGGCATGACCGGCACGGCCCAGACCGAGGCGAGCGAGTTCAACAAGGTCTACAAGGTCGGCGTCGTGACCATCCCGACGCACCGGCCGATGGTCCGGCTCGACCGCGCGGACGTCATCTACAAGACCGAGAAGGCCAAGTTCAACGCCGTGGTCGAGGACATCGCCGAGCGGCACGAGCACGGCCAGCCCGTGCTGGTCGGCACGGTCTCGGTGGAGAACTCGGAGATCCTCTCCCACATGCTGCGCCGCCGCGGCATCCCGCACTCGGTGCTCAACGCGAAGTTCCACGCCAAGGAGGCGGAGATCGTCGCCCAGGCCGGGCGCAAGGGCGCGGTCACCGTCGCCACCAACATGGCCGGCCGCGGCACGGACATCCTGCTCGGCGGCAACCCCGAGTTCCTCGCCGCCAACGAACTCCGCCAGCGCGGCCTCGACCCGGTCGAGCAGCCGGAGGAGTACGCCAAGGCGATGGAGGAGGTCCTGCCCGCCTGGAAGCAGGCCTGCGACGCCGAGGCGGAGGAGGTCGCCGCCGCCGGTGGCCTCTACGTGCTGGGCACCGAGCGGCACGAGTCCCGCCGGATCGACAACCAGCTGCGCGGTCGCGCCGGCCGCCAGGGTGACCCCGGCGAGTCCCGCTTCTACCTGTCCCTGCAGGACGACCTGATGAAGCGCTTCCGGGCCGGCGCCGTCGAGGCGGTGATGGACCGCTTCAACATCCCCGAGGACGTGCCCATCGAGTCGAAGATGGTCACCCGCCAGATCAAGAGCGCCCAGGCCCAGATCGAGGGCCAGAACGCCGAGATCCGCAAGAACGTCCTCAAGTACGACGAGGTGCTCAACAAGCAGCGCCAGGTGATTTACGCCGAGCGCCTCCGGGTGCTCAACGGCGAGGACCTCTCCGAGCAGGTCCGCAACATGATCGACGACGTGGTCGGTGCGTACGTGGTGGGCGCCACCAGCGACGGCTACGCCGAGGACTGGGACCTCGATCAGCTCTGGTCCAACCTCAAGCAGCTCTACCCGGTGGGCATCACCATCGACGAGCTGGAGGAGGAGGTGGGCTCCCGGGCCGGCCTCGACCAGGACTTCCTGCTCGCCCGCCTCAAGGAGGACGCGCACGCCGCGTACGACCGGCGCGAGGAGCAGCTCGGCGAGGAAGCCGTACGCCAGCTCGAGCGGATGGTCCTGCTCCAGGTGATCGACCGCAAGTGGCGCGAGCACCTCTACGAGATGGACTACCTCCAGGAGGGCATCAGCCTTCGGGCGTACGCCCAGCGCGACCCGGTCATCGAGTACCAGCGCGAGGGCTTCGACATGTTCGCCACCATGATGGACGGCATCAAGGAGGAGACGGTCGGCTTCCTCTACAACCTGGAGGTGCAGGTCGAGGAGCCCGAGCCGGAGGCCGAGGAGGTGCAGCTGCTGGAGAAGCCGGTGGAGGTCCGGGCCAAGGGTCTCAACCGCACTCCGCAGCAGCAGGGCCTGCAGTATTCGGCACCGTCGGTCGACGGCGAGGCAGGCCGTGGCGCGCCGGTGCTCGAACGGGCCGAGGAGCAGGCGCCGGCGCTCGGCATCGGCCGCCCCGAGACCTCGGAGCGCCCCGCCGCCTCCACCCCGCGCCGGACGGCCGGGATGAGCGGCCAGGCGGTCGCGGCGAGCACGGCCCGGCGGGCCGCGCCCGGCCAGGTCGACGGCGCGGGCGAGGGCCCGTCCCGGAACGCGCCGTGCCCGTGCGGCTCCGGCCGCAAGTACAAGCGCTGCCACGGCGCCCCCAACGGCGGCAACTGACCAGCGTCAGCCCCGACGGGCCCCGGCCACCGGCCGGGGCCCGTCGCCGTCTCCACCCCCGGTCGGGCCGGGATCAGAGGGCGTCGAGGACGGTGCAGAGCCAGGTGCCGCGGCGGTGTTCCAGGCGCAGGGCGATCGCCCAGCTCGCGCCGCCGGCTCCGGCGAGCACGGCGGCGGCCTCGACCGCGCCGGTCCGGGGCTCGCACACCCGCAGCCGGCGGAGGTGGAGGACCGGCCGGGCGGTGCGACGGCGGGCCGGACCCACCCGGCGGGCGGCGCGGGTCAGCTCGGCGGTCACCCGGGCGGCGGCCTCGGGGAGGCACAGCGGCCGGAGCTGCCCGGGTGGGCGGTAGCCGTTGGCGATCTCCAGGAAGGTGCGGACGAACCGGTGGGCCGCCCGGGCCGCCTCGGGGGTCGCGGTCACCAGGGCGGCGGGCGGCGGGCCGGCTGAGCGCCCCGGCCCGGCGGGCACCGGCCGGACGTCGGCGCCCCGGCCGGTCGACCGGTCGGCGGCCCGGCCGGCGGGGCGGTCGGGGTCCCGGCGACGCGCGTCGAAGAGGTCGAGGGCGAGCTGGTCCACGTTGCCCCAGGTGTCGCCCCAGGTCGGATCCTGGTCGGTGCAGGGCGGGTCGAGGGGCGGGGCGGGCCGGAGCCGGACGGGGGGACGCGGTGCCAGCGGGCGGCGGGTGTCGGCCATCCTCAACCCCTGTTCATTGCGTTTGCCTTCGTTTGCCTTCGATGATTCCTCATTCTCGGGCAAGGCAACGCCGACCGTCAATGCCGGTGCGGCATCGGGCGGTCACTCCACGTCGCGATCGGTGAGCGGATTCCCGCGCACCCACTCGGCGGTCTCGGCGTACTTCCGCTGGATGTACTGCTCCAGTTGCGCGCGCTCGACGCGCCACTGGCCCCGGCCGCCGATCTTGATGGCGGGCAGCTCCCCGCTGCGCACCATGTGGTAGACCTGCGAGTCCGAGACGTTCAGCTCGGCGGCCACGTCGGACAGCAGCAGGAACCTCGGCTCCACGGTGACTCCCGGGGTTGGCTACGTTTGCTTCAGTTTGCCATCAGGAGCCGGATCGCCCCAGGCCACGCCGGCGAATCCGGCCGGGGGACACACCGGCGTGGAACTTCTCCGCGACGGGTGCGGGGTGTATGACGGTCACGGCGTACGGCATGATCGGCGCCCGGAGCCGGCGTCCGCCGGCCGGCGGCCTGAGGGCGGGGAGACACCGGTGACCGACGAGCTTGTCCGGGTGTACGTCCCGGCGACCGTCCCCATGCTGGCCCGGCTGCGCGAGGAGGGCCTGGCCGGCGACGAGGCGCACGCCGTCACCCCGGAGCTGCGGGAGTGGTACGCCGAGGGCGACGAGGAGGAGCTGGAGTACGTCGCCTTCACCCGGGCGGCCCAGGAGGCACTGCTGCTGCTCCGGGCCGATCCGGGCGCGCCCCGCCGGCGGGTCGTCGTCTCGGTGGACCTGCCGGCCCGCGCGGTCGGCCGGGTCGGCGGCGAGCTGGGCTCCAGCGTGGTCCGGCTCTCCGGCCCGGTGCCGGTGAAGTCCGTCGCCGCGATCCACGTGGACGGCGGGGACGCGATCGAGGACGTGGCCGCCGCCGCCGAGGTGGTGGCCGAGGCGCAGGCCGGTGACCCGGACGCCCAGTTCACCGTCGACGGGGCCGAGGACCACGAGCTGGAGTGGTACGACGTGACCGAGCTGGACCTGCTGCTGCGCGAGGTCTCCTGACGCCGCGGCGCCTCAGGAGTCGGACTCGTCCTCGTCCTCCGCGGCGCGCGGGCCCAGGGTGCGGCCGAACAGGATGAGCGTGGTGAGCGCCCCCACGAAGAGCACCCAGATGCCGTTGTCCACCCGCGAGGTGCCCAGCGCCGTCTGCGCCACCTGGTCCGCCTCGCTGAGCGCGGCGGCAAGGTCGAGCAGCCCGCGCCCGCCGACCCGGATGATCACCTCGGTGAGCAGCAGGAGCAGGCCCGCGCCGGCCCCGGCCACGAGGTACGCCGGCCAGCGCAGCTCCGCGACGGCCCCACCCCACCGCTCGGCGCGGCGGCGGGCCCAGGCCAGGTAGAGATAGGCCACGAGACCGGCGATCAGCCCGGCCAGCAGGGATTCGGTCCGGGACACCCACTTCGCGGCGTCGAGCACCGACTGCTGGGTGTCGCCGGCGCCGAAGAGGTCGGAGAGCGGGTCCCGGGCACGGCTGAACAGCACCACGAAGACCTGCGCGGCCAGCGTGGCGGCGGCGAGCCCGCCGACCACCCGGGCGGTGCGCGCACCGGCCGCCGCCCCGCCGATGATCGCCGCGGCGGCGGTGGTGCCGGCGATGGTGTTGGTGGTCGCGTTGTCGGCGTACGTCAGGTTGACCGCGACCGCGGCGGCGAGCCCGACCAGCAGGCCGGCGCCGGCGGCGACGAGGAAGCGCAGGGTGGCCCGGTCCAGCCGGTTGGTCGCCGCCAGGGCGACCGCGGCGCCGGCGACCAGCGCGGCGGTGATCACGCCGGGCAGGGCGTACGCGGAGAGACTGAGCGCGGTGACCCCGGCCGCGGCCGAGGCGATCGCCTCCCGGGTGGACCAGAGCATGGCGGCCAGCCAGCCGAGCGACAGCACGGCCAGCACCAGGGCGCCGGGCGCGTGGGCGAGGTGGCCACCGGCGGCGGGCGCCGCCCCAACGCTCCCGTCCGAGGGGGATCCGGCCGGCGTGGCGGCCGTCGGTTCGGTGGCGGGCTGGTCCGGCTCCGCGGCCGTGGAGCTGCCGGGCTGCTTGCTCATCGTCTCCCTCTCGACGGACGCCGGTCGGCCGCGACGGCCGGGCAGGTCACCGGTCATCCAGCGTACGCGGCCCGCCGGGCACCCCTCCCGGCCCGGCCGGCCGGTGCCGTCGGTCCCGGGCGACCGCGCCGTGCGCTGACGGATCGCAGGCGAGCGATCGGGCTGACCGAGGATCCGTCGGGAGGGGGTGGCTTGTCGCCTACGGTCCGGTGTGCGGCGTGACGTCCGGGTGCACCGGCCGGGGCGGCCCGAACCGGGGCGGTGCGGGCAGGGCCGGCCCCCTCGCATGGAAGAATTGGCCGAGGTCCCGCCGCCGCGACCGGTACCCCGCGAGCGGCGCCCGGCGACCCGGCCACCCGGCCGGCGCCCGCGGGTCCGGTTTCGCCACCGCCGTCGAGATCGCACAGGAGCCTGTGATGGACGCCGTGTTCTCCGTACCCGAGCCGCGCAACGAGCCGGTCCACACCTACGAGCCCGGCAGCGCCGAGCGGGAGCGGCTCCAGCGGCGGCTGGCCGACCTGGCCGCCGAGCGGATCGACCTGCCGATGACCATCGCCGGCGAGCAGCGGATGGCCGCCGGTGACCCGATCAACGTCGTCCAGCCGCACAAGCACGCCCACGTGCTCGGCGTCACCGGCCACGCCTCCCACGACGACGCCCGCGCCGCGGTCAAGGCCGCCAAGGACGCCGCGCCGATGTGGCGGGCGCTGCCGTTCGAGGAGCGCGCCGCGATCTTCCTGCGCGCCGCCGACCTGCTCTCCGGTCCCTGGCGGGACACGCTCAACGCGGCCACCATGCTGGGCCAGTCCAAGACCGTGGTCCAGGCCGAGATCGACTCGGCCTGCGAGCTGATCGACTTCCTCCGGTTCAACGTCTACTTCGCCCGCAAGCTCCTGGCCGAGCAGCCGCTGTCCTCGCCGGGCGTGTGGAACCGCTTCGACCACCGGCCCCTGGAGGGCTTCGTCTACGCGGTCACCCCGTTCAACTTCACCGCGATCGCCGGCAACCTGCCCTCGGCGCCGGCCCTGCTCGGCAACACCGTGGTCTGGAAGCCGGGCCCGACCCAGCAGTTCGCCGCCCACTTCACCATGCGGCTGTTCGAGGCGGCCGGCCTGCCGCCCGGTGTGATCAACATGGTGACCGGGCGCGGCGAGGAGGTCTCCGACGTCGTACTCGCCGACCCGGACCTGGCCGGCATCCACTTCACCGGCTCCACCAAGGTCTTCCAGCACCTCTGGAAGACGGTCGGCGACAACATCGCCCGCTACCGGGGCTACCCCCGGCTGGTCGGCGAGACCGGCGGCAAGGACTTCGTGGTCGCGCACACCAGCGCCGACGTGGACGCCCTGCACACCGCACTGATCCGGGGCGCCTACGAGTACCAGGGCCAGAAGTGCTCGGCCGCCTCGCGGGCGTACATCCCCCGGTCCATCTGGGAGGGCGGGCTGCGCGACCGGCTGGCCGCCACCGCCGACTCGCTCACCTACGGCGACGTCACCGACTTCAGCAACTTCGGCGGCGCCGTGATCGACGACAAGGCCTTCGGCCGGCACACCGCCGCGCTGGAGCTGATCAAGGGCGACGACAGCTGCCGGGTCCTGGCCGGCGGCACGGCGGACGACTCGGTCGGCTACTTCGTCCGGCCGACCCTCTTCGAGTGCTCGGACGCCGCGCACGAGACCTTCACCACCGAGTACTTCGGCCCGATCCTCGGCGTGCACGTCTTCGACGACGCCCGCTTCGACGAGGTGGTCCACCAGGCCGAGTCGATCGCGCCGTACGCGCTGACCGGCTCGATCTTCGCGACCGACCGCCGGGTGGTCGACCAGGTGGCGGAGAAGATGCGGTACGCGGCCGGCAACTTCTACATCAACGACAAGCCGACCGGCGCGGTGGTCGGGCAGCAGCCGTTCGGCGGCGCCCGGGCCAGCGGCACCAACGACAAGGCCGGCTCGTGGCACAACCTGGTCCGCTGGATGTCGCCGCGGACGATCAAGGAGACCTTCGTCCCGCCGACCGAGCACGGCTACCCGCACATGGGCTGACCTGCGCGCGGTCGCCGGTGGCGCACCCAGCGTCACCGGCGACCGGCCGGGCGGGGGAGGGGCCGGACGTCCCCGGCGGACTGTCGTCGGCCGACAGTGCACATCGGACGACCCGAAGGGCGGCGAAAACGGCAAATCCTGGACGGCAGGTCCGACAAAGTGGCAGCTTAGAGGGCATGGCGGAATCCGGAGTCAACCCGACGGCGGCGGCCCTGCTGGGCCTGCTGCACGACGGCCCGATGACAGGCGGTCAACTGATGGCCGCCGCCGAGCGCCGGCTGGCGCCGTACTGGTCGATGACCCGCAGCCAGGTCTACCGCGAGCTTCCGGTCCTGGCCGAGAAGGGTCTCGTGCGGCTGGGCAAGCCCGGGCCGCGGTTGAGCCAGCCGTACGCGATCACGGCGGCCGGAAAACGGACATTCTCCCGCTGGCTCGCGGAGAACCCGGGCCGGGACACCATCCGTAACCCGATAGCGCTACGGATCGCCTTCGGCAACCTGCACTCGGCGAGCCAGCTCAAGAACCTCTACGCCTCGGCGAACGAGTACCACACCGAGGCCCTGGCGGCGGTGCGCGAGCAGGTCAAGAACGCCAAGAAGGAAGGCGACGACTACGACGCCAGCGCGCTGGAGTTCGCGGTCGCCTACCACCGCGCGGCGCTGTCCTGGCTCAAGAGCGCCCCGGTCGGCTGACCACCCGCCGCAGCCGGGGCGACCTGGCGGTGCGACTTTTCGCGCCTGCCTGCGGGGCTCGCAAGCTCACTGCTCGCACGCGCAGTAGTCTTGTCTGTCGTGACCGCTGCCGATTACGCCGAACAGCTCAAGGAACTCGACGCCACCCTACGCAACATCGAGGCCGTGCTCGACCTCGACAAGCTTCGCGAGCAGAAGGCTCGCCTGGAGCAGGAGGCCTCCGCGCCGGACCTGTGGGACGACCAGGCCAAGGCGCAGCAGGTGACGTCGCAGCTGTCGTACGTCAACGGCGAGATCTCCAAGCTCGGCAGCCTCCGCTCCCGGCTCGACGACGCCGGGGTCCTGCTGGAGCTGGCCCAGGCCGAGTCCGACCCCGGCACCCTCACCGAGGTCGAGTCGGAGATCACCGGGCTGACCAAGGCCATCCAGGAGATGGAGGTCCGCACCCTGCTCTCCGGCGAGTACGACTCCCGGGAGGCGCTGGTCGCCATCCGGGCGGGCGCCGGCGGCGTGGACGCGGCGGACTTCGCCGAGATGCTGCTCCGGATGTACCTGCGCTGGGCCGAGCGGCACGGCTACCCGACCGAGGTCTACGAGACCTCGTACGCCGAGGAGGCGGGCCTCAAGTCGGCCACCTTCACGGTCAAGGTGCCCTACGCGTTCGGCACGCTGAGCGTCGAGTCCGGCACCCACCGGCTGGTCCGGATCAGCCCGTTCGACAACCAGGGCCGCCGGCAGACCAGCTTCGCCGGTGTCGAGGTGCTGCCGGTGGTGGAGCAGACCGACCACATCGAGATCCCCGAGAACGAGATGCGGATCGACGTCTACCGCTCCTCCGGCCCGGGCGGCCAGAGCGTCAACACCACCGACTCGGCGGTCCGGATCACCCACATCCCGACCGGCATCGTGGTGACCTGCCAGAACGAGAAGTCCCAGCTGCAGAACAAGGCGTCGGCGCTGCGGGTGCTCCAGGCCCGGCTGCTGGAGCGCAAGCGGCAGGAGGAGCAGGCCAAGCTCCAGGGCCTGAAGACCGACGCCGCCGGCTCCTGGGGCGACCAGATGCGCTCGTACGTTCTGCACCCTTATCAGATGGTGAAGGATCTGCGGACCGAGCAGGAGACGGGCAATCCGTCCGCGGTCTTCGACGGCGAGCTGGACAGCTTCATCGAGGCGGGTATCCGCTGGCGGAAGCAGCAGCAGCTCACCGCTGACGGTGCGTGATCGATCTCCGACGCAGCGCGTCATCGATCTCTGTCTGACCGGCTGAATCGATGACGCGACTCGCTTCGGAGGGGCGGGGGGGCTTGGCTCCCCGGTTACACCGCGTAGACTCTCGACCCGTGATTCAGCTTGAGCAAGTGACGAAGACGTACCCGAAGGCGTCCCGGCCTTCGCTCGACAACGTGTCCGTCTCGATCGAGAAGGGCGAGTTCGTCTTCTTCATCGGTCCATCCGGCTCCGGCAAGTCCACGATCATCAAGTTGCTGCTGCACGAGGTCACCCCCAACAAGGGGCGGGTCATCGTCAACGGCAAGGACGTCACGTCGATGCGTTCCTGGAAGCGACCCCACTTCCGGCGTTCCATCGGCTGCGTCTTCCAGGACTTCCGTCTCCTGCCGAACCGCACCGCCTACGAGAACGTGGCGTTCGCGTTGGAGGTGATCGGCAAGACCAAGGCGGTCGCCCGCCGGGTCGTGCCGGAGGTGCTGGAGCTGGTCGGTCTCGGTGGGAAGGAGCACCGCTACCCCCACGAGCTCTCCGGTGGTGAGCAGCAGCGTGTCGCGGTGGCCCGGGCGTTCGTGAACCGGCCGCTGATCCTGCTGGCGGACGAGCCCACCGGAAACCTGGACCCGGACACCTCGATCGAGATCATGCGCCTGCTGGACCGGATCAACCGCACCGGCACGACCGTCGTGATGGTCACGCACGACTCCAACATCGTGAACCAGATGCGCCGCCGCGTCGTCGAGATCGAGAGCGGCCGCATCGTGCGCGACCAGGCCCGCGGCGTCTACGGCTGAGCGGCTGACGACCCGCAGCCCCTGACGACGAACACCTCACGCCGGAGAGCCGGAGGAATATCCCGATGCGGATGAAGTACGTCCTGTCCGAGGTACTGGTCGGACTGTGGCGAAACGTCACCATGACCCTCGCCATGATCATCACCATGGCGGTGTCGCTGTTCATGCTGGGCGGCAGCGGCCTTCTGTACCAGAAGGTCGGTGACATGAAGGACCTCTACTACGAGAACGTCGAGGTCTCGATCTTCCTGAAGACCGACGTCAACGAGCAGCAGCGCACCGACCTGGAGACCAAGCTCAAGGCCGACCCGCTGATCAAGGAGGTCACGTACGTCGACAAGACGGAGGCGTACAAGCGCTTCCAGCAGATGTACGCGGACGCGCCGGACCTCGTCAACGCGGTCAAGCCGGACCAGCTGCCCGAGTCGTTCCGGCTCACGCTGAACAACCCGGAGCAGTACAAGAACATCTACGACGAGTACAAGGCCTCCGAGGGCATCGACACGATCGTCGACCAGAGCAAGCTGCTCGACAAGGTCTTCGGCGTGCTCACCGGCTTCCAGAACGGCGCGCTGGCCATCGCGATCGTCATGGCGATCGCCGCCCTGCTGCTGGTCGCGAACACCATCCAGGTGGCCGCGTACAGCAAGCGGCGTGAGGTCGCGGTCATGAAGCTGGTCGGCGCCTCCAACTGGTTCATCCAGGCGCCGTTCGTGCTGGAGGCGGTGGTCGCCGGTCTGATCGGCTCGATCCTCGGCCTCATCGCGTTGATCGTGTTGAAGACACTCGCGGCGGGGAGTTCGATGGCGGCCCTGGAGGGCCTGATCACCCCGATCTCCTGGTCCGAGATCTTCCTGACGTTCCCGCTGATGGCCGCCGTCGGTGGTCTGGTCAGCGCGGTCACCGCCTGGGTCACGCTCCGCTTCTACCTGCGGGTCTAGTTACCGGTACGGCTCTCCGAGGGCCCTCCCGCGCCGGAATAAACGGCGCGGGAGGGTCCTTGTCATTCGGGTAGCATGATCTCGCTCCGCGGCCGGTGGTCGCGGGACGGACCGGAAGGGGGTGGCGCCGATGCCACGGGAAAAGGGTCGCAAGGTGGTCGCCTCCAACAAGAAGGCGCGGCACGACTACGCCATCCTCGACACGTACGAGGCGGGCATGTCGCTGACCGGCACCGAGGTCAAGTCGCTGCGGGCCGGGCGGGCGTCGCTTGTCGACGCGTTCGCCCAGGAACGCGACGGCGAGCTCTACCTGCACGGCATGCACATCCCGGAGTACACCCAGGGCACCTGGACCAACCACGAGCCCCGGCGGACCCGGAAGCTGCTGCTCAAGCGGCTGGAGATCGACCGGCTGATCGGCAAGACCAGGGAGAGCGGTCTCACCATGGTGCCGCTGCAGGTCTACTTCTCTGACGGCTGGGCGAAGGTGGAGATCGGCCTGGCTCGGGGTAAGAAGTCGTACGACAAGCGCCAGGACCTGGCCAAGCGGGACGCCGACCGGGAGATCGCCCGGGTGGTGGGCCGGCGCGGCAAGGGCATGGCTGAGTAAGATGTCCGGGTTTGTCCGGATGCCGGCTTCGCGCCGGCCTCGGAATGAATCCGGTTGCGCCAGGCGTTAGGCTTGGTGATGCTGCCGACAGGGGCAGCCCGTCGAGGGGGTGACTGGTTTCGACTTCGTACGTTGCGGCAGGGGAAGCGAGCCGAGGAAGCCGACGTCGTCTCGAGAATCGTTCGTCGGAAACCAATAAGCGCCAAGAACAATCGCGCTGACTTCGCTCTCGCCGCCTGAGGCGAGTAGCAAGTCTGTCGGCCTGGGAGCGCCTTCGACCCAGTTAGCCGGCATCAGCTAGAAGGCTGGCCAACCGGACCCGGTCGCGGGGTCCGTGCGGCGAGATCAATCAGCGACTGGGCCCGTCACACCGACTCGCTCGCGTGATCGGAGGGGCCGAGTAGAGGCACAGCGAGCTGCGCTCGGAGAAGCCCTGACAAGGCGGCGAAGGACCCGGGTTCGATTCCCGGCACCTCCACCACCACCTGTGCGCCCCGGTCCACCGGACCGGGGCGCACAGTCGTGTCCGGACCCGGTTGCGCCGGCGCTCTAGGCTCCGCCCGTGACGAACGAGCGGATCCGACTCTCCGTCGGCGCGGCATCCGGCCAACGCGCGCCGGCCGTCGTGGTGGGTGTCCTGTTCACCGCCTCCGGCGCGGCCTTCGTGCTGCTGCCGCTGGTCGCCGGCGGCCTGCTGCGCCGGGTCACCGGCTTCGGCGACCCGGTCCCCTCGTACGACGACGTCCGGGACCTGCCGCCCGAGCTGCTCCCGCCGGACCTGCACGACGGCGCCGCCGCCCCGCCCACGCCGCTGCGCTACGCCGGGCTCTGCGGGCTCCCGTTCGTGCTGCTGGGGCTCTACCTGGTCCTGCGGGTGCTGCGCACGGCCGCCTGGCTGGACGGGACGCGGGCGTCGGTCCGGGGCGCGTTCGGCACCCGTACCGTCGACCTGGCCACCGCCGAGGTGCGCGGCGGCACGATCGCCCACCGGGTCGGCGACGACGGCGTGGTGCGGGTGCCCAGCCTGATCGCCCGGGACCGGGACAGCGGCCGGCGGGTCACCATCCCGTTGCGGGGCCCGGGGCTGGGCAACCTCCCGGCGTACGAGCTGCGGGCGCTCGCCGAGGCGATCACGGCGGGCCGGCCGGACCAGGGCCGGGACGCCGACGCGCACGTCCTCGCCGGCCGGTTGCGCACCATGGCGGGGAATCCGCTGGGGCTGTAGGGGCCGGTGTGACTGGTGGGGTGGATGGGGCAGATGAGGCGTCCACCCCTCCTGGACAGGTCGGGGACCCGGGTTCACCATCGCTGTACGCGGTAGCACAGCAGCGCGGGAGGTGCCCATGGTCACCAATCCGATCCAACAGCCCTCGACCGTCACCGCCGTGCCTCGTCCGCGGCCCGCCCTCGCCGGCGACCTGTGTGCTCTCGTGCGGGCGCTCGCCACGCCGCCGGCGGAGCCGGGCTGGCGGGAGCAGATGGTCGGCCGGCTCGGCCCGGTCCGGCGGGGCTTCGCGGAGCACGTACGGCTCACCGAGGGCCCGGCCGGCCTCTACGCCGAACTGCTCCACCAGGCGCCCCGGCTGGACCGGGGCGTACGGCTCCTGGCCGACGAGCACGTCGCCATCGCGGCGGCGATCGTCGCGCTCCAGCACGCGGTGCGGCTCCCCGCGGTGCCCGCCGAGGAACTGCGGGAGCTGGTCCGGACCCTGCTGCGGGCGCTGGACCGGCACCGGCAGCGCGGCGCGGACCTGCTCTGGGAGGCGTACCAGGCCGACCTGGGCGGGGAGGACTGACCGGGGGGAACCGGCCGGGGAAGCCCCGCGTCCAACCCGCATGCGTCGCTCTCTCGCCCTGCTCGGGCTACCGCTCCTGGTCCTGGCCGGCTGCGCCGCGCCCGGCGCCGACCCGGCCGGCCCGCCGGCCGCCGGCGGTCCGTCGGTCTCCGGCCCCGATCACCGGTGGGAGGCCTTCGACCAGCGGGCCGCCGAGGTGGCCGACGCGTGGCGCCCCGGGCCCGCGTGGCGCAGCGGGTACGTCCCGCTCGACGAGGCCACCGTGCTGACCGGCGACCCCGGCTTCACCGACGAGACGAAACAGGCCTTCCTCAACGGCTGGTACCGCGACCAGATCGCCCTGCCGACCGCCCGGCCCGCCGACGGGACGATCCGCTTCCCGGACGGCACGCTGCGCGTCCCGCTGGTCAGCGCCGCCGACGCGTACGCTCAGCTCGACCAGGGCGACCCGCCGCCCTGCGAGGGCCGGCCGAGCACACCCGGTCCGGGGCGGCCCAAGGGCGGCCCGACCATCGAGCCCGGCCCGGACGGCTGGGTCGCCACCCAGGCGCCCAGGCCGTGCATCCCGCTCACGGTCACCGGGGTGACGCTGGGCAGCGCGTCGGTGCGTACCAGCCGGGGCGGGGCCGACGTGCCGGCCTGGCTGTTCACCGTGGAAGGCCTCCGGGTGCCGGTGGCCCGCCTCGCCGTGGCGCCCGGCGCGGTCGGGACCGCGCCGGAGGGGATCGCGCCGAGCCGCCCGGCGGACGACGGTGTCGTGGGGGCGACCGACCTGCGCGCGGTGACCGGGAACCGGATCGACTACCGGGTCGGCACGGGCGCCTGTGACGGGCCGCCGACCCCGCTGGTACTGGAGCGGGACGACGTGGTGGTGCTCGGGGCCGGGCTGGTCCGGTCCACCGGGCCGTGCACCATGCAGCTCGTCCTGAAGCCGCTGACCGTCACGCTGAAGGCGCCCCTCGGCGACCGGGCGGTGCTCGACGTGGCCAGCGGCACCCCGCTCGTCGTGCGCCGCTGACCGCTACAGGATCCGTGGCACCTCGGTGCTGATCGGCACCGGCAGCACGGTCGGCCGATCGGCCGCGAGCGCGGCGGCCAGCGCCGGGCCGAGCGCGTCCAGCGACTCCACCACCTCCGCGGCGCAGCCGTAGCCGCGCGCCACCGCGGTCACGTCCAGCCCCGGCAGGTCCAGCGCCGGCACCCCGGGGGTGTGCTTCAGCTCGGCGAACGCCTTGAGGATCGCGTACTGCCGGTTGACCGGGACCACGACGGCGAGCGGCAGGCCGAGTTGCGCGGCGGTCCACAAGGCCTGCACCGAGTAGTGGAACGAGCCGTCGCCGATCACCGTGACCACCGGCCGGCCCCGCCCGCTGTCCCGCTCGGCCAGCGCGATGCCCACCGCCGCCGGCAGGCCGAACCCGAGGCCGCCGCTGGCCATCGTGAAGTACGACCGGGGCCGGCCGATCCGCAGCCGGCGGCGCAGCGCCGCCAGGTTGGACGGCGACTCCTGCACGAGCACCCCGTCGGCCGGCCACTGCCCGGCCAGCGCGGTGAAGAGGGCGTCGGCGCTCGGCGGGTCGGCCGACCCGGCCGGCGCCGGAGCCTCCCGGGCCGGCGGCGGCGACCGGTCCGTCGGGGGCAGCAGCTCCACCAGCCCGGCCATGGTCAGCCCGGCGTCGCCGAGCAGGCTCTCCCCGACCGGGGCCCGGGCCGCCTCGTCCGGGTCGTCGGTGACGTGCAGCAGCCGGGCGTCGCCGGGCAGGTAGTCGCCCGGCACGTGCGGGTAGTAGCGGAACACCGGCGCGCCGACCACCAGCACCGTGTCGTGGCCGCGCAGCGCCTCGGCCAGCGGGCCGATCGCGTACGGCAGGACACCCCGGAAGTGCGGATGGTCCTCGGGGAACACGGCCCGCTCCGGCGCCGGGGCGGCCCAGACCGGCGCGGCCAGCCGCTCGGCCAGCGCCACGGCGACCGGCCAGGCGTCGGCCCGGTCGACCGCGGCACCGAGCACCACCACCGGAGCGCGGGAGCCGGCCAGGGTGGCGGCGAAGCCGCGCAGCCGGTCCGGGTCCGGCGCGATCCGGGTGGCCACCGTCCGCACCTGCGGCGGCGGGTCGGTCGGCCGGTCCCAGTCGTCCATCGGCAGCGAGAGGAAGACCGGCCCGGTCGGTGGCTGCACCGCCGAGGCGTACGCCCGCATGAAGGCCGCCGGGATGTCCTGCGCCCGCGCCGGCTCGTGGGCCCACTTGACGTACGGGTGGGCCAGCTCGACCGCCCGGGGGTTGGCCAGGCGGGGTTCGATGAGCAGCATCTCCCGGGTCTGCTGGCCGGCGGTGACGATCAGCGGCGTCCGGTTGTGCCAGGCGGTGACCAGGTTGCCCATGCCGTTGCCGAAGCCCGGGGCGGTGTGCAGGTTGACGTGCGCGGGCCGGCCGGTGGCCTGCGCGTAGCCGTCGGCCATGGCCATGGCCGACGCCTCCTGCAGCGCGTGCACGTAGCGGAAGTCGGCCGGGAAGTCCTTGAGGAACGGCTCCTCGGTGGAGCCGGGGTTGCCGAAGACGGTGGTCAGGCCCAGGGCGCGGAGCAGGTCGTAGGTCGTGTCGCGGACCGTTGCCATCGCCGGCTGCCTCCCGTCCCCCGCGCGAGCCGGGGACGGCCCGGTGATCAGCTCCCCGACCAGCCGAATCTATCGGGCCGAGCGTGATTTTTCGGGCGCTTCCCGGCGCTCAGGGCAGCGGGAACGGCAGCTTGATCCCGTCCAGCGCCCGCCCGCAGGGGCAGTCCCGCTCGGCGGGCAGCGCGGCGACCGCGTCCAGCAACACCCCGCGCAGCCGGTCGGTGTTCTCCGCGAAGACCCGGAAGACCTCCTCCTGGGTGACCGACTCGCCCGCCTCGACGCCCGCGTCCAGGTCGGTGACCAGGGCGATCGAGGTGTAGCAGAGGGCCAGCTCGCGGGCGAGCACCGCCTCCGGGTGGCCGGTCATGTTGACCACCGTGCCGCCGATCGAGGCGAACCAGCGCGACTCCGCCCGGGTCGAGAAGCGCGGCCCCTCGACCACCACCACCGTCCCGCCGTCCACGGCGGGCACGCCCCGCCCGGCCGCCGCGTCGAGCAGCGTCCGCCGCCCCACCGGGCAGTACGGGTCGGCGAAGGACACGTGCACGGCGCCCTGGTCGTAGTAGGTCTGGACGCGCCCGCTGGTGCGGTCGACGAGCTGGTCCGGCACCACGAACGTGCCCGGACCCAGCTCCGGCCGGAGCCCGCCGACCGCGCAGGGGGCCAGCACCTGGCGTACGCCCAGGGACCGCAGTGCCCACAGGTTGGCCCGGTAGGGGATCAGGTGCGGCGGATAGCGGTGGTCGCGCCCGTGCCGGGGCAGGAACGCCACCCGCCGGCCGGCCACCTCGGCGATGGTGACCGGATCCGACGGCGCCCCGTACGGCGTCTCCAGCACGTGCTCGGTGGCGCCGTCGAGGAGGGCGTAGAGGCCCGACCCGCCGATCACCGCCAGTTCGGCCGTAGCCGCCATCCGACCCTCCCTCGATCCCACACGATCACCCGCCGGTCAGACCTTAGCCAGCGGGCGGACCGCAGGCTATGGTGCCTTGCATGGCGTTGACAGCGCGGCTGGTCGCGGCGTACGGCTGACGGGTGTCGGACATGCAGGGTGAGGGACAGGCGATCGGTGGCCGAGCCATGGACTCCATGACCGGGCGGCTGCTGGTCGCGACGCCTGCGTTGAAGGACCCGAACTTCGACCGCACCGTCGTGCTGCTGGTCGCCCACGAAGCCGGCGGCGCCCTCGGCGTGGTGCTGAACCGCGCCACCGAGGTGCCGGTGGCCGACGTCCTGGGCGACTGGAGCGACCTGGCCCGGCACCCCGCGGTGCTCTTCGAGGGCGGCCCGGTCCAGCCCGACTCGGCGATCTGCCTGGCCCGGATGCGCCACCCGATCAAGCCGGTGAAGGGCTTCCACCGGGTCTCCGGCGCGGTGGGCACCATCGACCTCTCGGTCGACCCGGAGAAGCTGCGCGACGCCGTCGGCGGGATCCGCGTCTTCGCCGGTTACTCGGGCTGGGGCGCCGGGCAGCTGGAGCGGGAGATCGAGGACGGGTCCTGGTTCGTGCTCGACGCCCTCCCCGGCGACGCCTTCGTCGACCGCCCGGACGACCTCTGGCCGATGGTGCTGCGCCGGCAGGGCGGCATGATGGCGGCGGTCGCCCACTTCCCCCCGGATGTGGCCCTGAACTGAGTGGCCGGCCGGGAGACCCCCGCGAGATGACCATGCCAACCGGCGTGTGTATAGTTCTTTCCGTGCCCGGGCGACCGGGGACGACGCAAGGGGCCGTGGCGCAGCTGGTAGCGCACCACACTGGCAGTGTGGGGGTCAGGGGTTCGAGTCCCCTCGGCTCCACCCTTCGCGATCAGGGCGTTCGTCAGACATGACGGACGCCCTTCGTCATTCCGGACACGGTTCCCGCCGTCCCTCGGTGAGCTCGGTGAAGGGAAGCGGGCAGCTGGAGCTGCCGGCGCAGGTGACCAGATCGTCACAACCGGCCGAGACGGCGGCGCGGAGCGTATCGCGGATGACGGTGAGGTCGGTCAGCTTCTGTTCCACCTCGACGAGCTTCTCCCTGGCCTGTGCCCGGAGGCCGCTGCCGGGTCGGCGGTGGTGCCGGCCGGCGTCCAGCAGGTCGGCCACCTCCTTGAGGGTGAACCCGAGGCGCTGGGCGATCTTGATGACCCGCAACAGGGTGACCGTGTCGGACGGGTAGAGCCGGTGCCCGCCCGGCGACCGCCGCGGGGCGGCGAGCAGCCCTCGGCGCTCGTAGTAGCGCAGCGTCTGCGGGTTGACGCCGGCCGCGTCGGCCAGCTCGCCGCTGCGCAGCCCCGATCCGGTCATCTCGGGGCTCGGACAACCGCGGCCCGCGCGGCGAGGGCGTCGAGCACGTCGACATGTTCGGCTGGTACCCGGACGTCCAGCGTCAGCAGGTCCGGGCCGTGTCGCGCGATGTCGAAGGCGAAGAACGAGCAGCACGACGACTCACGGGCCGTCAGAGCCCGCGCCGTCTCCTCGACGTGCTCCGCGCCGTCGAGCCGCAACCGCAGGTGCTGTGCCGAGACCCGATCGGTACCCCGGACCGCGGCGCGGAAGAACTGGTCGAACTCGGCGAGCCGCAGCGGCCGTTCGGCCGTCGGCAGGGTGCACGCATCCGGCACCCAGGATTCGTCCGTCGTGATGTCGTGGTCGCTCATCCTCCGACGGTAAGCCTGTACCGAGGTACCGGATGCAAGCCCCGAGCCGGGGGAGGCCTCCGGGCCCGCCGTAGGTGGGGCGTAAGTTGCAATCACAAGGCTCGTCGGAGGGGAATTCGTGCCACAGCAGCGGTTGAGGGTGCAGAGCTTCGCCGTGTCGCGCGACGGGTTCGGCGCCGGCGAGGGGCAGAGCCTGGAGCGGCCCTTCGGCCACGCGGACCCCACCGCCCTGTTGGCCTGGCGTGCCGCCACCGCCAGCTTCGTGTACCGCACCGAGCCCGGGGGCACCCGCGGCCTGGACGACTACCTGACCCGCGACTACGACCGCAACATCGGCGCCGAGATCATGGGCCGTAACAAGTTCGGCCCGCAGCGCGGCCCCTGGGAGAACCACGACTGGCAGGGGTGGTGGGGGGACAACCCACCGTTCCACGTGCCGGTCTTCGTGCTCACCCACTACGAGCGCCCGTCGTTCACCCTGGCGGACACCACGTTCCACTTCCTCGACGCGAGCCCGGCCGAGGCGCTGGCACGTGCGAAGCAGGCCGCCGACGGCCGGGACGTACGCCTCGGCGGTGGAGTCGCCACCATCCGCGAATTCCTCGAGGCCGACCTGGTCGACGAGATGCACATCGCCGTCGCGCCGGTCGACCTCGGTCGCGGCGAGCGGCTGTGGGAGAGCCACCAGGAGCTTCTCGACCGCTTTCACCTCGAGTCGGTGCCGAGCCCCAGCGGAGTCACCCACCTCCTGTTCTGGAGGCGATGACCCCGCTCCCGGTGGCCGTCGGGTTGGTGGCCATGGGTGGCGCCCGCTGGCACGACGGAGAGCCGGAGGAGAAGCCCGGCTGATCCCTAGCATGGGCTCATGACCGTAGACCTGTTCGCGGGCCTCCCCGTCCGCGACCGCCGCGCGGCGGCGGCCTGGTACGAGCGGCTCCTCGGCGCGCCGCCCTCGTTCCTGCCGAACGACACCGAGGCGGTGTGGGAGCTGGCCGAGCACCGGTTCCTGTACATCGAGGTGCGGCCCGAGCACGCCGGGCACGCCATGCACACCGTCTTCGTCGACGATCTCGACGCCCGCCTCGCGCAGATCGCCGAGCGCGGCCTGGCACCCGCCGAGCGCGAGACCTACGACAACGGGGTCCGCAAGGCCATCTTCCGCGACCCGGACGGCAACGAGATCGGCTTCGGCGGCGGCCCGGCCTGACCGGGCCCGCCCGTGGCGGCGTCCGCCCGGTCGACCGGGCGGACGCCGCGGGCCTCAGCGCGGCTCGTACGCCTTCGGCAGCCGCATGCCCCGCTCGGCCATGAGCTGCCGGACCCGGTTCGGGTAGTTGGTGATGATCCCGTCGACGCCCAGATCCATCAGCGCCGCCACGGTGGCCGGGTCGTCGCAGGTCCACGGCACGACCTTCAGGCCGCGGGCGTGCGCGTCGGCGATCATCTTCCGGTCCGGGTAGAACCGGAAGGCCGGGTCGGCGACCGTGCCGTTCTGCGGGAAGCCGTAGTTGGGGGACAGGGCGGTCACGCCCGGGATCGCGGCCGCCGCGCGGACGAAATCGCCACCGAAGTCGTCGGCGTCCAGGCCGCCCAGCCACGGCGAGGCGCCGGGCTTACCGACCTGGAGGAAGTCGTAGTTGGTGAGGGCCACCAGCGGCCACCGCGGCGCGAGCCGGTGCATCACCCGCAGCGAGCCCCAGTCGAAGGACTGGATGGTGACCTGGTCCTCGATGCCGGAGGCGCGGATCTCCTCGAAGACCCGGCGGACGAACAGCTCGCGCGGGGCGGTCTGCTCGGGCGCGCCCGCCTCCACCTTGGTCTCGATGTTCAGCGTGAGCTGGTGAGCGTGGTAGCTCTTCACCAGGTCGAGCACGTCCCGCAGCTCGGCCATCCGGACGCCGGCGATCTGCTCCTGCTCCGGGAAGCCGGGCAGCTGCTGGTAGCCGCAGTCCATGGTCTTGATCTGGGCCAGGGTGAGGTCCTTGACGTACTTCCCGACGTACGGGTACTGCGGGTCGCCGGCGGTCACCGGGGCGGTGTCGCGGCACTTCTGCGCGCTGACCTGTCGGTCGTGCGTGACGACCACCTTCTCGTCCCGGGTGACCTGGGTGTCGAGCTCCAGCGTGGTGACGCCGAGGCGCATGGCCTTGGCGAAGCCGGCCAGCGTCTCCTCGGTGGTCAGCCCGATCCCGCCCCGGTGCGCCTGCAGGTCGAAGTGGGTCTTCTGCGGCAGCACGCCGGGACCGGCGCCGGGGGCCGCGTGGGCGGCCGTGGGCACGGCCAGCGCCGCCCCGGCGGCCAGCACCGTCATGAGCTGACGGACGGACATGGAGGAACCTCCGCTACTTCGGTTGACGTTCGCGCAGCCGAAGGTAGGTGCGGTGTCGGTGTCCGCCGTGGCCCGCACGTGAGGGGCCGGTGAACGTTCACGGACGGGCCGGGTGCGCCCCCGGCCGGGCCACGGCGTGCCGCGGCCCGGCCGGCAGGGTCACCGGCGGGACTTGGGCAGGTCGAACTGGTCGGCCCGGCGGCAGTCCTTCGGGCCGCCGATCGCGCCCGGCCCGACCCGGTCGAGGGCCTGGCGGGCCCGGTGCCGGCCCAGGTTCCAGGCGTACCAGGGGTCGGCTTCCTCCAGGTCGTCGGCGATCCAGCTCAGCGTGCAGCGGCGCACCGGGTCGGGGAGCCGGGTCAGCGCGGGCGTCGCGTCGGCCGAGAGTGCCCGCAGGTACCACGCGTCGATCTTGCCGGTCTGCTCGTAGCGGAGTATGTTGCGCTTCGCCGCGTAGTCCTCGGGGTTCAGGACGGCCAGGCCGAGCAGCATCGCCACGGCCAGCGCGACGGTCGTGCCCGGGATCCACCGGCCCTGCCACCGCACGCCGGCCGCCAGGATCATCAGGAAGACCGCGCCGAGCAGCAGCTCGAACGCCATCACGAAGATCCGCTCGCCGGTGAAGCTGTAGACCTTCTGGTACGTCCACATCCGGGACAGCGCGGACACCACGATGACCACGCTGAGCGCGCTGAGCAGGCCCAGCAGCACGCGCAGCAGGTGGCGCTCGACCGGCCGCTCGCGGCTGGCCCAGCGGCTCACCCCGCCCAGCACGGCCAGGGTCAGCAGGGTGACGAAGAGGAGCTGCCAGAAGCCGCTGCGGGCGTACTCGGAGTAGCTCAACCCGGCGACCTTCTGCACGTGCCGCTGACCGCCGAAGAGCACGGTGAACTGCACGATCACGAAGCCGGCGAAGAGCAGCGTCAGCGCGCCGATGGCCGGCGCCCACTCCAGCGCGCCCAACCGGCGGCTGCTCGGCCGGTCCACGGTGGACAGGTCGGGCGGGGCGGCCAGCGTGTAGACCGCCGCGACGGCGATCAGGCCACCGACCGCGGCCAGGAAGACCCAGCGGAACACCGTACCGATGTTGATCTCGGGCACGATCGCGGTGAGCACCTCGGAGAAGGCCGCGTCGGCCGAGGCGAGCAGGCTGCCGAAGACCAGCAGCACCAGCACGGTGGCGACCACCGAGCCGGTGATCTTGCGGACCGTCCCGGCCTCCGGTGAGGCGGTGACGTGCCGCCGCACCCAGGGCAGGCCGCGGAGCGCCGCGAACGGCGTGGCGACCAGGCCGAACAGGATCGAGCGGACCAGCCGGCCGCCGACGATCGCCAGGGTGGCGCAGCCCAGTGCGCCGAGCACGCAGAACGTCACCAGCCACCAGGCGTTGCGGAACGCCAGCACGGCGAGCAGGACCAGTGCCGCCGCCGCCCACCCGCCACGGATCAGCCGCTCGGCGCGGGGCAGGCCGGCGGTGCGCCGGCGTACCGCGACCAGCACGCCGAGGGTCAGCGTGAGCCAGCCCAGGAACCAGCCGATGCCGACCCGGCTCAGCGGCACGAAGAACGCGGCGCCGAGTGCCCCGGCCAGCACGGCGAGGGGGACGGCCCGGCCGGTGGCCGGCTTCGGGCCCGGCCAGCGCGCGCCGAGGAACGAGGTGCGGGGGGTGCGAGGCCGGGGCGTCCAGCCGGGCTGGGGCGGGTAGACGCCCCAGGGCTGCATCCCGTGCCCCGGGTACGGCGGGGCGGCGGCCGGCTGCGGCGGGACGGCGGCGGCCGGCTGAGCCGGAACGGCGGCGGCCGGCCGGGCCTCGGCGGCGGCCGGTGTCGCCGGCGAGCCGGCCGGCGGAGCAGGGGCCGTCGAGGTCGCCGGGCCAGCCCCGGCCGTCGGTTCCGGCTCGGTCTCCGCCTCCGGCTCGACCTCCGCGGCCGGTGTCGGCCCGGCGCCCGCGCTCGGCGGCCCGGCGGAGGAGGGTGCCTGCGTGGGCGCATCGTCGGTCGCCGTAACGGCCTCAGCGCCACCGGCCGGGGACGCCGCCGCCGGGGGCGCGCCGGCGGGCGCCGGGCCGGTCGCCGAGGTCGTCGGGGTCGAGCCGGCCGTGGCCGCGACACCCGGGGTCTCGACGGCCGGCGGGGCGGCCTGGGTGGGCACGCCGGGCGCGGGGACCAGCAGCCGCGGGGCGGCCGGTTGTTCGGCGGACGCGGCCGGCTGGCCCTCCGCCACGGGCACCAGCGGCACGAACAGCGCGTAGCCGCGGGTGCCGGCCGGGACGACCACCGGGATCGCCCAGGCGGGCTGCCCCTCCGGGCCCGGCCACGGCACCGTGGGCGGCGCGCCCGCCACGTCGGGCACGACGAGCAGGTGCGGCGTGACGTCCGACCCGGCCGCCGGAGCGGGTCGGGGCGCCTCTGGCGTCTGTGGCGGCTCGGACACGGCTCGCTCCTTGATCGCGGGGTTTCGTCACTCTAGGGCCCACGCCGCTCCGCCGCCGCCCCGTCCAGCCGTTCGGTCAGCACGCCCGAGCCGGCCGTGGGGTCCGGCGCGCCGGACGCGCGGATCGAACCTTTGCCGCCCGGCGCCCGTACCAGTGCGCGGGAGGTCGATGACATGGCCGTACGCCGCACGCTCGCCGGGCTCGCCGCCGTCACCGCGACCCTGCTGCTCACCGGCGTGCCGGCGAGCGCGCACGGCGCCCCCACCAGCCCGTTGAGCCGGGCCGCCGCCTGCGGACCGGAGGGTGGCCGGGCGGACACGCCGGCCTGCCGGGCCGCGATCGCCGAGGGGGCGGCCGTGCGGGAGTGGGACAACATCCGGGTGGCCCGGATCGACGGGCGGGACCGGGAGCGCATCCCCGACGGGGAGCTGTGCAGCGGCGGGCTGTCGGCGTACCGGGGGCTGGACCTGCCCCGGACCGACTGGCCGGCCACCACGCTCACGGCCGGCGCCCGGTACACCTTCCGCTACCGCACCACGATCCCGCACAAGGGCACGTTCCGGTTCTACGCCACCACCGCCTCGTACGCGCCGACCCGGCGGCTGACCTGGTCGGACCTGGCGGAGAAGCCGTTCCTCACGGTCACCGACCCGCCGATCCGGGACGGCGCCTACCAGATGCCGGGGCGGCTGCCGGCGGGCCGCACCGGGCGCCACATCATCTACACGATCTGGCAGAACTCCAACACCCAGGACACCTACTACTCCTGCTCCGATGTGGTGTTCCGGTCGCCGTCCGGCGGGGCGGCGACCACGCCGCGTGCAGAGCCGTCGCCGCCGGCGAGCGCGGCGGCCCCGCGTACCGTGCCGAGGGCCGCGACCGGCGACGCGGCCGGCGACCCGGCGGCGGGGGTGCCGGTGGCGGCCGTGACCGACACCGGACGGTTCCCCCGGCCGCTCGTGGTCGGCGCGGCGGCCGGGGTCACCGTGCTGCTCGTCGTCGTGGTGGCGATGCGGTTGCGGCGGGCCGGCAGCGTGCCCGTGGGCCGGCCGTGCGGGGTCCGCAGTCACCGCGCCGGCCGCCGCCGGGTCTGGTGAGCGCCCGCCGTCAGCCCAGGTGGCGGTCGATCTCGGCCAGGTCGTCGGCGCCGAGGTCGAGGTTGTCCAGCGCGGCCACGTTCCCCTCCAGTTGGGCCACGCTGCTCGCCCCGATGATCAGGCTGGTCATGCGCGGGTCGCGCAGCGCCCAGGCCAGCGCGAGCTGGGCCAGGCTCTGGCCGCGCCGCTCGGCGACCGCGGCGAGCCCGCGGATGGTGGCCATCCGCTCCTCGCTGAGGTCGCTCTCGTTGAGGAAGACGCTGGTGCGCACCCGGGAGTCGGCGGGGATGCCGCCCAGGTAGCGGTCGGTGAGCAGGCCCTGCGCCAGCGGGCTGTAGGCGATGCAGCCCGCGCCGGCCTGCTCCAGGGTGTCCAGCAGCCCGTCGGCCTCGGTCCAGCGGTTGAGCATCGAGTACGACGGCTGGTTGATCAGCAGTGGGGTGCCCAGCTCGCGGAGGATCCCGGCGGCCCGGGCGGTCTGCTCCGAGTCGTAGTTGGAGATGCCCACGTAGAGCGCCTTGCCGGAGCGCACGATCGCGTCCAGCGCGCCCATCGTCTCCTCCAGCGGGGTGTCCGGGTCGAACCGGTGGGAGTAGAAGATGTCGACGTAGTCGAGGCCCATCCGGCGCAGCGACTGGTCCAGCGACGAGATCAGGTACTTGCGCGAGCCCCACTCGCCGTACGGGCCGGGCCACATCAGATAGCCGGCCTTGCTGGAGATGACCAGCTCGTCCCGGTACGGCTTCAGGTCGGTGGCGAGCAGCCGGCCGAAGTTCTCCTCGGCGGCGCCGGGCGGCGGGCCGTAGTTGTTGGCCAGATCGAAGTGGGTGATCCCGAGGTCGAAGGCGCGCCGGACGATGTCCCGCTGCCGCTCGTACGGGCGGTCCGGCCCGAAGTTGTGCCACAGCCCGAGCGAGATGGCGGGCAGGCGCAGGCCGCTGCGGCCGGTGCGCCGGTAGATCATCGAGTCGTAACGGTCTTCGCTGGCGAGGTAGGTCACGCCTCCGACCCTAGTCCGGGGCCGCGCCCAGGCCGGCGCGGAGGTGGGCCGCCGGAACCGGCGTGCGGTCCCGCCCGCTTGGGTAGCTTCGAGTCCATGCGCTACGTCCCGCTCGACACCCCCAAGCCCATCTCCAAGATCGGCCTCGGCACGTGGCAGTTCGGCTCGCGCGAGTGGGGCTACGGCCCCGACTACGAACGCCGGGCGGCGCAGATCGTCCGGCGGGCGCTCGACCTGGGCGTCACCCTCTTCGACACCGCCGAGATCTACGGCTTCGGCCGCAGCGAGCGCATCCTCGGCGCGGCCCTCCGACCACTCCAGCACGGCGCGTCGGACGCCGCGCTGCCACCCGGAGCAGTCGTCGGCGACGACCGGGCCAGGGTCGTGGTCGCCAGCAAGGTATTCCCGGTGCTGCCGCTCGCCCCGGTGGTGCAGCAGCGGGCGGTCGCCTCCGCCGCCCGGCTCGGCGTCACCGGCATCGACCTCTACCAGGTGCACCAGCCCAACCCGGTGGTCGCCGACACCACCACGATGCGCGGCATGCGCGCGCTCCAGGACGTCGGGCTGGTCGGCGAGGTCGGGGTCAGCAACTACACGCTGCGCCGCTGGCGGTTCGCCGAGGCCGCGCTGGGGCGCCGGGTGCTGAGCAACCAGGTCCGCTACAGCATGGTCGACCGCCGCCCCGAGGAGGACCTGATCCCGTACGCGGAGCAGGCCGGCCGGATCGTCATCGCGTACAGCCCGCTGGGGCAGGGCTTCCTCTCCGGCCGCTACGACGCCCGGAACCCGCCCGCCGGGGCGATCCGGCGGGCCAACCCGTACTTCCTGCCGGAGAACCTGGAGCGGGGCACCGAGCTGATCGCCACCCTGCGCGAGGTCGCCGGCGCGCACGACGCCACGCCCAGCCAGGTCGCCCTGGCGTACCTGCTCCGGCACCCCAGCGTGGTGGCCATCCCCGGCGCGTCGAGCGTCGAGCAGGTGGAGCGCAACGCGGCCGCCGCCGAGATCGACCTGGCCGACGACGAGTACGCCGCGCTGGCCACCGCCGCCCACGCGTTCCGCCCGGTCACCGGGCTGGCCGCCGTACCCAAGCTCATCCGCGCCCGAACCCGGAAGTGACCACCATGGACGACATCACCGCACTGATCCTCGACGACCACGCCGCCTTCCGCCGCGGCTTCGCCCGGCTGGACGACGCCCGGGACCCGGCCGAGCTGCTGGCCGTCTGGGAGGCGCTGGCGCTGCACCTGGACATCCACGCCGAGGCGGAGGAGGCCATCCTCTACCCGCACCTGGTCAAGCACGGCGACGACGGCGCCGAGGAGACCGAGGACGCCATCGGCGACCACAACAAGATCCGCGACGCCGTCGCCGAGTCCAAGCTCCACGAGGTCGGTTCCGACGCGTGGTGGGCGGCCGTGTGGCGGGCCCGCCGGGAGAACAGCGAGCACCTGGCCGAGGAGGAGGACGAGGCGCTGCCGGACTTCCGCCGGCACGCGAGCGTCGAGCTGCGGGCCGAGCTGGGGCAGCGCTGGCTGACCTTCTACGGCGAGCACAAGAACGGGCGCAACCTGCCGTTCCGCGACAAGGACCCGCAGCGGTACGTCCAGGACCACCGCTGACCGGATCTCCCCGTCTCGGGGGAGTCGGCGGGCCGCTGCCGGGCGGCAGAATGACCGGGTGACGGTCCCGGGCGTGCTGGCGCCGCTGGTGCGCGGGAGCACCTGGCGGCGCGCCGTGTTCCTGCTCCTCGGCGGGGTGCTCGCCCTGCCGTACGCGCTGCTCGCGGCGGCGTTCGCGCAACTGCTCGGCAACGCCGACGTGCCCCGCCCGGTCGGCGGCGGGCTGCTGCTGGTCGCCGCCGGGCTCGCCGCCGTGCCGGTGTTTCTCGCCGGCAGCCGGGCACTGGAGATCGCCGCCGCCCGGGCGCTGCTCGCCGTCGACCTCCCCGATCCCGCCCCGGGCCACCGGATCGACCGGGAGACCCGGGTACGCGCGGCGCTCTGGATCGCCCTGCACCTGCTCACTGGCGCAATGGTGCTGTTCGCGGCGATCAGCGCGTTCCCCATGGCGCTGGTCTTCCTCGCCGGGCTGGCCGGCGTGGACACCGGCGCCACCGCCGAGGACGGCTTCGGCCCGTTCGACCCGGGCCGCCCGGTCGTGGCGGGACTGGCCGGGCTGGCCCTGCTGGTCGCCCTCGGGTACGCGGTCGCGGGGCTGGGCGCGCTCGCCGCCTCGATGGCGCCCGTGCTGCTCGGCCCGGCGCAGGCCGAGCGGATCGCCGCCCTGGAGGCCCGGTCCGCCCGGTTGGCCGAGCGCAACCGGCTGGCCCGGGAGCTGCACGACTCGGTGGGGCACGCGCTGACCGTGGCGACCCTCCAGGCCGGGGCGGCCCGGGAGCTGCTCGACAGCGACCCGGAGTTCACCCGCCGGGCGCTGGGCGCCATCGAGGAGACCAGCCGCCGCGCGATGGACGACCTGGACCACGTGCTCGGGCTGCTCCGGGAGACGGCCGACGGGCGGGCACCGGCGTCCACCGCGCCGCAGGCCACCCTGGACGGGCTGGACCGGCTGGTCGCCGACACCCGGGCCGCCGGCCTGGCCGTGGACTCCCGGGTCAGCGGGACGCTCGGTGGCCTGCCCGCCGTGGTGTCCCGGGAGGGGTACCGGATCGTGCAGGAGGGCCTGACCAACGCGGCCCGGCACGGCCGCGGTCCGGTGCGCCTGCGGGTGGCCGTACCCGACGGTCGCCTGGAGATCGAGCTGGTCAACGCGCTGCGCGGCACCACCGGGCCGCGTGGCGGCGGGCGCGGGCTCGACGGCATGCGGGAGCGGGTGCTGCTGCTCGGCGGGCAGCTCGCCGCCGGCCCGGACGGCGACCGCTGGCGGGTCCGGGTCACCCTGCCGGCACCGAGAGGGGAGACCGGGTGACCATCGACGTGCTGATCGTCGACGACGACGAGCTGATCCGGGTCGGCCTGCGGGCGATCGTGGACGCCCAGCCGGACCTGCGGGTGGTCGGCGAGGCCGCGGACGGCGCGGAGGTGCCGCCGCTGGTGGCCCGGCTGCGACCCCGGGTGGTGCTCATGGACGTCCGGATGCCGTCCATCGACGGCATCCAGGCCACCCGGCGGCTGCTGGCCGCCTCCGCCGACCCGCCCCGGGTCCTGGTCGTCACCACATTCGCCAACGACGAGTACGTCTACGAGGCGCTGCGCGCCGGCGCGAGCGGCTTCCTCCTCAAGCGGGCCCGCCCGGCCGAGGTGGTGGAGGCCATCCGGGTGGTGGCCGCCGGTGAGTCGCTGCTGTTCCCGGCGGCGATCCGCCGGCTCGCCGGCGCGTACGGCGGCCGGGGCGGCGACGCGCTGCGCGCGGCCCGGCTCACCGAACGGGAGGGCGAGGTGCTGCGGCTGATGGCCGCCGGGCTGTCCAACCCGGAGATCGCCGAGCGGCTGGTGGTCGGCGTGGAGACGGTCAAGACGCACGTCGGCAACGTGCTGGCCAAGCTCGGGGTGCGGGACCGGACCCAGGCGGTGATCGCCGCGTACGAGTCGGGATTCGTGGTCCCGACCGGCTGAGGAGTCCCTCCCGTGGGGGAGGCGGTCCACCCCGGCGCGGGAGGGATCCGGGGGCCGACCCGCCGACGCTGAGAGCATGACGACAACCACCGATTCCCCACCCCGCCGGGCCGCCCGGACGCGGCTCGACCTGGCCGCACCGCTCGCCGCCGCCTGGCTCGGCGGCTGGGGCGTTCTCGCCCTGCTCTCGACCCTGACCGGCGCCGGCTACCCGTTCGGCGCCAACGACCCGCACGGCGGCGACGTCAGCCTGCTCCGGCTGCTGCCGGTGGACGTCGGCGCCCCGCTCTTCGCCGGGGTGCTGCTGCTGGCGGCCGTCGCGGCCCTGGCCATGAGCGGCCCGGCGACGGTACGCCGGCCCGGCCCGCCCCGCGCGCTGCTGCTCGGCTACGGCTGGACGGTCGCGTTCGCGCTGACCGTGGTCGTCCCCGACGCCCGGGTGCTGATCGTGCTCGGCTACCTGCCGATCCTGCTCGTCGGCGCGCCGTTCGGCTGGCCGCCCGTCGACTACGGGCAGATCTTCGACTGGCCGCTGGCCGCCCGGTGCGCCGCCCTCGTCGGGGGCGTCCTGCTGGCCGGCGCGCTGCTGCTCTGGCAGCGCCGGACCGCCGGCGCCTGCCCGGCCTGCGGCCGGGACGACCACGAACGCGGCTGGACCACGCCCGCCGCGGCCGCCCGCTGGGGACGCTGGGCCGCGTACACGGCCGCCGTCATCCCGTTCGCCTACGCGGTCACCCGGTTCGCCTGGGCGGCCGGCATCCCGCTCGGCATCCCCCGGGACTTCCTCGCCGAGATGCGGGAGACCGGGCTGGTCTGGGCCGGCGCCGGGCTGGGCGGCTTCGCCACCGTCGGGGCGATCCTCACCCTCGGGCTGGTCCGCCCCTGGGGCGAGCGGTTCCCCCGCTGGCTGCCGGGGCTGGCCGGCCGGCGGGTGCCGATCAGGCTGGCGGTCGTTCCCGCGGCGCTGGTGGCGCTGTCGGTGACGGCGGCCACCCTCGGCCTGATGAGCAACGCCGAGTTCTGGCACCTGACCGGCGGATTCAGTCTGGCTTCCGCGCCGATGCTGCTCTGGCCCCTCTGGGGCGTCGCGCTCGGGGCCGCCACCCTGGCGTACCACCTGCGGCGGCGGGGCGCCTGCGCCCGCTGCGGGCGGCCCGTCGCCCGTCCGTGACGGTCCGGCCAGCTCCGAAGGCGGCGCGCGGTCACCCGACCGAGATAGCGTTGGTCGGGTGACTGCGCCCAACCAGGTTCCCCCGGCCCCGCCCGCCGACCTGCCCGGCACGCTCGGCGAGCTGCGGGCCGCCGGCCATCGCCACCGCACGGTCAAGCAGGAACTCCGTGACAACCTCCTGGCCCGGATGCGCGCCGGCGAGGAGCGCTTCCCCGGCATCGTCGGCTACGGGGACACGGTGCTGCCCGAGGTCGAGCGGGCCCTGCTCGCCGGCCACGACATGGTGCTGCTCGGCGAGCGCGGCCAGGGCAAGACCCGGCTCATCCGCTCGCTCGGCGCGCTGCTCGACGAGTGGACCCCGGTGATCCCCGGCTCGGTGCTCAACGAGCACCCGATGCACCCGCTCACCCCGGCGTCCCGCGCCCTGGTCGCCGAGCGCGGCGACGACCTGCCGATCGGCTGGCTGCACCGCTCGATGCGCTACGGCGAGAAGCTCGCCACCCCGGACACCAGCGTCGGCGACCTCATCGGCGACGTCGACCCGATCCGGCTCGCCCAGGGGCGTACCCTCGGCGACCCGGAGACCATCCACTTCGGACTCGTGCCGCGCACCAACCGGGGCGTCTTCGCCGTCAACGAGCTGCCCGACCTGGCCGAACGCATCCAGGTGGCGCTGCTCAACGTGCTGGAGGAGCGGGACATCCAGGTCCGCGGCTACCAGCTCCGGCTCCCGCTGGACCTGCTCCTCGTGGCCAGCGCCAACCCGGAGGACTACACCAACCGGGGCCGGATCATCACTCCACTCAAGGACCGCTTCGGCGCGGAGATCCGCACCCACTACCCGCTCGACCTGGAGCTGGAACTGTCCCTGATCCGGCAGGAGGCCGACCTGGTCGCCACCGTCCCGGAGCACGTGCTGGAGGTGCTCGCCCGCTTCGCCCGCGCCGTCCGGGAATCACCGTCGGTGGACCCGCGCTCCGGCGTCTCCGCCCGGTTCGCCATCGCCGCCGCCGAGACCGTCGCCGCCGCCGCGCTGCGCCGCGCCGGCCTGCTGGGCGCCGCCGTCCACGAGGCACCGGTCGCCCGCGTCGGCGACGCCGTCTCGGTGACCTCCACGCTGCGCGGCAAGGTCGAGTTCGAGAGCGGTGAGGAGGGGCGGGAGATCGAGGTCCTCGGCCACCTGCTGCGGACCGCCACCGCCGAGACGTTCCGGGCCCGACTGGCCGGGCTGGACCTCTCCGGATTCACCGCGCTGGTCGCCGAGGGCACCGAGATCGAGACCGGCGAGCTGGTCTCCTCGGCGGAGCTGCTCGGCCAGGTCGGCACCGTTCCCGGGCTGGCCAAGGTGCTCGACCGGCTCGGCCTCGGCGACGCGCCCACCCCCGAGGAGGCCGCCGCCGGGATCGAGTTCGTCCTGGAGGGGCTGCACCTCACCCGCCGGCTGGGCAAGGACGTCACCGAGTCCGGGCGCACCGTCTACGGCGGCCGGGGCTGACCGTGGCCGGCAACCGGTTCCGGTACGGGCAGTGGCGCGGCGGGCCCGACCCGCTCGCCCCGCCGTACGACGTACGCGCCGCGGTGGACGCGGTCGGCTCGGAGGTCCTCGCCGGCGGCAGCCTGCGGGAGGCGCTGCGCGACCTGCTGCGGCGCGGCCCGCAGGGGCGCGGCGGCCTGGACGACCTGGCCGCCCGGGCCCGCCGGCTGCGCCGGGAGGCGCTGCGCCGGGGCGACCTGGACGGCGCGGTGACCCGCGCCCAGGCGCTGCTCGACCAGGCCCTCGCCGCCGAGCGGGAGGAACTGCGCGGGCGGGACGGCGACGACGCCCGCTTCGCCGAGGCGGTGCTGAACAACCTGCCTCGCTCGACGGCCCGCGCCGTCGAGGAGCTGTCCGGGTACGACTGGGCCAGCGACGAGGCCCGCGCCAGCTACCAGCGGATCCTCGACGGGCTGCGCGGCGAGGTGCTGGAGCAGCGCTTCGCCGGGCTGCGCGACGCGGCACGGGCCGCCGGCGACCCGGCCACCCAGCGGCAGCTCGCCGAGATGATGAGCGACCTCAACGACCTGCTCGCCCGGCACGCCCGGTCCGAGGACACCACCGACGCGTTCGCCGAGTTCATGCGCCGGCACGGCGAGTTCTTCCCGGAGCAGCCGAAGGACGTCGACGAGCTGATCGACGTGCTGGCCCGCCGGTCGGCGGCCGGGGAGCGGCTCATGCGGTCGCTGTCCGACCGGCAGCGCGAGGAGCTGGCCGGGCTCATGCGCCAGTCCCTCGGCGAGCAGCTGGCCGGGGAACTGGCCCAGCTCGACGAGCACCTGCGGTCGCTGCGCCCCGACCTCAACTGGCGCCGCGGCGAGCGGATCCGGGGCGACCAGCAGCTCGGCTACGGCGAGGCCACCGGCGCACTCGGCGAGATCGCCGAGCTGGACGAGCTGCTCGACTCCCTCGACCAGGACCACCCGGGCGCCACGCTGGACGACGTCGACGTCGAGGCGGTCGCCCGGACGCTGGGCCGGGACGCCGCCGACGACGTACGCCGGCTGCAGGAGCTGGAGCGTGAGCTGCGCCGGCAGGGCTGGGTGACCCGGGACGCCGAGGGGCTGACGCTCAGCCCGAAGGCGCTGCGCCGGCTCGCCGGCACCGCCCTGCGCCGGGTCTTCGCCGACCTGACCGCCGGGCCGCGCGGCCAGCACGACCTGCGCTCCGCGGGCGCGGCCGGCGAGGTGAGCGGCGCCTCCCGGCAGTGGGAGTACGGCGACGAGCAGCCCCTCGACGTGGTGCGCACCCTCACCCGCGCGGTCCGCCGGGCCGGCCCCCGGGTGCCCGTGCAGCTCGCCGTCGAGGACTTCGAGGTCATGGAGACCGAGCGGCGCGCCTCGGCGGCCGTGGCGCTCTGCGTCGACCTGTCGTACTCGATGATCTCCCAGGGGCGCTGGGGGCCGATGAAGCAGACCGCGCTGGCCCTCTCGCACCTCATGGCGACCCGCTTCCCGCAGGACGCCCTGCAGATCATCGGATTCGGCCGGGAGGCCATGCCGCTGACCCAGCAGGAGCTGGCCGCGGTGGAGCCCGACATGGAGCAGGGCACCAACCTGCAGCACGCGCTGCGGCTGGCCGGGCGGCACCTGCGCCGGCACCCGGGCGCCGAGCCGGTCGTGCTCGTGGTCACCGACGGTGAGCCCACCGCCCACCTCGACCCGTCCGACGGCGAGGCGTACTTCCACTGGCCGCCGCTGCCGGAGACCATCCAGGCGACCATCCGCGAGGTGGACAAGCTGACCCGGTACGGGGCCACGCTGAACCTGTTCATGCTCGGCGACGACCCGGGCCTGCGCCGGTTCGTGGACGCGGTGGCCCGGCGCTCCAAGGGCCGGATGTTCACCCCCGACCTCGACGACCTGGGCGAGTACGTCGTCTCCGACTACCTCCGCGCACGCCACGGCCGCCACTGATCGTTCCCTGCTGCTGTTCGCAGTGAGGCCAGGTCGGTGGGGGATCAGGGCTCGGGTCGTCATCCCGGCACGGGTGGCGGGCGGGTGCTCCATGCCCGCCTTTGCTCTGCAGCCATCGCCGCAGCGGGCACGGAGCGTAGGTGGTGCGTGGATGGCTGCAGAGCAAAGCGGGTCGGGCTGGGTGGGCGGGTGGCTGCGTGGCCTGTGGATGGGGCTGGGGCGGTCGCGCCGATCCAGCCAGGTCGTCACGTTGCGCCGACACGGGCGGTGAGCCTGGGACGAATGTCCGGTTCATGCCTGGCTTGCGGCGGTGAGTGGAGCGCTATGGCTGTCTCCGGGGTCCGGATACCTCCA